>CAZQFB010000010.1:0-5331 GCA_964592525.1 uncultured Candidatus Saccharibacteria bacterium | reverse complement strand
AATAACTAATAACTAATAACTAATAACTAATAACTAATAACTAATAACTAATAACTAATAACAGTATATGAATCCAGAGGGTACTAAACAAGGAGGGTTGAAAACAGGTTGGCCAAGCTTTCTTCGTTGTGCCTTAGTTCTTGTCGTTCCGTAACGTGATAAATCTTACCTCTAATCACTTTCACACCACGCTCGCGGATCTCTCTCAATTCATTAATCTGCCACCCTAAAAAGTAAGCGTGTTCCCTCTGATAACGGTTAGCAATCAGGGGGTATTTTTGTTCAAACTCAATTTGAGATAACTCCGGCGTGATCATCAGATCAATAGGTTTTGACAGATTACTGTACCGCGATAAAACATCCCAATAATCGATAGGGTTAAAACCGTGAGTCTCGTTTCTGGTAGTCACCAAATTAGTAATGAGTACTTTATGTGCTCTAGTATTTTTGAGTGCCTCACTCACCCCTTCGGGCAAGAAATTAGAGAGCACCGACCCATATAAACTCCCAGGGCAATATATAAGATAGTCTGCTTGGCGAATTGCTTTCAGCGCTTCTTGTTGGGCACTTACCAGCGGATCACACCAGATGGTGTCCACCATATCAGTGGACATATTATGTTTATCTAATTCATGTTCACCATAATAGATGGAGCCAGAAGCCGTCCGAAAGCATAAAGTGGTTGGTCTTAAGGTGATCGGAATCGCCGAACCAGCAAAACGGACTCCTAATAATTGCTCTAGGAGTGCTTGGACTTCAACATAATTATTCTGATACTTTTCCAGTAGCGCATAATAAAGAGTGTATCCAACATTTCGCCACCGACCATCCGTATAACTGATCATTTCTGTAAACGCTTGCGTACTGGGTTTCACATATTCTTCCGGTGGTAATAAGGCCAGCAGTGTCCGCCACAGATCCCCCACCGAAATCACCTGCCCCCGCTCATCCATCTTAATTGCTCCCGTACGACCTCCCGAATCCATCGCCGCACTAATAGCGGTAATACCATCAATACCCGCTTTTATTAAAGCTTGGATAATGATGGGAGAACCAGTACCTCCGCCAATGGTCACTACTTTTTTCTTACTTCGCACAATTTGTATCTTACTAGGAATAGCGCTTAATTAAAATTAGCTAAAAGGAAACGGGGTTGCTCCCGTCTCCAAAAAAGGAGCAACCCCTACTGCACAATACCCACCTGGCGACCGGGAAAGACTACTGACCGAATCAGTAACTGGGCTCCCCTTATCGCCGAGGGGAAGACTGCCTTCACATCGGTCAGTTCATAGCAAACAGTATCCCGTTGCACTGGTTTTAGCCCCTTAGCAAAAGCTTGCCTTTGCTCAAGGGACATTTCCGCCCACAGAATAGCTACATCCCATGGCTCAAGGCTCACCACCGGAAGGTAACTTTCCTTACTAGGTACCACTACCAAACAACTCAACCAGGATACCACCCGCCCATAAACCATACCACCATCAGGTGTCCATATTAGTTCAGCAGACATATACGCTTGTCCCTCTCGGAGCAAATTACTACTCTGCCAAAGTTCCCAACAATCAGCACCTTTAGGTCTGACCGTAAACCGACCCACTTCCAAGCTATCTCCGCTCACCCGAAAGTGCACTTTCTTCTCCTTGTCAGTGTAAGTGGCTGGTTGACGAGCATTTTAGCCTCTTAAGGCTCTTTAGGTCAAGCTACCAAAGAAAGTCTTTAGGTGGATAAAAAGTGTTACTGCAACCCACCAGCCATTGTGGGAGAGGGCTTGCTCGTAAATTTAACATCTACAATATCAGCTTCTTGAAAATAAGTCGGATTAACACTAAAGCAAAGCAAGTACAGGTTTTTTTAAGAAGTAAGACTACCAGTTACTCATACCTTAAAGCATTCAAGGCCGATATTTTGGTTGCCCTATGGGCGGGGTAGAACCCAGTTACCAAACCAACTAACAAGGCGAAGACCATCGTTAAACCAACCAAAGAAGCTGGGGTTGAAGAGATATCAATACCTACAAAACCCCTAGAAACTGAATAAAGCGTTAATAATAAACTTAAGAGTTTACCGGAGAGCACTCCCAAAAATACCCCCAGAAATCCTCCCATAAAACCCATTACCATAGATTCAGTCAGAAAAAGTTCTCTCACTTCATAGGATTTCATCCCCATCGCTTTCATCAAACCTACTTCCCGAGTTCTTTCCAGTAGCGATACCGTCAGGGTATTAAACATCCCTAAAGATGCCACTGCTAACGCCACACCACCGATAATAGCTAGTAATATTCTAATTGTGTTAAATAAATTATTGATTTGCGCCACGGTATCGGCAACGGAATATGTCTTCAAACCGAGTACTTCCACTTGCTCTCTCACTTTCGGAAGAGCTTCTTCCTTAGCAGCAATTACCTTCAATTGAGAATAATTGTTGATACCCAAAGTTCTAAGATCAATAAATGGCACATAAAAGAAAGGTGTTCTTTCATCGGGATCCACACCCACAATTTCGTATTGGGCTGTTTCTGATAACAGCTTTTTATCTGAATCTAACAAAGAACCAACCACCACAAAGGAAACAGAGAGCTTACTACCAACGGCGTTTTCTTCTGAAATACCCAACACTTTAATCATCGCTCTATTGACTATTGCTTCTTTGAGAGCGTGGGGGCTAATTATTGCTGTTTCCATATCTTCAGGAATTACAATGCCAGCTGCCTCTGAAGCCTCCTCCTGCAATAATGATTCAATCTCCATGAGTAAACTATCTTGAATAGGTGATTTTTGAGCAGGAGTAACATCGGTCACACCTGTAGGAGCAGTCGTAGTTTCTGCTAAAACTTCAGCATTATTATCAGCTGTTAACACCATATCTCCTAATACTTCCCCATCCAAGGCAGCCCCAACTCTTAAAGTCAAATTGTTCTCCATAATATAACCCTCCAACTGAACCTGGCTGTTATCCTTGAGCACCGGAAGATATTCCCCCTCAACGCAATCTGTTTCTGCCTGCTCGCCACATCCCCCCGCATTCCACAGAGAATACTTAGCGGATACCCAGCGTCCTAAAATGTTACCTTGCTCGTCTTTACCAGCTTCTCCAGCACCATTTTCAGATACATACCAACCACCCCAAACTTCAACTCCTTTTTGAATACCTTCAACCCTTTTAGTAAAACCTATGATATTACTAGCTGAAGTTGCCTGACTAAATACAGGCAACCACACTTCTTCATGAATAGTAAAAAATACGGGCTGGATTTCCTCCAACTCCTTAGCCAACACCACTTCTTTTTGTTGCTCCTGAATAGTCTTTATCCCAGCTACAGTACCCCCAAAAGTATCACCCCCAACCGATACGACTAGGTCGTTACTCTCAAACAAGCGGCCTTGCACTGGTTGAGTAGCCGAATATTTAAGGTAATCAGTAGTCACACCGTAAGCAGCTACATCAGTAACTGAATTTTCAAAATTTACTCTTCCCACCACCGCAATTAATGGTTGTACAGAATGTACTCCAGTAAACTCCTGAATATCAGAAATTGTTTTATCAGTGATTTTAACTTTACTACCACTTTGAATATTCACATCCGTTTGTCTTAATTCCTCTAAACTAGCTACTCGACCAATTACTAATTCCTGTACCCCAAAACCAATTGACACTAAAAACACAATAGCCGCAATCCCTACTGCCATTCCACCAACTGTTATTAGGGTACGCGATTTCTTAAACTGCATATTGCGCATTGCCAAATCAATCATGTTCAAACGGTTTAAAGTCGCTTGTTTATGGCGGTATTTTGAAGATACTGTATTAAATATCCGCTTTATTGGGTAAGTAAAAGCTCTTCTTAGAAACTCTGGTAAAAATGGTGCCTTTGAGATGAAATTAATTGCTGCTTCAATAAAATATAAAGACAGCATGAAAGAAAAGCTAAACACATATTTTACGGTAAATATCAGATTATTGATAACAGCATAAACATTTTTCACTATCTTTTTAGGATAAAATTGTCGTAGTAAGTTTTTGAAAGCAGTAGCTAATTTAGACACTCTTAACCCCTCTTTTCAGCTTCATAGAAATCTTTTCTCTTAATTTTTCTTTATCTTCCCCGCGATAAATGCCAGCCATTTGACCATCAAAAATCTCCACGGCTGTTTTGGCAAAATCTAGATATTCCAAATCGTGTGTCACCATGATAATCGTTTTCTGTTCTTGCTCATTAAGTTCTTTAAGTAAGGTCATGATTGTCTGACCAGTGTCATAATCAAGATTACCTGTTGGTTCGTCAGCAACCAAAATAATCGGGTTGTGGATGATTGCCCTGACCAAAGACACCCGTTGCTGTTGACCGGAACTTAATTCAGTTGGGTAATAGTGAGACCAATCACCTAAACCCAACTTCTCCAACAAGCTGTGGGCTCTTTCAAGTGCTCTCTCTTTTTCTGTTCCCAATAACTGAAGAGGAAAAGCTATATTTTCAATCACATTTAAGGCCTTGATCCAGTTTGGTTGTTGAAAGACCATACCAAAATATTTTTTTCTTAGTTCCGAACGAGCATCCTCATTCTCTAAAGCATACATATCTTCACCCAAAAAATTGACTTTCCCTTCACTGGGTGCTTCCAAACCTAAAAGAAGGTGTAATAAGGTTGATTTACCGGAACCAGAGGGTCCAAAAATAACGAGAAACTCTCCTTCATTAATATCAAAGTTTATTTCTTTTAATACCGCCACATCTTGACCACCCACTCTAAATGATTTACCAGCTTGACTAATCTCAATTAAAGTCAAATGCTGACCAGTTTTCTTAGAAACACGATTGTTTTCTTGATTATTATGAATTTCAGCCCGCAGTTCCTCAACTAAACTTTTCGCATTCGTTTTAGTATCCCTGGGTCCTCTCTTAATACTAGTATCTTCAGTTGTTTCCTGTACAGTTTCTTTTTTTGTAGAAGAAGTATCTTTTAAAGCTCTTAACAGCGAATTTGAACCAGTTTTATTTTCTTGTTCACTAGTACCTTTATCCTTATGGACCTTAAACTTTTTGTTATTAGTTGTTTTTTCCGTAATGTTTTGAGGAACCCCGATATCATTATTGTTCTTAATTTTGGTTTTGTTTTTACTGTTTACTATCGCCATGGCAGGTATCCTAATCTATACTATTAAACCATTACCACCCCAATGTATCAATAAACCCAAAGGTCTCACGCAAGTTGGTCAACACCAAATCTAAAGCGTTATCCGTCCGCTTTGGCGCTATCGTCACCGTATCTATAGATACCCCCTCATTACCAGTACTATCCCGAGATATCGCCCGTAAATGATAAACTTTAG
>CAZQFB010000009.1:0-20909 GCA_964592525.1 uncultured Candidatus Saccharibacteria bacterium | reverse complement strand
GTTACGGTCAGGTCCACACGAGGCACTGACCGCGACCAGCCTGGGGGAGGGCAAATGAACACTTATACTTGGTACCGGGGGCAGCTGACCTCCGGTCTTCAGTTGGTGGAGGACGACCGGCTAGGCCCGGTCGTCCTCCTTGGGGAGAATGGACGGGGGCGGTGGTACGAGCGCGTAGCGCTCGACCGCCATAACCCGGCAGAGGTGGTTGAGCGGGGATTGGTCCTTGAGGCCGATCCTCGCAAGATCACCCTCCCCGCAAGGGAGGGCAAGGAGGAGAAATCCTTCTTTGTCCTCCGAAGGCAGAGCGAGCCCAGCACTTCGGTGCTGGTTCGCATCTGCACCGCGTGGATCTATACCCGCGGAACGGGGGGGTATTGGTCCACTGTGGAGGGCGAGCCCGAGACTCTGGTCAAGGGCTACGGGGCGCACGGCCTGGCTGGGCGCCTCGGTTCCTGGAATGATGGCCTAGTGGTCATCCATCCCGGGGATGTCCTCCGGATCCAGCCAGAGGGCGGCCACAAGGTTGTGGTCTATGCCCTTTGGTTGGATGAGCGGGGAGAACCGCGGACGCTGACTTGGAGGGAGTATGAGACCCTCCAGGCGGCGGAAGCGGCGAAGAAGGCCGTCTCGGGGGGGCAGCCCCTTGAGGTGGTCTTCGAAGCTCTGCCCTGCTACACCTACACCTTCTTCTCCGCAAGTTTGCGGGAGGGGTTGCAGGTGAGCGGGGGCACCACCACCGGTACACCGGTGGTGGTGTTGGGAGAACACGGCCGTGGTCGTGTTCTCACGGAAGTGCCGGTTGTTGGGGCCAACCCCGGCGAATCGGTAACTTCCGCCTCGGTTGTGGTGCTGTCGAATCGACAGCACCACGGCCTTGCCTCTGGTGAGACCCACCAGAGGATCTACGGTCTCGCCCAGAGCGGGCGAGCCGGCTTTGGCGGGGCCATCCTGGTCCTGGTGGCACCTTGGTGTCCCAGGAGAGATTGGCTCCGCATACTGCCAATCCGAGGCGAGCCTTTGCTGCTCGCCATGGGTCGGGTTGGCGGCGGCTCGGCCGGAGTGGCATCGAGCGCGGAACACGCGCTCTATGTCCTCCGACCGGGCGAGGTTCTCGTCATCCGGGGTGTCTATGATGACACCTACCGGGTGATCGAGAACCGCGATGGACAGGCGTATTCCGCTCCATGGATGGAGTGGGAGATCGCCGACGGCAAGGCCGACCCCTAGGCGATTGCCAAGGGGAAGGCGGAGGTCCGTCGCCAGGCGCGCGAGCGCCGGCGGCGGGGGCAGGGACCCCGCCCCCGGTAGGGGGCGGGGTGAGTGGGCTGGTGCTGGGCAGATGCCTGGCGCCAGCCTCTCGATTAAGCCCGCGACTTTGGTGGTGGGTTTTGAGAGAGTTGGAGTGCTGTTTATTTGTGCAAGCGAGTCTGCTTGTTGGTGGGTGGCTAATAGAGAGTGTGGGTTTGTGGGATGAGGCTTGATCTGAATCATTTAGATTAAGCCCCGTCCTGCAAGTCAGCAGGATGCGCTTCCCCGTAAGGGGAAGAAAGGACAGAAGAAATTTTTATCCGGAGCGCCTAGGCTGAAGGCGCGAACAAAAATACATTCCTTTGGTGCTTACTCACCCATGCACTGGGCACCAAGGGAAGTCAGCCGCCTCTAAATAGAGGCGACCCTCGTTGTAACACGGGGGCGAACGAACAAAAGAAAGACTGTCTCCAGAGGGTGAGGCTGGGGACAAGCTGGAAGATTGGGGCACCTCGATGCTACCCAGATCTTCCAGAGGGGAGAGTAATATGCGGGTGAGAATAAGGCGCCCTTACCCTCTGGGCGCCTAACAAATGGAGAGGGAAGGCTGGGAGCGGGGCCTCAAACCCGGTCACCGTGCCGTGGCGGTTACCACGGCAATCTTTCTATTTAAAAATAACTGGTTTTGACTAAGTCCAATGTTGTCTTGGGGTTGCCTTGCTTAAGGCTTACAAAGTGCAATCTCAATTTGCCAAAACAATCATTATTTGATACACTCCAGGACCATGTTATTAGATAATATTATTAACTTATGATTACCCGCTTAACAACTATTGTTGGCATAATGATCTTGACCTTATTCGTGTTTGTCTTTGATGCCAAAGCAGTTGAAGACGCCTGGTATCTTCGCATTGTGTTGCAACCCGATCTGGTGGGTGAAAGTAAATATGGCCGTTGTGGTTGTGATTATAGGACTGAACAACGTTGGTGGCCTTACACTTCTCCACAAGTACAAGTGGTGGTTAGTTCTGTTCTCACCGGCGAGGTGTTCTGGCGCGGTTTTATGGAAGAAGGTCAGGATACTTTACTGGTAACCTTGTTAGCACCACCCCCTTATTTTGTGAGGGTGGATCCTAATTATGCGACCTGGATCAACAGTGAGTACCAGCTTTGTCCCTGGCATCGTGTGCAAACCTACATTACGCAGAAAGATTTTGATAAAAACAGTCGCTCCCGTAGGCCAAACACCGGTCGCTATCTAACGCAAAAATATTCTTTCTGGTTAAGCCCTTAACGAGGTAGCTGGTCTTTAGGATAATAGGTTTAGTAGCTGAACTTATTATCCTGACGGCCATCTCCTCCTTGCTGGGGGCTGGGTGGCAGTAGCCACCCAGCCCCCCAAATATCTCTATATTTGGTGGCGTATTGACTTGCTTTGGTTCTTGCTTTAAATAAATTTAAGGTAGCAACGGGAGCAAGTCGGCTCCCTTTTTTCCCAGCATAGGCTGGGAGAAAGGAGGGGTGGAGATGATCCACCTCTTTCCCCACGTCGTTGCCAACGACGGGGGGATGAGGTTGCCCCGTCCCCCGCGGGACGGGGATGTTCTGCTTGTCCTCGAGCAGGGCAAGCAGAGCTTCCGGCTCTGCCTGTTGGCGGATCGGGAGGCTGACCGCTCCCTTCTTAGAGGGCGGTTGGGGGGGAAGGCCTCTGTTTGGGTCTTCTCCGGCGAGTTGGAGGCTTGGGAGTATGTTTCCTCCTAAGCCTCCAGAGGTTTTTGTGGTAGCTAACTCCAGAGCCTTTACTTTGATCATGAGGTGACAACCAAGAGCCAATAACACACTGATAAACCATTGTTTAAGAGTAAATGAGGCAGTTTTTATTGGTTCCTGGTTTTTTCTCTGTTCTATCCTGGGTGGTGTTTGGGTTGATATTTAGACTCTGACAGTATCTTTTGCTAAGGTTAAGCGTTTGCTGTTAGGTTAGGGGTAAATAGGGTCATATTAATATTTTTGAATGGAGGGTGAAGTGAATTGTTGCTTCATTTTATTCTCCTTTCAAGGAGAGAACTTCCGGTGGTTTGCACCGGTTCCCGGTTACGGTCAGGTCCACACGAGGCACTGACCGCGACCAGCCTGGGGGAGGGCAAAAGTGAACGTAACCTTCGTGTATGCTCCGAAGTCCGGCAGCCGCGTGTTCGCGGCTGCCGGAGTAGTGGTGGTGACGTGGCAGAATGGGTCCTGCCACGTCGTGCACGAGGGCCCGGTGGTTCGGGCCCACTCCGCCGTCCCCGGCGCCCACTGGCGCCGGGCGGGGCGGGAATTGCTCTCCCAGGCCGTCGCCGCCTTCGGCGGCGTCGCTTGGGACGAGATGGGGCTGCTCTGCTATGCAGCCCCCACAGCCGAGGCAGGGCGCGCGGTCGCCCTGCGCCTCGCCCTCGCCGCCATGTCGGCGGGGGACTGGGACGAGGTCAACCACCTCGTCCTGGTTGAGGCGGGGATCCGGGGGGCTTTCGTCCCCCTGGACCCCCAGAGTGGGGAGTTCCTCCGGGAGGCGGTCTACGCTTCCCGGGTGGCTCTCCACTCTGCGTCCACGGCTTCGCCGTGGACGCTGGAGGAGGCGATCCCCCTGGAGGGTGGGGGAGTCCTTCTCCGGATCGTCTTCCCCACCGAGGGTGGGGAAGAGCAGGTCCTCGTGAAGGCCCCGGCGGAGTGGGGTCTTCACTATGTCACTCCTCCTCATCCTTTTGAGGAGGAGGATTCCGGGCCCCGGTGGGAGGTGGCCTCTCCCATCCGGGTGCTCGATCCGGAGTCCTTGGGCTAGAAGCCCAGGGACTCCCAATCTCCCCAGCCCTTTGTGTAAGCAAAGGGCTGGGGCAGGTGCTCCAGCTGATACTGGGGCAACTGGAAAGGCGGACTTCCAGGATAAACTAAGCCGCCAACGGACCCGCGGAGCGGGTCCAGCAAGGAGGGGGAGTGGGCGCAAGTCGCTTTTCTCCCCCCTTTCCTCAAACCTTTCACAAGGGTGGTGGGTTTAGGGAAGGGCAGCTTGGAAGGAGGGTTCTTATGGATTTGGTTAAGGACGGTGCTTTCAAGGATCCAGGTGGGTTTGAGTAGGGAGAAGGAGTTACTGGAGTTGCAGATTGGTAGCTTTGCGTTATAATCCTTTTCCCCCCAAGCCAAAGGAGGCTTGAATTGGCTAGGGCAGTGCGCTTTCTCGGCCGGTTTGCGGTAGAGGTGTCTTTTATTAGTCATCATTCTTTACCTTGAGTTTCTAGGGGTTTGACCTAGAGATTGGAGGGAGAGCTTGATTTTCTAAGTCAGGCTTTGCGCGTTACCATCCAAACATCAGAATAGGAGAGAAAGTGGACAGCCAAGTGCATTTTAAGGGTGAGATGGAGATTTCCTGCCCACTCACTCTCCAGAAGTCTGCAAGCGCTTAATTGATAGTTGTTTGCTGATTTTGGAGAGGGCTTGAGCAACCCAGCTCGAGCTCCATCCCCGTAATGGGGGGAGGAGAAAACCGTGAAGGTTTTTGTAGCTGTCCCCGGGAAGGTGTACACCTTCCCGATGGGAGAGCTAGACGAGGGCAGCTGGTACAGTGTCCTCGGGGTACTGGAGGTGGGCTACTCGAGGGAGTACACCCTCGAGTATGTGACCTCCAGTGGGGAAACGGAACTGTTGACCGTTTCCCCAGTCGGGGGGTTTGGAAGAGCTCCCCGGTTGCAGCTGCTGGAGGAGCACCACGGTCAGTGGTGCTACTTCAGCTTGAGCGAGGCTTCCGCGTTGGAAGTCTCGCGGGCTTGGGTGCCAGGTAACGAGCACCCAGCCTACCTTATCCTTTCCGGAAAGGAGGGCTGGTCCCATCGGGTTGGGATCCACCTCCTCACGGGAAGGTTGCTTTCATCGCTCTGGCTGCCCGAGTTGTCGGGGTGGCTGGAGCGAACCGGAGCAGGGCAGTATGCCCTGGTGTTGGATAACGGCACCAGGGTAGCCGGACTGCCCGGCTGGGGGCCTACCCCCCCAAGCCTCCAGGAGGTGTACCGGGAGGCGCGGTGCCTCTTTGCCCTGGTGGAAGACTAGGGCAAGGAGGAGAGAGGGTCTACCTCCGCAGCGGGCTTAGCCTGCTGCGGAGGGGCATTTGCAGATTGAGTCTGTACTGACGAGTCCGAATCCTTAGGGGGTGAAGCAGGACGAAATGCCAAAGAAATAGGCCCTTATTAAGCTAAAAAGGTCCGACCTTTTTGGTGGTTGTGGGTTGGAATATGACTTGGTGGTAGTGTGGCAGTAAGGTTATTTTCCACCCTGCAACTTGGTAGGGTGCGTCTTTACCTGCAAGGAGAAGAACATATGGAGTATGCAGTAATCGGATTAGCCTTGTGTGTGTTTTATGGTGTATTCCTCTGGTTTTCCTGGAGGGATACCGACAAGAAAAAGCAGTAGAGGGGTTGCTTAGGGCACTCCCGTAGAGGCGGGGGTGCTGGCAAGAAGGGCACAAGGAATTCGCCTTGTGGCTGAAAAAAGGAGGGGGAAATGGTAGTACTTTGGAGGGTTCTTCATCCCACAGGGGAGGAAGACCTCTACTGTTTGACAGAAGAGGGGATTCTTACCAACGAAACAGTGGGAAGTTTCGTTCGTGGTGGGACTACCCCAGAAAGGGCTGAAAGTATTTTCACCTATTATTTGCGAGCAAAAATCTTAGAGAGGCTGGAGGTTTCTCTCTAAGGGAGCAAGAGAATTTGGCGGAGTTCTCAAAACCGCCACTTTTTTTAAAAAGTACTCTAGATGTGCCTTGTTTTAGGTTGGTAGCTACCACCATGCCCAGAGTGGTCAACATCTTATATGCATCAGTCCATATTCTCCTAATGGTTGTAGGCGAGACTTTAGAGGAGATCAACGGTTGGTTAAACGAGCTGTTGGGTTAAGAGAGAAGTTTAGGGGGAGAGAGTATCCTGCTCCCATATTCTCCAGAGCTATCAAGCATTTAGTTGATATTTGTGATATTGACTGTTGTTTGCTGATTTTGGAGAGGGCTTGAGCAGATCCGCTTGAGCCCCATAGACCCTAGGAGAGGAAACATGAGGTGGTTTGTGTTTTTTTCTGTGATGGTTACGTTGTTGGTGGGAATGTCGGCATGTCAGAGTGATGCCGATGTTGTTTCCCACAACCTGTCTAAGGCCGCCGATCAGTTTGAGGTTGAGCGGCGAATCGTCTTCTACAACGGTATTACTGGCGAGTATATGTTGACCATCGAGGGGAAGTGTGCGATGGGCAACTATGATGACCCCGGTGAGCTCACCGTGACCTGCTTGGTTGGACCCAACGAGTACAAGAAGCATTTCTTGGGTCTTTCCGACAACGTAACATACTTCGTTGAGCAGGTTGACGGGGAGTATGCAGACCCGTATAGATATCGGGTCATCTTCAAGCCCGACGTGATTGTGCCCATAGTCGATGTCTCTACGGGCATCGGCAAGTAATAGCATATGAGGGTTACGGGGTGGAATAACTGCGGGACCCTCACTAGGTTCGAATGATTTTTGTAGATCTACAAGCGAGGATAAGCTCCCCGCGTTCGCGTGGAGCAATAGAGTTTGGCGGAGTTCTCAAAACCGCCACTTTTTTTAAAAAGTCAGTTCTGTTTCGTGTGCTGGGCAGGTGCTTAAGCAAAGTTGAGAGAACATGACTTTAGGTCTAAAATGATAATGGAGTTCCAGTTCTCTAGCTAATAAAACCAAGTCGCTTGAGCTATCAGGGCGAGAAGCCAGTTTTGATTTCTGGTGAGGTGATGTACGGATATTTGGCTTTGCTTACTCCTCTCCAGCCAGGGGTGAGGGACCCATCCGGCGCTCGTTTTGCAACGCGCTTCGGAAGGCAAGAGTCGGCTACTGTGTTAGTTATTATGGTTTGTGTGTGAGGTAGAATTGTATCTCATCTCCAGCAAAGGGTGAGGGATCGCTAAGCGAAGAGATGGTAGGGATCTCTTCAGGATCCCCCGCCCCTTGGTGGAGATTTTGTTGGTTGGTAGTCTGTAAAAAAAGCCGCTTTGTCAGCGGCTTTTTTTGTGCCTAAAATTTGGTGTGCTTCGTGAAAAGGATAAATAAAGGGTAGATAGAGGGTTACACCTCTTTAAAACTCTCCGCCGACTCGGCGGATCGTTAAGAGCTGCGTAAATAAAAAACACACGGAGTTTGGTTCTCCTACGAGCAGGTTTTTCTATTACTCCTAGTCAATATTCCGCTTTGTAGAGCCTCCAGAAGGGCGTAGCAAGAGGCAGAAAAAGCCTTCTGGGTTGCGGATAAGCTCAAAGGACCTTGTTGATCAAGCAAGGTAGGGTGGTATTAAACACTCTAAAAAGCGATAAACTCCACCCTGTAGATTGAGGTTGGGCTGCTTTCATCATACAACCCGTTTTAGATAGTAGTCAATCTGTTCGGAGTTGGGGATCACTGCTAGTCTGCAAGAGCTGTCCATGGCTCATGTCTAAAGCCTAATTTCTGCCTGTCGCCAGGTAGATATAAGCAAAGCCTAGACCAAAGGTTAGCGTTACGAAAGTGAATAAGAGCTTGACGATACGGCAGTAACACCCTATACTCTCCTCGCGAGACCTAGTTACTAGGCATAAGTTAGTAGTTCACTTAGCACTATTAACTTTCAACTTGAAATTCACATCCCGTGGTTTTAAAAGGTCCTCCCCCCGACATCCGTCCGCTGGCGGAAACGGCTAGGGGCTATTACCCGGGAGCGGTCGAGTTTAACTCGAAAAGGACAACAGACAATGACAAAAGTAACCATACCTACTCTTAAAGAACTCTTAGAAGCTGGCGTTCATTTTGGTCACCAAACAAGACGCTGGCATCCTAGTATGTCCCCTTACATTTTCACCAAAAAGAAAGGGATTCATGTTTTTGATCTGGAAATCACCCAACAGTTGCTAACCGAGGCGGTTGAAGCTTTAACCAAGATTGCATCTACCGGTAAACCCATCGTGTTTGTATGTACCAAAAGACAAGCCAAACAAATGGTTGTTGACCAAGCCACTGACGCCGGAGCGATGTATGTGACCAACCGTTGGTTGGGCGGTACCTTGACTAACTTTGAGACAGTGCAAAAGAGTTTGCATGGTTATAAGCAGTTGATTAAGGGTTTAGCTAGTGAAACCTATGACCATTTAACTAAACGGGAACGGTCGCTCTTAAAAAACAAGAAAATCCGCTTGGATCGGTTGTACGAAGGGATTAAAGAAATGGATTGTATGCCGGGCGCGCTGGTGGTCATAGATGTGAAAAGGGAAGCTACGGCAGTGCGCGAGGCTAATAAAAGAAACGTGCCAGTAGTGGCTTTGGTGGATACCAACTGTTCCCCTAAAGGGGTGGATTATGTTATTCCTGGTAACGATGATGCTTTTCGTTCAGTACAACTGATTCTGAAAGTGCTTTTTGCTGCCGTGAGTAAAGGTCGCGCTGAATTTAACCAACAAGCTAAAAAATCAGCTACCACGAACCAAGAAGAGGATACGGTAAGTGCTAAAACGAAAAAAGTTGATGGTACGAACGCGCTTGGTAAAAAGGCTGGAGAGCCTAAAGCAATAAAAGAATCAGCAGCGGCGGCGGTTAGTGTGGATTCGCTCAAACTTTCCAACCGAGCAACAAATGCGCTGGGCAAGGCGGGGATTGATACCTTAACCCAACTGGAGGAATTAGGCGATCAGGCTCTG
This sequence comes from uncultured Candidatus Saccharibacteria bacterium, assembly GCA_964592525.1. Taxonomy (GTDB): domain Bacteria; phylum Patescibacteriota; class WWE3; order CAZQFB01; family CAZQFB01; genus CAZQFB01. Next base: position 11,944 of record CAZQFB010000009.1, on the reverse strand, counting down.
TCAGATATTAAAGGTTTAGGCAAAAAGTCTCTTGAGGAAATAAAGAAATTTTTGCACAAGGAGTATTAAATGAAAGTAGCGATAGAAGATATCAAAAAATTAAGAGAGGTTACAGGTTTGAGTGTGATCCAATGCAAGAGAGCTTTAGCCGAAGCGCAAGGTGATCTGCAAGAGGCTTTGGAGGTACTAAAGCAAGCGGGGGTAGCTCTGGCTAAGAAAAAAAGCGAACGGGCATTGCTTGCTGGCTTAATCTATGCCTATGTTCATAATAACGGCAAAGTTGGCACTCTGCTGGAATTATCTTGTGAAACTGATTTTGTCGCCCGCAATGATGCTTTTAAAAAACTAGCGCATGAGTTGGCCTTGCAGATTACTAGCCTTAACCCTTCAGATGTACCTGACCTCTTAGAGCAAGATTATATTAAAGACCCCCAGCAGAAAATCAGCGACTTGATCACGGCAGCAGTGTCTAAACTGGGTGAAAACATTGTGGTGCAAAAATTTTCTCGCTTTGAGTTGGGTGAGTAATCATTAATCTTAAGCAGCTATCTGTTATTATTGCTTTATATGCAGGAAATGCTTCGTGAGCTAGACAAAAAGGTAACCGCCACACTTGAACATCTGGAAACTGAACTGGTGGGTATTAGGGCTAATAGAGCCCAAGCTTCCTTGGTGGCTGATATTAAAGTGCTGGTTTATGACACTAAAATGACCTTGGTGCAACTAGCTTCTATTACTACCCCCGAACCAGATTTAATCTTGATCCAACCTTGGGATAAAACCATTATCAAAGAAATAGAAAAAGCGATTAACAACAGTGGTAAGGGTATCTCCGCTCAAATAGATGCTGATGTGGTGCGGATCAAACTACCGGCTCTGTCTCAAGATCGGCGACTAGAACTGGCTAAGCTAGCCCGAGCGAAAGGGGAGGAAGCAAATATCTCCCTGCGTAACAACCGCCACGAAGCCCAAGAAGCCCTCAAAGCGTTAGCCTTGTCCGAGGATGATGAAAAACTTGGCAAAAAACAAATTGATGACCAAATACAGCAAGCCACACAACAAGTGAAAGAGCGGGTAGAAAGAAAAGAAGCGGATATACTGACTTTATGATAGACGTATTGATCTTTATTGCCATTTTATCGGTTCTGGTTTTTGTGCATGAGCTGGGTCACTTTATTGCTGCTCGGCGCGGGGGGATCCGCGTGGAAGAGTTTGGTATGGGGTTACCCCCACGGTTGTGGGGTAAACAAATTGGCGAGACGCTTTATTCAATTAACCTTTTACCGATCGGTGGTTTTGTGCGGTTGTATGGTGAAGACGCAACAGACGCAGAAGCCTTGCACCACCCGCGTAGTTTTATGGCAAAACCCCCATTAACCAAAACGAAAGTGTTACTAGCAGGGGTGAGTGCCAATTTTTTGTTGGGCTTTGTGCTGCTAACAGTGCTTTTTCGGTTGGGGGTACCAGAAGCAACAAGAAATCCTATTGTGCAAGAAGTAACCGTTGCCTCACCTGCGGCGCAAGCGGGTATCTTGCCAGGTGATATTATCTTTTCGCTTAATGGTCAAGAAATTAACGATACCGAAGGCTTATCCAGTGGTATAGCGTCTGTGGGTGATGTTCCAGTAAAGTTGGTAGTGCTAAGACAGGGTACTGAATTACCGTTTGAGCTAACGCCCCAAAATGGTCTTATTGGTGTGTTGGTTTCTAATTCCCAGGAAGTTCAATATCCCTGGCAGCAAGCTTGGCTAAAGGGTTTGGAAGCAGCCATTGTGACGACAGGAGCGATGGTTCAGGGTCTTAGAGTGTTTTTAGTTGACTTATTCAGCACAGGTCAGATTTCGGAACAAGTAGCTGGTCCAGTGGGCATAGCCCAGATGACTGGTTTGGCAGCTGACTTAGGTTATAAATTTTTGCTCCAGTTTACGGGTATCTTAAGCCTTAACTTAGCGCTAATTAATATCCTTCCTTTTCCTGCGCTTGATGGTGGTAGGTTAATATTTGTGGTTTGGGAGGGTCTAACCGGACGTAAGGTTAACCAAAAAATGGAAAGACAAGCTCATCTGGTGGGGATGTTATTTTTGTTACTTTTAATATTCTTAGTGACGGTGCAAGACATCAAAAGAATTTTGGGGTGATGGCACTAGCTATTTAATTTTCTGCTACACTATCTTCATGCGTTTATCCCAACAGTTTGTAAAACCAACGAAATCTGTTCCGGCTGATATCCAAGCCACTAGCCACCACCTGCTCTACCAGGGGGGATTTATCCGCCAAGTCGCTGCGGGGCGGTACGCTTATATGCCTTTAGGTTATAGGGTTTGGCAGAAAGTTATTGCGGTTATTGATGAAGAAATGACTAAGTTAGGCAGCCAAAGAATTCACACCCCCACACTTCACCCAATTGAGATTTGGCAGAAAACTAACCGTGATAAAGCTTTTGGCAAGGAAATGTTAACGGTGTTAGACCACCATGGTGCTAGCTTTGCTCTGGGTGCTACGGCAGAGGGTTTGATGACCGAGTTGGTTGGTCGGAGTAAGCCTTCCTATAAAGATTTACCGATTGTGATCCATCAATTTTCCCAAAAGTTTCGTGATGAAAAAAGACCACGCGGTGGTCTGTTAAGGGTTCGTGAGTTCATGATGAAAGACGCTTACTCGTTCCATGCGACCGAGCAAGATTTACTGGTTTGGTACGAAAAGTTTAAACAGGCTTATCTTAATCTGGCCCAAAGGTTTGAACTGGCGGTGGTACCGGTGGAAGCCTATTCTGGTGCTTTAGGGGGGGATTTTAATCATGAGTTTATGGTTTTAGCAGCTTCGGGTGAAGATACCATCGCTGTTTGTGATCAAACTAACTATGCGGCTAATTTGGAAACTGCTGTGAGTGAGTACGAAAGCTATCCCCAAGCAAAAGAGCTCAAAGAACTGGCGGAATTCAAACATGATACGGCTATTACTTGTGAGGAGCTGGCAGTAGCGATGGGTATTCCTATAGAGGTAACCACCAAAACCATTCTGTTCAAGGCCGAAGAGCGCTATGTGGCGGCGCTCATTCGTGGTGATTATGAGATTAACGAAACCAAACTAGTCCGTCACCTTGGTGTGAATGAATTGAGATTATGTACGCCGGAAGAAGTAAAAGAATTAACCGGTGCGGAAATTGGTTTTGCTGGTCCGGTGGGGCTACCTCCCCAAGTACAAGTCATGGCTGATTTGACCTGTCAGCATAGGGTGAACTTTGAAGCGGGTAGTAACAAGACAGGTATCCATTTATACAACCTTAACTTTGACAGAGATTTTCCCACACCTCCTTTTGTAGATATTCGGATGGTTAAGGAAGGTGATACAGTTTTTGGCGGTCAGGGTAAGATAGTGCTAAAAAAAGCAATTGAGTGGGCTCATATTTTCCACCAAGCTCAATTTTACAGTACCCCACATGAGGCTTACTATGTTGCCGAAGATGGGGAACAGCAAACTTTGTGGCAAGGGGCTTACGGCATTGGCGTGGGACGAACCATTGCCACGATTGTGGAAACCCACCATGATGACAATGGCATTATTTGGCCCGCGGCGGTAGCTCCTTACCAAGTTAACCTACTTACTTTAGGTAATGAGGCTGAAGTTTTGAAACTTGCCGAACAAATTTACCTGACCGCTGAAAAGGAAGGTGTGGAAATATTATTTGATGATCGGGATATTAGCCCCGGTGTTAAGCTTAAAGACGCTGATTTGTTAGGTGTCCCGCTTAGATATATTATAAGCTCGCGGTCTTTGGCTGCTGGGGGGGTGGAGGTATCCCGCCGTTGTGAGGATAAGAGGGAAATAGTACCTGTTGCTAAACTTGCAGATATTTTTAAGACTCTATATACTAAAGCTTAACCTGCTTAGTAGGCTCTGGCACGGGGAGCTGGGGGCTGGGGTTCAGCAGCTAATGTTGATGAGTGCAAATATTCCGTTTGCTTGTTATACACACTGAACCACAAAACCTATAGCTGTGGTGGGAGAGCTTTTTAGCAGTTTCGTTTATTAGCCTAGTAATAATCAAAGTGAGGAGGTGTGTTATTACACACATGATTACTGTAGAAGCCCGAGTAGGTGAAAATATAGATCAGTTATTGCGTCGTTTTAATCGTGAGGTTTTGAAATCTGGCATTCTGCGTGAGATTCGGGATCGTGAGTTTCATGTCACTAATTCGGAGAAGAAAGTGCTGCGCAAAAAAGAAAAAGCTCGTAAAGTTAAATTAGCGCAAAGATACCAATATCAAAGATAAACAATGCTTACTGATCAATTAGAACAAGATATAAAAGACGCTCTAAAAGCCAAAGATACTACCAGAGTGGGTACGTTGCGTTTTTTAATGTCCAAAATACAAAACAAAGAGATTGAAAAGAGACACCAAGCTCTGCTAGATGAAGAGGTGTTAGCGATTATTTCTACCTTAGTCAAGAAAGCAGAAGAATCAATAGACTTGTTTGCCAAAGGTGGTCGGGAAGATTTGGTTAAGTCAGAAAAAGCACAACAAGATATTCTTAAGCAATACTTACCGACGCAGTTAAGTGACGAGGAGATGGAGAATATCGTGCGAAGCACTATTGAAGAGTTAAAGGCTAACACTCTTAAAGATATGGGTCGGGTGATGAGTGCGGTGATGGAAAAGGTTAGAAATCAAGTAGATGGTAAAAAAGTCTCTGCTCTGGTGCAAAAACTGCTAAGCTAGATATTCCGATTGGACGGGTGCTTATTTTCCCTAAAGTGCTTATAATTTATATTTGACGATGACAGATAAAATTAAAACGACCGTATCCATCATTGATGACGAGCAGATTAGGTTGCTCAACCAGAAACACCGCGGTCAAGACTATTTTACCGACGTGCTCTCCTTTGAAATTAACGAAAAAGATGAACATGGTCACCTGGTATTAGGTGAAATTGTCATCAATCGTGAGCAGGCGGCTCGCCAAGCGGCAGAATTGGGACATAGCACCGAAGAAGAAATAGCTTTTTTAACTGCGCATGCCATGATGCATCTACAAGGGATTCATCATCCAGAAGATGCTTGGTCTGTGCTAGGGACCAAGCCTTGCCAGCGGTAAGGTGTTGTTTTAAGTTGGCGTTTGTTTATTAGGAGTAATTTATCCGTCGGCACAAAGTCACTATGAAACTAGTAGTTGGTTTAGGTAATCTTGGTAAAACATATCTTAATAATCGTCATAACGCCGGTTTTTTATTTGTGGACTGGTTGGCTAGCGACTGGCAATTAGTATGGTCTAAAAAAGCTAAGTGGCAAGCTAATTGGGCTAAAGGTCAAGAGGCAGGGACAACTACTTTACTACTCAAACCGCAAACATACATGAACCAATCTGGTCAAGCTGTCTTGGCAGTGATGACAGAAAAAGGTTTAAGTAATGAGGATCTGGTTGTCGTCCACGATGATTTGGATATTCCTTTAGGCGAGTATCGCCTCCAAATTAATCGGGGCTCGGCTGGTCATAAGGGTGTTGAATCAATTGTGGCTTGTCTGGGCAACCAAGATTTTACTAGAATTCGTTTGGGTATTGGTCGTCCCGTAGAGAAAATAAACACCGAATCTTATGTTTTAGGCGATTTTAGCCGAGTGGAAAAAAAGAAGCTAGAAGCTACCTTCATTCACGTTCGTGATCAGCTTATCCCGATCTTGAAAAAATAGGGGTGGGGGATTAGGCTAGGAAGCAGACTTCTGTTTGAGCAGCTGTTGCGGTTTAGTTGGCTTGTGAAAAATAGTAATATGTCCTAGTAATCAATGCTTTACCGAAAATATCGTCCACAAAATTTTGCTGAATTAAGGGGGCTAGATCATATTAGAGGTGTGCTGACGACACAATTAGCCCAAAATAATCTTGGTCATGCCTATTTATTTCATGGTGGTCGTGGAACTGGAAAAACGACCACCGCTCGTTTAATAGCGAAATCTTTGTTCTGCCTGAATAGAGAGAGGGGTTATGAGCCTTGTGGGGCTTGTGTGAGCTGTGGGGCGGTTTCAGCAGGTACTCATATTGACTTAATTGAAATTGATGCTGCTTCTAATCGGGGCATTGACGATATCAGGAGTTTAAGGGAAGCGGTGCATCTTGCACCCAGCCAGTCCGCGTGGAAGGTTTACATTATTGATGAGGTGCATATGCTAACTAAAGAAGCCTTTAATGCCCTGTTGAAAACCTTAGAAGAACCGCCACCACATGTGGTTTTTATTTTGTGTACCACCGAATTACACAAAGTGCCCGCAACAGTGATTTCTAGATGCCAACACTTTACTTTTACGCAAGCTTCCCCCGAAACCCTAGTTGGTAAACTGAAGGTAATTGTGCAATCGGAAAAAGGTAAGGTGCAAGAGTCCGTTCTGGAAAGCATTGCCCTAAGAGCAATGGGTGGTTTTAGAGACGCTGAAAATTTGCTTGAGCAGATACTCCATAGTGATAATGCGACTACAACAGAATGGCTGGAAGCTCATTCCTCACCAGCGCTATTGTATGTCCAAGCGATTATTAGTCAACAACCGAAAGAAGCTATTACCCAAATAGCTAATTATAGCAAGACGGGTGGTGACCTAGAGTTGCTGGTACACGAGGTACTTACGATTCTTCGCTACCTCCTTCTCGTTCGAACCGAGACCCTGCCTGAAGGACTAACCATTCCCCCAGAGATGTCTGACTGGGTTAATATTAACGCCCGTAATATACCCGAAGCTAGAATAATGCTAATGATTACAGAATTTACACAATTATCCCCAAGAAACCATATAAGAGGAGGAGATGTGGCTATGTTGGAGGTGGCAACAATTAAGTTGTGCCACCAAGTTGTGGAGCAAGAATTGGTGTTAGATGTAATGAGTAAAACAGAAGTGGTTGTGGAACCAGCAGAGGTGGTTAGCACAGAAGAAGTTGCGCAAATTGAGAGTAAATGGCCGGAGATCTTAGCTGCGGTAAGACCCTATAACCATTCAATTGAGGCTTTATTGAGAAGTTGTCGTCCACTGTCTTATGATGGTGAAGTCTTGCTGATTGAAACGCTGTATCAGTTTCATAAAGAACGACTAACCACACCTACTAATCTGCGCGTACTGCAAAAAACAGTTGCCGAAGTGTTGGGCACGAACGTGACCGTATCTTTTCATATGGGTGATCGTCCTGTGGAGGCTTCCGAGTCGGAGGAAAAGCTAAAAAAAGACCTTAACCTGCCCCCAGTTTCAAAGTCAACTAATTTGCTTAAAGAAAAAGTAGCTTCTAGTGAAGCTAGTTTGACGGGATTAGACATTTTTTCCACCGAAATACTCTAGACCTTTCTTTTTAGTGCTTTTAATTAGTTTGTTTAAGGTGTTAACGACTCGCTGATTACTCGTTCGCTTAATCTCTGTTATTATTGTCTCCATGAAAGTGGCTAAAGCGATTGATGAGTTAATTGATTCTTTTCAACGATTACCGGGTATTGGTCCAAAAACCGCTGCTCGCTTGGTCTATTATTTACTGCACGTACCTCAATTTGAACTAGATCGTTTTTCCCAGGCTATCGTCAACTTAAAACATCATACTGTGATGTGTGAAGCATGTTTTAACATCACCGAAACTACTCCTTGTGCTATTTGTGCTTCGCCGTCTCGTGTGGACGATACGATTATTGTTGTGGAGCAACCCTTAGATATTTTAGCGCTGGAAAAAGTGGGTGACTTTAATGGTAAGTACCATGTTTTGCATGGTGCCATTTCTCCCATTAACAATATTGGTCCGCAAGAGTTAAAAATTGGCGAATTATTGAGACGGGTTGAGGATAAAGAAGTAGCAGAAGTCATACTAGCGATGAATAATAATCTGGAGGGTGAAGGTACCGCTTTGTATCTTGCCCAGCAATTAGCGCTGTTAAGCCAGAAAATAGGACATGAGGTGCTTGTGACCCGTTTGGCAAAAGGAATTCCCGTCGGTGGAGAGGTGGAGTATGCGGATGAAATTACCCTCAAAAGAGCACTTGAAGGTAGGGTAAGGATTTAATTTCACGTTATTTGAAAGGAGTCTCCTTTCAAGGAGACTCCTTTTTTACTTTTTTATCCCATTTAGGTAAAAGGAGAAGACCCCGGTTGGCGTGTGCCTATGCCGGGGTCTTTTGCTTGTTATCCGGCGGTTTCTACCGAAAGTGTATCATGGTTATGACCTTTTCTTCACTGGTAGGGTATGTCTGCCAGCGAAGATAGGCTTGCAGGGCATAAATAAGCACGAGCAGAGAGGGAATCCAGAAGCTTATCCATTGGTTCTGGTTTAAAAGTCCCCTCTGCCAGATCAAAAACCACACCAGAGGTGGGCATAGATATCCTAAGGTTACCCAGAGGACAGCTCTTCTGGACTTTGCTCCTGTAGCGGGAAGTAGAGCAAATACTGTAGTGAAAAGACCCCAGAACAATCCTCCCCAGAGAGGATGACCCAGCCAGAATGGAGTTAGAAATAGGAGGATCATCCAGCAAAGCACCATTAGCTCACCCCAAGTGGTGCGAGGTTCCCATCTTTCGGCTAGAGGTCTAATCATCTCTTTGGCGCCCTGCTCAAGTATACTGGTGTTCACACTACAGCCCCTTTTCTGGAGTGTCGTTGGTTACAGCACAAGCCCCTTACGGTGCCATCGGCTTGTACTAAGAGCACCTGCCCTCCTGCTTGCCTAAGGCTGACATATTCCTTCAGTAAATAGATTGCCAGATAGAGCGTTTCTCTAATGTTGAGCCCTTTCCTTTTGGCAAGCTCCTGAAGGGAAGCGTAGGTCACCTCCCAAATTTGGGGTAGACACCGACGGGACATTTGCCTTCTCCTTATGGGATGACGGATGCTCTGCATTTTATTACAGAAGACCAATGGAAGCAAGAAGCAGCGATAGTAACCTTGCTGTTTATGTGGTTTAATTTAGGCATGGCTATTGCATTAGATTTATACAATTCCCTGACCAAGCGTAAAGAAATATTTGAGCCTCTTAGACCAGGTGAAGTGGGTTTGTATTCTTGTGGACCGACCGTCTATTTTGTGCCCCATATTGGCAATTACCGCAGCTTTCTGCTATCCGATATATTAAGACGAGTGTTGGAGTTTAATGGTTATCGGGTCACGCAGGTGATGAATATTACTGATATTGGTCATCTTACTGGTGATAGGGATTTGGGCGAGGATAAATTATTACAACAAGCAGTTAAAGCTGGCATAAGCACAGCAGAGATTGCTAAGGAAGCTACCGCCGAGTTTTTAAATGACTTATCGCTTCTAAATATTCTCACACCGCATCAAATGCCGGTGGCTAGTGAACATATTGATAGTCAACTGGAGCTAATTCATAAATTAGAAAAGGGTGGGCACACTTATCTTACGAGTGATGGGGTTTATTTTGATACCAGTTCTATTCCTGATTATGGTAAGTTAAGCACGGTTGATCTTAAGGGACTTCAAGTTGGTGCGAGTGTTGAACCTCATCCCGAGAAAAGAAATCCAGCCGATTTTGCGCTCTGGAAATTTGCGCGGGGAAGTGCTGGGCAGGTGTGGGACACTCCTTGGGGTAGGGGTTTTCCTGGGTGGCATATTGAATGTTCAGCGATGAGTCGGGAGTGCTTGGGTCAGCCTTTTGACATTCATACTGGGGGTGTTGATCATATCAATATTCATCATACTAACGAGATTGCCCAATCCGAAGCTGCTTATGGTGTGCCTTTGGCTCGTTATTGGCTGCATGGGGAATTTTTACTTTTGGGTAAAGAAAAAATGTCCAAATCCAAGGGAGCCCTTTTTACCATCAAGGATCTAGTGGCTAAGGGTTTTATGCCCCTAGCTTTTCGGTATTTAGTACTTACAGCCCATTACCGTACCCAATTGGGTTTTACGCAACAATCCCTCAAAGCTGCCCAACGGTCTTTGTTTAATCTTTATGAGGAATTTTCTACTTATCAGGAGTTGGGTGCTGTTGATAACAGCTACGGTGAAAGATTTCTAGCAGCAATTAATGCTGATTTGAATATGCCCCAAGCTTTGGCGGTGGTTTGGGATTTACTTCGTTCTGATGTATCGGAGGGTAACAAAAAAGCGACTTTGTTGGAGATGGATAAGGTCCTAGGTTTAGGTTTGCAGGAGGTAGTGTGTGAAGTCACCTCCGAAATAGAAGAGTTACTGGCACAACGTGAGTTGGCGAGGCAGCAAGGCGACTTTGCCCAAAGTGATTTATACCGAGCGGAGCTTTTAAAAAGAGGTATTATTATTGAAGACACGGCGCACGGTCCCAAATGGAAAAAAAAGTATAATTAACACATGAACAGCGGTCAGATAATTTCCAGATCAGTACTTGGTGGCTTATTAGTAGTAACACTGATAACTAACACTTATGCAGCAGCAGAAGATTTTGTGCCCACCAAAACAAAAAGCGACTCGGCTCATGAGCTTATGACTTTCACTCAACAGGTGTCAACTAGTTCTGGTGCGCAAGCTTTGCTTGCCATTGTCTTAGTATTACTGGTTGGTTTATTAATGTTTTACTATGGCTTGGCCAAAATATTGCCGATAGTGGTGGTTGTTCTACTTTTAGGTGGGTTGGGGATTGGTCTGGTGCAACTTAGTCAACCAGCAGAACCTACGCTAACAAAAGCGGTAGCGAAGGAGGTACCTAAAAATATTCAACTGATACCAAATACTGAAACTTCCGTTATCATTTCATGGCAGACTGACGTGGAGGCTATTTCGGCTGTGTATTATGGAGAAGATGCTGCCGTATTGGATTTTACTTCTTATGGAGAAGATCCCAGTTTACTAACTAAGCAGCACGTGATTTTGTTAGATGGGTTAACACAGGGCACTCGCTATTATTATCAAATCTCCTCTAATGGTCAGATTTTTACTGATAACAATTACTTTTTTGATTTTCCACTCTAGTCTAGCTGGTGGTAAATATGGTAGTCTAAAATCAAGAGTGGCTCTAATCTAGGAGGGGGTGAAGATGGGACGTTCGTTTACGAATAAGCATCTTTGGTTGGGATTTAAGCTGCTGCTAGTTGGTGGAGTTTCCTACTTGTTGCTAGTTGAAGTTGGTTTTGATACGGCTGGTCTCGTCTTCTGCGCCCTACTTGTGTTACTGTTTGTCTCTTAGCCCCGTAGGCTTAAGAATTTACTAATTCTAAGTGCGCGGGGCTTTTATTTTAAAAAGAGTTATTTCCCCAGTGTCGGCGTAACGGGGCAGTAGTTTCTACCTGTATTTTGGTACCAGCGGAAAAAGTTATATGCTTGTTTGTCCGTCTGCTTTAATTCGTTTAAGACCATGTCTCTGATTTGGGCGGAAGTGACTTCAGTTAAATTTAAGGCATATATTTTAGCCACGATCGTTTGGGTGAGCTTATCTGCCTCTGGATTATTACACCAGGCAGCCTTAAGAACCCTATTAATTTTATCGGGTTGAAATGCTTCTTGGCGATTGTCATTTTTAATCACCGTAATTGCCATGTAGGTAGTCTACTTAATTCAGCGACTCTTGTCGATAAATACTTTATCCTTGTAATCAAGGGATTAATAAACACCTGCATAACCATTTTTAAGTAATGACCCGTAGTACAACCCCTGCCTTTTTGTAGTAATATATTATAGGTTTTATTATTTACACCGAAAATAGTGTACATGTAGGATTTAGGTTATGATTGTAAATATCACTGAATTATGTTTATTTCTGCCCGAAACATGTTTTTTTTATCTGTAGGTGAAGGGAGCGCATCTCCATATTACTATGGGTTCATACTCCCAGCTCTTGTGGTTACTTCTTCTATCAATTCCTTTAAACCACAAGTTTTATTTACGGTGCTCGTTATCTTGATGCCTCAATATGTTCTGTGGGTAAGAAAATGTTACCGCCAAGAGACCTTTGGGTTTATGGAGGTATTGAAGCGATGAGGTTTGTGCGACGTAAGAT
>CAZQFB010000008.1:0-42206 GCA_964592525.1 uncultured Candidatus Saccharibacteria bacterium | reverse complement strand
ATGTGGTTACGGATGAGATAGACTCCCGGGTCTGGGGTTCTACCCTAGTGGATGGTTCCTCCCTGACCACTAACTACCTGACCAGAGTCTCGGATGAGAACACCCTCATCAACTCCTCAATCTATGACACTGGTTCTGCTATCGGCATCGGTACCACTAACCCCGCTTATACGGTAGATATTGCTGGTAACCTCTACACCACGGGCACTGGTCTGTTTAGCACTTTAGCTATTGGCACTACAAATCCTTCGGGGAATGTGGATATTGTATTAACGGACGGGTCGGCAGGAATATTTCAAATTTCGGAAGGTAGTAATAATTACCTATCCATCTCAACCGTTAATTCTTCAGAGAATATCACCTTCGGTAACGCCACTACTAATCCTTCCTACACTTTTAGTGGGACAGGTCAAACAAGTTTAGGAGGTACTCTGGATATAGGTGGCGCTAGCATAACCTCGCAAAGCAGTTTGGCTATCACTCCTTCTGGTGCTTTAACCGTTGGCGCTACTTCTCAAACAGTCACTTTACAAGGATCCGTTACCAGCATCACCTCTACCGGTGCCAACAATGACATCTCACTTTCTTCCGCTGATGATATTTCCTTTGATGATGCCCAGCTAACTAGTGCTATTACCTTAACGGATACCGACACCAGTCTACCCAACTCAAATACCGGTATTGTTGATGCTATTAATGATGCCTACCAAGCTGCTACAGGTGTCTCGGGGGGACTCTGGACTGATGAGGGCAACTATGTTTACCTTGCGGGGAATGAGTATATTGGCAACTCTGCCCCCGATGGCTCTAACAAACTAGCCGGTATCTACCTGGGAGATGATTCTGGAGTCACCTTCGGTGCTACCAATGACTGGAGTCTCCTCTATGACGAAACCACTGATGATCGGTTAGAACTAACTACTAGTGGTTCCTCCAATTTGTACATTGCCACTAGTGGTAGTCTAGTGCTAAATCTCACTGGCGGAATATCCTTATCACAAGCCCAAGAGTGGGATCTAGCCTCCTCTACCACGGCTCTTAACATTGAAGATGGTCTCCTTAACCTGGATACCTCTAGCTCCAGAGTAGGTATAGGTACCACAGCTCCAAGCTACACCTTAGAGGTAGCGGGTACGGTAGGTATTGGTGGTACTCTTAACCTCTCTGGTATTCCTACTGGTACCGATAACACTGTTTTAGTCTTGGATGGTAGTAACAATGTGGTTACGGATGAGATAGACTCCCGGGTCTGGGGTTCTACCCTAGTGGATGGTTCCTCCCTGACCACTAACTACCTGACCAGAGTCTCGGATGAGAACACCCTCATCAACTCCTCAATCTATGACACTGGTTCTGCTATCGGCATCGGTACCACTAACCCCTCTTCCAGCTTAGATATTCAAGTATCCGGACATATCACCTTTAATGACACTAACCTCTCGGACAACATCACGCTCACTGATACCGATACCAGCTTACCTAACTCAAACACAGGTATTGTTGATGCTATTAATGATGCCTACCAAGCCGCCCTGGGTACCTCTGGAGGTCTTTGGACAGACGCAGGTGATTACGTTTACCTCTCCAGTAATGAGTACCTTGGTAACTCTGCCTCGGATGGTTCTAACAAACTAGCCGGTATCTATCTAGGAGATGATTCCGGAGTAACCTTCGGTGCTACCAATGACTGGAGTCTTCTATATGATGAAACCACTGATAATCGATTAGAGCTGACCACCTCCGGTACATCTGGTTTATATGTCGCTAGTGCTGCCACCACAGGCACCGCTTTTGAATACTATGCCTCTGCCATCACCTCCGGTACCGTACTCAAGATAGACACCGCTTCTTCAGTAGCCGGCGCTGTTCTTTTGGATGTGAACTTCAATGGTTCTGATGCCTTCACCGTCACCGATGCCCAAATAACCTCTCATCTACCCCACGCCTTCACCGCCGCCGGAGACGTGTCCATGGCTTATGACCTTAATTTAACCAACCCCACCGCCGCTTTTATTAACTTCACTGGTGGACCCGGGTATCTACGCACTGAACACGCCAGTGGTAATTATGATCTAACCTTATCAGCAGCTAACTCTGGCATAGTAATTACCGATGATGACTTCCAAGTACAAGAAGATTTAATTGTAGGAGCCGACACGTCATCCACTTCAACTCTTGGCACACGAACAGTACTAACCGCATTTTCCTTGGGTGGAGATGATTTATTCGTAGCGGGAACGGCTGGTATTGAAGGCAATTTATTCCTAGATGCAGCCCTTTCCATGGCAGACGATCAAGAAATAGTGTTTGGGTTGGATAGCGATTTCACTATTAAATACGACAGCACTTCCACCGATCTTGAGCTTGAACCAGGTGCGGATGGAAATGTTTCTTTCTTTGCTGATGCCAGCAGTGAAAACCCCACATTGGGAATCTATGGTTATATCACCACTGGCACTGGACCAGAAGGGCTGTTTATCAGTGTAGATGATACCAACGATGAGGGTCTTATTGATATCTCCAGCAGTACAGATCTTGGAGGCATTGCCCTCAAGCTTTCCGACAATGCTGGCAGTGACGAGTTTAGAGTGCGGGATAGTGATGGGACAGCTATCTGGACTATTGATAGTAATGGTAACGTCACTTTAGTAGATGGTGCCATGCTAGATCTAAGTGCCATCGTTCATGATGACGCAGGTACTCAAGGTTTCAAACTACCTCAAGCCGCTGCATTAACGGAACTGACCACAGCAGATGAAGGATTCCTCGCCTGGAATACTGCGAGCAAACGCCTCTATAGCAACGATGGTGATTCTTGGGATCCTATAATAGGGATGTCTTCCTCTGCCTCCCTAGTATTAGAAGCCGAATATGAAGGCGCCATTCTATCAGCCGACGGCTCTACTAACGTTGGTAACATGAGTACCGACAACACTCGTTCATCAACCACTTCCTGGATGAACTATTATGATTGGACTTCCACCCAAAGTGAGCTCAATGATTACGACGTAATAGTTCGTGTTACTCTGCCTGATGATTTTAACGCTTGGGCAGCAGACAATGCCATCGTATTTGATTTTGTCACCCAAGACACCAACTCTGCCAACAACCAGATAGACATTAGTGTTTACCTTGAATCAGCCGCTACAGCAGATGCTACGGACAATGACAATGTTTCAGGCACCGCTGCTACTTGGACAACCACCTCCATTGATAACAGCGTTTTAGGGGAGTGCGACGCCGCTGGAGAGGTGTGTGTGATTGTCATCAATATGCAAAGTAAGGACAGTTACTATACTAGGATTGGGGATATCACCCTTAACTACACCAGATAGCATAAATATTTAAATGAGCAGAGCTAGATTTAACCAATTTAATAAAGTTAAACTCCCAAAAACCTTACTCCGCATCTATATGGGTACAGAGCCTCATTTTGAAAAAATTACAAAGCACTTAAGTAAAACCACATATGTCATCCAACTACTAAAAACATCTCGAGGATTAAGCAGGAATCTTTGCCGTTTGCTAAAAAAGTACCACTTCAAACTAGAAAAAGTAATCAAGAGTAACGAAATTAAAGTCTACCAGATATTATCCAAACATCCCCAACTGAAAAAACTCTCTGACCAACTAATTAAGTATTATCATTTCTCAATTGAACTAAGTAAAAAGATTAAGGTGAATTACCTAAACTCCTGGAAAAAAGTATCAATCCGCAAAAGCTTATTAACAGCTAACCTTATCTTAGCGCTACTTCTAAATCTAGTTTCTCCAGCCATCAGTCAAAGTACTGTTTTTGCAGATCCAGTACCATTACCAAACGAAGATATTTTCACGGATGAATATACCAACGCTTTATTTGTAAGCAAAAACCCCGCTTTCACTGCCAAGTTTGGTGATAAAGCAGAAAAAGGCAAACCGCTTGTTGAATTTGAACTTAGAAACAGCGATAAACCAACTGGCTTGAAAATGGAGTTTGTGGAAAGTGGCGTGATTGGAGATAAGGAAGAGGATGAAGAAAGGGCGGTCCCGGAGGTTCCTCAAGAACCACCCTTAATAGAAGAAGTGGCAGAGACAATAGAAGCCAAAGAGGCACCAGAGAATAACCCCGAAGCAGAAGATTCTGGAGATTTAGCACAAATACCAGAAACAAACGAAGAAGACCCCCAGCTTGATCTGGAAGAATATAAAACCCTCTCAAATGAAGAAAGATTAGAAGCCTTGAAGGCGGAAGCAACCTCCCTTGAAACCGAATCCGCTCAAGTTTACCAAGAGATGGATAAAGAAATTACTAGCTTGGAGAACCTGCGTGATACCGTCAAAGCCAACCAAAGCCAATTTAAGCTTAAAACCAAACAACAAGCAGTTTTGGATATGGGCGCCGAGAGCACTAATATTCTATCAGTATCAGCTTTAAAAAAGACGGACCTTGCCAAACCTCAAGAACCAGCCTTATTAAAAAAGCTAGATCTTGTTTCTAAACTAGGCTTTTCAAACTTACCACCATCTGCTGAAGAAACCTTTGAGAAAGACATGGAAAAGACGGTTGTTGTCAGCGAAGAAGCCACACACGGGGTGGATTTGGTCTACGAAATCCTTGAGGATCGTGGGGTTAAAGAATCAATAGTAATTAAAACTCCTCCAAGCCAAGTCCAAGAAGGTCAAGCCATACCAGATATTTACCCCGAACCGAATGGTTCCGGGGCGAGATACCTGCCTGCGCAGGCAGGCGATATACAAAATACTTACCTCTTTGAGCTCCAGCTCGAAGAGGGTGTAACCCCCCAGCGCAAATTCAATGGTGAATGGCGTTTTGTAGACGAAAATGGAGGTTATCTTTATCACTTCGCCAAGCCCTACATGGTAGATAGCAATGGAGTACGCTCAAACGATGTGGAAATAAACATCCTCCCCCACACTAATAACCAAAACCTAATAACTAATACCTATTCTGTTCGTGTCACGGCAGATTTAGCATGGCTCACCTCCCCCGATCGGACCTTTCCAATAAGCATCGACCCTACCATATTACATGATGCCCAAGGAGAACTAACTACGGGGGAAGAAAACCGCGTCTCGGTATCAGCTACCCCCGCCACTACCTTAAACTACCCCACCCTACCCGCCGATGAAGGTGTGGTTGGCTTGTGGCACATGGATGATAATGTCTCGGGGGCTAGTCAGACCATCAGCGATGATTCAGGCAACAGCAACCATGGTCTTACATACGATGCTGGAGCCGATTATATGGACTGCACAGTTGCTGGCAACATAGATTCCTACGGTTGTTATTTTGATGGGAGTGACGATTACATCAAGGTGGCAGATTCGGCCTCACTTGATATTACCCAAGGTACTATTGAAACCTGGATCAATTCTTCAGCTTCAGGAGGAGGTAGCAGTGAAGGTCCTAATTCGGTAACTGAAGCTTCAGATAGCGGAACTGATTGGGCTGACATTACAAACGTCTATAGCGACAATGAAAGTTATGCTACCAGAACCGGGGGTGGGGCTTCTTCGCAAATCCAAGCTACAAACTGCAATTTCAATATTCCCAGTGAAGCAACCATAGTAGGTGTTGAGGTAAAAATCGATCGGAAGTCTAATTATAATGATTCGGCTTCTTACGTTAGGGATTACGAAGTATACATCATCAAAAACGGAGCTTTGGGCGGCACCAATAAGGCAAACACTGTGGATAATTGGCCCACAGAAGATACCATTGCCACCTATGGAGGAGAGGATGATTTATGGAATGATACCTGGCTCCCTGAAGACATAAACGCCAGTAATTTTGGGGTAGCACTTTCAGTATTACCAGGAGGAAAGGTAGGACCCGCAGACGCCTATGTGGACCATATAAAAATAACCGTTTACTATTCTCCACCTGACTCCTGTATTGTAGGTAAAGGACAAGATGCTTACCAAATAGACATTGATAGCAGTAATGCAATCACAGGATACATAAATACAGATAACACAGTCACTGGCACCTTGCCCAACAGCAACAGTTGGCACCATGTAACCATGACCTATGATGGTAGTATCCAAAGGCTCTATATCAATGGTAAACAAACCAGCGAAACAGCATATTCCGGTTCAATTAGCACAAATGCAACAGCTCTACTTATTGGGGACTCATTAAACGGCTACTTGGATGAAGTGGCCATTCACAACCGTGTACTAACTCCCGAAGAGATAGCCAGCCATGCCAGTAAATTACCTTGGGGCACCCTTACCTCCAACACCTTAGACCTGGGAGATAAGTTAGATACTCTCCAAAGCTTACAGTGGAGCGAAAGTGGTGTAGCCACCGGTGACGGGGAAACTGTATATGACGATGAAAACCTAATAGCCGAGTGGGATTTTAATGAGACCAGTGGCACCACTGCTGATAACGGCGCAGGAATTGATTCTTGTGGAGGTACTCCAGCCAACTGCGATGGCACTCTCTACTCTTTTAGTGATACCGCAGGACAAGACTCTACTGCTGGTTCCGGCTGGACAAGCGATAACGGTCTGTGGCCAGCTAGCACACCGGGTGCATTGATGATAGATGGCAGTGATGATTACGTTAAAGTTGGGGATAATAGCAATCTAGACTTTGCCTCTGCAGACGATTTCTCAATTGAAACCTGGGTTAAGCATAACGGTGCGATAGCTACTAATCCAGATTATATCCTTACCAAAGCCGACGGCACCAACGGGGGCTATAAGGTTTATATGGATGCTTCGGGGGATCTTTGCTTTGCCGTGGACGATGACAGTTCTTGGGATCCAGATGACAGTGCCTGCACCAGTGGGGTTGATTATGACGATAATATCTGGCACCACATAGTCGCCGTTAAAGATGGCACCACCAGTCTTACTCTCTATGTGGATGGCGAAAATGTGGCTAGTGATGCTACCATATCAGCAACCAACACTCTAGCCAACGCGGGTGATCTATTTATTGGTGTAGACACCGATAGCACTTCAAACGAATGGGATGGTGTCATTGATATCACCCGCCTCTACTCTCGAGCGCTTAGTGCTAATGAGGTCTTATCTTTAACCAACACTACTGATATTGAATTCCAAACCCGTACAGGATCATATGACGGCAGTGGTGATTACTCCTGGAGTTCCTGGAGACCGTCTAGTGATGATGCCAACATCACCCAAATAGATAGTCTGGACGACCAGTACTTGTTTTCAACTAGTGATGAATACTTGGTGGGTTACTGGCCAATGGATGAAACAAGCGGCACCACAGTAGATGATGTCTCTAGCGAAAATCATACCGGCACGGCAGTTAATGGAGCTACTGTTGTAAACGGTAAACATTCCCACGCCCGCAATTTTGATGGTAGTGATGATTATATTGAAATTGGCACTGGACCTACAAGTGTGAAAACTGCCCAGTTTTGGGTGTATCCCCAAACCACTACCGAATATTTCCTAAATTTCACGGGAGCGACTGATTATATCTGGGCTAATTCTGGTACGGTCACTGCCACTGGTTTTACCAGTCCAACCATTTATGTTAATGGACAAGCATCCACCACAATTATGTCTAACCAATGGCAACATATCGCCGTAACTACCGCTACGGCGGAAAATGCCAGTGCCTTAAAGATAGGTTTGGTAGCCAGCAGTAACTATGGTGAGGCTCTAATAGATGAGGTCCGGTTATTTAGCGAGGAATTATCAGCTAGTACAATACAGAGCCATTATAGCCAAGGGGTAGAACCAGCAACTTTAAATAGTGTTTTACAATACAGTGAAGGTAATATCTATGCCGAAGGAGCAAAAAGCCAAAAAATCACCTTTGGCTCTCCAACTATTAACGATACCACCGTCGGTCTCTGGCACCTAGATGGCACCACTGACACCCTTGCTGATGCTTCAGTAAACGGGAACGATGGTACCGCCATCTCCTCCCCCGCAATTACCGCTGGGTTCTTTGGCAAAGCACGAGAGTTTGACGGCAGTGCGGATTATATTGAAATTGGCGCTGGACCAAGCAGTGTGAATAGTGCCTCTTTCTGGGTTAACCCTGATACCACTACTGAATATTTCCTCAATTTCACGGGAGCGACTGATTATATCTGGGCCAATTCTGGGACTGTTACCGCCACGGGTTTCACTAGTCCCACGATATATGTAAACGGAACGGCAAGTAGCACCATTGTAGCGAATGAGTGGCAGCATATTACTGTAACAAGTGATACCGCCGAAAATGCCAGTGCTCTAAAAATTGGTTTGGTGGCCAACACTCATTTTATGGATGGTCAGTTAGACGAGATTCTTCTCACCAGTGATGCTCTTTCCGCCCAAGAAGTAGCCAAACTCTATCGCTCCGGTCAAGATCACCACTTCACACAATATTTTTCCTCGGCAATAGACCTTTCCTCCTCCACCCAAATACCAGTTTGGCTTGCCAGTGATAGACCCGGCACTTTTCTGGAAGCCATCTTTGGTGAAACGACCTACTCCCTAGGCCTTCCCGATAGCACCACGGTGGGTCTGTGGAAATTGGACGAACCTTCTCAAGGCACAGGGCAAACCTTCAACGATTCCTCTGGCTATAGCAACAATGGTACTTCCATCTCCAACCCCACCTTGGAACCTGGCAATTTAGGTCAAGCCAGGCACTTTGATGATACCGACGATTATATTACGGTAGCCGACCACAGTTCCTTAGATCTAGATGGTGGCTCTCTTACTATTATGGCCTGGGTCAAGACTGACGCCGATGAAGCAGATAATGTCATCCTCGCTAAGGGTAGTTCCTATGAGGTCGGGATCAATGCCGATGGCGATCTCTATTGGGACGGCGCTTCAGCCACTGATGATGAGTCGGCGCTTGTAAAATCAGGTGTCTGGCACCATATTGCCGTCACCAATAATGATACTACTGCCACCTATTATGTAGATGGTCAACTCACCGGTACTGATTCTTCAGGCATTGATAGTGATAATAATACCGAGCTAACCATAGGCTACGACGGCACCAACTTCTTTGATGGCTTAATAGATGAAGTGAGAATAGATACTACTGTTCGTAGTGCTGATGAAATAAGACAAATATACGAGGTGGGTAAGAGAGCTCACCTGGTAACTATAGACTTTGTCGCTTCCCTTCATGCCGATAACCTTATTGCCGATAGCGACGATACTTCCTTTGAAGTGGATGCCACCACCTACGGAGCCATTAATCAAGGTGATGGTTTATACGATGGTGATACGGTAATTGTGAGGGAGTTTGAGGGTGGGCAGGAATATATTGCCCAAGCGGTAGCCTATGCGGTCACCCAGTCCTCGGGAGCAGTCACTATTGATGAGTGGGACGATCAATCAACTTTCCCCACCGGTGGCTTTAGCGCTAATGCCACAGTAATGAAATGGCAACAGGAGTATATAAATATCCCTTACTCGCTAAGAGATGAGGATATTAATGCCACCCGGTATCTGACCTGGCGGATAACCGATGCTTCTCAAGGAGCCACTGTCTGGCTGGATGATATTAGCCATGGTTCTTTCATGAGTGGCAGTGCCAATTGTGGCACCTCTTGCTACAGTGATATCTCTTCTGATAATGACCAATTCCTACAGTACAAGGCCATTCTGACCAGCCAAGCCTCCATACAAGAGAATAGAGGCAAGATACTAAATACTGGCGTCACGCCCACTTTGTCGGAAGTACGCTTAGTTTATTCCGACACAGTGAACTTAGATGATCTCACCAGTGCTACCTATGACCTGGCCGGTAACAAGCACCTAGGTAGTAATAATGTCAACGATGTGTACTTTTATGATCGTACCAAGGATCAATTCAGCTACATGCTGGATTTTGATGGGAGTGATGATTATGTAGATATTGGCACTGGTCCTACCAATGTAAAAACAGTCGAGTTTTGGGTTTACCCTGAAACCACTACGGAATATTTTGTAAACTTCACAGGAAGCACGGATTATATCTGGACTAACTCGGGTACAGTTACAGCTACGGGGTTCACCTCACCCACTATCTATGTCAATGGGGAAACCACCACCACTATTGAAGCTGACAAATGGCAGCACATCACAGTCACAAGTGATACTGCCGAAAACGCCAGCGCCCTACATATAGGTCGAACCGCCGCAGGAAATTACCTTGAAGGTAAATTAGACGAAGTAGCTCTCTTTAGTGATGCCAGAACAGCCGAAGAGATTAAGAAGGATTATGGCGCCAGACGCCTAGACGAAACCGACACCACCACTTATGACAATCTAGTGGCTCTGTATCATTTTGACGAGGGGAATAGCACCAGTACCATGGACAGCGCTGGCACCTATCACGGTACGTTAATTAATATGGCTGATACTGATTGGCTCTGGAGCGCGGATGAAAAAGACCAATCCCCCCTACCCCAACAGAAATTAGGCATTGATCCCAACTGGGGTAATGGCATAGTACGGCAATCTTACAGCCTAGACTTTGACGGCACAGATGATTATGTGAAGGTGGGTGATGACAACTCTCTTGATATAACCCAGGGTACCGTAGAAATGTGGGCCAAGGGAGTTGTGGGTAGCCCGGGAGCCTCAAGCGAAGGACCTAATTCCCCCAGCACAGTATCTACGGATAGCGGTTCAGGAGGTACGGTAGACTGGAGTGACCCTAGTTACGTCACTGCAGAGGATGGCTCTAGTGCCTCAGCAACCCTTGCTAGGAACATGTTTTGTTTAGCACCTGATACTCTTATATCAACAAGTCACGGTCCGATACCCATATCTCAATTGAAAAAATCCGATTTAATATTCGGCTACAACTTCATTACAAAACAACCTGAGTTAATTAAAGTTTATCAAATCACACATGCTCCCATCGTTGAGGCCGACAACAGATATTACCACATACATACTATTAATAACGATTTGAGAGCAACTGCTCCTCACCTGATCTACACCTCTAATAGAGGATTCGTACGGGCGGACGAATTAAATGAAGGTGATACATTATTAGATATAAACCAACAACCAACTAGAATTGAGCAAATTAATGTTGAGGACAATTATACTGATGATGTTTGGAATTTATCTACTGGAGGAGAACACAACTTTTTTGCTAACAACTTACTAGTTCATAACGCAGGCGTTTACGATCACAGAGTACGCATTATTAAAGGCGGATCAATTGGATCAACGGATAAAGCCAGCGCAGAAGCTTGGCCAGGAACTCTGGCTTACTCCACGTATGGCGGAGATTCTGAACTGTGGGGAGAAACTTGGTCTTACAGTGACATTAATAGCAGTGACTTTGGGATAGCAATATCAGCTTATGCTACTGGCTATGATATTAATCGTACTTCTTACTACCTTCTAGCAACCAACTTTGGTTTTTCAATACCCGAATCTTCTACGATCACTGGCATAAAAGCGGAGATTAAGAAAAATGCGGCCCCGTTTGGATCCGCTGCAGCAGTAGCGTATATCGATCACATCAAAATAACTGTTTATTATTCCTCGGGAGGGGCCAGCACCCTAGTCGGCAAAGGTCAAAGCGCTTATCAGATAGATATCGATGATAGCAACGGCCTCACTGGATATATTAGCGACAATACTGTTACCGGAACCCTCCCCGATAGCACCAACTGGCACCATGTGGCCATGACTCACGATGGTTCCACTCAAAAGCTGTACATCAATGGGCAACTAGAAGGCTCCTCTGATTATACTGGCTCCATCGGCACCAATAGTAATCCCCTCCTCATAAATGACGGGATTAGTGGCTTAATTGATGAAATAGCTATCTTTAGTGACGTTCGCACTGCTAGCGAAATATCCACCGACTTCAGAACCCGCCGGATTGATGATAGCGATGCTAATCTAGAAGCCCTGTATCACTTTGACGAGGGGGCAGATGACACTTGCAGTGGAGGGACAAATGATGTCTGCGACGCTAGCACCAACAACCTTGATGGTGCTAAATATAATATGGACTCGGCTGATTGGGTCACGGGGGTTAATGCCCTAATGGACAATAACTCCCAATATATTTCTTTAGATGGGACTACGGGTAATGACAACGATAAGAGTTTTGAAGTTTATCTTGATACCGAAACCACCTTCAAATACCGCTGGAGTGGTGATAGCTCTTGGACCACACCCGCCACCGCCACTATCAGTTCCTACACCTATGCAAACCCTACTCAAGTTGACAGTACCGGCATTTACTTGGGTTTTGATACCACCAATGGCACTTTTAGTGAGGAGGATCACTATGAGGTACTAAGCTGGGCGGTTGAGCAAGCTAATAATACCGATAGTACGGAAGCGATGCGCGGTACTTTACGTGAATTCCCACAAAAAGCTTACCTGGTGGCGGAGGATAACTACCTAGATATTCTTGATGCCGAAAGTAACAACCTGTGGATGCGTTTCCCCCAAGGCACTAACTATATGTTGGGCGATTCTAGCAGTAACGATATTGCTACCGTTACCGCTGGTCACGGCAGTGTTTATATAGGTACTACGGGCACTGGTACGGGGCTTTACGACATCAACTTCGCTGATGACACCACTTATCGGTATAATGCCACCAACCGCACCACCAGTGATCAGGATCTTGCCGATCGCACCGCCACCAATACTTACGGTAGTGCTGATACTGATTATGCCATCATTGACCCTACTGTGTTTGATGTGAGTACTGGTATCGTGCAAGGCAAGCGTTATATCTTTGCTGCCACGGAAGATGGTGGCAGTATGATTGTGGATGATGGTGACGCCGTCTATGACTTTCTCATAGACGCCGCAGGGGGTTATGATGATGATGATCTGTTGGATATGGTTTTTCTGCCAACGGGTGGGGGTGATTTATATGTCAACCGATGTGATACAACCACACCCTGTACCATAGATGCCTACAATGATATTACTGCTTCCACCACCAATGACGAAGCTAGCTTCGCCGAAGATCGGGATGCTAGTTATGATAACACCTCCACCACCCCAGCCACCCTCTCTAACCAAATTTTTGATCTGGAAGCCACGGCAGGTACAAGCATCTTAGATAACACCAGTAACACTCTTCTCCTTGGCACAGATGCAGGAGCAGTGATCATAGAAGAAAACCAAGCAGATGCCACCAATAGCAGTGTCAAGCTCCACACCAAAGACCTGATTACGGAACTGATGATTGGAGATATTCAGGGTATGTGGTCACTCACCGAGGATCCAGCGGGAGGAGGCACCTTTGCCGATTCCTCTGGCAATAGCAATACCCTTACGCTGGTTGATGCTGATGGTGACAGTGCCACTGCTTCTGGCGTGCGCGGTAAAGGCTATGCCTTTGAAGGAGATGGTGATTATGCTTGGATAGCTGACAATGCTTCCCTTTCTACCGGAGATGTTGATTTTACGGTTGGTGCTTGGGTTAAACTAGACGGTATTTCCGCAGTTCAAAATTTGGTTTCCAAATGGGATGCCGATCCTAACAATGAATTCAATTTAACCTTTGAAAACACAAACCAAACCATGCGCTGGGATGTCTCCAATGATGGCACTGCCAGACAGTGGCTACGATCTAGCACTTTTGGTACGGTGTCTTCGGGAACCTGGTATTTTGTGTTAGGTTGGCATGACTCCATTAACAACCAAATAGGAATATGTGTTAATAATGTTTGCGATAGCCAAGCTCACACAACTGGAGTAGCTGACACAGCTTCCATTTTCACAGTAGGTCAAGCTGTATCTAATCCAACTGAAGATCTGGAGGGCACTATTGACGAAGTCTTTTTCACCAAAGAAGTGCTCACTTCCACCCAACGCACCAGATTATATAAAGACGGTCTAGCATCCCTTAACAATGCTCACAGTATAGCTGATACTTACAACGAACTTTTTGAAAACACTTCTGGCGGTGTTAGCCGTGTGACTGCTATTTATCCTGCGCTAATATATCGGTCAGGATTGCCCAGACTACACTCGCTTTTTGTAGGTACCAATAGTACCAGTGCTGATGATGGTGCGTTTTCTGCTTTGGATGGAACTACAAACATCTTAAAATATTTTGCTAATGAAAGTAGCACGGCTCCTGGTACAGTGGTGGAATTGGTGGACAATGATATCAGTAGCATCAGTTCTAGCAATGATGGTGTTTACTGCATTGTGGGTACTGATGATAGTGGTATCACTCTTCTTTATAACCAAGTGGATGGGGTGAGTTCAACAACCATGCGCCATGGCAAGACTTTTGGTTCGGGCAGGGAAAGACCACTTCGCTAAAAGAACAGTTATTAGGTATTAGTTATTAGTTATTAGTTATTAGTTATTAGTTAATTATGAGTGACATTAAATCATTTACTGATCTAAAAGTCTGGAAAGAAGCTCATCAACTTGCTATCTTGATCTACAAATACACGGAAGAATTCCCCCCAAAGGAACAATATTCCCTGGTAGATCAAATGAGAAGATGCTCAATATCCATAACCTCAAACATAGCCGAGGGTTTCTCCAGACAAACCTTAAAAGAGAAGATTCAGTTCCTATTTATGGCTAGGGGATCTTTAACTGAACTGCAAAACCAACTCTTTTTATCTAGAGATATTGGTTATTTAAAGAAAGAAAAGTTTAATGAGCTATCCGAAAGAAGTATTCAAGCGCATAAGATGCTAAATGGCCTAATCAAATCTTTAAAGGCAAAGAGATGAAGAATCTAACACCTAAAATCTTAAACCTAATAACTAAATTTGTACCTAACACCTTACACCTAAAAACTAAAGCACTGCGAAGGAATCGTAAGTACATTGCACTCGCCCTCCTGGCATTTGCTGGATTTATTGTGCTAAGAACCCCCAATGCTGCAGAAGCAGTGCAGTGGTGGCCGCAAGGAGGTAGCTGGCAACACCGTAAACAGCTCACCATCACCAACAACTCCGGGGATGACCTGGCTGCCACTACCACCATCGCCATTACCCTTGATACCAAAACTCTTTATGACGCCGGTAAGCTCCAGGCAGACTGTGATGATTTAAGAATCCTCTACCAGCCAGACAACAACACCTTCGCAGAAGTGACCAGACACCTAGTTTATCCGGATAGCACCACCTGTGCCACCAGCACAGCCACTAAGGTTTACTTCTCCCAGCAAGCAGCAGTATCTAATGGCTCAAGTGATACTGATTATTATCTTTACTATGGTAATGTTTCGGCCACCACCCCTAGTGACACGGAGAATGCTTTTGATATTGATGATGCCAATGCCACCTTTATCTGCCCTTTTAACGGCAGCACCACCTGCGCTGCGGGTGAAACCCCAACCACAGAAAATGGAGCGGTTAGGTATAGCGGAAATAAAGGAGCATTACAATGTGATGGCAAAAACGTTGGTTCAATTAGTTCATGGTATAGTGGCACCCCAAGTCAAATGACCATTGAAACTTGGGTATACCTAGAAAACTACGCTAGTTACTCCGGTAATGGTTACGAGGTGCTGGAAGCAACAGGCACATCAACATACAGCTTTTATATAGCTACTAACGGCAAACCGCTTGGATACATTGGCGGTAAAAGCACTGGCTATGCCACTAATGCCATACCACTAAGTACATGGACACATTTAGCCGTAGTTTATGATGGCAGTACCCTCGTCCTCTACGTCAATGGCGTCGCCAGTGCAACAAACGCTAGTCCAGGAGCTATTAGTGGTGCAAGTGGGACGATGTACAGCTGTGGTAGAAGTGCCAGTAACCAAACATGGCCAGGCATGATAGATGAATTAAGAATATCAACTACGGCGAGATACACTTCAAATTTCACTCCTTCAGTAGCACCTTTCCCTAGGGACGCTCATACCTGGTTACTTTTTCACTTTGATGAAAACGGTGATGATCCGCGCAATAGTGGTAAGGCAATTGATGATAGCGGTAATGGAAAACACATGACTCTAAGTTCATACTTGAGACTCGTCACTGGT
Organism: uncultured Candidatus Saccharibacteria bacterium; assembly: GCA_964592525.1. Lineage (GTDB taxonomy): Bacteria > Patescibacteriota > WWE3 > CAZQFB01 > CAZQFB01 > CAZQFB01. The sequence continues at coordinate 26,263 of CAZQFB010000008.1, read as the reverse complement.
CTGGTAGGTATTAACAAGAGCAGTAGTCAAAGCAGCAATTATTATGGTCAGAGCTACGCTGCACATAATGGCGTTTTCCTTGAAGAAGCCACAACGAATAAAGTTACTAACCCCAGTTTTGAACATGCTACCTATGATACTAACTGGACTGCCGGTACCAAAATAACAGGCGCTGCCAATACCACCGTCCCGTTATATTACTTTGGCTCACAATCAACTAAATTGACAGGTAGTGGAGACGCCGAATACCTGACAGCCAATGCAGACACTGATCAACCCATTTACACCTCCACCAGTACCAAAAGACTTGCTCAAGGATTTCAGATTGGATCTGATGCTTCTATAAGCGGTATATTAGTAAGTCTGAAGAGAAATAGTTTTCCTACCGGGTACTTTAAATTTGAAATACAAACTGATTCATCAGGGGTTCCATCTGGAACTCCCGTAACTAATGGCAGTATCACCTGTACTTCGGTAAATGATATTACTAATGGTTATTCCAACGTAACTTACTCGTTTCCATTTTCTACCTATCCTTCTTTAACTGGCTCCACACAATATCATCTTGTCATGATCAGATACACGGATTCGGGGTGCACAACAGAAAAATCCTCGCCCGATAGCACCTCTTACATGCTCTGGCGATATGATAACAGTTCCGCTACTTATGCTAATGGTGACAGAGCCACAATGAACGAATCTGCAGTGTGGACAACTGGATCAGGCACCGATTTTATTTTTGGTATTTACGGCAGCGAGGTGGCAAAAAATGGCTATACCACCTCAATTGATGCGGGAAATACCAATAACCATACTTTATCTGCATACGTTTACCAAATATCTCCCAGATTATCCTCTGGGTCGTACACAGTATATACGCCCACTACGAGTACGGTTAAATTAATCTTCAATGGCACTGCGGTCACTCCCACCTATACCAGTATGGAGGATGGTTGGTTTCGCTTATCATACACAGGTGCTGCTGGTTCGGGAAGCCAAGATTACGGCATTCAACTCCTTAACGGAAACATTATCTATGTGGATGGCTTCCAACTAGAAGAAAAGGCTTACACCACTACCTACACTGATGGCTCTCTAACTTCAGCTGCGGGGGGAACCGATACTTACTTTTGGGATGATGATTGTGATGGGACCAAGGATGCTGGCGAGGATGAAACGGCTGATCAAAATGCGCAATGCAGTACACGAACAGTAGCTAATCTTCAATATGCTACAGACAGCAATGTAAGCGCGGCTGCAGGCAGTTTTTCTTTTTGGGCAAAACCACAGGAAGCTATTGGAAGTGTGGTTGGAGATCAATATTTATTTGATATTCGCGATGATGATTCCAATCGCCTAGCGGCATTCATGGACGCATCCGAAGACGATCTCACCCTTAACACTAACGGCACTACCACCTCCTCTGCTGGTGTAACCATGGCCGCTGCTTCATGGAATCACTTTGTGCTCACCTGGGATTTTTCAGCTGATCAATATAAACTCTATAAAAATGGGGTAACTACTCCCATAATATCCACCACCACCTCACTTACAACTCCTTCATTGCCAGCTAATTTTGTGCTTGGTGGAGATTATGCTAACAGTAATAAATTCAATGGCACCTTAAGTGATTTCAGAAGTTATAGTTCAGTTCTAACAGCCACTGAAGTCACCGATCTTTATTATGCTGGACTATCATCCCACCAGCAAAGCACAGAAATTGATGTCTTTGGCTCGGGAGCTACCGCCGGTGAGCCAGCTTCGGCCATCTGGCACTTTGATGAAGGCACCGGAACCACCACCTATGACTCATCACGACTTGCTAACAATTTAACCTTGGGACCAAGCACGAGCACTCCCACCTGGTCAGCCCAAGGATCAGGCCGCAGGGCGGTTAGCAGTCTTGGAACCGCCTCATTGGATTTTGATGGTAGTGATGACTATGTTTACCGCAGTTACGATACCGATTTTAATTTTGGCACCGATCCCTTCTCTATTTCTGGATGGTTTAACCACCCCTCCACCCAAGCTGATACAGATACCATTTTGGCGAGATATTCGGGATCAACTGGTTATAAGGTCTACATGAACTCAAGCGGATATCTCTGCTTTTTGGTCAACACCGACAGTGCCTGCACCACCACCAGTTTTGCCGATGACACCTGGCACCATTTTGAGGTAACTCGGGGTGCATCCACCATTACCGTTTATATTGATGGCGTGCAAAAAGCGCAAACCACAGGACTCACTCCTACCACCGTTAATGCCTCTGTTTCACTTTACCTGGGCATCGATTCAGATGCGTCGAGTAATCCTTGGGATGGTTATCTAGATGAGATTTATATTTATCCCTATGAGCGGAGCGCCGCTCAAGTCAAAACAGATTACAACACTAAGTCTGCCGCAGTAATGGGTATTAAAACCGAAGATACCTTAAATGAAGGCTTAATGGGTTACTGGAAGATGGATGAAGCCGCCTCACCCTCTCTTGACAGCACAAGTTATGGTAATAACGGTACTTGGGGGGGCGATGCAGCAGCGGCAGTTGGAAAATATTCCAATGGTGTAACTTTTGATGGTACTGGTGATTATATTGATGTGGGTAGTAGTGCTAATCTTGATAATCTGCCCAGAGGAGGAGCCTTTTCTGTTTCCACATGGTTTAAATATGATAATGAGGGGGTTTTGCTATCCAAAGAAGCAAGTGCCTCTACCTACGGCTGGTACATTAGAAAGGCCAGTACTACTTTTCAGTTTTTAATAGGAACCAACGGCACGAATGCATATTATTATGTAACTGCAAACGCACCTTCAACCGGTTCTTGGTACCACGTAGTTGCCACCTATGATGATCTGGGTGACAGAAAACCAAGGATATATATTAATGGCACTTATTTAACACCTCAAACTCATACAGCAGCAACTGGCACTGTTGATGATGATTCTTCGTATAATTTATCTTTTGGCAAACTAACCAGTGGCTTTTGGTACCTGGATGGGATAATGGACGAAGTTAGAATTTATAACCGTATTTTGAACGAAGAAGAAATAGGAATCCTCTCCAACTGGGGACCGGTACCGATTGCCCATTGGAAATTAGACGAAGGTGCTGGTTCATCTGCCTATAATAGTGTAAGCAGTTATTATACAGGCACTTTGGGCGCTGGCTCCTCTGCTCCCTCCTGGAGCGAAGGCAAATATGGCAATGCTTTAAAATTTGATGGGAGCACTGATTATGTGGATGTTGGCACCGGACCAACGGCGGTTAATACCGTTTCTTTCTGGATAAACCCCACCACTACTACAGAATACCCAATTGACTTGAATGGCACCGCGTATGTTTGGGTAAACAGCGGTACGGTTACTGCAGAAGGAGTTACCTCACCCACCATCTATGTGAATGGAGTGCCCTCCACCACTGTAACTGCCGGAGCATGGCAGCATATCTCGGTTACTACCGCCACTGCCTTAAGTGCCTCCGACCTGGATATTGGCAGAATTGAGGGGGTAGGCTTTATGGAGGGATTATTGGATCATATTCATCTCTACAATTATGAACGTACCCAAAAACAGGTCGTGGAGGACATGCTGGGTGGTCATCCATCAGTAACAGCAGGAGGGGGTTATGCCTCGGCTTCAGCTAGCAGACCAGCCGCACCCATTGCTTATTACAAATTTGATGAGGGAGCTGATAACACCTGCTCCGGAGGCACAAACGATGTCTGTAACCAGGGTAGTGGGGGCACTGCCTTGGATGGCACTTCCACCGCCACACGGACCAACAATGGTAAGTATGGTAAAGCGCTTGATTTTGACGGCTCCGACGACATCATAACTATAGCAAATGCTGATCCTATTGATCTTAATGTGGGCTTAGCGAAAGGTTTCACTTTTTCTGCTTGGATCTATGCCCATTCTGATGGTGAATTTGATGCTGGTAAAATCTTCTGGAAAGGTGATAACACCTACTTGAGAGTTAACTCTCAATCAGGAAATAATTTAGGTATCTCGGCTTCGGTGGATCTTGCCACAACTAACGCCACCGCAAGTCTATCCTCGGTAACTACCATTAATAACTGGAATCATATTGCGATGGTCTGGCAAGAAAATGATGAGTTAACCATTTACGTCAACGGTGTAAATAAGGGTTCATCTACCAATGGCGTGGGAGCCCCAGATGCTGATAGTAACAATTTGACTATTGGAGGCACTTATAATTTTGATGGCTTAATTGACGAGGTAAAATTATATAACTATGCCCTCACTCCAGGCGAAATAAAGATAGATTTTAACCAAGGTTCAGCAATAGTAATGGGATATAAAATGGGAGCTGAAGATTCAGGCTTCACTACTGATCGCTGGTGGGAAGCGGGGGGAGCAACAGGTGCGGTGGCAGTTTATCAGCCCCTTGGCGCAGCTAATCTTGAAGCCTCTTATATTAATTTGGCAAATCCGGGAACTAATGATGCTGTTGGAGTAGGAACAAGTGCTCCTTCTTGGGCAGTGGGAACTGGGTGGACTTTTGATGGCAGTAATGATTATTTGTCAACTGGCATAGTACCAACAACTTCTTATTCTGTATTGATGCGCGTATCAGGCATCACATATATAAATGAAACTCTGTTTAGCAGCGACGATTTACATTTCGCTATCCGTCCGCGAGCTGGTGGTGCTACTGTTACTTATTACAATGGTGGCAATAGTCAAGGAATTACTATGTCTGATACATCAGGTGTGTTTGGGTTGGTTGGATTTTCTGCATATTTTAATGGCGTTTTAAAAAATTCAATTACTCCAGCATCCTATACTAATGTATCGGAAATATTTATTATGGCAAACAGCTCCCTATCATTATTCCAACAAGGTTCTATTCAGGCTATGGCTATATATGATAATACTCTTTCCACTTCAGAAGTGGCAGCTGTGACTGATGCAATGAGCAATTTGGGTCTTCCGCCTATTGCCGAATGGAAGTTGGATGAGAATACGGGGAGTACTGTTCAAGATACCTCTGGTCAAGGTAACACCGGCACTATAGCAAGCGCTACCTGGAAAAGAGCCGGCGACTGTAAATATGGCAGTTGCTTGAGCTTTGATGGCACAGATGATTATGTAAAATTCTCCATAATAAGCTATTCAGCTGCGCAACCATGGTCCGCCAGTTTCTGGGTATATAGCACTTTAGATAATAATGTGATGCCAATAGGAAAGAGCTTCCTTGACAGAAGTTACATCGCTACGTATTTTGCACAAGACCGTCTTTATGTCCGCAATACAAGTGCTGAAATGAACTATGTGGAGGCTGTTCTCGATACCAACAAATGGCATCATATCTACGTCACGGCTGCAGGTGATGGTAACTTTAAAGGTTACGTGGATGGCTTATACAAAGGTTCGGCCAGTCCAGGGGCTGCAGGAACTGCCATAGACTTTTCGCAATTCGGACATGCCTATCAAACATGGACTCCGTGGGCACTGCAAGGGAAATTGGACAATTTGAAAATATATAACTACGTCCGCACCCCTGCGCAAATTGCCTACGAGTATGATGGTGGTCAACCACAGGTGCATTTTAAACTGGATGAGTGTAGTGGTACCACTGCCTATGATAGCTCCACCACTGGTAAGTATGATGGCATCATCTCCATTGGCGCTTCGGGTGACAACTCCTCGGCGGGTACCTGTGGTTCTGGTACTGGCACTGAAGCTTGGAACAATGGCACTAGTGGAAAGTATAACTATAGCCTAGATTTTGATGGCACTGATGATTACATAGAGGTAGGCACTGGACCTACTACTGCTTATGCCACTGCCTTCTGGGTTAAACCAGCTACCACCACTGAATACTTTGTCAACTTCACCGGTGCCACTGACTACGTCTGGGCCAACAGTGGTACGGTCACTGCCACTGGCTTTACAAGTCCTACAATATATGTAAATGGAGTAGTGTCCTCAACGCTAACCGCGAGCACCTGGAACCACATAGTGGTCACCTCTAATACCGCCGAAAATGCCAGTGCTCTTAGAGTGGGCAGAGTTGCTAGTACTAACTACCTTGATGGTCAGATGGATGATGTACGTATCTATTCTTATCCCCTTACCTCCGCTGAAGTCAGAAGACTATACAACGAAGCCAGTTCCGTACGCTTCGGCCCAAACACCGGATCACCATAATAAGGAAGTGTAAATTAGAAAAGGAGTCTCCTTGTAAGGAGACTCCTTTTTTGATATCAAGGAAATATGCCAGCTAAAAATGTCTTGAAAATATACTTTGCAGGCGCTTACTACCACCTCTATAACAGAGGAGTTAACAAAACTACTATATTCCGGGATAAACAAGACTATTCGGTTTTCCTCAAATACCTAAGTCAATATCTTGTACCAAAAGATTTAAATGCTTTACAAAAAACGCTACTAGACCCCTCCTCCTCCACCAAGGATAAAGAGGAAGCTGTGAGACTGTTACGAATAAACAACTTTTCTGAAACTGTTGATTTGATTGCCTACTGCTTGATGCCAAATCACTATCATCTATTAATAAAGCAAAGCGACGAACGTTCAGTTGAATTACTGATGAAATCTCTCATGACACGATATTCAATGTACTTCAATAAAAAGCACGATCGTGTGGGAACATTATTCCAATCAGCATACAAAGCTGTAATCATTGAAACTGAACCCCAACTTCTGCACCTAAGTCGATACATTCATCAAAACCCCCTCCCAGAAACCTCCAAAAGGAGTCTCCCTGTAAGGAGACTCCTTTTTTCGCAGCCATCGTCTTATCCGAATTTTTTGGGAGAGATCAATCAAAACTGGGTTAAGCCTGAAGATATACTACACCTCTTCTCCCCTAAGCAGACTGGTTACTCCAGCTACAAAAGCTTTGTGGAAGACCTAAACAATAACTCGCAAGAACAATCAATAAAAATACTAAAGAGAGTAATATTAGACTTCTAATAGACAAAGACTACGAAAAAAACTCTCCTTAGTGGCACAAAATAAATTTCAGTATATTTGTTTAATATTGAAATTCACACACTCCCTCCCCAACAACCCCAAATTCCCCAATCTCCCTACCAAACATATTTTAGCCACCAACCTACTGATCACCCTAGTCCACCAAGCCATATACCTTCAAGAAAAGAAAATAGCCCGTATAAAGGAAAAGCACAAAAGCGAAGGTGCCTCACCGAAGAACTTTCCTACCACAGAAAAAAGCACCGTGAGTACTAAACTAAAAACCGATAATAATTATTAACAACTTATAAACCTGTAGTATTTGACATGGGGATAAATATTTGCTAAAAGATATACCACGCATACGGCGCTACTAAGGAGCTCAAAAATGAGAGAGAGAGTGATGTTGTTGGTAGTACTGACCGCAGTAGCGGTCTTTGCCCTCAAGGGCAGGATTCCCAGCGCTGCACAAGAGGCAGCGCCAAGCCTGCCACAACACGCCGTGGTCGTGGAAGGGATGCCTGCCAATCTGACACCTGCAGAAGCTGGGCTGGTTGAGAGCCTGTACGGCGATGAGCCGACGGTTTTCGCACACAACACAACCCTGGAGGCAATCAAGGCTAATGTCGCAACCCCAGAGGAATTGGGGGATGAGGGACCTTCCCTCTGGACTTGGGTAGACAAGGTCGGCACCTATCTGGATGGCGAAATCCAGATCCAAGTGAAAGAGGGTCAGATAATCATCCTGAAGAACAATACAGTGGAGGGCGGAGATTCGTGGGACAGTGCCACCTTCCGAATCTCCAATGAATGCCTAGTAGCGCAACTGCTCATGGGGTTGACCTACACCCCAGAACAGGTGGACGAATCTTGCGCACATCTAGACGCCCAAAGGGCAAGGCGGGCCCAGGAGTGGCGAGATTCACAGTAGCAACAACTCCCCCGCCCCGAGTTACTCGGGGCGGGGGTCTTCTTTTTAAACCACCTTTTAAGCGCCACTTACTGATGCTATAAGAACCCCAAATACAACCCTATAGAATTTGATAATATGTTTATAGTGTGCTAATATCCGACCCACTGGTCCCCACCCCACAGAAAGGACACTACAGTGCAAAAGAAGTGGTTTGGTCCGAAACCGAAGGGCGGTGTGCCAGAACCGGGCACCGTCGCGTTGAAGGACGATCCATTCGTAAAGGCCTTCATTGAGCTCGCCAGATTACTTGGTGAGCTAGTGTGGTCTTTTGTGAAGTTGGTTTGGATCGCCCTTAGTACGAGACATAATGTGCCAGTAGGATCCGTGTTTGTGGCCGGAGTGTTGGTCACACTTTGGTTTGCTTATACGCACCCCCTACCTGCAATCCCAAGCTGGGGACTTGCTGATCCCCGGCTCCAGCCCGAGCAACAGATCAGCTTCAGTCTACCAGAGTCTGGGGTAGCAGTAGCCCAAGCAGCTGAAGTACCAACAAGTCTGGGCGTAAATGAGGCCGTCTACCAGATAACCTCAAGCGCCGTCAACGGGGGTTCAACCACCACCGGAACGGAGCAGGAGGTCTTTGGTGTAGACGTAAGCGAATACCAGGGTGATGTGGACTGGGCCAAAATGGCTCAAGAGGGGGTTCAGTTTGCCTGGATTCGCACCGGATCTGGCATCCACAGTGATCCAACATACGCAGATAACGCAGCAGGAGCAGCATCTGCAGAGATCCTGTGGGGACCCTACCATCACTGGCGACCGGGCACTGGGCCAGAGCAGGCCCAAATCCTCATCAATGCCATCCAGAACGGACCGCAACCGACGTTGCGCCCAGCAGTGGACATTGAAGAAACCGGAAATGCCTCGGCGGTGATGGCCTACGCAGACTACATAGAAACTAGTCTGGGAGGCGTGACACCTGTCATCTACACATCAGCGTCAGCGTGGGCTAGCCTGAACCAAGAAGGTGTTGAAGACTTCACCGGTTGGGCAGCTAGACACCCTGGCTGGGTAGCAGAGTACACTGATGACACACGGCAGATGCCAACCCTGCCCTTGCCATGGCAGGATCAAGTGTATGTGCACCAGTTCAGTCGCTCCTTGAGTGGTCCTCGCTTTGGAGCGATGTCCACTGACCTAGATGGAGATAATTACCTGGGTAGCTTGGCGTCATTCCTGGCTACCTATGGTTGGCCCAAGCAGTAAAGCCAATCATAACCCTTGCTACTGCGGAAAGCACCCACTAAGGTGGTGCGTAATTGAAAAGGACGTTTGGGTCACCCCAGGCGTCCTTTCCTCTTTTTTAACCCAACTTTCATATGCAAACGACAAATCAAGCAGCAAGCTTAAACAGACAAACGGACAATGGAACCGTTATTAAGATTCTTGGCAGTTGTTCTCCAACCGGCAGAAGGTATTGAGGAAAAAATGCACAATGAAGTGCAATAAACAAATTAAGAAGTATGAAAAGTGCTCATTACCAATTGCTATCTGCTAAAGCAAGGCCTTCCCAGCCTTGAGCCTCTCACATCCTTTCTTAGCCACGTTTTGGCTCTGACCTGAACAACAAGTCGTGAATTAGGCACTGATAATTATGCAAGATGCGTTATGAATAAAGAAAAGATGAAATGTTATTTAGACCTAGAAGTTAATTAGCTTCTTGTTTGCAGACAAGGAATAATTAGAACAATTTAGAGATAAACCCTAACTGCTAATTGCACACCTCTTACCTACTCAACGCACTGCATGGCGTAAGGCCCGTAGTAGACGCCAGCAACGAGAGCAGAAAAGGTCGGGCACACCCCCTTTTCAGCTGACACTATTAAGGTGTCGCTGGATTCAGACACAATTTTTGCCCCCCCGTCTACCTGCCAATCCTCCACGCTACCACCAGAAACCAATTTAATCACTTTTTTATACACCCGAAACTCACCGGACACATGATGTACCCAAGGCTCTTGCGTAAAGGCTGGGACAGAAGGTGTTTGGCAGGGCTCGTCATCTCCAATACCAGTACAAACACCCGAACGGTACTGAACCGGCACGTTGGTTTCCAGTTCACACGTCTCGGTACGAGTATCACAGACATATTTATCCTCCGGTACTTCTTGCACATTAACCTGAACCTCACAAGTACTGGAAGTGAGCTCGTCATTATCCCCCACCACTAAACTCATAGTGTACGCCCCAGCGGTACCAAAAGTGTGTCTAAAAACTGGATCAATGGAAGTATAACCATCAGTTGCATGCCAAGCATAACTAACCACTTCTCCATCAGGATCATAACTACCCGTACCATCAAATTCTACCGTGAGAGGCACTTGCCCTACTGCTGGATCGGGATCCGTGGCAATATCACAAACTGGCGGTTGGAGCTCGCTTTTTAATTTACACTCTTCACCATCAAAGTCTTTACCGGTAAACAGTACTCCATATGCTCCGGTAATGGGGATGCCTTGATGACTGGGGATATTGGGTTCAAAATCGGGAACACACATATTAGTGGTACCAACTGTGGTCACTCTTCTGATACCCCAATCAGCTTGGAAAGACCCGCAGTTTGGATCCACCACATCGGCAATCGTGTCAACTGTCACTGATCTTTCTATCACTTCACCCGGTTGCATTTCATAAATCTCTACCTCATAGCCACAATTAACTTCAACATTAGACGGATTTTGTGGATCATCAAAGGATGCCGGCCACTCACCAACACACACCGTCCAATCAAAATTAAAGCCCAAATCACGGCTATACTGACCATAAGGCTCTTTACAACGACATTTAAAAACCTTAGCCAAGTACTCTAATTTTTGGTTAGTCACATTAGTAATTTGAAAATCAATTTTATAGTTACCAGTATCGGGATTGTAAGTTTCCCGAGCGCGAGAAACGTGTAACCCACAAGCGGTAAAATCACCACTGGTACTGGGTGGCTCATCCCAAGCCCCGACTTGATTATCATTCAGTTTCCAAGCACCAAAAGAGACCCAAAACACAATAGCTAGGGTTAGTAATGTATAGTAAAGCGCTTTTTGTTTGTTCATAATTATTTCTTTGTTCCCTCACTAGAGGTGGTGATTGAAGTAGCGGGAACTGCCCCACCCCGTTACTTGTCACCACCTCAAACCAAAGAACAAGAACCCTGCCCCGCTCTTTCTCTCTCTCAAATCCAGATAATCTCCTCCTTCTAAAAAAAAACGGCCTAAACCTCAAAATCCTCTCAAATACGCTCCCGAAAGGGCGGGGTAAACCCCTCCCCTAAGACAACTAACTGCTAAAAGCTACCTACTAATCCCACCACAAAAGCATTTAGTTGGAGCAATAACCACACCACCCCATTAATTATCGGATCAGCGGGACCGTCTACGGGAAGATATTTAACCTGGGCTAACACTTGCTGTTTTTCTACTTGACGAATGATCTTATCCTCCGTCACGTGAGTGGTAATAATATCGGGCCCATTAATCCAAATCAGCGCATTATCCACCCGACTAGAAGCGTTGTTGGCACTACCGGTTGCTAAATTTTCTTGGGTACGGTCTCCTTGCGGCAAAACATCTTTTACTACCGCCGTTAACTGGACCAGCTGCTCTTCAGCAACCTCTAAATCCCCCAGCTCCCAATTAACCACACGGCTGCCAGAATCATAATCACAGTGATCGCTGCAAGTGACAAAATCTAGATAGAGTGGCAGCACATCCTCAATTTCCACGTCCTCGGCAAGTTCCTCTCCCACATTTTTAACTTTCATTTCAAACAGCACCTCCTCACCGGGATCATAAAGGTTGACCGCTTTGTCCACCGAATCATAGGCATGACCATTAAAAATAACTTTTTTCTGCAAGGAAATAGTAGCTACTTCCACACCACCCTTAGCCTCCAAACGTACTTGGTATTCAATACTTCTCATAAATTCCCAACACCCTTTAAGCTCACCATTACCATTAAGCAGCATACCTGATGTAAACAGTTCATCAGCCTCACTGGACGATAAAGTCTCAAGGATACTACCCGCAGCATCTTTAATCACCACACTACCCTCTACCAAGTACAGCTCTCCCGTTCCAGTCAGCTGGATGTTACTTGTTAGTTCCCCATCTTCACTGCTTATGACGCTTCCCGTCAACAGAGAATTAAGTTCGGGATACTCGTCAATCACCCTGACGTTATGAGCCAGAGATTCCAAGATTTGATTATGAATAAAAAGTTGAATGACCACCGTTTCGCCTTCGGCAATAGCGGTGTCGGTTTGCTTGTCAGTAAGGCTTTCACCAGCACTGATGTTAGCCACATATTTAAAAAACTCAATATCAGGATGGAACACTGTTGGTCTGGATGCCACAGCTTTAACTTGAAAACGAAGTCTAAGCCAATTATTAACCCCGCCTTGGAGATTATGTAGGACATAACCATCAGTAAAGGCTAAGGGTGATACACCATTAATATCCGCCACAGGAGTAGTTTTCTCTACCGGCTCACCAATTAACACTTGCGTACTACCTGCCACATAATCAAGGTAATAATCATTGGGTACCTGCAAATCAGTCGTTAAGTTTACGGCACTTAGATCATCCGCCTGCAAGGACACTTTAAAATTAGAAGGGTTTTGCTGATCATTAAAGTAAGCACGCAGCAATAACTGGTCAATGTCATTATTAACCTGTTCATTTTTGATTAGCACCTCAATGGTAGCTGTTTCATCGGCACCTAAATTGGGATTGGTAATAGAAATTGAGGCTTCGGGTTGACTAGTTGCTTCCGCCTGTAAATAACCAACCGTCGCTAACGAAGACCAGTAAAAAAGCACGCTAACTAAAGCACACAGGAGCAGAATTTCAATTGGTTTTATTATTGCCCTTGTCACTTTATTTATCTTTACTTGGACGCTGATCACCAACCACAAACCAGACCAGAAATAAAATGGTAAGCAGCGACATTACCAAGACAGTTAATTGGGCAGTAACTTCGCTCAAGAGTATGTAAGGTGAAAAGTGGAACAGGCTAATAACAAGCGCCACACCCACTATCACCAAGGCCAGTAGAGATACTCGCTCTAATGTCCGGAGCATACGCTACATTCTCCTCCTTTGCCAATAAAAAGTCCCCTGACTTCAGAGCTGACTAACAGCTGAGTCCTGCCCAACCTCAACCTGCAGCTCTGAAGGCAAGGGACTTTCCTTGCAACCCAAACGCGCCATTGGGTAAAGGGCTAGGTAACAACTTTCCTAACCCATTTTCTTGACTAGTCAGTCAAGAAATGTTATCTTCTTTTCATATAGTTCACCCCTACGAGACACGTGGCGCAGTCCCGAGCCTGGTTTGGGTGCTTTAAGTTCAACTACCATCCCGCATTTAGTGCGGGATTTTTGTTGTCTGCTCATTTTTTAGCATAAAAAGTATTCATTGTCAATCCTATAACGTTACTAGTATCTAAAAGTACGCACCTATAGTATGGTTATCTGCCTTTTAGCTTGGAAACAGGGGGTTTTGCTCTTTGTGGATAACTAATGTGGAAAGGGTGGGAGTGTCGCTTTTGCCCTCTTTTTATTTAAGTTAGAGAGCTTTAATAGCTGCGTTTAGAGTTTTTATTTGAGGAGTGATTAGGGTTTGGTAGCCTAGTTTTTGTGCTTCTTTATCGCGCAAATCACTGCGGGTCACATTCCGCACCTCTCCCGCCAAACCCAATTCTCCATAAACAGCTGTCTGTGCCTTAATAAGCTGCTGTTTAAAACTGGAGTAAAGTGCCACCGCTATGGCGAGGTCAACACCTACATCCTCAACCTTAAGACCCCCCGCCACACTCACAAAAACATCTAGGTTGCTCAAATCCACACCCGCTTTTTTCTGCAGCACCGCTAAAATTAATAACACCCGATTAAAGGACACACCACTCACTGTTCGGCGCGGTAAACTAAAGGTCGTATGCGTAGTTAAAGCCTGTACTTCCACCAAAAAACAACGATTTCCTTGCACCACCGGGCATACCACTGAACCGGGGGAATTAGCAAGACGACCTTCCAGGAACAAGGCGGAAGGATTATCAACACCCATTAACCCTTGCTTGGTCATGGCAAAGACTCCCACCTCATCAGTTGCCCCAAACCTATTTTTATGGACTCTTAATAAACGAAAAGAGTGGATATTATCTCCCTCCAGATACAACACCGCGTCAACAATATGTTCCAAAAGTTTCGGACCAGCAATCACGCCTTCTTTGGTAACATGACCCACCAAAATAAGCACCAAACCCTGTCTTTTAGCTTGGTTGGTTAGTTGGGCAGCACATTCCCTGATTTGTGCTGGACTACCAGCCACCGAATCAACCAGATCCGTAGCTAAAGTCTGAATAGAATCCACTATTAATACTTGGGGGTTGGCTTCAACCACCTTAGCTAACAATAACTCCAGATTGTTTTCGGATAAGACAGCAAGATGCTCGGCAGAGCCAATTCCCAACCGCTCGGCGCGGGATTTGATTTGAGCAGGTGACTCCTCGCCAGAAGCATAAAGGATGGTGGGACAACAACCGACAGAAATGTGTGTGGCTAAAGCATTACTTAAAGCAGCAGCGATTTGCAGAAGTAATGTTGATTTACCAATACCGGGTTCTCCAGCAATCAGCACTACCTCATCCTGCATAAAACCGCCACCCAAACAACGATCGACTTCAGCTATCCCGGTAGTCAGTCTTACCTCTTCACCACTCACCACCTCACTCAATTTTTGCAGGCGGGTCTCTTGTGCACCAGATGGGACAACTCCCCTTTTTGTTTTTTTGGTCCTGACGGTTACTTCTCGCAAGGTATTCCAAGCACCACAACTGGGGCATTGGCCTAACCACTTAGTAGTTTCATTTCCACAATCACTGCACACAAAAATTTCTCGGCTACTACTCATAAAGTACATCCTACCATGACAGTTAACCAAACGTCATCGCAGTCCCCTGGTGTTCTGTGGTATCCTTATGGCGATCCGTCAGAAAGGAAACCAAACCGTGCCTACCCGACAAGTCAGATGCTTTGTGCACAAGCCCAAACGAGTTGGACCAGAAGTGCTCACCCTACTAAGGCAGCTGCAAAGGAAGTGTGAGGTCGTACTTTGCTGGGATCCGCGCCAACAAGGTGCTGCCCTTAGTTGCTGGTGTAGCGAATACCAGCAAGAAGCTGATGGTCGGCTAAGTTGGCGGGACAAAAAAAGAGTCTACGGTCTTAAAAAAGTCCAGCAACTGCTTGAGCAACTCCTAAGCAAAGGCTGGCAATCCTTACCCACCAAATAGCCTGTCTCCAAACACCCCCAGCCTGCTGTAAACATTTACAGCAGGCTGGTCAAAACCTACCAATAGCAAATAGACACAGTTATTTTTAGTACTTTGGCAACCAGGGTAAAATTTACGCTAATTGTTTAATGGAAAGACCCAACTTACGTTCCGTAGGATCAAAAGAAATAATTTTTGTTTTAATCGTCTCGCCTTCAGTCAACGGTCCTTTAGTTTCTGAAATATGAATTAACCCGTCCATACCTTCTTCCAACCTAATAAAAGCCCCGTAGGGAGTCACTTTGGTAACCACACCCTCAACAGTTGTACCAACTTTATAACGACAATCAGAATCCCGCCAAGGATCTTCCTGCAAATCCTTAACACTCAAAGAGACCTTATTATCCTCTAAGTCAATTTCGGTAACTTTAACTTCAATTTCCTGACCAGGTTCAAACAACTCTCCAGGATCGGAAACCTTACCCCAACTTAGTTCAGAGATATGGACTAAACCTTCAAACCCATTTAAATCAACAAAAATACCAAACGGTAAGATAGAAGTCACTTTACCCTTAACCACATCACCAACCGCTAATTTTTGCAGTAACTTCTTTTGCTCATCGCTTGTTTTACCGGTGGTAGCTAGTTTTTCAGATAGAATGAGCCGGTTACTTTTTCGGTCTAGCTCAATTACTCTAGCCTGTAATTCTTGCCCCACCAGTTCTGCCAGAGCATTGTCTCTTCCTACTCTGGAACCGAGGGCAGCACGAGTAGTGGCATCGGGAAAGTGCGCCCGATCCACATGAGAAACAGGAATAAAACCACGAATATTACCCAGTGCAACCAACAAACCACCTTTGTTAAAATCAAGCACTTCTACGGTAAGGGGGGTTTCTGCCTGCTGTGCTTGGCTTAATTCCAACCAGCGACGCTCTGACTCTGCGCGACCTAAAGATAAAACCACATACCCCTGCTCATCTTCGGCATGAACGACAAAGGTTAATAGTTTGTCTCCAACCTGCGCTTTTTTAAAAGTTTGGTAACTATCAGTCAGCTCCTTGCCACTAATAATTCCTTCTGACTTACCACCAATATCCACCAATAATTCATTCTTACCTTTAGCCACTACGGTGCCTTCCACAATATCACCATAAGCAAAGGAGTTAACATCCCAACCAGCCTGCTCAAGCAAAGCTGCCATTTTACTTTTTTGCGGTTCCGTTGTTTGTTGCATAATTAGTATCTCAACGTCAAGCTTACCCAACTCAATATTACCACCCAAAATCTGCTCTGAAAGGCTTCGGCAATGACCTATTTTCCCGCCTCCAAAGGAGAAAGTATCTTTGGCGCTGATGCGTTTAACTTCTCTGTTCGGTATGGGAAGAGGTAGAACCACATCGCTATAATCACCGAAGCGTTACAGAGCAGCTTTAATCCAGCTCTTTCATTAATTTTAAACTAGCGTCTTATTAGTATTGCTATGTTACCTATTAATTATGCCGTACAAATTAAGGTACAGAAAGAGCTGGGCTTTTATCACCCTCAAAACTGGTTAGAATCAACCTCACCCAAAGGGCGAAGAGCGAAAAGTTAATAGTGAAAAGTAAATTTATTAGATCGTTTTGCGATCACTGCCATTACTCTACACTTTGCACTTTGCACTCCTTGTCCAATGGACAAGGGAGTAATACTCATAAAAAATCCTTTCGACCGATTAGTACGGCTCGGCTGAATGTGTCTCCACACTTACACCTACCGCCTATCAACCTGGTAATCTCCCAGGGGTCTCACACCTCGCGCTCTGCTCGAGGCAACCATCAACCACCAACTCCCAACAAACAACTTATTTAGATATCCGCCAAAGGCGGATTACCTTCTAGGTGATTGTCGGTTGTTGATCTATTGATCTGTTGCCTTGTGCAAAGCACAAGGCCACGGTTGTTAATCTTGGGTAGGGCTTCGCGCTTATATGCTTTCAGCGCTTATCCACACCAAACGTAGCTACTCAGCCATGCTCTTGGTAGAACAACTGATGCACTAGAGGTTTGTCCGCTCCGGTCCTCTCGTACTAGGAGCAGATTCCCTCAACAACCAAACGCCCATCGTGGATACAGACCGAACTGACTCACGTCGTTCTGAACCCAGCTCGCGTGCCATTTTAATCGGTGAACACCCGAACCCTTGGGAGGTGCTGCCCCCCCAGGATATGACGAGCCGACATCGAGGTGCCAAACTGCGCCGGCGATTTGGACTCTTGGGCGCAATTAGCCTGTTATCCCCGGGGTAACTTTTATCCGATAAGTTCCGCCGCTACCACGCGCTAACGGAAGATCACTAAGTCCGACTTTCGTCCCTGTTCGACTTGTTGGTCTCACAGTCAAGCTGGCTTTTGCCTTTACACGTCCATCCCGATTTCCATCCGGGATAAGCCAACCTTGGAGCGGCTTCGTTACTCTTTCGAAGCCGACCGCCCCAGTCAAACTACCCACCTGGCGTTGTTTTCTAACCGGTTTCACGGCTAAGAATTAGGATTGAATCCCAAAAAGGGTGGTATTTCACTGACCCACTTCAGGTAAACCTGAAGCAGTCCCACCTATGCTACACAGTTTAAAATCCTCTCCAACACCAAGCTATAGTAAAGCTCCACGGGGTCTTCTTGTCCTACGATGGGTAGGCCGCATCTTCACGGCCACTTCAATTTCGCCGGGTCCCTTGTTGAGAGAGTGCTAAAGTCGTTACGCCTTTCGTGCGGGTCGACAATTAATCGACAAGGAATTTCGCTACCTTAGAACAGTTATAGTTACTGCTGCCGTTCACCGGTGCTTCAGTTATCAGCTCGCCAGCCCTTTCTGAACGTCTATTAATGTATTACGAGTAATATAAGTACTCTACTAAAGAGTAGCTACATTCAATAAACATCCTGAAAGGGCCGGGTCACCAATTTCTTTAACATACCGGCACTGGGCAGGCGTCAGCCCCTATACATCCCCTTACGGGTTAAGCAGAGACCTGTGTTTTTGTTAAACAGTCGCTAAAGCCTTTTCACTGCGCCCGCTCGCGCAAAGCGCGAGACGGGATAGCATCTCCCGAAGTTACGCTATTAATTTGCCGAGTTCCTTAACAAGGGTTCTCCCGATCGCCTTGGAATACTCATCCTACCTACCTGTGTCGGTTTGCGGTACGGATTGATACAAAATTAACCCTAGAAGTTTTTCTGGGAAAGATAACGCAGCCAAGTCACCACCCGGAGGCAGCTTCCATTAACAGCTCGCTTTTAGCATCGTTGCGGATTTGCCAACAACAACTAACTTACTGCTTAGACGTAAAACCATAATACGCTTAGCTTATCATCTTCCGTCACTCCATCAGTTTTGTACCAAGTACAGGAATATTAACCTGTTGTCCATCACCTACGCCTTTCGGCCTTAGCTTAGGACCGACTAACCCTCCGACGATTTACGTTGCGGAGGAAACCTTAGGTTTCCGGCGGATCCGAATTTCACGGACCTCACGCTACTCATACCGGCATTATCACTTCTCAACGCTCCACCGCTCCTCACGGATACAGCTTCACTGCCTTGAGAACGCTCCCCTACCACCTCGCACCCTGCGCGAGGCAACTATCAACCCCCAACTCTCAACAAACAACTTATTTTGATCCCGCCTTTAGCGGTAACGTCTTTAGTTGAGTGTTGAATATTGAGTGTTGATCTGTTGCCTTGTGCAAGGCACAAGATCCGTAGCTTCGGTAGTAACCTTAAGCCCCGTTAGATCTTCGGCGCATTCAACCTCGCCTGCCCCGCAGGACAAGTTTCGAGTAGTGAGCTATTACGCACTCTTTAAAGGATTGCTGCCTCTAAGCGAACCTCCTACCTGTCTAAGGTTGAACACTTCCTTTCCCACTTAGGTTACATTTAGGGACCTTAGCTGACGGTCTGGGTTGTTTCCCTTTTGTACTAGGAATTAGCTCCCTAGCTACTGACTGCCATACTAGCTAACAATGGTATTCGGAGTTTGGTAGGGATGGGTACCACAAGTGGCCCCGATCCCTTCCAGTAGCTCTACCCCCACTGCGCACCATATGACGCTATACCTAAATATATTTCGGGGAGAACCAGCTATCTCTGTGTTCGTTTGGCTTTTTACCTCTTACCACAGCTCATCCAAGCACT
Source organism: uncultured Candidatus Saccharibacteria bacterium (assembly GCA_964592525.1). Taxonomy (GTDB): domain Bacteria; phylum Patescibacteriota; class WWE3; order CAZQFB01; family CAZQFB01; genus CAZQFB01. The sequence goes on along the minus strand of CAZQFB010000008.1, from coordinate 6,900 downwards.
TTGCATTGTACACTAGTTCGGGCCTCCACCCAGACTTCTCTGGGCTTCACCCTGGCCATGGTAAGCTCACACAGTTTCGGGTCGTTCAGTGGCTACTAATCGCTCTATTCAAACTCGCTTTCGCTACGGCTTCAGCATAAACTGCCTTAACCTAGCGCAACACACTGAACACTCGCCGGTTCATTCTTCAATAGGCACGATATCATCCCGCTCTTTCAGTACGTTTGTCTACAGTTCTTGTTTCTTAAAATAACTACCAATTACGGGCAGTTTGCTTATGTAAACATACGGAAAGAGCGGGACTCTATCTGCTTGTAAGTATGCGGTTTCAGGTTCTATTTCACTCCCCTCACCGGGGTTCTTTTCAACGTTCCCTCACGGTACTAATTCACTATCGCTTAATTGAAGTATTTAGCCTTAGACCGTGGCCGGCCTAGATTCCTACGGGGTTTCACGTGTCCCGCAGTACTCAGGTATATAACCAGAGTGTTGTGTCTTTCGAATACGGGGCTTTCACCCTCTATGGCGCACCTTTCCAGGCGCTTCTTCTAGACTCAACTTTTCTAAACTCTAAAAGTTATACCCTACAACCCCCATCTCGCGCACAGCACGAGAAGTTTAAAGTTATTAGTGATTAGTTTTATTTAGAGATCGCGAAGCGATCACTATTTATTACCTTTCACCTGCCTGCCATCCGGCAGACTCTTCACTTTGCACTTTACACTCCTTGTGCTATGCACAAAAATAGGTTTGGGCTCTTTCCATTTCGCTCGCCACTACTCTGGAAATCTCAATTCAGTTTTTTTTCCTCCAGCTACTAAGATGTTTCAGTTCGCTGGCTTACCTCTACTAACCTAGTACTTACATAAATGTATGATTTTAGTTAGCAGTCCTGGAGCATTACCCCCAGTGGGTTTCCCCATTCGGACATCCCCGGATCAAAGCTTGTGCGCAGCTACCCGAGGCTTATCGCAGTGTTCCACGTCCTTCTTCGGCTTCAATTAGCAAGTCATCCACCACATACCCTTTGTCGGATTTTTTTATGATGAGTATTACTCATTGATTCTATCCAGTTTTCAAGGTGCCAAGCGATAGTGAAAGCTCCGTAGTCAGCTGCACCGAGAAGTGCTAACTAAAATTTAGAACTTCAAGGTGCTGTCGTGACAAGAACCCCATGCGCTCGACAATGCCTGTTGCATTGATTGATGTACCTTCATCAATATCTGCCAAAAGAAGCTAGACAAAAAGATAGCTTCTCCAGACCAGTGATTGATGCTACCCAGCTCTTTCCGAAAGTCGCTCTGCTAGTTATGCTGGTCATGATATTCTCAAGACCGAATAACTCTAGCTGCAAACCTCCCGAAAGAGCTGGGTCAGTCGGTACCATCCACTCCAAGTGAATGACACAGACTGCTTGCTTACCCTTTTCTGCTCCTTGTACCAAGCTATATAAGGTGGAGCGTAGGAGAGTCGAACTCCTGACCTTCCGCGTGCAAAGCGGATGCTCTACCAACTGAGCTAACGCCCCTTAAATGAAGAATCCGCCTGACGGCGGATATCAAAAGACCACATTTAGTGCTAAATTACAATCTTAAATTGTACTGAATTTGCATACGCATAAATAGTGCGTGGTGATCTTTTGTACCCATCCGTGTGGGTAATCTACAATAAGGGTTAAGTACTGTCAATAGCTAGAAAATAATGGGTTATAGGAGGCATGCCTTGGGGAGAAAATTTGCTAGAGGAGGTGACAGAGTCACCTCCTCTCTTACCCACGCTAGCTCTCAAAAAAGAGAAGTTATTAAATAGCCACTCCAAACAAACACATTGAAGACAAGAAGCAGGGTGAAAAGGATCTCCCAACGCCACTCAAGCTTGTAGCCATCGCGCCAATCCTTATACATAGAAGCAGACCTGTAAACCAGTAGGGCTAATGGCAACAGGATGGGAACGAAGCTTAGGTAGTATCGCTGCTCCATTGCTTTCTCTCCTTATCAAAGCACACGCGAGCCCTCTTAGTAACATAACCAAAATTTAAACGCAACCCAGGATAAAAAATATTAGAGAGGCGTTGTCACAAAAAGAAAAGCCGGTTAGTAGACTCCTGCTACTAACCGGCTTCGGGTCATCACTGCTGGGTTAATGCCTTCTCAACCTCTGGAGGAAGGAAGGATTGGGTAGCTTGGGATTGAGGTTGTTAATTACCCCCCAAGACTTACCTTTGTTTATCATATCGAGAATGATATCCCGCAAGATCATAAGATCAACAGCTTGACCCTGAACAGTAATTGTCAGGGTTCTAACATCGAAGTCGACAGTACCATCGACCCTTCTCTCTGAATCAGCCACCGCACTTCTACACACCATCGCGGTAGCAGTACCATAGTAAAAGTAAGCTACCGGCGGTTCAATACAAGGATCTCCAGCAAGAGCTCCAACAGACCTACGCAAGGAAAATCGCCAGCTGAAGCGCTGACCTTCAACCAAAGGATAGTCTGCCATCGGGGTCACACACTCCAACTTCTTGACAATCTGCCCAAACCTATCCAAAACCACCAAACTGGGAGTCACCTTACTGCCCCTTTCTTGAGTACGCCTTGAGTGGTCCCAAGGTCGTCGAGTAGGACACGCAAATAATATACTATAGGTTTTTAGTTGTCAAATTTATTAAGGTATAAAAGATCAGGGCGGGGTGCAAAGCACCCCGCCCCATGTCACTGGACTACCTCATTTCAAATCTATGTATTTAGTAGTTGTTACGTACACCACGTAGGAGGGTTCAACCTCAAAACCGTTGTTTCTAGCACTAGCCCACGCTCTCCAGAACCGAGCTTTGGCCTTTTTGAGGCTCGCTGTAGCAGCCATTCGCCTTTTATCACGCGCTGCCGGATTTATCCTCAAAGCCCGCTCCAACAGATCTGCCCGATGATACTCCAAAGCTCTCTGTACAAGCACTCGGTTGACATCGTCTTGCGTTGCCCTATGAGAGGGCTGGCAAAACTCAATCCGAAATCGCCTTTCTTGCACAAAGTAACGGATTGGTCGAAGGGGCAAACGGACAAACCACTTAAATGCCCACCAAGGCAGCCAGAATAAATCAAACATTCTGGCATTGGCGAAGTCACGCCCCCAAAACAAAACCACAAACAACCAGGCGAAAACGCACGAGAGTACCAATATACCCAGCGTAATCCCACAAACCCGAATCCATTCTGCCTCCACGATAGCTCTCCTTGGGGATTCTGTTGCCCCCAGTTAGACCTATTCTTAGCAGGTCACTAAAGCGGGATTCGTATGCCCCACACACCAAGCGAAGTCCGCTAAGTGATGCCCGAAAGAGTAGCACTGGTTAGCAACAATGTCTATGCTATAGGTCTTTATGTATTTATCTTTTAGGGGATATTTTATAATAAGTATGGATCACTAGAGTGCGCGCACGTGGATTCGAACCACGGACCTCAGTCTTATCAGGACTGCGCTCTAACCAACTGAGCTATGCGCGCTTAAATCCTCTTTCTCCTCCTTCTTATACAAGCTTACTCGGCTCTTGGTGTAATAGCCTAACGGCTATTTTACTCGCCTGCCTTTCCTCATAAAATTAATCGTAGTCTAACGACTACTTGCTTAATTAACAGGACTGCGCCCTGCCTGCCGGCAGGCAGGTCTAACCAACTTAAGCTTTTGCGCGCTTAAATCCTCTTTCTCCTCCTTCTTATACAAGCTTACTCGGCTCTTGGTGTAATAGCCTAACGGCTATTTTACTCGCCTGCCTTTCCTCATATGTTCAATTACATACCAGATAATAATAGCAGCAGTAGTGAACTCAAACTACCATAAGCGTAAATTAACGTAAAGTTATTTTTAAGTGAGAAATACTTATTTTAAAATTGAGAGAGGATGCTAGAGTTGATTGCACTAACCCACCAAGCATCCTCTCACTCAATCATATTTGGGCACCAACCTAACCATCAATAATAACAACTTCGCTTTGCTTCCCCAGGTAACTTAGCAAGGGATTATCTTCCTGAAGCTGCCGAAAAAGCTCTGTCTGCCTACCATGACCCAACCTTAAACCCTCGGTCACTGGTAAAGTCGGAGCAAGCGAAGATTGCACCCAATAAACCCCCTGAAAAAGATACGCTGCCAACGGGGGAAAACACTTCTGTTCTTCGGGTGAGAACAGTTCCCAGATAGTCACCACCGTACTCCTTTTTTGATGGGTAGGTAGAGTTAGCTAATTTTTAGCTACGCCCATCTTACCTTTAAGTCAAGGTCATCATCGTGTATTGTATTAAATTAAAAATAGTCGGGTTGACAACACTTTATTGAAAGGAGTAAAAAGAGAATTGTTGGTGTTGGAGAATAACTTCTTCACCCAACCCAAACCAGATTGAGAGAGGATACTTGAGTTGATTGCACACACATCCACCAAGTATCCCCTCTCTTGGTTGGACTCGTATTTACCTTATTTAGCTTTGTCCTGATTAACGAAAGGCGAATCTCGTAGCCGACCCCGCCAGCTGACTCTTCTTCTTCTCTTACACCCGCCAACACATCCTGGACTAGAAGGCGTTCTCATCACATTACCGCCCCTACCTATAGGACTTCGGTCAGAAGCCCTCACCGGTGGAAGATATTTACGCCACTCATCCGCTCTCTCTTCAGCTCTCTCCTCAACCATCACACACGCCTTTCGGTGAATACGATTAAGATTTGAGTAACATATTTTTATGCTCTTAGCAACTAAGTTTATGCAGTAGCACAAGCAGATTAAAGGTTCTGGAGAACAATATAGAGTAATTAACGCTATTTACCAATATCGTAGGCTAATAATAAGCTAACTATTTCACTTTTATACTGGATATCCCCTGTTGTTAAAGTTTTTTGCAGCAGCAAATCTAGTTATCACATGCTGCAGAAAGGTTGGTGTCGCTAGCAAAGTTTATGCTAATTTAGAGAGCTGAACTTTAACTGCTTGTTTCTTTTGGGGAACTTTTTCTATTGACTAACTAATAAACCGAAAACCAAGTTCACTCCAAGTTATTACCTTGAACTTGGACAATTATTTCTTTTGCTACCGATGCTACCCGCTCTGGAAGTAAAGCGAAAGAACCCCAGTTACACTACCAATAGTCTACTAGGAAATGTCGGGGAATTTAGGCACTAAAGAGCGTGAGTAATTATCTGCAATAGCACTAGGTACTTCACAGTGTCTTAAATCTCGATTATGGAAGGAAACCATTGCTGGGTTTAAAGCGTACCCAAAACTGACATTATGTTTGTAACGATGTGAGATACACGTTACTTGTACCCAGTTTCTTTTATGATCAAAAAGATCAAGAGCTCACCCGATCGATAAGAATCAGCTGTCAAATAATTCTTATGACGAGAGAAAAAGAGCTGGGCTTGTTTTACTCCCTAGAAAGGAGGTGATCCAGCCGCAGATTCCCCTACGGCTACCTTGTTACGACTTAGTGTTGGTCACTGAATTCACCTTAGGCCTCCCGCTCTTTCCGCGAGATAGAGAACATTAATCTCAAGCCAACAAATTTAATCGTGACCTGAAACATATCCAATCTACTCACAGAAAGGGCGGGAGGACTTCGGGTGCCCCCAGCTTCCCCCACTTGACGGGCGGTGTTCCGAGATAACAATGCAGTTACCTGCATTCGTTTCTCACCCCACGGGGCACGCGGTTTTCCCGCACCCTCGCGGACGACTACTTAAGCGTCTTCCTTTGGTTCATCTTCCCCTGAATCCTTCTAAGCTTCATAATTCCCTTTAGCGTGAGATGTTCTTTATTATTAAACAACTCGTTTGCTTCACAAAATAACTTAAAGTCCTTTCGTTTCTTACCAACGAGAGGGTATTTTGTGAAAAAGGGTATCACTTTAGTATTGATGTCTTTGTGACTTTTGACCGCAAACTTAACGTGGGGTCGCCATCCATACCTCTCATAATTGAGAACATATAAATGACCACATCCCATTGTTTGTTGCAGTTTCTTGAGAAGGGGTTGATCATCAATAATCATCTCCACTTCAAACATCAAACGAGCTTCAAAACCAACTCGTGTTGATTTATGGGTTGAGATGCTGATACAAAAACACCCCTCACCTTCAATAAGTCCAGTGACATACCAAGGATTAAGAGAAGAATTGACCATAGCAATGCTTAGAAAAGTAGCAGTGCTCCTTTTCCGCCTAAAGGCGAATACTATGAACACAGCAGACTTCTGATACCTAATCGGTGTGGGTTCACACCCACACCTACCCATACTATATTACAGTAAAGAATATAGATAGTGGGTAAGTATCAGATCTCCCTTCGTGATTGTGATTTCCATTTGTTTTCATCTTGAGTCCAAATACTCATTAGACTTTATGCGCATACGGTTTCTCCATTTGTACGAAGGATCACCGTTCTAATAAGCCGTTTCAACTTCAAGCTAAAAACCGTTACTTAGACCCTTTTCTCTCCAGCGTTACCGCTGAAGGATGTCTGTTCACTCCTGAAGGTATGCGTACTTCAGACAGGATTTTCACCTGCAAGAAAACACAACCGGAAGGCGCAATTTTATTGTACAAGACCCGAGAACGTATTCACCGCAGTGTGGCTGACCTGCGATTACTAGCGATTCCAACTTCATAAAGGCGAGTTGCAGCCTTCAATCCGAACTGGGACCGGCTTTTGGGATTAGCTCCACCTTACGGTTTGGCAGCCCATTGTACCGGCCATTGTAGCACGTGTGTCGCCCAGGACATAAGGGCAATACCGACTTGACGTCATCCCCACCTTCCTCCCCGTTAACCGAGGCAGTCCCGTGTGACATATCTAACACACAGTAAGGGTTGCGCTCGATAAGGGACTTAACCCTACATCTCACGACTCGAGCTGACG
>CAZQFB010000007.1:0-46706 GCA_964592525.1 uncultured Candidatus Saccharibacteria bacterium | reverse complement strand
TCAAAGTAAAGGCTCTGGAGTTAGCTACCACAAAAACCTCTGGAGGCTTAGGAGGTAACGTAACCAAAAACATTCCGTTTAAATGACGCTGCCCTTCCCTAAACCCCCCACCCTTGTGAAAGGTTTGAGGAAAGGGGGGAGAAAAGCGACTTGCGCCCACTCCCCCTCCTTGCTGGACCCGCTCCGCGGGTCGGTTGGCGGCTTAGATTATCCTGGAAGTCCGCTTTCCAGTTGCCCCAGTATCAGCTGGAGCACCTGCCCCAGCCCTTTGCTTACAAAGGGCTGGGGATTTTTTCAGGCAGGATACCGCCAGGAGCCCTCCTGGCTCATCCTGCCCCGGGGCATGTGAACGACCATGCCCCCGTTCAGAACCCCCAGCCTCCGATTGAGGCTGGAGATCCTGTGTTCGTAGGCCAGGAGGTGCGCCCTCCTGACCCCCTCGTGGGCCCTGCGCTCGTAGCACAGGGCCAGCTCAAACTGGCCCTTCTCCCAGGCCTGCTCGGCCTGGGAGAAGAACTCAAGAGCCTCCCGGGCCAGAGCCCGGGAGGCCCTCCCCACTCCCGACCGGAAGGCCAGCTGCCTGGCCTCCCGGAGGAGCTTCCGCCTACTCCTACTCGCCATGTCTCTCCTCCTTTCATGGCGCCTGTCCGAAGCGATCTCTCCGGTCCAGGGTTCCACTAACAAGCCTCTCTTGCTACCAGATCCCTAAACCAGATACATGAGCGGGCTGGGGAGTTTTATTACCCCAAAGGGTAGGAGGAGATTCCTCCCCAGCCCGCACCCCTCCTAAGAGGGATGGTAGCCAGGAGATGCTCACCTTGCAGTAAACACCCCTGACCACCATCCCACCTATGAAGAACAACCCCCCGAAGGTTAGCCTACACGGCCAACCCTCGGGGGTGAAACAACCACGGTCCCCTAAACCCGCTTCCCTGGACCAGACCAGGTCCCGCATGACCTCCGGAAGGCCTGCAGGATAAAAGCGACGGTTGGCACCACACTGAAGCCGGGGTGGGCTTCAGCATAGTTTGCTAGCCAACCAAGCCAGAAGATGCCCCAGAGTTCCCCAACCCTGGTAGGCAACCTCCCAGCCGTTCCCTCTCGCCCACACCCCTCTGGTGGGGTGCTGTCACCTCTCGTAAGAGGTGGGCTAGTCCGGGGGGGGCCGTGGCCGATTAAAGCTACTCTCATACCTAGTAACCTTAATCCACCACAACACCCCAACTCTCTCAAAACCCACCACCAAAGTCGCGGGCTTAATCGAGAGGCTGGCGCCAGGCATCTGCCCAGCACCAGCCTTGAGCTCTCCAGTAGTGTTCGGTACTTATGGAGTTGAAAACCCCAGAGGACATTTAGTCCCCCACCCCCAAGTTCCCGCACTAATACATGCGGGTGAGGTTTCGCACCGACGGGCGCTCCTGCGTGGGGAGTTAATCCCACTTTGTCGCAGGACAGCGGCCGTTCTCCACTACCGGAAGAGCCTTATAACTGGAAACCTCTTCTAGCCATAAGGCTCTGCCGGAGCACCCTTCCCTAAACCCCCCACCCTTGTGAAAGGTTTGAGGAAAGGGGGGAGAAAAGCGACTTGCGCCCACTCCCCCTCCTTGCTGGACCCGCTCCGCGGGTCCGTTGGCGGCTTAGTTTATCCTGGAAGTCCGCCTTTCCAGTTGCCCCAGTATCAGCTGGAGCACCTGCCCCAGCCCTTTGCTTCCACAAAGGGCTGGGGAGATTAGGACTCCCTGGGCTAGAAGCCCAGGGAGTCCAGAACCTCCAGGGTCTGGGTGTCGCAAGACACCCAGACCCTGCTACCCAGGGTCCGGTCCGGGCGCGGCCCGGACCGGAACCCCTGCTGGCGGTGGCGCTCGGCCTCCGCCAGCCAGCGAGCGGCGGCGGCGACCTGCGCCTCCGCCCGCTTGGTCTTCCCCCCCTGCCAGGCCTGCTCGGCCTGGCAGAGGAGGTCAAGAGCCGTCCGCGCGGCAGCGCGGACGGCCCGCGAACCATGCCGGGAGGCCCTCTCGGCCTCCCGACGAAGAACCTTCACCTCGTTGCCCATGATCTCCTCCTTTTCATGGGCTACCACCTCGGTGGATCCGAGGTAGCCTGAGTTTTCTAGACCCAGAAACCTGCCCACCACCCTATGCCTTAAGCAATGAGTGATGATCTCTCGGCAGATCCCTGAACCAAAAAGGTCCGACCTTTATTGGCAAAAAAACACGTGGACGGGGGTGCACTCTTCGTCACACGTGATGAGTCACGAAATCCCACGATCTCATGACCGCTTCTGAAACCACCACCTTAAATGATGATCTCGGAAGCTATTCAGTTGTTAAAGAACAAACTAGTTGCTAGGAGAAGTTAAAACCTTTACTTATTACTTTCAGCTTATAAGTTAAGCTTTAACTTACCCCCTCCCAAAGACCACAACCCTTTCGGTAAGGATCACCATCTCTGGTTTAGACCTTTTCCTAGTACCACTTGCTCCCACCGGGAGACTATCGCTCGGTAAACACCCCCCTTAACTGTAGCTACGGAAGGGTAGTTTAACCTACAAAACAAAAAAGGCCTCGAGTGCTACCCACCAATTAGCCACTATCAATAAACCAATACATATATTGATAAGGCTACTCCCGCGCGTGGTAGGGCTACGCTCTGTTAGTAGCAATCGAGGCCCTTCTTAGGACTCCTCAATCTTATAACCTATATTATACTATAGGTTTGACTGTTTGTCAAGTCACTGACACCCAAAGGCTTTTGCCTTTGCTGATGGAAGTGATCCGCCTCTGGCGGATGCTCTTAATAACTCACAGTTGTCTGCTTACTTAGCAGGTCGGTGGAGCCACCGTCAACTACTCAAGCTTTGGCAGGCTTAGCCTCCAAAATCGCTTTAACGAATAGGTAGGGTATTCGATGTTGTCCCGTGCCCGGGAGCAGACACCTGTGAATCATTAAGCTTGTTAATGTACACTTACATTATACTATAGGTTGGTCTGTTTGTCAAGGGGCTGTGTCACTCCCCTCATCAGCAACCAACCTAATAAATATATTATACTATGGGTTTAATGTGTTGTCAAGCACACGCGTTAGCTGTTACCAGCAAGGCGCTAAATGATTATAAGGAACACTATATAGAGGTGGTGGTGATAAACTACTAGTTATAGTGCTAGTGTGCCAGATTGGACAAAATCCTTACTATCTGATATTTTAGTGGTCACGTGTAAGGTCAAAACCCCAAAAAAGGAGGCTGAAAACGCACGCGGTGAGTCGGCTCTCGGTTGTCTGTGCCATGGTAATAGTCTTGCTTCTTCAGCTAGGGGGTGTGCTTTGGGACTCGGCTCACCCGAGTACCTCCTACACCAGCGGCATTGAGGAAGAGGCACCTGGAGTAGCCCTAGCGCACACCATCATCAAGGCAGAGCAAAAGCTGCGTCTGGTGGTGTGGGAGCAGACCGACAAGGTGAGCTATGAGCTACTCACCTACCCTGCTGACAACAACACCGTCACCCTTCATGAGGGTGCCATAGTCACCAAAGGGATTGATTTCGCTTCTGGCATTGATCCCCTAGCCTATGGTAGCAGCTGGCAGGACAGCATTCATAACGCTTGCTGGCAGTACCTGTCGGCTACCGAGGGTCAAGTGGCTTTGGTCAGCCTCACCAGCCAAGCAGAACCGCGAGTTGGGGCAACACTACTGGAACCATCAGCGGACTGCCGCTTGGCTTTGGGTCTAGACTAAGCTTCGGGGCGGGTGTTAACCCGCCCCGAATCACACCTAACCTTCTTTAAAGCAAGTACTTAGCTTAAATTAGCCAATGAGCCTAACGGCAGACCCGAAGCTTTATTGAGACAACCGTAACCCACCCCAAACAAAATACCAACACTAGCGCGTCTTCTTTATTTTTTAGTAAGCAATGTTTTCAAGACTAGCTCGTCTTTTTTTCTTTTTTTGCTAGCAGTGCCAGCGCTTGCGGCAAAGTCAGCTCTGCTATCTGGGTATCCTTAGGCAAGGAAGCATTAACCTTACCCCAGTTCACATAAGGACCATACCTTCCATCCTTGATGACAATAGGTTTCTTATCATCGGGATGCTCACCCAACTCCTTGAGAGGTTTGCTGACCGCTTTTTTTCTACCTCCCCGACCCTTTTTCGGCTCACTAAGAAGCTCAAGGGCTCGTGCCAGATTGATAGTAAAGATATCATCATCCCGCTTAAGAGAACGGTAATCTCCCGCACAAACTACATAAGGACCAAAACGACCAATACCAAACTTAACTTCCTTTTTTAGCTCGGGATGTTCACCCAAAGTACGAGGCAAACTCAACAAATACAGTGCTTGCTCAAGCGTAAGCTTTTCTGGCGCTAGCGATTTGGGTATTGAGGCTCTCTTGGGTTTGAGCAAAGTAGGCTGCTTCTTATTAAGGCGCGCTCCTTTCTCCACTACCACTTTAGCTTTAACAGAAGAAACCTTCGCTTCCGGACGAGCAGACTCATCCGTTTGCTTCCCTCGTAAAGCGCTCTCCGCTTTGTCTTGGCTTATTGCTTCCTGGGTCCCAGCAAACTCCCCAGAACCCAACTGCAGGTAAGGCCCATACCTCCCCGTAAGCACGTAAACCTTCTCCCCACTTACGGGATCCGTACCTAAACTCTCTCCTCCTTCTTCCTTCTGTTTAAGCATTTTCTCAATCAGCTCAACCGTTACCTCCGCCGGAGCACTTGCCTCGGGAATAGAAGCGCATTTCTGCTCATCCGTAACCCGACAGACATAAGCCCCATACCTACCCACCTTAAAAACATAATCCTTAAACTCATCAAAGGTCAAGGCACGAGCTTCCTCTGGTTCTATCGCCTTCTCTTGCTTTGCGATCTGACCTTCCAGCCCAGCAGAGCCATCATAAAACTGGTGGAGATACTCAAGATGATCCTTATCTCCAGCAGCAATATCATCCAAACTCTGCTCCATACCAGCCGTAAACCGAACATCCACCAGATCAGGAAAGTGCTTAGTCAAAAGATTGCTGACAATCATCGCTGTAAAGGTGGGCTTTAGGGTATTACCTTCTCTATGTACATAACCCCGATCCTCAATCGTACCCATAATTGAGGCGTAAGTGGAAGGTCGCCCCACGCCCTCACTTTCTAGTACCTTGATCAGGGAAGCCTCGGTGTAACAAGCGGGAGGTTTGGTTTCGTGCTCGCTTATCTCAAGTGACTTACAGTCCAATTTATCATTCTGCGCCAAAGCAGGAAGAGCACCCTCCTCCTCCCCACCAATATCCGTTCCTTTTTGATATACCTGCAAAAACCCAGGGAAAGTCGTGATCGTACCGCTAGCTCTAAAAAGCGCCTCCGCCACCTGAATGTCCACACTGGTTCTCTCCTGCCTAGCATCTACCATCTGTGAAGCTACCGTACGTTGCCAGATCAAATTGTAAAGCTTATATTGGTCGCCCGCTAAGCCCGACCCCTGCGGAGAACGAAAAGAGCTACCCGCAGGCCTGATTGCCTCATGAGCTTCTTGTGCGCCTTTGATTTTTTTATGACCATACACCCTAGTGTCCTTAGGCAAATATTGGTCTCCAAATTCCTGGGCAATTACCAAACGAGCCGCTTTTAGAGCTTGAGAGGAAAGAATCGTAGAATCAGTACGCATATAAGTAATATACCCCCGCTCATATAGCTTTTGCGCCACCTGCATCGTCTTGCGAGACGGCCAGCCAAACTTGCGACTGGCATCTTGCTGGAGGGTAGAGGTAATAAACGGTGCCCAAGGTCTTCGGGTGATTGGTTTCTTCTCCACCGCTACCACCAACCATGCCTCCGCCCTCATCTTGGCTTTCAAAGTCTCTAATTCTGGCAAACTGAACACCTTGACCTTGCCTTCCTTTTCTTTAAGTAAAGACCCCGTTTCCGGATCAAAATCTGCACCCTGCGCTATCGGTGTTCCAGCCACACAAAGCAGCCGTGCCTCAAAATCTTGCTTATCCTTGTTCAGCGTAGCTGTCAGTTTTAGATATTTAGAGACCTTGAACCTCATCCGCTCAAGCTCCCGCTCACATATCAAGCGCACCGCTACTGACTGAACTCGACCAGCCGATAAACCATAAGCAATTTTCTGCCACAGTAATGGGGACAGGGAATAACCAACCAGACGATCTAATATCCGACGCGCCTCTTGCGCCCGCACTAAGTTAGTATCTATTATTCTTGGATTTGTGAGGGAATTAGCAATCGCTTCTTTCGTAATCTCATGAAATACAAGCCTCTTAACCGGTATCTTAGGGTTTAGCACTTCTGTAAGGTGCCAGCTAATACTCTCACCTTCCCGATCTTCATCAGTCGCCAGATACAATTCATCTGCTGTCTGCAAACTTTTTTTTAAGGCAGTCACAACTTTTTTCTTGTCACTGGGTATAACATACAAAGGCTTAAAATCGTGAGCGACATCAACGCCTAAAGATGCCCAAGCTTGAGCTTTATATTTAGCCGGAATGTCTTTAGCCGACTGCGGTAAATCACGAATATGGCCAAAACAAGATTCTACCCGATAATTTTGGGGCAGAAATTTGGTAATCGTTTTTGCTTTCGTTGGCGACTCTACAATCAATAATTTCATTTAAACCTCACGAAGGGAAAAATAAAACTTATCTTCACCCCTGTCAATTTATTACAGAAAAAACAGCATCATCCTAAAAGATTTTACTTCTATAGTACAGTCATTAAGCCTTCTCGTTCAAAATAATTTTGGCGCAACCGCTAGCGCAGTCGGTAACAACCACCCCCACAATCAACCACCATCCCCTTCAACTGCATTAGAGAAAGGGTGGCCGAAACCACACTGGTCGCTAAACCACTCGCCCGAATCACTTCATCAATATGGCTCTCTCCCCCTTTTAAAATAGTGAGCACCACCTCCTCTTCGGCTGATTCGGGCACAAGCAAAGGCTCAAAAAGGTCCGACCTTTTTGGCAGACCAAGAGCGTTAATAATATCCGCTACCTCGGTGACTACCACTGCCCCCATACTAAGCAAACGGTGTGGTCCTTTACTTAATGGAGAAGTAATATCACCCGGTACCGCCAACACTTCTCGCCCCTGCTCTAAAGCATGACTGGCAGTAATTAAAGTACCACTTCTCTCCCCCGCTTCAACTACTAACACTCCCCTACTAAGTCCGCTAATTAAACGGTTGCGTATAGGAAAATTGTAAGGAAAGGGTTCGCTGGTGGGAGGAAATTCAGAAATTATCACACCCTGTTTACGAGTAACAATCTCTTTAGCTAAAGCTCTAGAGCTTTGCGGATAGAGCTTTAATATCCCTGAACCAAGTACTGCTATCGTCCGACCGTTATTTTTAAGCGCGAGTTGGTGCGCAGAGCTATCATTGCCCAAGGCCAAACCACTCACTATCGTAATCCCTTCTGCAACTAAGGCTGGTATTAATTTATGCATTACTGCCAAGCCGTAGCGGGTCTGTTTTCTAGAACCCACCACCGCCAAAGCTTGCTCGTCTGTAGGTAGTAATTCCCCTAAGACATACAGAAGATAAGGGCAATCAGGTATCTTCCGTAAAGATTCCGGAAAAGCTTCCTGGGCTGGAGTCAGCAAGGTCACACCCTGCCGCTGCAAATAAGATAGTTCCGCCTCCAAATCCAACTCTCTAACCGTCGCCACCTCCTCTAGCATACGCTCTGTTAAGCCAGCACTTTTTAGCTCCCGTAAAGGCGCCTGCCATGCTTTTTCTACCTCTCCAAAATAGACCAGTAACTTGCGGTAAGCACTGGGACTAATCACCCCACTGCGACTAAAACCATACAAGCTTTTAATTGTCTTAAGGTTTAACATTAAAGTAGGTATCATAAATAGCTCGCGCCACCGCCAAAGCAGTATCTGAACCAGAACCACCCTCCTCAATAAAGACCGTGACTACTAGTTCAGGTTTTTCATAAGGAGCAAAAGAAGTAAACCAAGCATGCAATCTTTCAGCATCGCCAGTTTCAGCGGTACCTGTTTTAGCACAAATATCACCGGGGTGATCACGCAAGACAACCGACGTCCCGTAAGCTACAGCTTCCTTCATCCCCAACCGCACTTCATTTATATTTTCTGGGGAAGAAACAGTTTTAAGTGGATTAGCACCAAAAGATTCAACCAGATTACCTTCTGGATCTACCACCCGTGTAACTAAATAGGGACGGTAAAGCGTACCCCCATTAGCCACTGTCGCTGTATAAGAGGCAACCTGTAGAGGCGTGGCCAATAAATCTCCCTGCCCAATCACCAAATTATAAGTATCACCTAGATACCACTCCTCTCCTTTAACCTGCTGCTTAAAGGCACGGTCAGGAACCAAACCTTCGACCTCTCCATTCAAGTCAAGCCCAGTGCGTGAACCCAACCCAAATTCTCTCGCCCAATGCGCAATTGCCTCGGGACCCATACCAACCTGATCAGCATAACCACCACCAACTTCATAAAAATAAATATCAGAAGATTGGGCAATAGCACCAGATAAATCTAACCAACCATGTGGGGCAACTCCCCAAGCTAAAGTCCAGTTAGCAAAGTTGCGACCACCCACCGTAATAAACTGCACTTCCTCAACCTCGGTCGTCGGCGTAACCACCCCCTCCTCTAAAGCAGCTACCGCCGAAACTAATTTAAAGGTTGAAGCTGGGGGATACAAAGCCCCAATCGTGCGATTAAATAAAGGTAAGTTTTCATCCTGCAACAATGCTTCATATGCCTGCTTAGTCAGGTTACCCGAAAAAATATTAGGATCGTATGAGGGGTATGACACCAGGCTCAAGATAGCCCCAGTTTGCGGGTCCATCACCACCACCGCACCACCCACAAAGTCACCCGTGGTTACTTGCTTAGCTAAAGCCTCATAAGCAGTTAGCTGAAGCTTATGATCAATGGTCAAATGCAAATCATTACCAACCACCGCTTTTTCATGGGCTACCTCCCGTTTCTTTTTACCTTCCGCATCCCTTTCCAACAACACCCGTCCCACTTTACCATGCAAATATTCTTCATAAACCAACTCTAACCCAGTCTTACCAATAGTATCTCCCAACTGATAATCAACAGCGTAAGACTGCTCCAATTCAGAAGCAGACACCTCCCCGGTATAGCCAATCAGGTGAGCATACTTTTCCCCTTCTAAATATTGCCGGACCGGAGCAATATCAGTGTACACCCCACGCAGTTGATCCGGTTGGGTTTCTAGGGCTAATACAGCATCTCGAGCCACGCCTCTTAAAATAACAACCTCCTGCAAACCTTGCGCGAAACCCTGTTCAATTTTACTTACCATTTCTTCACCAGAAACAGGTAAGATAAGGCTCACTTTTTCCACTACCGGCAAAATATCTGCTGGGTCAATTTCGGTTAAATCAACCACAACTGTAAAAGCAGGCGCATTTTGAGTAATTACTACTTCTTCGCGCGTATACACTACCCCACGTTCTGGCTGCACCCTTTTAATCCTAAGCCGATTCTCCTCCGACAACAGAAAATTTTTGTGCCCCTCAATAACCTGCAAGCGAAAAGAACGACTAAATAACAATAGAAAAGAAAAAACCAGCGTAACAATGATAAGCACTAACCGAAAAGTCAGTTCCGGTGCCCGAGTTTCCTCAAAGTTAGCCTCTAACCCTGACACCATACCCTCTCGCCAAGACAAAGCAGCATCAATATTTAACTTGGAACGATTTTTACTTTGCTGATAACTGATGTGTTCCGCAAAACCTTTCCCCACATTCATAAGGACATCTCCCGCACAGGTCGCCCCAAGACCACTCGATACATCCTAAATAATAAAGGGAAAAAGAGCACAAAGAGTATTATATCCAACAACACGCCCGATAAAAGCATCTGCCAAACCAGATGCGGAAAGGTTACCACCAGTCTCAAGGCTAAAGAAGAAAGAGAAACCACCAGCAACATCTGCCAAAAACTAAAACGTAACCTAGAATCTAGCAAATTAGTGAGTAATAAAATAGCAATCAGAGTAATACTAGTGATACCCACCAACTCCATACCTGTTAAGTCTAAGAAAATACCAGCAACTAAAGCTTCAACAACAACCGTGCGAGAAGGATGCATAAAATGATGAATCAACACAAACAACAAGACCAAGTGGGGTAAGCCTAAAGCAGGCAGTAACAGGGGTAAAAGCGATCTTTGCACTAAAACCAACGAAAAAAGAATCAGGAGGGAGATTAAATATTTCATTGATTTATCAAGATAAAAACTTCTTCCACCTTAGTCAGATCCAAATTAGATTCTAAAATAGCTTGTTTTAAAACTCCCGCAGTTGCTTCCGGCACTTCCGTCACTTGCCCAATAATTAAACCTTTAGGAAAAGAGCCGTCTTCACCAGAGGTGATAACGGTATCCCCAATAGACACTTGTTCATCTTGGAAAATTTTATCCATAATGAGCAAGGTAGAATACTGACCCCGTACCACGCCTTTTGGTCTATTGGGACTATCTTGGTCAAGCGCTGCCACTTTTAAATCACTATCTAAAACTAATCTGATGAAAGCAGTGCTTTCATAAACATCTACTACCTTACCCACTAAGTTATCACCACCTGCCACTACCACATCACCTAAAGCGACACCACTGGTGGTACCGCGATTTACCTTGATGATACTGATTGAAGCTTCGCCACCCCGACCAATCACCTGCACCATAAGACCCTTTTGACTGATCACAGAAGACTGCTGGATTGATGCCAGATCAACTTCCCTGATTAATTCTTTTAAGCGGGCAACCTGGCTTTCCAGCTTGGCGTTTTCAAGCTCAACCAAAGAAGTCTGCTTGTTTAGGTCACGAACATGCTGAATAAAATCAACCTCACCACGAAGCCTTGAACCCACAGTGCTCAACCCATACTCCAAAGGAGCGATCATTAAATTAACTTTATTTTTAGCAGCCATAATTACGGGAGTCAGATTCAACAGCAACACTACCAGAGCGATAAATAGACTAACCCAGTAATCACGGATAAGATTATTGGTCATTAAGCCAGTTCTTGTGATAATATTTGCACCTTCTCTAGCAAAGCTAGGTCTTCCAGTGCTTTCCCAGTGCCCTTAACCACAGCACTAATTGGATCATCAGCAATTGTCACCAACATACCAGTTTCATTTTTAATCAATTGATCCAGACCTAGCAAATTAGCCCCCCCTCCCGCTAAAGTTAAGCCCCGTAGGTGGATATCTGAAATTAATTCTGGAGGCGTATCCTCAATAGCTTCACGAATAGCTTCAACAATCAAACGCAATACACCCCGCAAAGCTACCGCAACTTCATCGGAACTTAGTGACAGAGAATTTGGTAAACCAGTCGTCAAATCACGACCAGCCACCATATACCGACCCTCTCTACCCTTAAGCGCTGACCCAATCGTCAATTTAATATCCTCGGCAGTTCGCAGACCAACCAGCAAATTGTGCTTATCCCTAATATAAGAAACCAAAGCCTCATCCATTTTATCACCAGCTACTTTTATAGATTTATTAACTACAATACCACCCAATGAAATCACAGCCACTTCAGTAGTACCCCCACCAATATCAACAATCATGCTTCCTGACGCTTCCTCCACGGGCAAATTAGCCCCCAAAGCTGCCGCCATCGGCTCCTCAATCAGGTATACCGATCTAGCGCCAGCTCTCTTAGCTGCATCCTGCACTGCTCTTCTCTCAACCTCGGTAATGTTAGAAGGAATACCCACCACCACTCTAGGACGCGGGATCTTAGGAAATATTGACGGTGATTCATGCACTTTACGAATAAAATGCCCAAGCATTTTTTCCGTAGTATCAAAATCAGAAATAACACCATCCCGCAAGGGACGAATAGCTTTAATCGTGGCTGGGGTTTTTCCTAACATTCTTTTTGCTTCTTCCCCAATAGCCAAAACTGCACCCGACTTTACATGAATAGCCACGACCGAGGGTTCGGATATCACAACCCCCTTGCCAAGTACCAGCACCTGTGTATTAGCAGTGCCAAGATCAACCCCAATATCATGTGAGAAAAACCCTAATAATGTATTTAACATTTCATGCGAAGACTAGCAGGAAACTTAACTAAAATCTAGCTGGTAGCCTAAGGTGGCGATTATTGGAAAGGTGATAACGTTGGAAAGCAACTAGTGCGTCTTACCGTAAACACCAAGTGCTCTTTTTACAACAAAAGCAAGGTTAGCAAAAAACACTTTTCCCCCAAACAACTAAAAGGTTATAATTAGCTTATGAGGCAAAAAGAAATTAAGACCGAAAAGGGTAATAATAAGAACGATATTTTGGTGGATGTGCGTAGTGAAGATGAATTTGTGCAGCAGCACTTACCGCAAGCCATAAATATGCCCATAACCACGCTAGTTACTATTTCACCCACGACCTTAACAAACTTATTTAAGGGTAAAAAAGTAGTCTTATATTGCACTTGTGGTTTGCGGGCTGAAAAAGCCAAGCACCTACTTAAAGCAGCCAATATTGAAGCTGTTCTCCTTGAAGGTCAGCTTAACGGTTGGGTTCAAGCGGGCAAGGAACTAACCACACTAGGGCTTATAAGTCTTGAGCGACAAGTCCGCATTGCAGCTGGGTCATTAGTTATTAGCGGAGTATTGCTGGGAGTGTGGTTCCACCCCTATTTTAGTATCATCGCTTTGTTAGTTGGCGCGGGGTTAGTCCATGCCGGTGTTACCGGTGCTTGTACTTTAGCCAACATTCTCCTGCAAATGCCCTGGAATAATAAAACCGAAATACCGGTGAACACCAACCCACCAAAGAGTTGTCGGTAGTTTTAATTTTTGCACCCCAGATGCTATTATCCCCACATGGCAATATTACCTATCATTACCGCACCAAATAAAGTGTTACTCACTAAGGCCACGCCAGTGAAAAACATTGATCAACCAACTAAGCAGCTTGTGCAAAATCTGAAAGACACCCTTTGGTATGTCACTGACCCACCAGGAGTTGGTCTGGCTGCACCGCAAGTCAACTCTGCGCAAAGAATATTTGTGATTAGAGATGAAAATACTAATCTCATTACCACTTATATTAACCCGGTGATAATAGAAAAATCCAAAGAGAGTTTTTTTGATACTCATCAGGAAAAAGAACATTTATTAGAAGGTTGTTTAAGCCTACCAGATGTTTATGGTAAAGTGACCAGAGCTAATCGGCTGAAAATTAATTACCTTGATGAGCAAGGTACCTGGCACGAAGAACAAGTGGAAGGACTGCTTGCCACCTATATTCAACACGAGTTAGATCATCTAGATGGCATCTTGTTTACTACCCATGTCTTGAACGAGGGTAATCAATTATTACAGCTAGTGGGCGAAGAAATGCAGCCGTTGTTAATTTAAATCACTGTAAAGTAACTAAATAGTGGTGATTAACTGAACAGAAGTGTAAGCCAACAACTAATTTAAAGCGATGAGGATTATATATTTTAGCACTGGTGTACAATCGCTGCCGATTTTGTACACTTTACTTAAAACTCCTAACATAGATGTAGCTGCCGTAGTCACCAAACCAGATAAACACGTGCGCGAGCATCTCCTGGTCAATGGCATTAAAGAATTTGCACTCACCCACAAAATTACCGTCATCACTCCAGAAAGTTTAAGTCAAAATAAGGATTTATCTAAACAGTTGGCAGGCTTGAACGCCGAGGTGCTCGTGAGCGCCCACTATGCTTACTTAATACCCCAAGAAATATTAGCCATACCAAAGTACGGTGGTCTTAATTTACACTTTTCCCTACTCCCCGCCTACCCTGGACCAGCTCCACTGGAATGGGCCATTCTCAATAAAGAACAAGTGGTAGGCATTAGCCTGATCAAGATGTCACCCCGCTTTGACACCGGAGAAATTGTGCATCAGGAACCAATAGTGATCAACCCAGAAGAAACTGCGGGTGCTTTGTATGAAAGATTATTTGCCTTAGCCGCTAATCTTTTACCGCCAGTGCTGATAAATTATGTTAGCGGCAAGCTTAAACCCACGCCGCAATCGCCAGCCACCGCGCACCAGTTAGGAGCTTTAGACACACAAACCTATGCTTGCAAAATCACCAAGGAAGAGGCAAGAATTGACTGGTCCAAATCTGATCCGGAAATAGCCAGAATAATCAGAGCTTTTACCCCCAGACCGGGTGCCTGGACTACCCTCCCGGAACTAACCAAGCGCTATGCCGGAAAAAGAGACACTTTAAAACAAGCACCAAGTGAGGAAAAAACAGTCAAAATCCTAAAAACGCATCTTCAAGAGGGCAAGTTAGTCATTGATACTGTGCAAGTCACAGGCAAAAAACCAATCAGTGGTGACGATTTCATCCGGGGTTATGTTAAGAGTAACCAACAAGGCTAATTAGAGGTAACTTTTACTTGAATTTGTTTTTCTTTTTTCAAACAACTGGCGCAGATCAGGACCTTCATTTTATTAGTGCCATTAGCCACCCGCACTTTTCTCAAGTTAGGTTTAAAGCGACGATTGGTACGATTGTGCGCATGGGATACAAGTTTGCCCTTGCCCGCACTTTTACTGCATATAAAACATGCTTTAGCCATAGCGAGGTGAATACTACCACACCACCCCATCTTTTCCAATAGTTGACAACCTTTAGCCATTGCTATATAGATAAAGAGCTCACTGACATTGGCGAGGGGTGAGTGTAGACAGTAGGTCTACTCTCCCCCTCGCCGGAACTCTTTTGTTTGGTATAATTCCCCATACGGTGTATAAATTTTCTGACATTGAAAAACAAGATTTACTTAAGGCTTGGCTAGCCATCACACTAGCTTTTTCTATTCTTAGAGTAGGTTTGTCCGGTCTTTTTCAACAACCGCAAATACTAGTAGCCATTGGTATTACCGTGGGGTTAGGTTTTGTTCTGCACGAGCTGGCACACAAATTTGTCGCCCAAAGGTTTGGCATGTGGGCTGAATTTAGAGCTGATGAAATGATGCTTATCCTAGCCATTTTAATGCCACTGGTGACTTCCTTTGTCTTTGCCGCACCTGGGGCTGTAGTTATCGCCGGCTACGGCTCACAGGAACAATCAGGCAAGATTGCCTTAGCTGGTCCGCTGATGAATCTGTTGATCGCTATACTTTTTCTTGGTTTAGCCTTTGTTACCACCAGCCTTAACCTCAACCTACCTTACTTTCTACGCACTATTTTGGCACTAGGTTTCCAGATCAATGCTTGGCTAGCCTTATTTAACCTGATCCCCTTTGGTCCCCTGGACGGAGCCAAAATACTCAAGTGGAGTCAAAGCATCTGGTTAACCTTCTTTCTCCTGGCTGCTTATCTAACCTTTAGCCTTTAAAGCACTTGCTCTTGACAAACATAAACCCATAGTATATTGTCTGCTCTAGGTAGGGGGAAGATCTGGTTTCTGTAACCGTCGCTGGTGGCACGAACCGCTGCAAGATCTTCCCCCTACCAAAGCCGCGCCCCGCTGGATTAAACCCCCACGTCCCATAATCCACGGGGCTCCTTTTTTGCTTTTAAACTCAATATTTAGCCGATACCTTTTTAAGCTGTTATATCAACCCCCAGAGCCTTAGCCCATTTGACTACTTAAGTACTATCGGGTAAAAATAAGTTGTCACCGCACAGGATTTTCGTGTTTTGGTGATCCGACGTTGCTCGTAGAGTTTATCCGGCTAACTTCTAAATTACGGGATGCCAGATACATTAGCGAGCGTAGCAGACTAAAGTGAGGCAACCCCCTTGGGGTCCAAATACGGATTCCAGCTACGAGCAACAACTGTCGGTTTTAACCCCTTTAAGCAGGGGTTTTTTGTTGTGACCTTGTACCTCCTGTTGCAGTTAGAGTGGTGGGCGGGTACAATTATTCCGCTTCTGGTTAGTTAAATTAAGCCAGAAATAAAGCACAGGTGGCGGAGTGGTCAAACGCACCAGACTGTAAATCTGGCGATCGAAAGGTCTACGGAGGTTCGAATCCTTCCCTGTGCACCTTGATATTTCTTAGCTAATGTAGTGAACTTAGAAACAACAATGCCCCACTCTTTCTGGTAGTTCACAAGGCAAGGTATCAGAATCAGTTGGAAGTTGTAAGCTGGATAATATGTCCACGTTACCACTAGAAAAAGCAGGGCAACTTCAAATAAGTAAGTAAAGCATGCGGTCCTACTTAGCCGAGATAGCTCAGTTGGCAGAGCGCATCCATGGTAAGGATGAGGTCACGGGTTCAACCCCCGTTCTCGGCTCAAGATCAGCAAATTAGGCAACTGCTCTTTATACTCTAACAGAGCATTGCCTCAAGCCAACCAGGTCCAGAGGTTAAAGGGACGTAGTTAAATGGCATAACAGTGGTCTCCAAAACCACCATTGAGAGTTCGATTCTCTCCGTCCCTGCATTTTGCTAAGGACATAATACTGCTAAGATAACCCCCCAGAGCACGCTGGTTACAGCGTACAAAGGGATAGCGTAACTGTTAGTAGCAGTATTTCTAGCGCGGATAGCGTAATTAAGACTTTCGTTATGTAAGACTGCCGAGATAGCTCAGTGGTAGAGCAGCTGTTTTGTAAACAGCAGGTCCAGGGTTCAAGTCCCTGTCTCGGCTCCAGTCACGAAAGTTAGATGTTTATCAGTATATCCTTTGCTAAACCATTTACCCTAAGTTACTGAAATTAAAACACACAGCCGCCTTAGTCGCCTAGTCATTGGGAAAAAAGCCTTTGTCACTTCATTTTAGTAGACAAATTATGGGGGGTTCTTTGCCGGCAGTGTTTACAGTATCGCAAACGTCCATTCAGTTTTTCTTTTTCTACCTTAGTTTTATTGCGCTTAGAAATATAGTTCTGGTTGTGGCATTTAGTGCACACCCAGTGAAATAACTCAATATTTTTATTCTTAGCCATAACGAACGGGATTGTACCTTCTCTATCATCGTTTGTCGAGAACAAAAAGGGCCAATCACCTCTGGCAGCAACTGCCAAAGATAACCGACCCTCACCATCAATCACTTACTCCCACCAAGCGGCTGCTGGTGATGTGCAAGGAAACTTCAGCCAAATCCGCTGAAGCTTTCCCCCGCACGAAAACCAGAGGCACACAGTCCAGCTGATACCTACCCAGTTCCTCAACCAGGTAGGTTTCGCGCACCATGTCATCGCCGCACTGCTCACGGCGCAGCTGCTGTGCCCACAGCCCATCGTCCTGGTAGTCACCGGGGAAGTAGACATCCTCCTCCCCCAGTCTGACCTTGAGGGCGACCTCCCTTTTGCAGGGGACCTCAAACGAGAGTGCTACCCGCACCTCGCTGTTGCACCCCTCCAGAGGTCTAATCTGGAAGGGCTTCCCCACTGCTACTGCTTCATCCAACTGGAACCCGCCAGAGACAGCCCAAAAGGGTCTATCCTGACCACCTCCCAGCCAGGGCGAGTGCGCCAGTTGCCTCTGCACAGCTTCACCCCCGTTGAAGGCTAGGTCCCAACCAACAAGGGAGAAGTCCCTAGCCAAAGGGACCACACCCCGCAAAATCGCTACGAGGAAACCCGAGAGCAATAAGCCCACGAGCATCAGGGTCAAACAACCGCAACCTATACGAACATTCTGTAGGTTGCCGGGGGCAACAAACCTACGCAACAAGGTCCACCACAACAAAGGGTCAGCCAACCTCAACAGTCGGCCGAGCAGGGCTCTCACGCTAGCAGACAATTTCTCCTCCTTGCAGGTAGAAAGATAAACAAAGATATAACAAATAATAAACCTATAGTCAAGAGGTGGGTTGGTAATAGCCACACATCTAGCAGCAACGAGATTTACTCGTTGACTTACCTATTAAATTGTAGTAATTTCAGCTGGTATTGACAGAGCACCCCAATAGGGTGTTTTTGTATTTTTAAGGTGGTAACAAGGTAATGAAGATCTTCAAGTTTATCCACGAGGTCCAGTCTGAACTGCATAAAGTCACCTGGCCAACCAGAGAACAAAACATCCGCTATACCCTGATTGTCATTGGTATTAGCGCTGCGGTTGGTGTTTACTTAAGCCTATTAGACTCCACCTTTAGCAAAATATTAACGCAACTAATAAAATGATTAATATTGAAAAAGATACCCAGCAACGCTGGTACACAATTCACACCTATTCTGGTCATGAACAACGGGTTAAAACTCTGCTTGAGGAACGCATAGAAGCCATGCGCGCACAAGAGCTCATCACCGAAGTGCTCATTCCCACCCGAGAAAAAATTGTCATTGCTGATGGTAAAAAACGCAAGGTTCAAGAACGCCTATTTCCCGGTTACGTCTTGGTCAAAATGCAATTATCAGAAGAATCGTGGCCAATTGTGCGCAACACCACCGGTGTCACTGGGTTTGTGGGGATAGAAGGCAAACCGACACCCCTATCCGAACGTGAAGTACAAAGAATCATCAAATTTTCCGAGATGAAAGCCCCAGCAATAGAAGTAAAATTTCAGTTGGGTGATAGCGTCAAGATCATTGATGGTCCTTTCTCGGACATGATGGGTAAGGTAGAATCAATTGATGAAAATAAAGGTAAGCTAGAGGTATTGGTTAATATCTTTGGTAGAGAAACACCAGTAGAGTTGGACTTTCTGCAAGTATCTTCTCTCTGATAAGCACAGTTGGTAATTCGTCACTAGTATGGTATTTTTATGCTTAACTTTAGGTAACTATGGCCAAGAAAATTATTGCTAAAATCAAAGTTAATATTCCAGCCGGCAAAGCAACACCAGCCCCGCCTACGGGTCCGGTGCTAGGACAAGCTGGTATCCCAATTATGGATTTCTGCAACGCTTTTAACGAGCGGACTAAGGAGTTAGGTGAGACCATCGTACCAGTGGTTATTACTGTGTTTGAAGACCGTTCGTTTACCTTTATCACCAAAACCCCACCCACCGCCACCCTCCTGAAAAAAGCGGCTGGGGTTGATAAAGGATCGGCTTCAGCCAATAAAGAAAAGGTCGGCAGCCTAAGTCAAGCCCAGCTAAAGGAAATTGCGGAAACCAAACTACCTGATCTGAACGCCCACTCCCTTGAACAAGCCATCGCCACTGTCAAGGGCACCGCCCAGAATATGGGTCTAGAAATTAAATAACGTTATGACCACCCAGAGAAGTAAAAAATACCAAAAGCTGGCTAACGCGAACCAAGGAACCACGCACGCTATACCCGCTGCTGTGGAATTAACCCAAAATAATTCTTATTCTGTGTTTGTTGGGCGCGTGGAACTACACCTTAACGTTAATATTGATCCTAGCAAAAGTGATCAAAGGATTAATTTCAACACTACCCTTCCCTACCCCACAGGTAAAGAAGTCAAAGTCGCAGTGCTAACCAGCCCCGAAAAACAAGCCGAGGCGCAAAAGGCAGGGGCTGCAATAGTAGGCGGGGAAGAATTAATTAGCGCCATTAAAAAGGGTGTGCTGGGTTTTGATATCTTAATCGCCACTCCCGAGCACATGCCCAAACTAGCCGAAGTTGCAGCCATTT
Organism: uncultured Candidatus Saccharibacteria bacterium; assembly: GCA_964592525.1. Lineage (GTDB taxonomy): Bacteria > Patescibacteriota > WWE3 > CAZQFB01 > CAZQFB01 > CAZQFB01. Next base: position 27,185 of record CAZQFB010000007.1, on the reverse strand, counting down.
TAGGTCCTAAAGGTTTAATGCCCAATCCCAAAAACAACACCGTTACCGATAAACTTACCAATACCATAGCGGATATTAAAAAAGGTCAAATTAACATTCGGCTCGGAGAAAAGACCACCCTGCATTTAGTGGTAGGTAGTGTTAACCAAGCCAAAGAAGAAGTAGTAGCAAACATTGAACATGTTATTAAACAGCTCAACCAAAACAAACCAGCTAAAATTAAAGGTAAATTAATCAAGTCGGCTTACCTTGCGCCCACCATGGGTCCCTCCTGCAAGCTTGACCTGACCACACTTCAATAATGAAAGACGACTTTGAGATCGTTAATTGATAATTTCTGGTTCTGGCGGAAGTACTAAGATATTTACTTCACCCGTATCTGACACCAAAAACTGTAAGACGATGTTAGTAAGCTCACCTTCATAGTAATAAATCGCTAATTCTAGCTGACTACGCGCTAGATCAAAGCTATAGTCAGCAATAGAGTGCGCCGGATAGCCCAGTTTATTCAATAAATCCTCATACTCCACTTCCCCAGCTAGCACATAGGTGGGAAAGAAAACGCGCTTATCCTGACGGTCATCTAAAGATACAGTAACTACTTGGATCGGTTTTCCCATAAGATTATCAAGGAGACCGCTCTCCACCGAAAAATCTGTTAGTTTATCCCCTAGGGAAAAGTAAAAGGTATAGAAACCGGCCACAGTTTTGTTCTGACTTATACCACTAGTAAAAGAAGTTTGTTCTTTATTTTTATCAGTAAAGGAATATTGGTATGCTATCCCAAGGTACGGTGATCTTAAGGGAGACGAATATGCTTGCAGTTGTAATTCGTGGCGATAGGCATTATTTTCATAGACATATTTAGGCTCGTTATCTAGCAGAAAGATGCCTTGTTGTTGCGCTTGTAAAACAACGTTGACATCGTGTAGCTGTTCTTCTAATTTTGAGATAGATACTTCGGTGTCTGCCGAATCGTTAGTTAAAAGCTCTTTACCGAAAGTGCTCCAAAACAACTTCAGGAAAAAAACCGCGCCAATCGCCAACGAAACACAAAGGAGAGAAAAAGCTAGAAAGGATTGAAGGATATTTAGGTATGGTGGGCTAAAGCGTAATTTTTGCGCGACACACTTAAACAAACTTATTTCTTTTAAGCTTCCTTTGATGGAAAAAAAAGAATCAATCAAAATATACAAAACAGCCACCAGATAGAGCAAAGGATAACCGAAGAACAAGGCATTACTAAAAACACTGCTTAATTCAGGAGTAAATACCTCATCACCATAGAACAGATTGAAGAGAAAGAAAGCATTAGCCAAAATAAACAGGGCAGTAAATATTTTGTACATTACGCTAATAATAACATGGTTTAAAAAGACAGCCACATCTGATTTGCAGCTTATATAGTTTGTGTTTCTATTATCTTAAAATCTTAATAAAAGCCAACCACTTTAGCTTCGCGGGAGGATACCTCCTCAAAAAAAGACCCCGCTCGCCAATTTTCACATTATATAGCTAATTAGCTATTGACTAAGGCTATGCTAATATGGTAGAAACCATCAAGCCAAAGACAGTAGGCATCTTTTCAGGAATAAGACCTGCCGAGGCAAACTTTAGCAGTTAGCCCTTCGCTAACGTTTCCCTTTTTGGCAAAAAAATTATAACTAAACCGTCAGAAAACTGACAAATAATTACTGATAAGGAGGCTGATTGTGCCAACCCAAAAGAAGATAGCAGCAGTTAAAGAACTAAAAGATAAATTTGATCGTGCCACCGCTGTTTTTTTCACTGAATACCATGGCTTATCAGTCAATGATCTAAATGAGTTGCGAGGGAATCTTCGCGCCACCAATGCCGAACTAGTCATTACTAAAAATACCCTCTTAGGTGTTTCTCACCAGCAAGTCCACCTTTCAGGACCAACCGCTACTCTCTTTACCTACGCCGACCCAATGACCTCCTTAAGAGTAGTCAGGGATTTCCAAAAGAAATTTAAACTCCCCAGCTATAAAAGTGGTCTGTTTGGGAAAAAGCTGATCGATTCTGAAACCATTACCGAATTAGCAACTCTGCCCAACCAAGAACAACTTATTGGCCAACTTTTGGGCTTACTTAATACGCCTCTTAGCAATCTGGTCAGGATCATGAGCATAAATCAGATTAACTTGGTCTATGCATTAAGTGAGATGGCAAAAAAGTCGGTTAAATAGTTGGGGGGTTAATCGGATTAATAGTCAGTTGAAATTAAGATATAGAAATTAATACCGTTAGGAGGTGAATATTTATGAGCAAAGAAAAAAAAGAAATTATGGATGAACAAGTAACTGAAGAAGTTGACTCGGCTGACGCTGTAACCCAAAAAGCACATCATCAAGCAGAGTCTGCCGAATCAGGGTCTGATACAGTCACTACTCTTAGCCAAGAAACACAACAACTACTGGACGCAATTGAAAAAATGTCGGTACTGGAGCTAAATAGTTTAGTTAAAGCCCTGGAAAAAAAGTTTGGGGTTTCGGCAGCAGCACCAATAGCTGTAGCCGCCACATCTGGCGCTCAAGCTAATAGTGGCAGTGACGAACCAGCGGAAGAAAAAACCAGTTTTGAGGTCACTTTGACCGATATGGGTAGTAACAAGCTAGCCGTTATCAAAGCGGTCCGAGAAATCAAACCGGATCTTGGCTTGAAAGACGCCAAGGACTTAGTGGAATCGGCACCAAAAACTCTCTTAGAAGGAGCTAAAAAAGAAGCGGCCGAGGAGGCTAAGGCTAAAATTGAACAGGCTGGCGGTAAAGTGGAGCTAAAATAACTCCTTTATTTTAGCGACATCCCGCACATTCGGTAACAAGCTTTAACAGTTTGTTGCCTTTAAATTAAGCAAGAGCGGGATTAAGGGTTAGTTGGTTTCGTGTTTCAAAACACACCATACTACTCTAGTAAAACGATCAAGGCGCCCAGGTTTAAAAAAATACCCAACCAGGCGCTTTTTTCGTTTATTCTTGAAGTAACCGCAGTTTCTGCTTCACTACTAATACTGGAAACACCACTAAAGCTTTTAAAATCCTTGTCCCCCGTTTCCGAGGATTAGTCAATAACCGTACCAACCATTCTAAACCTAAAGCGCGAAAAATCTTTGGGGCTCTGGGTACTTGACCCGAAAGGTAATCAAACACTCCCCCTACCCCAATCATAAGCTTAGCCGTTAGCTCTTTTCGGTTTCTCTCTATCCAAAGATCCTGTTGAGGAGAACCATAAGCTACTAACAAAACATGGGGTTTGAAGTCATTGATTCTGTTTATAACCCTTTGTCTTTCAGCCTCTGTTTCCACGGCTATGTTTTCAGAACCAGAAAACCAAGAAACCTCCAATAAAGGACATTCCTTTCTTAACACTTTAGCGGTAGCTTCCGACGAGTTACCTAAACCCCCAAGAAGATACATTCGGTAGTTTTTATTGGCGCAATATTCAGCTAGTATTTTAGTCAACCTTACCCCAGTTAGACGACGTAACCTCTTACCCCATAACAGACCGGCAAACACCAAACCAACCCCATCCACAGTGGAAACCTCCGCATTGTTTAGCACTTGTTTAAATTCTCTGTTACTCCTCGCTTCCACTAAAAATTCAGGGTTCAAAGTGACTAAATGTTTTTGGGCACCCTTCTGGATTGCGTTTTCCAAAGTGTCAAAGATCTCACTGGGGTTAAAATCCCGAACCTTCACACCCAAAATGTTAATACTATTCATGACCAACCCCTTCTAATACCGCCAATGTCCTCCGAGCAGCACTTTCCCACATAAAATTACGAGACCACTTTAATCCCCGCCCAACCATACTCTGGCGCTTATCTGGGTTTATTGCCAAGTTAATCAGAGCTGAAGTCATCTCCTCAATATTGTTAGGATCAACAAGCACACCGGCATCCCCAGCTGCTTCAGGCAAAGACGAAACATTAGAAGTGATAACCGGGGTTCCACACGCCATAGCCTCAATAACCGGTAGACCAAACCCCTCATATAACGAAGGGTAAATAAAAATTTCCGCCCGGTTAAAAAGTGACGGTAGATCATTATCCGGCACATGACCCAAAAACCTTACAGCATCTGTCACACCATATCTTGCGGGTGCTGTATAAATATCCTCGTTCTTCCACCCAGGTTTTCCAACAATTACCAAAGTATGAGGCAACTCTGTGGTTTTTCTCATAATTGAAAACGCCTCAATAAGACGTACAATATTTTTACGGGGTTGGATGGTACCTACATTGAGAATGTATGGTTCTTTAAGTTTATATTTAGTCACTACTTTCTCGGTTTCTTTCTCGTTTAAAACCTTAAAGAGAGTCTGATCATATCCTTCGGGCACAACTGATATTCTCTTTTCCTCAATGCCATAAATATCCCTAAGGCTATGCTTAGTTGCCTCGGATACCGCTATCAGATGAGTGGCGTGTTGGCAAGAATATCTCATGTATTGCCTAAGATACAAGCGCCCAGGAAACCTAAAATACTCTGGCATTAACTCAAAAGAAAGATCATGTACCGTAACCACAGTTTTTAAATTTGGTTTGTGAAAATAAGGTATGGTATGCACAGGTATAAAAAGGACATCAACGTCCATAACAAATGTTTCCAAAGCCAACCTTAGCTGTGTCCACAACCTCGGAAATTTCATTACTTTCAGCGTAAAGTTGTCCGCTTTAGTTAACCTTCTCACCGGTTTGGCGTGGGAAAACAAAGTGTAGTTATTTATTAAATCTATTTTCTCAAGTGCTTTGATCAAATAGTAGGCATAGTTATCCTGACCGCCCCAATCCGCCACACATGCTCGAGAAGCATCAATTCCAATCTTCATAACCTCATTTTACCAAAACCAATAAGATCTCCTACAGTCAAAACCCAATTGAACCTGTTAGACAAAAGCATACTTGTGACAAAAACCTAACTGGTTTTCTTAATAACTTGCAGTTTAAAGATTGTGCTGCTAGCAATAAACTTATCTCTTTGTTAGGTTCTTCTTAAAGGTCTCCATGTTTTCTAACGCCGAGGCAATCCCACGCACTACAGCTTGCAGCGGTTCTTCTGCTCGTAAAGCTGGGATACCAGTGGTTTGAGAGAATAGTTTGTCAATGTTTCTAAGTTGCGAGGTACCTCCTGATAAAATCATGCCTCGGTCAATTACATCTGAAGCTAATTCTGGTGGCGTCACTTCCAGCACTTTTTTCACTGCCAGTACCATTTCGCCAAGAGGTGTTTTCATCGCTTCTGTTACTTCTCTGGAAGAGAGCTGTATGGTCTCTGGTAATCCGGAAATACTATCCCGACCTTTGACCTCCATTTTTTTATCGGCTTCTAAAGGTAACGCTGAACCAAGCTCTAACTTAATCATTTCGGCGCTTCTTTCCCCGATTAATAAATTGTACTTGCGGCGAACATAGTTCATAATCGCTTCATCTAATTGGTTACCAGCCACCCGCACACTATTATGAACGACTATTCCCCCCAGAGAAATAACGGCAGCTTCAATGGTACCGCCACCAATGTTGACAATCATATTACCGGAAGCATCAGCAATTGGTATTTTAGCCCCAATCGCTGCTGCTAAAGGCTCGGGAATAAGGTACGCATTTTTGGCACCAGCCGAAATAGCTGCATCCAATACCGCTCTTGTTTCTACTGAAGTTACCCCCGACGGAACCGAAAGCATGATCTCTGGCTTAAAAAACCTAGTACTACCGATCACTTTCGTGACAAAATAACGCAGCATCGCCTCCGTCACAACATAGTCAGCAATCACCCCATTTTTCAAGGGTCTTGAAGCGGTAATGTTTAAAGGAGTGCGACCCAGCATTTCTTTAGCTTCACTGCCCACAGCCACAACTTTATTATCGTCAATGGTAATCGCCACTACCGTTGGCTCGTTAAGCACTAAACCCTGACCCAACAAGTAAACCAAGGAGTTAGCTGTGCCCAGATCAATCGCAATTTTTTTAGTTAAATTAAAGTTGACGGTCATTGGTATTTATTAAGCTAAACATTTTCGGTGTTAAATGTTATCATGGCATAGATTTACTTGCATCCCGCTCTTTTTATTACATATAATGGCTCTGCATGAAAAATACACCAAAATTCATTTACACAGCGGCAGTATTTATTCTCTTAGGTGCTTTCAGTGCTGGGTTAATTCTATTAGCTAAAGGTTACACGCTGACCCCCAAAGAAGGCTCTGTCGCGTTAGGTAAAACCGGCTGGCTGCTAATGAAATCTTCTCCCGATGGCGCAAAAACCTTTTTAAACGACAAAGCCACCACCCCTACCAATAACTCTATTGGAGGTCTGGAGGAAAATATCTATTCAGTCAGAATCCAAAAAGAAGGTTACCATGAGTGGAAAAAAGAAGTACCTGTTAAAGCAGAACTAGTAACCATTATTGATGCCTTATTAATAAAAAAAGCTGCCGAAGTGAAACCTATTACCCTCACGGGAGTAAAATTACCAACACCAGATGATTCTAATACCCAAATTGCGTATTACGCCGAAGGTGATGAACAAGCGGGGTTGTGGGTATATTCTCTTAACGGGGGTCTGATGGGTACCGGTCGCACTAACCCCGCGCTTATTGCTGAAGGTACTGAATTTAAGTACCTTAGTCAGCTTGAATGGTCTCCCGATAGTCAGCAAATGATAGTAACCATCACCAATGAGGACATTGGTCTAAAACGTGAAGTCCTCCTCCGTCTAGATCAAAATAATATCTCGCCGTATCCTTCCATTCAGAAAAGTACCGCTGAAAATAAAAGAGCTGAATGGCTTGAAGAAAGAAAGGCGCACCGAATTGAAATTGCTTCTTCCGTTGACCTTCCTAACCCCAGCAAAGAAATAATTCTTAATGAAAACACGCTTATTTCTCCCGATGAGAATAAATTTCTCTACACCGTTAATAGCGAAAAAGGAAAGGAGTATCACCTGATCAATTCCACCAAACCGCTACCCATTGGCTTAGAAGAAGAGATTGTGGTTTACACCCACGCAGTTAATGAAGAAACCAAAATTATGTGGCATACCACCAGCGAGCACTTTCTGGTCGTGGAAGGAAATACTATTAGTATCATGGAACTTGATGGCAGCAACAAAACAGCTCTCTTTCAGGCTAATTTGTATGACGCGCTAGTAATACCCTCTCCTAACGGCAGAAACATTATCATCAATACCACTTTTACCAACACAACCACCCCCAACTTACACAGTATCTATTTTAATTAATTAACCTGGCCGTCACAATCAAGCGATTTAAGGTGGTGCCTGGGGGATCACAGGTCTGCAAAGTTAGTACTGATTCGTCATAGTCTCGTAACAAAGGCGTAGTATCATACCCGGGAAACACTTCTTTGTTAAAAACTTGATAATCATACCTCTCATCCTCATAAAATATGACAATATGATCCCCTCTCTCCAACTTACTAAGTAAGGTGAACACCGTCGCATAGTTACCTAACTGCCAATATCCCAGCGAAGAATGACCATGAATATAAACATTGCCTCCCTCTCCCGGGTAACTTGTGCCTTGAGCATGGGCAACACCTTGTCTTAAAGCTCGGTCATAAGCTTCCGCATCAGTGGAATCAACATCTTTAACCACTTTAACATTAACACCTATCTTTTGGATCACTAAGCCAAAAGCACGGGATGTCGGAGTGATGGTGATGGTTTGTTGAGTAGGAACGCCTTTAAAAGTGGCAAAATAACCCGAATCGTCAACTCGCGTCGTGTTGTTTTTCTCTGCTGGTTCCCTCAAAGCTTCCTCCTCTAAAACATAATTTACCCCCCGCCACGAGCGCCATTGATAAGTTAATTCTTCTTTGACAATCGGCCAAAAAGCTAAAACCCCATATAAAACTGCGCCAAATATAAGCGCATTGGTCAGTGTATGGGTGATAATGAAACGAATTGGCACACCTTTCATATTAAAAATCTAACCAGAATAATCATGTGCTTTGTTGGTTTACCAAGTAGCACAGCTACTACTCAAGTACCCCCGAGAGGACTCGAACCTCTGTCTTACCCTTAGGAGGGGTATGCTCTATCCAGTTGAGCTACGGGAGCAACAGGATAATTAACACGCCATTTTAGCACAACTTGAAGTCAAAAAGCGGATTATCTTGAACCGCCAACGCTACGGCGATAATCGCGCAGGGTAGTGGTAGAATATGTATGTCCATATGAACGAACATAATATTAATTACTTAATAGAAGCATTAGAGATTACACCTACCGAAGCTAACATTTATGTTCACCTCTTGGAAAATGGTCCAGCCACTCCCCTACTCCTCTCTAAAAATCTTGCCATCAACCGCACCAAAATATATCGCCTTTTAGCTAATATGGAGAGGTTAAGCCTAGTCAATAAAAACTGCAAAGAAAGAGGTGTCATGTTCGCAGCAGCCAATCCGGACACTTTTATTTTTCTACTAGAAGAAAAAGAAAGAGCGCTAAACCAAAAAAGGGACTTATTAATACCCTTAATAAATACTTTAAACTCGCTCAACCCCAAAAGCCCAAACAGTTTTGAAACCCGTCCAATTACTAGCTTAGAAACAGTAAAACAATTGTTATTTGCAGAAATACAATATCCCAAAGTCAGGGTTTTGGGAAAAGAATCAATTGATGAAATAGTTGGTAAACCCTTAGCAGAAGAACTTAGACAAAAAGTGGTGGACAGTAACAGTCACTACCAAGAAATACTTAACACTGAATATGCCACGATCAGAGGCAAGGTTGCCGATTATACCAAAGTATTTGGTTTCGCCAACCAAATAGAAACAAGATACCTAGAAAAAAACGTGCTTGAACTTAACCACACTATCCGAATATACGGAGAGGTAGTCTTAATTATCCAGCGGGTTGGGGGAAGCTTCACTGGTTTAAAAATAAACAATCAGGAATACGCTGCTTACCAAAAACAGCTATTTACCTTACTCTGGGAAAAAGCGATAAGCTATAGAAAGGTACTTGGGTTAGAATAACAATATGCAACGGGGTGTCAGTAACATTACACCAGAAGAAGCGAAGATGCTGCTTAGCAATATCAAGCAGGCAGAGCTCCCTGCAGCGCTTTACCACAGACTTAACAACCTTAAAGAAGAAGGGGTCTTCTTAAATGAAGAAGAAGTTGAGCTTCTGTTAGATGCTATCAATCTGGAAAGCTTCGCTCAAATACCACAGCTAAAAACAGTAGCTGAAAAACTAAGACAGTATTTACAGACCCTTAGAGTCTAGTTGCTTTTTAGCACCCTGAAAATTAAACTGGTAAAGCACTCGGGATGTAGCGCAGTTGGTAGCGCGCGTCGTTCGGGACGACGAGGTCGCCGGTTCAAGTCCGGCCATCCCGACCCTCAACCCCTACCCCACTCATCACCGTAAAGTACCTCATCACACACCAAAGGATAGTCGACAAGTTCATCAGCTCTAAACCAAACCTGAATTTCTCGCTTAGCTTCTTCGATGTCACTAGAAGCATGGACCAAGTTCTGCACGGGACGACCTACCTTATCACTTAAAAAATAGGAATCAACAGAGTAATCACCACGAATAGTACCCACATCCGCATCCAAGGGGTTGGTCGAACCTACTGTTTTACGACCTAAAGCTACCGCATGCGGTCCTTGCCAAACCATGGCCAAGACTGGTCTGCCAGCAAAAGCTTGCATTAACTTGTCTCGGACTTCCAGGCCAAGCTCAAGCGCCGATTTATCTAATTTATGCCCAGCAAGCTCATAACCAGTAAGGGCTTTCTGACCAGTAGCTTCCCAATTGTTAGTCTTGGCATAATGTTCTCCCAACAACTGGGCACTACCCAAAACTAATTTACAGCCCACCAACTTTAACCCACGATTCTCAAATCTTTTAATAAACTCGCCAATTAAATGGCGTTGAATTGATTCTGGTTTTATTAAAATTAAGGTACGTTCAGTTTTCATCTTGTTAATGAAAGTAGCTGACAGATAAAAAAACGTCAAGCTAATTAATCTAATAATTCCCAACCCTGACCATGAGCAATAATTACTTGGTCCCCGTTTTGATCTGTTCTCTTAACCTTGGGCACCTTAGCCTTAAGATAAGTTAATACCTCCAGATGAGGATGCCCATAAGAATTTTGCCCAACGGAAATAATAGCTACTTCCGGATTTAACTCCAACCAAAATTGGCGGTTGAAAGCATCCCTTGCTCCTTGATGTGGCACTTTCAAAAGCTCCACCTCCCCCACCTGACCTAGCAGTTGATTTTGGACGTGGTATTCAGCATCCCCAGTTAACAACGCTTCAAAGTCCATATAATCAAGTAAAAATACCAACGAAGCATTATTCACATTTTCATAATCTGTCGCTGCTGCTTCCAAACCTAAAGAAGAGCTAACACTACCGGGAGGCCATAACACTTTTAACACGGCACCTCCTCCTATTTCCAAAGTATCTCCAGCAAGAGGAGTAATCACTTCCGCCTTTTCTTGCGCGACTTTATTTAACAATTCCTCATAAACCTGTGACTCATAATTTATCTTATTTAAAGCTATCTTAGCTACTTCATAGCTCTCAAGCACAGCTACTAAACCTTGAAGATGGTCAGAGTGCGGGTGGGTTAACACTAATAAATCAATAGAAGTGTCACCATAAGGCATATATTGAGGCAGCTTGTTAAGCACCGACCTATCTGGTCCGCCATCAATCAAAACCTGTGTTCCCGTAGGTGACTTAATAAAAATACTATCACCTTGACCCACATCTAAAAACGCTAAAGTTAGTACTGGCTCGGCTGGTTTTTGTTCCAACCAGTACCAACCTAACCCCCCAAACAGAAAAAAGAGCAGAGTTATTATCCAACCACGGTACTCTTCAAGCTTCATTAAAAATCTCCTTATTTACATCAAGTAGCTCTTTCCTTTTAAAAGAAGTAGCAAAAATCAATAACGCTAAATAATAAAATATCCAAAGCCAACTAGGTGGGGCGTAAACAAAGACAGAAGCAAACGAAAAACTACTCATCAATTTTGCGGTAATAATGATCATTCTGGCCGGAAAGGCTGTGATATAAATTATAATCATTGGTACTAGACCAAACAAAATGTTGGTGAGGACTGCTAACACTGATAAACCAGTTAACCAGGGTACCAAAAAAGAAGCGACCATGTTAGCGGGTAAAAAAATCAGTGATAGTTCTCCCATAGCGTTGACTAAAATAGGTAGCACTGATAACACCGCTGCTAGTGGCGAAGCGAGCGTGTCTATTAAGCGCATGTTTTTAATCCTTAACGCCACCAACACCTGACTAATTGGTTCAGTTAATAAAATTAGACCACTAGTAGCAGCGAAGGAGAGCTGAAAACTTAAAGACCACAGTAGAAAAGGATTGCACAAAAGCAAGATAATTGCAGACAAAGCTAATATATTTAAAGCATCACGGGGTCGTCCCATAATTCTAGCTACAATAACGAGGATGGCCATTACCATCGCTCTCAATACCGGGGGCGATAAACCAACTAACAAACCATAGAGCACCACCCCTAACACCGCCAGAGAAAATTTTAACCGCCGCGATAAACTCTGTAACATTAAGGTTAAAGCACTAACCACCAACATCATATTATAACCACTCACTACCACAATATGTAACAAACCAGACTCTTTGAATTGCTCTTGAAGTGCGCCGGGTAAATCTTCTTGCATTCCAATCAATATACCTTTAACCAATGTCTTTTCAGGGTCTCTATATACCTCATCTAGTATTTTATCCAAAGCTACCCGCCAAGAACCCAAAATATAACGCCAAGTACTTTGTTCTTCGCTAACCTCAATTGCTGCAGGGTACGCCACTACCCCACTTACCCCTTTACCCGCTAGGTATAATTGGTAAGAAAAGGTATCACTGTTTTTAGGTACTGTCGCCAAACCTGTCACAAGTAGAATTTGACCATAACGATAATCACCGTAACTTGGAACCTTGACCAAATATAACCTCTTATTAGCTACTGATTTTAATGTAAGTTCTTGGTGGTTAGCCTTAAAGCTTGGATGCGCCACCACTAACATTTTTGCGCGCTGCAAAGTAGTTTCGTAACTTTGTAAGTTTGCTTGTGCTTGACTTAATAACCAACCTCCCACCACCAGAAATATTGCTGCAACACAGCCATATTGGTATTTATACTTGCCAACCAAGAGCAGCCCAATAACAGCCAGTAATATTAGCTCTAGATAACCCCACTGCTGATATTTAAGGTAGATGCCTAGAGATAAAAATACCAAGCTGATAACACTTACTGGCAGCCACATAACCTTGTTTGTTAATTAAACACAACCTTACCTTGCAGCTTATTAATAATTACTTCGCCAATCCCCTCAATTATTTGCAGTTCCTCAAGATGCGTAAACGGGCCATGCGTGTCTCGATAAGCCACAATTCTCGCTGCAATTACTGGTCCAATCCGATACAAATTCGCTGCGATAATGTCCTCTTCAGACGCAGTATTAAGATTGAGCAGTTGAGCATTAGTTGTAACCGTGGGTAGTGGCTGCTCACCTAATCGAGGAACATATAAACGATCACCATCTAAAAGATGTTCCTGTAAATCAACTTTACGCTCAAGTAAGTGGGTATCCGCTTCCGGCAACAACCCTCCTGCCAAGTCCAGTAAATCCTGCACGTTAGTACCATTTTTTAGCTTATATTCACCTGGCTTAGTCACAGCACCCTCTAAACGTACTGTTATTTCCAAACTGGGGGTATTATCTTCAATTAACACTTCAGCGTTAAAACTCCTGTCCTTATATAATATAGCCACAACTAAGAGCAGTAATAAGCATATGAGCACACCTCCTGCTATTGTGCTGGCTTCTTTCGGGGCAGGCTTTTTTACAGACTTAAAAAACTTCTCCATTGCCAACTAGTAGCCTCAAGCGTGTCCCGAAACCAATCTACTGGTAAAAGCTCTTGAGGTAATCCTGGATCATGTAATAAAAGAGTTAGATAAGAGTCCTGTAAGGTCGCAGCGGTTAACCTTATCTTTTTTACTTCAACCGCCTTTTGCTCGGAAAGTCGGTTTTGCCAGGTTTGATAAACTTTTTCGTAGGCTCCTCCCAAACCAGTTAAATCCCATATTTCTTGTGCCTTGCTTCTCTCATCTCCCTTCGTTAATCTAAGACCTTTAAATATCTCAAAATTATCGGTCACCTGTGCTGGCAATATAGACAACTCCTTTTGAAAATCTTGATCGTAGGGAGAAATCCATACGGAAGTCTGCCACAAGCCAAAGCCTCTAGACTTTAGCTCCTTTCTCAAGCTGTCTCTATAGGCACGGTTGATTTCCGGGATATCAAAAATAACGATACGCCATAAGCCATCCCAGGGTTGATGCTGATAACGGTAATAAGGGTATTTCTGCTTTAGTTTTTTTGCCCCCTCTCCAGTTAATCTGAATAAATCATTAGCTTCTACCAAACCTTCTTCTCTAAGATGATTAATTGATTTGGAAATAGAATCTTTATGATAACCGGGCAAAAAAGAATTGTAGATAAACTCTTCGGGTATATCCCCCCTATCTAATAATGATAAAACCTTATCTTTTAGTGCTGCCATTTTTATTACGTTCGTACTAATATATATATTATTACTTCAATAAGCCTTTATTTGCAAGACCCCTCTTGTTTAAGCAACAAACCATAACTAATAAGGGTGCTGTCACCCCAACTTACTATAGAACAGGTAACCTACCCAACAGCTGTGGGTAAAGCGATTTCCTACAGGTCTAGCCCATATTAGGTTGATATTACAGCTTATTACATTAGACCCCTCTAAGAAAATATACGCACCAACGTGTATTTATTATTATGAACCTCTTAACATTGTATTTTCGTTTGATTGTTTGTATGATCAAATAACTTGGGGTCGTAGCTCAGTTGGTAGAGCACTCCCATGGCATGGGAGGGGTCAGGGGTTCGAATCCCCTCGACTCCACAAGGTAACCAAGCTTAACTTTTAAAAATAATCCTTTTGTTGGATAGAGTATCAAGATTATAAGAGGGCGTAGCCTTAGTTATGGTTGGGGGAATTACGGTGTTTATTTGGTCTCTAATCGTATTTAACAGAAATTTAAGCCCATGACCACTTTGTGCAGAGAGTACAATAGTATCTATACCCTTTTGCTGAAACATAGCTGCATATTTCTGCCACAGATCCATCGATAAATCACCCTTAGTCAAGACAACCAATTCTTTTTTTGTGCCCAAAGCAGCACTAAAAAGAGTCAATTCCTTTCGGATCTTTTGATAATCCTGCCAAACATTAGTACTAACGGAAGGGTCAATGAGATGTAAGATCAATCGGGTACGTTCAATATGGCGTAAAAAAGAATCCCCTAAGCCACGACCTGCCGCAGCTCCAGCTATTAATCCTGGAATGTCAGCTACCACTAAAGGCGTTAGCCCCATAATTACTCCCAATTGAGGACTCTTGGTAGTAAAAGGATGACTGCCTACTGGAGAACTCGCATTAGTAATCGCATTTAATAAAGTGCTTTTGCCTGCATTAGGTAATCCAACTAAACCAATATCGGCTATTATTTTCAAGTCCAAAGTGACCCGCTTAATTTCTCCTTCCTCCCCTCTTTCCGCCATTTGTGGACTACGGTTTCGGGAAGTTTTGAACCGGGCGTTACCTCTGCCTCCTTTTCCACCACGAGATATTAGCACCTTCTGATCAGACTGAATAATATCTCCCAAGATCATCTGGGAAGCCAATTCGGTAACGATCGTACCTAAAGGCACTTTAAGAAAAAGAGCCGAAGCATTCTTACCATGCTTATTAGCACCTCGACCATTGGTGCCATTAGGTGCAATGTAGCGTTTTTTGGCTGAAAGATCATAAAGAGTTAATAAGTTACGACTACCAACTACAAAAACACTCCCCCCTTCGCCGCCATCGCCACCATCAGGAGGACCTTTAGGGCGATACTTCTGACGCAAAAATGACACCGCCCCATTACCGCCCCTACCACCAACCAAAATTAGCTCCAAATGATCAACCATATCTAACCAAATCTATTTTGCTTCCATTTAAAATAGCGTTGTACCCATTCCGTAGGAGGATCAGTTTCTTCATTAAACAAGCCATACTCAAAATCAAGAATTTCAGTGGCGTAAAGATAAGCATCATACTCTTCTTCGTCAAAAAGACTATCGGGGGCGTTAAGTACCGCCTCTAGAACATGGTGCGCTATCCTCTTTTTGTATTGACGATCAAACGTCAAAGCACCAGTTTGAATCAAAATAACAAGCTGATCTCGCCATTGGTATTTGTTAGACATACTTCCAATACTAACCCGTAACTCCTAAAGTTAAAGCACACTCAAAGGATTAATATAACCCCCATTATACTGCACCACAAAATGCAAATGGGTGCCAAAACTTCTTCCCGTATTGCCCATCATGGCAATGTTTTGACCTCTCCCGACTACTTCCCCCACAGAAACATAAACTGCCGATAAATGCGCATACATGGTGGTATAACCGTTACCATGATCAATTTTGACATACTGACCATAACCCCAATTCCAACCAGAAGTAGCTACTTCCACTATCGTACCGCCATCAGCAGCATAGATCGGACTGTTTTTCGCTATGTCTATGGCAGGATGGAAGTAACTAAAGTATTGAGTAATGTAGCGATTATCCGTCGGCCAGGTAAAAGACCCAGAACCTGCTACCCCCGTGGAAGGCGCCGAAGCAACATTACTAATTTCTCCAGGTGAGGTAGGCGTAGTTGGACTAACCGGTGGAGGTATATCTGCGTCTGGGATCACAATCTCCTGACCCAACGCCAGAACATAAGGTTCCTGTAAATAATTAAAATCAACAATCACCTGCGGAGATACCTTGTACTTTGAAGCTAAAGATTCCACACTATCACCTTCTTTAACAGTCGTCACTACACCCGAAATGGGCGGAATGATTAATTCTTGACCTACTGTTAAACTATGAATGTCAGATAGGTTATTTGCATATCTGATGCTCTCCGTGCTAATCCTAAATTTCTCCCCTAGATCTGTCATAGTATCACCGTCTTTAACCGTATAACGAATTACATCCTCACCGGTTCTGCCTTCAGGAATCTCTGTCCTAGTAATAATCACTCTTTTTACTGTATCATCAGCAACTTGGTAATGGCTTTTAGCCACACCCCTACCCAAGATAATATTGCCACCAGCCCCACCTAAAAAGATCAAGGAAAAACTTAATGTTAAAACGGTAATATGAGAAACGGGACGAAAAATATAACCCCTCTTGGTTAATAACAATTTAACTAGAAATTCACGTACTTTCGTTTTAACCGTTAAAGAATACTTGGTAAGAGCAACAGGTGAGTATCTTAGCCCCACCACTCTCTTGACGACAATAAAAAGACAGAAATGTAAAAAGCGCAGAAAAGACCGCCACAAGCTTTCTTGATAAATTATGGGTGTAGAAACCACAGTAGAAACACTGGTCAAAGAAGGTCGCCAGTAACTAGATCTCTCTTGATTAACATCCTCTCTTTTTTCCATAGCGCGGGTATTTTTACCACCCCTTAATAAGAAGTGCAAATCACACAGACACTCACAGTTAACCCCAGCGTGTCTTAGGACGATTCATGTAAATTCTCAAGAAAGTCCTTATTATTCTTCGTTTTCGCTAAACGCTGCACCACCAATTCAGTCGCCTCATGTTCAGGTAAGGCATCAACCATTCGACGTAACTTCCAGACATTCTTCATTTGAGCCTCTGAATATAATTTTTCTTCATGCCTAGTACCACTTTTCAAGATGTCAATTGAAGGAAAAATTCTCCTTTCTGACAAACGTCTATCTAAATGCAGCTCCATATTACCTGTACCTTTAAACTCTTCGTAAATAAGGTCATCCATTCGAGAACCAGTATCAACTAAAGCAGTGGCAATAATAGTCAAAGAACCGCCTTCTTCAAAACAACGAGCGGCGCCAAAAAAACGCTTAGGAGGATACAAAGCCACCGGATCAAAACCACCAGACAAAGTCCTACCTGAAGGCGGTACAGACATATTGTAAGCACGGGCTAAACGAGTAATGCTATCTAAGAGAATTACCACGTCCTTGCCAGACTCGGACAGTCTTTTAGCTCTTTCCAACACAAATTCCGCCGATTGCACATGCCTTTCCGCAGGCTCATCAAAATTAGACGCAAAGATCTCACCATTAACATTCCTTTTCATGTCAGTCACTTCTTCTGGACGTTCGCCTATCAAAGATACAAAAAGTACCACCCCCGGATGATTAATAGCAAGACCATTAGCGATATCCTTTAACAACCAGGTTTTACCAGCTTTGGGTGGAGATACAATCATGCCACGTTGTCCTTTACCAATTGGCGCAATTAAATCAATTAATCTGGTGGACATCACCTCTTGGGTCGTTTCCAACACGAGCAGTTCGTAAGGAAAGATTGGCGTCAGATTTTTAAAATAAGGTCTATTTTTTAATTTTTCCGGTGCTAAACCCTCAATCGTATCAACCCTCAATAATGATAAGTACCTTTCGTTATCTTTCGGAAAGCGAGCCTGTCCAGAAATGAGATCCCCGGGACGCAGAGAAAAGCGTCTGATTTGTGATTGAGAGATATACACATCTCTCGGCTGCTCACCATTAGCAACTTGCTCACTCCGGTCGACTCTTAACACCCCATAATCAGGATATACCTGCAACATACCTTCTACAGGTAAGGTATCACCAGTATTATTGGGCGTATCGTCACTACCTTTAGACTGAAGTACTCGGTCAGTATCATCTTCAGGTTTGGATACTAATTCGGAAACTTTTTTTGGCATTTTTTTACTCCTATCCTCTTAAGCTAGTTGACATCAAATAAACGGCAAACAAGTGTTATCACTAATTTAATACTGGGTAGCTACTCGTGGAAAAAAGTCAGCGAGCAATCCCGCTTAACGAATGTCGTTATTCTCGCATAAGGTATTAAAAGATGTCAATACCCCCCCTAAAAGAGAAGAGGTGCCTCGGTAAAGATATTGTATACTGTGGATGTATGGCTAAGAGTCTGCTCATGAAAACAAGGTTTAAGTTACTTGCCTTTATGCTGTTAAGCAGCACTTTATTAGTTACCCATACTTCCCATACGCAAGCCCAAATCCAATCTTTAGAGATCGTGTCTGCCTACCAAATTTCAGACGAAAATTATACTGCTGGCGATATTATTGCGCGGATTTTTCCAGATAATCTTTTAAAACGAGCTCGTAAAGAAAACAATGAATACCTGCTTGGAGTTTTAGTACCAAAAGATTTAGCCGTAGCTACTTACCAAGAAACGGAAACAGAACAATTTGTCGCCCAACGAGGTGTTTTTCCAGTTAATGTCACCAACTTAAACGGCAATATTTACCCGGGAGACTATATTACCTCTTCTTCTATTCCCGGTAAGGGGCAAAAATCTGTCCTAACCCCCGAACCAACTCTCGGTTTAGCCATTGAAGAGTATACTCCCGATAAAGGCACTCCTTTCCAGTACGAAGGAGCTACATATTATTCTGGTCAGATCCGGGTTGATTTATCAGTTATTCCTGAAGGACAAAAGACAGGCGCTCTTAAAGATATTTTAGCTGTCATACAGCAACTTGGTTTAGCTTTAATAAGTAAAGTACAAACTAGTGAAGGCGCTAATGTTTTTATTAGGTACGCCTTAGCCGCCATACTCACTATCATTACTGTATATTTTGCCTTTCGTCATTTTGGCGTGGCAATACTTAATGGTATTGAAGCCATTGGTCGCAACCCACTAGCTAGAAAACACATCCAATCTGCTATCATTATAAACGCCATTATTATAATCTTAGTTAGTCTAAGTGTAGTAGTACTTAGCCTAGTAATTATTAAACTTTAGCATGATCAACGAACTGCTCATTACCAGCGCAAGTTTCTTCACTATTATCGTTGGTCTTTTTATTATTTATTATGCCTTCGTGAGAAAAAATAACAGTGACTCTACCTCTGTTCAAGAATACACAAAAAAAGGTCAAGAGCTTATCCACCAAGCATCCCTAGAAGCTCAACAAATCATCACTAACGCTGAATTAGATAGTATTAAGCATACCGCGCAAGAAAAAATTGAAAGTAGGGAGCGTTTAAATACTTACGAGTATAAACTCAACATCCTTCTGAACGAAATTATCGCCAATTTAAGTCAAAGTGCAAAACTCACAGAACAAGAAATAAACAAAGTAGCCGAACAATTTGAACAGCAAACCCACAAGGTAATCAAGCACAGTAGTCAAGAATTAGATCGCAAACTCCAACACCATTTTGCCATCATTGAAGAAACCTTATCAAAAACAACTCAAGAAATTAGAGAAAGAACCACCACTACGTTATCTGAAGAATTTCACAAAATACAAGCAGAATTAAAAGAATACAGACAGCAAAGAATCGCGATCGTAGATGCGGATATCGCTAAAATAATTGAACAAGTCCTTAAAAATACTAGCGGTCAAGTCATCAGTACTGACCAACACCTGCAACTAATTATCCAAGCACTTGAACAAGCTAAAAAAGATAACTTCTTTAAGGAAAACGGTAAAAGTGATGGCCAACTCTCTTCTTAAAGCCTTAACTGAAAATAATTTAGCGAAAAGAAATTTGCATGATATCTTACAAGCGTTAAGATATTTCTTTGACTATTACTTCTTCACCCTAGCGGAAAAAACAGCGATACATGAAGCGCTAGCTACCTTCATTCAGAGTAATCCCAAGCACCCCGAATATCGTCAATTATTGAACTTTGAAACACAACTTAACCAGATTAACAAAGACAATTATTTACCGCTACTGGAAAAAGTACGTGCCCAACTAGAGCAGATGCCCACCATAACTTTGCATACGGCAATAGAACTTACGACACAAGACGAAGAAGTAATCAGTAGTTGGATGAAACACAACCTCACAAATAGCTGTCTCTTTGATGTTTATACCAGGACCGAGCTACTGGCTGGGTGCCAAATTTCCTTTCAACACCTGCAAGCTGATTATTCCCTGCTAAAAAAAATAGAAACCGAACCAGGCGAAATACCACAAATAATTCAATCTTACTTATCAAAGAAGCTTAATGAGTGATATAAAAAAAGAAGTCGGCTATGTTAAGGCACTTAAAAGTTATCTTCTGCAGATTGAAGGACTCCCTTCAGTTAAAATTAATGACCTGCTCATCAGTGAGTCGGGAAGTCAAGCTCTTGTTAAATCGTTAGAAGAAAATGTTGTTTATGCCTTGCTAGTCAATCAGAGTACTCCCCTACCAACACATTCTTTTTACCTTGATCCAAAAGGGTTAAGTATCAAAATCAGTGATGCCTTGTTTGGTCGTGTCATTAACCCCCTAGGCGAGCCTATTGATGGTGGGCGAGAGATTAATAAGGGAGAGACACTTCCAATTCAATTTGATGTGGTAGCTCTGGGTATAGGAGCAAGAGAAGAAATTACTGAACAATTAGAAACAGGCATTATCGTAGTTGATATGCTAATGCCCCTAGGTAAAGGTCAAAGAGAACTTATCTTTGGTGAACCCAGATCCGGTAAAACCACTTTTATTATTGATACACTGAAAACACAACATGATCAAGGTGCTATATGCATCTACACCCTGATTGGTAAAGAGGAAAAAGAAATAAAAGAAATCGTAACCGAATTGGGCAAAAACGAAGCTTTAGAAAGAACAATCATAATAGCTGCCACCATTAAAGACAAAGCTCCCCTAATCTCCATTGTGCCACATACTGCT
This sequence comes from uncultured Candidatus Saccharibacteria bacterium, assembly GCA_964592525.1. GTDB lineage: Bacteria > Patescibacteriota > WWE3 > CAZQFB01 > CAZQFB01 > CAZQFB01. The sequence continues at coordinate 6,352 of CAZQFB010000007.1, read as the reverse complement.
ATGACCATAGCTGATTATTATCGTGCCCAAGGAAAAGAAGTGCTGTTAATCCTTGATGACTTGGGTGCCCACGCCAAGTATCTGCGTGAAGTCAGTTTACTCATGCAAACCTTACCGGGTCGCGAAGCCTACCCCGGGGACATTTTTTATCAACAAGCACATTTAATAGAAAGAGCTGGTAGATTCAATGCTCAATTAGGAGGTGGCGGCACTATTTCACTGCTACCTATAATTGAAACTGATTTAGATAATTTTTCGGCGCTAATACCAACCAACTTAATGGCCTCTACGGATGGTCACCTTCTTTTTTCCATCTCTCTTAGAGCTGAAGGTTATTATCCAGCCTTAGACGTTGATTACTCCGTGACTAGAGTAGGCAGAAAAACACAACATCCTTTACTAAAGCAATTAGCTGATAAAGTGAAACCAATACTGGCAGAATTTGAAACTTTAAAAAGCTACGGTATGTTTGGGGCTGAATTTGGCAAAAGAACCCAAGAAGGACTACGCATCGGTAATATCGTCAAAGAAATGCTTAAGCAAGAGCCTAACCAAAGGTTAGCGATTCAACAGCAGATCCTTTTTATCAGCTTAATCTTCACCAACTTTATGAAGAGCAAAGATAAAGACTATATCATTAAAAATAAAGGCAAATTACTCTTAGAAATTGGTCAGCAGGAGTATGTGCAACTAGTTGATCGACTAAGCCAACCAAATATTGACTTATTAATTAACGAATTAAATAATAAAACACTCCAGCTCGAACAGAGTATGGCGGAATAAACATTATTAATTATGTCTTTCACCGTTCAAACGATTATAAATGATTTGAAAGAAGCTAATACGCTGCAATTACTTAGCACTGCTTTTATGGAAATAAGCGCCTTAAAGATGAAGTCTTCTAAAGATGCTCTTGCGCAAAACCGCAAATTTTACCTAGATATTCAAAAGCTATACCAAGAAATTAGAATAGATGCCCAAGAACAAAAACTGTTAACTAATGTGCTCCCAAATTCTCGCTTAAGTATTGCTATCACCTCTAATAAAAGGTTCTATGGAACTCAAAACCGTGACTTGGTAGAAAAATTTCTAACCGATATTAGTAAGCAAAAAACAGACGCTATTATCATTGGTTTAACCGGGCAAGCTTACTTAGCCACTAACCCCAACGCTAAAAAAATTGAAGTGATCATCTTTAAAGACGACTACCCTTCAGCTAGAGAAATCTACAGCTTACTCGAACGAATTCAAAAGTATGAAAGAGTAACCTTATTCCATCCAAGATTTATCAACTTAATGGTGCAAGAACCATATGCTACGGACATCACCTTTAAACCAACAGCACTCGGACCAGAGGATAATAAAAAAACCTATCTCTATGAACCAGAGCTAAAAGAAATAACTAATTTTTTTGAAACGCATGTCCGTTTTTTGCTATTTAGACGAAGTTTATTAGAAATTGAGTTGGCTAGAAGTAGCACTCGCTTGGTCACAATGATATCGGCAGAACAAAGAGCCACGAAAATGATTGGACAGAAAAAAAGAGAGTTGGCTAAAGCCCAAAAATCCCTAATCAACGCAAGATTAATTGAAACCATTAGTGGCGCGAAACGTTGGAGTAAAATATAAGTACTTTAAGCTTATGCTATTAAAAGATAGAGTAGTACCAGAATATGCGCAGAGCTAAAATCTTACAGAACACAAACCAAGATGGGCAAAAAGAAACTCACCACACTGAAGGTGATAATGGCTTTAAAGGCTACATTAAAAGCATTCACGGTCAAATAGTACTAATAGAACACAAGGGTAATCCTATTCCTAAATTGCACGAAGTGCTGACTACACCAGAAACTAGAAACGTTAAAATGGAGGTTTACGCCCATGTTGATCAGTATCTTATGTACTGCCTATCACTTACTCCCGTTGATAATTTAACTCGTGGCACAGAACTAATTAGTACAGGCAAACCAATCACCGTTCCGGTTGGTAAAGAGTTACTAGGCAGAGTAATTAATCTTACCGGTGATCCTCTAGATGGTTTGGGAGAGCTTAAAAGTATTAAAGAACGTTCAATTTATACGGACACCCTTTCTTATGAAGGTGTCACTTCGGACAACACGCTTCTAGAAACAGGTATCAAACAGATTGATTTTTTTACTCCTTTTTTAAGAGGCGGAAAAATAGGCATGATCGGCGGAGCAGGTGTTGGCAAAACCATCCTTCTGACAGAAATTATCAGAAACCTACTAAGTACTCATGAAGGAATTGCTATCTTTGCTGGTATCGGTGAAAGAATCAGAGAAGGACACGAGCTCCACCTATCCCTTAAAAATTCAGGGGTGTTAAATAAAACAGCCTTGATATTTGGTCAGATGAATGAAAATGCCGTCGTAAGATTTCTTACCGCTTGGAGTGCCACTAGCCTAGCGGAATATTTCCGAGATGAAGAAAAAAAAGATGTCTTATTTTTTGTTGATAATGTATATCGATTTATCCAAGCCGGCAGTGAGCTCTCAACCTTAATTGAACAGATACCTTCCGAACTTGGTTATCAACCCACCTTAGAAACTGAAATCGCCTCTTTCGAAAGTCGCTTATCCAGTACCAAAGATGCCTTCATCACTTCAGTACAAAATATATACGTTCCGGCTGATGAAATTAGTGATCCTGGAGTTAAAGCCATTATGGCTTACTTAGATGCTTCAGTAGTCTTGTCAAGAAATCGTGCTTCCTTGGGTATGTATCCACCAATTGATATCTTCCTGTCATCATCTAACTCACTTAGTCGTAAGATTTTAGGTACTAAACATTTTGAAGTAGCCTCGGAGGCATTACAACTATTAAATGAATATGAGCGCTTATCACGAATAGTAGCTGTTATTGGAGAACAAGAACTTAGTGTTGATAACCAAACAATCTTTAAAAGAGGAAAATTACTTCTCTATTACATGACGCAACCCTTTTTCGTAACCGAAAATCAAACTGGGCGTAAAGGGGTTTACGTGAAAAGAGCAGATGTAATATCCGATGTAACCACACTTCTTGAAGGTAAATACGATGCTACTCCACCTGATCATCTTCTATATATTGGCACAATAAAAGAAAGTGCTTCTGCCAAGATTACTATTCAGCAAATGACTAATGATAAAAAGGCTACCAATAATGAAAATACCATTTCACCACAACAAGCCAAGAAATCTTCTACAAGTAAGGATAAATAGCCCCGAAGAGGTTATCTGGGAAGGGACTGCTGAAGCAGTATCTTCCACTAATTCACAGGGAATTTTTGATATTCTCCCAGAGCATGCTAATTTTGTCACCCTTATTAATAATCAACCAATATTGATTAAAAAGTATGGTAGTGAAAATTTGGTTTTTCATTTTTACTATGCTGTCATTCATAACGAAAACAATACCATCAATATTTTTGCTCACGTGTAATTAACTAATTAATTTTAGCCCTTTTATTCTTCTCTAAACCTGTAAATACCTCCCCATATTTTTGCTTATTGACATCCGTTTTTAGTCCCATTAATATGGTGTAACTAGCTGTGTAATAAAGGATATTACACACTTCCTGCCTTATGGATACACTACTTGAAAAGTTTAAAGAATATCTCGCCACCGAAGGCCTAAGCCGGTCTAGCCGAAAGAACTACATTTCCGATGTAAAAAGACTCCTAGAATGGTTGGCAGAACAACATCCCCAGAAAAGAATTAAGGACTATAACAATAACGACCTTTTAGCTTATTTACCATATCTCCAAAGATTAAATACCCCCCTACCCTCTACGAAAAGATATATTGCCTCCATTAACCGCTTTCTTACTTGGGCACAAGCAGAAAAGTATGTCCAAGCACATCTTTACTTGTCCCCACCAGTTATCTTGACTACAAGGGAAGTAGAGCCCCAAAATAAAAACGCTATTAAACAGGCACCCATCATCACTTACAATACACAACCAAGTATTGATAGGAGCAGACAAACAAAACTAGCAGTTAAAGCAAAAAAGAACTACATTACCCCAACAGCACTAGTAATCCTCTTTTTTCTTTTTAGCCTTACTTCGCTATCAGCCTACTTTTCTATACCGCAAATAATAACCTCTAAACTGTCCTTTTGGTCAAATCAGACCAAATTAGCAAACACAGATAATACGAAATCGTCTCATGGTCAGGTTTTACCCGAGAGAACCACTAAAGGCACTTTAGAATTCAATGTTGATACAACAATTAACGGTTTACTTGAAGCCAACAAAGGCATTGTTACAGATGGTGCCGATGTAGACCTTAACTCCGGCCAATTAACCGCCTCAAATGTTATTTACTCAATCATTGCTGGGGATAATGTTTCCATTACCCCTGGTCAAAATCCAATTATTTCAGCCCTTACTTCGGGTGTTCTTTCCCTTCAAGGTGTCTCTGGGGACCTGAAATTAAAAAGCGGGGATGATATTCAAATAGAAGGCTTAGAAATTAGCAATACCTCCACATTAGAGTCAGTCGTTGAGAGGGGGGCATGTGAAGATTGTTTGCTAGACGAGTATATTGCAGACAATCTTACAATATCAGCTGATGGGTCTGTTAATGCCAGCGCTATTAACAGCGGGATATTAGGAGTGACAGTTGGTGGTACGGGTCTTTCAAGCATTGTGGCTGGCGATATGCTATACGGGTCTGCTAGCAATACTCTTTCCACCCTACCTATTGGTATTGATGGTCAGTTATTAGCGGTATCCGGTGGGGTAGTAACTTGGACAGACCAGCTCACCATCCCCTATTTACCTGAAGGGTCCATCATATTTCATAATGGTACTAATCTAGCAGGAGATCCCGCAGGATTTTTTTACGATGACACTAATAACTATTTAGGTCTTAACACTAGCATTCCGATGTACACTCTAGACGTTGGGGGAACAGCTCATTTTGCTCAAGACATAATTATTGATGCTACCAATATTACCTTAAACGATACCACTGATTTTGATATAGATGATCACACCAATGAAGTCTATTCAATATCTGAAGGAGCTAATAATTATTTAGTTATCACTACTACTAATTCCAATGAAGCCATTAATTTTGGAAATACCGTCACCAATCCTAGTTACAATTTTCTTGGCACTGGTACCGTAACTGTAGGGGGAGATTTAGCTGTTAATGGAGCTGGTAGTCCAGCTCAAATCACTTCCGACGGTCCGTTGAGCTTAAGTGCAGTAGGACAACTTACACTAGGTTCAACCAACCAGGCAACTATTTTACATGGTTCTACACTGTCTCTAACTTCAACTGGCAGTAATAATGACATCAGCTTAGTCTCCGCTGATGATGTTATTTTTAATGATGCCAATTTATCCTCCCAAATTACGCTAACCGATACAGCCACTTCCCTTGGAGGTGGGGCATACACCGGTTTGGTAGATGCTATTAATGCTGCTCTTAGTAGTGGTGGTGTTTGGAGCACTAATGGTACTAAGATTTACTATAATTCCGGAAATGTGGGTGTTGGTCAATCAGACCCTCAAGCAGCGTTAGAAGTAGGCATTGGTTCGGGTCAATTAGCTAATGGGGTGGGTGATGTGCTAATAGCGGGGGATCTAGAGGTGGATAATGACATCCTAATAGATGGCGGGACCATAACAACTTCCGTATCTACAGAATGGAATCTGGCGAACTCTTCAATTAATGCCCTTAATATTGAGTCTGGATTAGTAAACCTCGACACAGCTCACAATCGTGTTGGTGTTGGTACCACCTCTCCCTTGGACACACTCACTATAGAAGGTTCAGTTGGCATTGGCGGCACTAACCCGCTAAGGTTCTACGAACTTTCTGGAAATGGTACTAACTACACTGGCTTCCAAGCTCCTAGTGATTTGGTCTCAAACCTTATTTATACCCTACCTTCCACAGCCGGCTCCACAGATTATGTCCTCACCTGGAACTCTGGTAATGTGTTAAGTTGGGAAGAGTCTTCTGGTTCTGGAACAGGAGATATTGAAGCTGTGGGTAACATCACCTCCGGTGAAGCCTTCACTTCAGGTACCCCTGGTGGTCAGCTCTACTTCACGGATGCCGGCTGGCTGGGTCTGGGTGCTAGTGCTGGCAACATCTCCTTCTTTGACGAAGCCACTGACTATATCGCTATCTCTAATGCCTACCTAGGCATTGGTACCACCAGCCCCGCTTATGCCCTGGATGTCACCGGCCAAGCTAGAATCACTAGCCTGCCCGCCTCATCCTCCAATACCGTCATCACCTCAAACGCCGGGGTACTGGAAAGTAGAGATATTGACGCCCGGGTCTGGGGTTCTACCCTAGTGGATGGTTCCTCCCTGACCACTAACTACCT
>CAZQFB010000006.1:0-58370 GCA_964592525.1 uncultured Candidatus Saccharibacteria bacterium | reverse complement strand
TAGCTGAAACCTGTATCGCTGTGGATGGCTCCGGCACCGATGAGTGCCAAACCAACGCCGATTGTCAGACTATTATTGAGAGGCGTGGTGGTACTACTACAGAAGCAATCATTAGCCACGCTGAATGCAGTGTTTATGATACCTGCGTAGAAATAGTGGGTAGAGGCATAGACCAATGCACCAGTGACTTAGATTGCCAAGAAGAGGAACTAACTGTCACTTCCCATGCCGAGTGTAGCGTGTATGAAACCTGTGTAGAAATTGTTGGTCTGGGAGCAGATCTGTGCCAAACCGATGCCGATTGCCAAAACCCAGAGGAACCAATTGTATCCCATGCCGAGTGCAGTGTGTATGAAACTTGTATTGAGATTATTGGCGAAGGTGCTGATCTGTGCACCTCTGATGCGGATTGTCAGAAAAAACGAGACGCTGATGGCATACCTTCCTACCGCACTTGCAAGGATGAGCTGTGTCTACGCTTTGCCGGTCCTGCGCCCGAAGGCACTGTTATCTGTACCACTGACGCTGATTGTAAAAAAGCCCAACCTCCCCAGGATGGTTTATACAAAACTTGTCTGGCTGATACCTGTGTAGTCCTTTCCGGCACGCCACCGGCAGGCACGGTATTTTGTGAAACTGATGCTGATTGTGTCGGTCAAAAACCAATTACGGTACCAGATACAGGCATTGATCGGGGAGCTTTAGTCCTTAGCTTGACAGTCATGGTAATGCTCTTTGTCAGTCTAAGGTTAATATTCTAGAAATCAGATGCGCTATACTAAACTAAGATTAACAATATTAAGAGGCCACCCGTGAAAAATACCTTTAACCTGTCCCGCAAAGAGCTGTTTATAATTGGCGCTTCTTTAATTGTGCTAGCCAGTCTGCCTTTAACCGTACTGCTCAACCAATCAATACAGAAAAAATATTCCGCCGCTGCACCCACCCCCGGTGAATATGAATGTCGGGAAAATATTGATCTAGTGGTGTTGTTTGATATGTCAGTATCCATGAACATGGGTGGCTTTAACAAGCTCTCTACGGCAAGAGAGTCATTTAGCGAACTATTAAACAGTGATAAGTTTGAATTTACGGATGGGGAAAACAATATGCCTGCCGATGGCAAGGTAGACTTTGTGGGTATCGTACCTTTTAACGATGTAGAGATAACACGTAACCCCAGTTACCAAACCCAACTCACCAGCAATAAGAGTACGTTATTAGGTGCCGTGAGCGCCCTGACCGTAGATAAACTAGAAGGCGCAACCAGTGTCACTGCCGCTTTGGCGGAAGGTTACCGTATGTTGGATAGATCAACCACGGGTAATAATAAAAAGTACGTCCTCCTTTTCACTGACGGACGCATCAACGTTGAGTGTCATGACCCAAGCTATTGTCAAGATCAATTAGGCAACTTATCACTTAATTACGTTCTGGACTGTGGCGGAGATAGTTGTGACGAGTGGCCACCCCATGAATGCACTGAAGCTACAATCAACACCGCTAAGTGCAATGAAGAAAGACAATACCGAGATGTTGCCCAGGAAGTAAGAAAGAAATATGAGATAATTTCCATTTATTTCGGACCCAAAGAACCGCTTTCGGATAAAGAAAGTTGGGGTTTTTACCAGTTACAAAAGTGGGTTCATAAAGATAATGGCAGTACTCATTTAATCCAAGCTGATCTGAACAAAGGAGCGCTCTCCGCTGCCCTGGAAGCAGCCATGAAACTAATGCAGATCTGCCCCTGTCCTTTTACAGTGACCGCCCAGATTAAAGACACTAACGGCACTATTTTATCCGATGGGAACGGGTTTTCGACCGTGGCCTGGATAAATGGTACAGCCGGTAGCCCACTTCCGTTTGGTGCTCCAGCAGAAATTCCATACCCGGGAGAGCAAATACCAGATAGTCTTAAAAATGCGCAAAGCATCTCGGTGGAGTTAGTGAGAACGCCAGGTACCCCCGCGGCAAATTATGAGGTGGTGGGTAGTTTTTGTGTAGCCAATAACAATGAACCTGCTAGTCAGGAAGGTTGCCCGGATAACCTTACTCCTATCGGCTCTGGCACCCCCGACAGTCCAAACATACTAAAATTAAACGGTTTTGGCTACCAATGCCCAGCTACCATTGATAGTAGCACCACTTACACTTATGGTTGGTATGTCCAACCGGGTTGTGGGTTTTCGGTGACGGCAGAAATAAGGACTACCGACGGCAGCCCAATACCACAAGCCCTCCAGTTTCCGGGTACCTCCACGCTAGTAACGGCTGCCGGTCAAACCGAAGGTCCTACCTCTTTCACTATTAAATACCTAGACGATGCTCAAGACGCCAAACCGGCTGGACATTACCTGCCTTGGTCCAATATCGGAAGGCAACATATCCAAAAATATATAGATGCTCAAGCTATTACGGTCACACTCAATCCTTTAGCTGGGGCTAATGCCACCTACGGGGTGGTGGGCACCTTTTGTGAATCGGCAGATGGAAACGGCTGTCCTACTAACATTACCCCCCCAGGAAACACGCCTTTAACTGATCTTTCCCTCACTGGGTTTGAGTACTTTTGCGGAATGAACTATACCTACGGGTGGTATCTAAAACCACCTGTCACTAAAACAGTGTGTGTAGGTACCACCTGTCAGCAGAGCTCTGATCCCAATGATCCCAATTACAACAACCCTACTGCTTGCACCACTCCGCAAGCCAACTCACCAGAATGTACGGTGATGGCTTGCCGAAATGAAGGCACCACCACCGCCACCTGTGAAGCGTTTCCTAAGGATAACCCTCCAGGCACATCCCTTTGCACTAACCATGAAGACTGCCGACCGGAACCGGTAGCCAAAAAGGTATGTGATGAAACCAGTTGTATCCAGATAACTGATGAAACCGATCCCCGTTATAACAACCGCACCTGCACCACCCTAGGTAATAATTCCCCAGATTGCACGGTGCAGGTGTGTGTGGGTAGTGGGTCATCAGCCACTTGTGAGCCATTCTCTATTGACGACCCACCCGGAGGCATCAGGTGTGACAGCGACGATGATTGTCGCACCCATACCGAATGCAACGATCGTAATGAATGTGTAGATGTTCAAGGATCTGGTAGAGATGAGTGCCAGTTTGATATTGATTGTTTACAAACTTATTACGCTTGCGATACTGGTGCCTGCGTGGAGTTTTATGGCTCCACCCCCAGTAACGCCCGGCGTTGTTCACGTACTAATCCAGTTGATGGGTGTTTGTGTGATCCAGACGATATTAACGCTTGTCGGGTACCAGAAGATATAGATACCGGTACAAGCGGAGCGGCATTAGTGATCAGCTTAATCACCATCGGGCTACTCCTGTTGGGGGTTAAGTTGTTATTCTAATAACGGACAATAAAGTAATGCGAGTAAGACTAAACAAAAGACAATTTACGCTAATCGGTTTAATCCTCATTGCTTTGGCTATTCCTATTACCCTTGTTGTCGTCAACCGCAGACAACAATACCGAGGCGAGGCTGCTATTTACCCCTCTGGGGATTGCAGAAAGAATGTGGATGTGGTCTTGGTGCTAGACATTTCTTCCTCCATGAGAACCGTATCTGGAGGCACCAACCAAACTGCCTTGGATGTTGCCAAGGCAGCGACTAACGACTTTTTGGATGCTTTGGAGTTTACTGATGGTGACCATAACGAGGGCATAAAAGACGGTCTTATAGACAGCGTCGGTATTATTACTTTCCACACTTATGTTAATGTGCTCCAAACAGTCACTTCAGATAAAGGCTTACTTAAAAGTAAAGTTAACAGCCTTACGCTAAATGACACCGAAATAGGTACTAGCACCAACCTCGCTTTAGAAGAAGCTTTAAGGATGGTCAACAGCATTCCTAGCAACCCCGAAAAGACTAAGGTCGTAATCTTAGTTTCTGATGGTGGCATTAACTACCGCCGTTGCGTAGATGGACCTAATTGTGATGTCTATAGAGAGTCAGGCACGCCACAGGAAACACAGCTCTACTGTAACAGTGCTGCCCCTGTTAAAGCTGCTGTAGATAAAGGGTTTTTTGGCATTTATACTAATAGCCAAGAAGAGCCTGTGGGATTAACACAAATGAGGCAGTGTGTGGCTGGGGCAGATTATCAAAATGTAATTGATGCCAGGCAAAATGTCGCTAAAGCTTTTGAAGATATTTTAAGCTTGATTTACGCTTGTCCCTGTTATTACCGTACCGTGACCAAAGTAGAATACGCCACGAATCCAGGTACAGCCATACCTATTAGCACTGTAGGTGAGGTAACCACGCAAAGCACTATTAATGGCGAGACCTATCCACAAGAGTTTCCACCACCAAATGCCGAAGTTCAATTTGAAACTGAAACCTTACCACTGACTTATCAAGGTAAAAACAACGCGGTTACCTTAACCGATATACCTTCTGGTTATGAGATTACGGAAAGATTTTGCACAGAAAACAGCACCGGAGTAGTGGGTTGCCCACAAGGGTTAACGGCACAAGGACAAAGCATACCTGGCACCCAAACCGACACGATCAATCTGAACATGCTCTGCGGAGCAGATATTACCTATGGCTGGCGCTTGGCTGAAGCTTGTGATTTCAAGATCGTAGCCCAAATCAGAGATACTAATGGCAACATTCTCCCGGCAAACACTGGCTTTAGTAGCACAGCCACCGTCGTCACCGCTGATGGCCAAACCAAAACCAGCACCGAACAATTCGCTACTGATGGTAAGGCGCAACATACCTGGAATGACAGCGGTCAAAGCAAAATCCAAGAACTAATGGATGCTCAATCCATCACTGTTACGCTTAACCCCTTTTCTGGCTCGGCTTCTATGTATGAAGTAGTAGGTACTTTTTGTGATGATAATGCGCAAGGTTGCCCCACCAACCTCACCCCACCCGGTAGCTCACCCCTGACCAACCTGTCCCTGACTGGTTTTGATTATTTCTGTGAGATGGACTATACCTACGGTTGGGTTGTCAACGCCATTCCCACTGACGCTGTTTGTTACAACAAAACTTGTGACTACGTCCGAGATCTCCAAAACCGAGGCGTTAATACCACAAACCTAACGCCTTGTTTAGAATCACAAGTTGGCACCCAACCAGCCGCCTGTGCCACCCAAGTCTGTGTGGGTAGTGGTCAAACCGCCACCTGTAACGATTTCGCCATTGAAAACGCTCCCGCCGGTGAGACTTGTGTGGTGGATGAGGATTGTAAAGATCACTATGAATGTACCACCGACCTCACCTGTGAGCTGACTGATGGTAGCGGGCGAGACGAATGCGCCGATGACACCGATTGTTATGTGTATGCTTGTGATGACGCCACCGAAACCTGTGAAGAAAAGGGATTAAGCGAAATAGTAGAAGGCAGGGATATTGTCTGCACCGATGATGATGATTGCCAGATCAGGTTAATCTGCCACAACATGGCTTGCGTGGAAGACCGCAGCCCTGGCACCGACGAGTGCCGCAGTGATGCTGACTGTGAAGAAACCTATCTTACCTGTGAAGGCCTGCAGTGTGTGGAAAAAATCGGTGACAAGGAAGACACCTGTAGTGGTGATGAGGATTGTTTCCAAATGGTTTGCACCGTGTATGAAACCTGTGAACCTCGTCAGGTCACGGTTGATCGACCAGATGAATGTCGCACTGATGCTGATTGTCAAACACCACCCCCACCCCCACCACCAGTGGCAACCTATAAAACTTGTGTGGAAGAGTCTTGTGAACTAATGACAGGCACACCACCGGTGGGTACGATCCTGTGTGAAACTGATGCTGATTGTATCGCTCCTGAACCTCGGCAATACAGCTACAAAACCTGCTTTGATGAATCTTGTGTTCTAGTTTCCGGTATCCCCGCCGAAGGTACGATCCTGTGTGAAACTGATGCTGATTGTATCGGACCCGAACCCAAGCAATACACCTACAAAACTTGTGTGGAAGAATCCTGTGACACCCTCGCCGGTATTCCTCCAGAAGGTACCTTGATCTGTACCAGTGATGCTGATTGTATCGCCCCAGAAGAAGAACAAAAGACCTACAAGACCTGTTTGGAAGAGTCTTGCGTGGTGGTTACCGGCACCCCCAGCCCCGGTACCCAGTTATGTGAAACTGACGCTGATTGTCGGCAACCAGCCCCAGTCGTAGTCCGACCCGAACCAGTACCGGAAACCGGAGTTGATCACGCGGCGCTAGTGGTCAGTCTAGTCACCATGGTTATCCTCATTCTAGGCTTGCGCCTGATCATGTAACAGAAGCAGGTGGTTAGTTGTGGATATTAATAATAAATCAGTAAGGTTAGTAGTATCAGCAAAAAAGCCAGTTCCAGCATAGCTTCCAGCAACCAACCCAACTTAGCCGAGTAGGTTTTACTCAAAAGCTGGAAATTAGTTTTGTATTCTTTTGTGTTGCGGGGAGAGTGTACCTTTTTACCGGATCCCCACTGGTTATAAAAAAACTCCCCCAGATCAAAAGCACTGTGCCAATAACTATGAAATCTCCTAAATGGGTTGTTTTTATAGCCCAAGCGTTTTGTCAAAGAGGCGATGATATCGGGTAGCACTCCTAAAATTGAGCCACTGAAAGCCAGTAGTGGGGTAGGTGTGGTGTGCGCTAAATAGAAACATAATGCCACACTAAAGCCGAGAAGGATCATTGACAGAGGACTTTCGTGGATATGCACCCAATTATTACCACCAAGATTATAGGCATAATCATTATGAGGGATAGCATCAAGCGCAAAATGCGAAGCAAAAGCAAGAGGTAAGGAGATATAAGGATTAGCTACTGCCTGGGTAATAACCAAACCAGTAACCATGTGCGTAACCGTAGTCATGTGGGCACTACTCTACCTAAATCCGAGCCAGAGCGCAATGGAATAAAACCCGAAAACTTATTCGTTGTATAATCAGATTAACGTTAAAGAAAGGTGGTGATATTTAATGGCAGAAAGCGAAGGCACAAAGATAGCCACCATTACCCAGTATTTTTCTAATATCCAGGTAGCTGGTCTAGAAATGATGGGCGACTTAAAAATTGGCGATCGCGTTCACATTGTCGGACCCAGCACCGATTTTGTGCAGACAGTTAATAGTATGCAGATCAATCGCAAAGATATTGAGACCGTGACCACTGGTGATGATGTGGGTCTGAAATTAGATTCCGCCGCCGAAGTGGGAGACGAGGTGTATCTATTGTGAAACATAAAAAAATCGCGCTTAACAAAGTCTCTCTCGCGCGTGGAGTAGCTTTATTTCAGGTACTTTTTCTTAGCCTGTTTGCGTTAGATGTATTTGTTGAAGGATACTCTCTTAAGCAGTTGGTGCTGGGGCTTTTTATACACCTGCTTCCTTCTTTGCTGCTTCTGGGCGCATTGATAATTTCTTGGAGCAAACCCCGTTTGGGAGGAATGGTGCTGCTCTTTTTAGGGTTGTTTAGCATTAGTTTTTTTCACACTTTAAAAAACCCCGTTACCTTTATTATCGTCACCCTACCACCAATACTAAGTGGTTTATTGTTTATTCAAAGTACAAGGAAATAAAAAGTAACCCCGCATCTTGCTCAAGACACGGGGTATCAATCCGCCACTTTCATGACGTGAACTTACGCTCGCAGATATCCTCAATAGCCAACCGTACCGGGTCAGTCAGAAGAGCCAATGAGGCTAGCTTGGGCACCTCACCACACCAAGCCAGAAAGGCCGCTAGTACCTTGGGGGAACAACGACTAGTCACTGCCTCATCCCACTGTTGCCAAGTTGCAGCGGGGACACCACCAAAAAAACCACCCGACGATTGACAAGAAGCCAAAGCATAACGAACGACGATCAAAGTATCAAATAGCTTAATCTCCCTATCATCCAGACCCCACTGCTGCAAAAAGGCTTGTCGCCTTTCGCTATCTTGCACTGGTGTTTCTCCTTTGAGAAAAGAAATAGGCTCAAACAGCCTATCATACTATGGGTTTAAATTCAACTAGTCTGTGCTGGTAAAAGCAGAAAGGCTGAAAAAGAGTAACCCCGTACCGGTTACTCTGGTACGGGGTCAAAAATGGGCTTGGGTTCCTGCCTAGCATAAGACCGTATCTCTTCTTCAACTTCGTTAGGGTCCAAGCTGGTAGCGACTGTAGCCACTTGTAGCGCCAGCGCATACTCTTCAATCGTGTCTACAAATTGGCACCACTCCTGATGCGCCTCTCTTACTCTTCTTGGATAATGCTCCTCCAAAAAAAGGAGCAGCTCAAGCAGCTGGGCAAGCGGGATGTCCTCATACGTTCCGTCGCCCTTCTCTGCCTGCAAAGCCGCCAACAAAGTACGATGCATCAAATCAAACTGCTGTCGTTCTTGTTGGCTCAAGCGACGCTCTGCCAAAAAGCGATCCAACACCGATGCGGGGGTCATGCTGCTTCTCCTTTGCAGGGGGGACAGGGGGTAACCCTTATATACCAAACTATGGGTTTTTTAGCAAGAGCTTATTTTGACAAACATTTTATGCTGCAGCTCTCGTTAAGTGACGTAACCATGACTAGTAGCTTATCTTTACTTAAAAATATGTTGTTTAAAAAATAATACTATCACCCAAAAGACCCAGCTGAAGCTGGGTCTTTTAGTTTAAGCGATAAAGAAGTATCAACTTCTTTGTTTGGCTTTTATTATTCCGCGTCTTCTGTTCCTGCCAGTTTTACATTTTTAGCAGAAGGACCTTTAGGACCTTGTTCCACATCAAAAGTAACGGTGTTGCCTTCTTGCAGTTGTGCAAAGGTGACGTCAACTAAATCGTTAGAGTGAAAGAAAAGATCTTTTTCTTCACCTTCACGAGAAATAAATCCAAATCCTTTATCGGTTTTTGTTTTTACTATTCCCTTCATAATTATTTTGTGTTTTTAACTAATACCTCCTTTCCAAAATGCACTATACAGTATTTTTCAGCAAAAATCTTGTTTTATTGAAAATTTACCAATCACCCCAAATAGGGATAGGAGATGATCATGAGAAAATGTAAAAAGCCCGTGCTAATTATTTACCTAATTTTTTATGGCAGAACCACCAGTCCAAACATTTAATCTCACCTGCTTTGGCTTTGGTTATTCGGTCTTTAATTGCACTCACACTACTAGCCGGTGGCACAATCACTCGGTCTTTTATCATTTCATTTTTGGGCCAATCTGCTGGCATAGCTACTTTATGTTTATCAGCTGTTTGCATCGCTTTAACTACCCTGACTACCTCATCAATATTCCGACCCAACTCTTGAGGATAATAAAGCATAATCCGAATCACACCAGCAGCATCCACCACAAACACTACTCTCACGGTATTAGTTCCCTTGCCCGGAGGAATAAGACCCAAAGTTTCCGCCACAGCTCCCGTATCAGCAATAAGCGGAAACTGGCTCTCTGCTTTAAGATTATCTTTAATACACTCTTCCCATTTAAGATGGGCATAGACTTGACCCACACTTAAGCCAATTAACTCACACTTAAGCTTTTTAAATTCTTTATATTTATTTTGGAAGGCCACAAATTCTGTGGTACACCCCGGGGTAAAATCACCAGGATGACTAAACAAGACAAACCCTTTCCCCGTAAATAGTTGCCCTTGCCAACTACTAGAAACTTAATTTATTAATTCACCTGTAAGTCCAACTACCCTCCTTTTCCTTATTGCATTTCTAACCGTAGCCGAGTTAAACTTTACACTGCCATAATGTAGCAGTTTTTCAAGCACTGAAAGTAAGTTGCTAATGGTAAACCACTTAAAATATAGGTAAAATACAAATCATGTCTGATGATTCAACCACACAACAAGAAACAAAAGAGGCAACCGAAGCAACTTTAACTAACGAAAGAAAATCAGAGGTTAACACAATGAAATCATTACCACAGCCCGATAAGCAAAAGCTGCTTTTGCTTAGCCTTATCATTATTGGCGCTTTAGCCTATCTAGCTTACAACCATTATTACCAGCAACCAGAAAGTACAACCCCCGATTCAGATGTAGCGCTACCCGCTCTTAATGAACCAACAGAGGAATTTCAGGTCCTGGCGGATAACTTGTTTAAAGCTGCGCAAGAGCAGGACGTAGACGGTGCTTACCAAATGTTTTCCAGCCAATTAATCAATACTGCCACTAAAGCGCAGATTAAAAGCTTATTTGCACAGCTAGAATTGGCAGAAGCCCTAACTCAAACCCAAATCGCCATAACCGACATTACTGTAGCTCATGAGACTGGTGTACACCCCGGTAAAGCTTATGTGGGTTTGGTTGAGTATAGCTCCCCACCAAACGGAACGGTTGAAATAACCTTTGAACAAGAAGACAACCAGTGGAAAGTTAAACAGTTTTCCTTCCGGCGCTCTCTTACAGCAAAATCAGGAAACCTTGATGGCGACTTGAACAAAATTAAGCAGAACATTAAGTTTGGTATCTTCAAACCCACCTACCTCCCAACCGGCTATGTTTATGATGGCTTAGTTAAGCTAGAAAAAACAAACCAAAATGTGCCAGATGGCAATGCCCACTATATTGTCTCTTTATCTTACAGTGATCCAACCACCAAAACTGTCTCGGGTGCTTCTAAAAAATTGATTTTCAACCAACTCAACATCACTATTAGCCAAGATGAGTTAGCCACCTATCTCTCCAGCAAGCTTTCCCCAGAGCAAACCAGTGAAACAGTACCTGTTACTGGCGGGCAAGCGGTGTTGGTAACTGGTCCTATTCAAGGCTTGAACATGACCAGCCTTAATCTCGTGAAAGATAACTTAGCCCTTTCACTGGTAGTACCTAGTGACGCCTTGACTAAAGAAGAGTTAGTTAGAATCGCCAATTCACTAGCACCAGTATTGTAGTAAAAGAGTTACCCTTTTTTAAAGCGCGGAAATAATCACTAATTATTTACCCACAATGGGTAAGGGAAATTTATTATTGAGGTAGTTTTGATACATCAGTAACGTATCATAATGGTCAAAGGCAATTTCGTCTTTAGCTGGTAAATTAGCCACAGCAAACCACGTCAGAGCCATTACCTCACAATCGGGCTCACCGCTTTAGGTGACTGCTTGGGCGAGATAAATAAGATCAATATTTTGCCGATCTTCTTGAGGTCGCTTGGGATTGTCATTCACTCTAAAAAGAGTTAAATCGTCTATTTCCCAACCACTTTCTTCCCTTATTTCCCGGCGTAGGGCTTGGGTTAAAGTTTCATCTCTAGTCACAAAACCACCCAAAAGGGCGTATTTACCGTGTTCCAAGAGAGGTTTGCCATCAGCCATGACACCCCGTTTGCCAAGTAGTAGTTGACTTTCCTTCACCAAAATCGCATTTACGGCCACATGCCTCAAACTAGTTTTGGCACCATCCTCAAACTGACAAGTAATCATCAAGGTAAGTATAAAATAGACCTATTTGGATAATTGTAATTACCATCCTGCAATAATTAACAGCAACATTTTAAGTTAAGCCACAAAATAAGATGTCCAATTAAGGGCTGGACTAAAAATGGTGTGGAAGTTAACCACTAAAACAAAACCCCGTACCATCTGCTTGTGCAGATTAGGTACGGGGCAACACGACACAACCCATGCTACTTTCTCACAAGCAGAGTCCGTTTAGCCACTTTAAAGCCACCCTGATAGGGGTTGAGCGGTTCAGCTTCTACCGAAAACACGAGTTCTCCTCCCTCCCCAGTCCTTTCTGCCAAAGACAGTACGGCTTGGCACAGCACCCCCATCCACACCTCCAATACTTGAGCACTCAAGTCCGGGGGGTAAGAATTCACCTGAAGCTGGATCGGGGCATCACCATTTGGACCTATTCTTTCCAAGCTGATGATAGAGACCACTATCTGCTGGGCGGTGTCTACCCCAACCAAACCACTTACACGAGACGTTGCCTCTTGGAGAGCTTTCTCCAACCAGGTTACGTGGGTTGTGGCCCAAGCCAGGATTTCACCACCATGACTTCTAGCATCTACCCGCACGTCAATGTAGGGCATACCAACACTCCTCTGGTAAACATCCGGATTGGTCTAAAAAGCAATATGCTACACTATGGGTTTTTGCTCAAATCTTATTAGTAAATTAATAAACAGAGCCAAAAAGCACAGAAAGTTAAGCACTAATAAGTTGACCAGCAGCCACTTGCGCCTGTCATTAACTTAAAGCCTATTTTACCGGCGGGGTAGTTACATTATTTAATGTTTGAATGGGTTCTAATTAATAATACTCAAAAGAGTTTTTCACAATATCATCAGTTACTGGGGTAAGGTTCTCGGCAGTTAAATCTCCTTGCTTTGTAAGCATATTAGCAACATCCTCAATAGAAGTGCATAAGAGGTCCATTGTGAGGTTAAACTTAAATTGCGAAAACTCCTCGGTGCAAATCTCCCCGCCAATATTAATGTATGTCTCTTCCGTTAGCTCTCTCGTAAACCATTTGACTGAAAGTTCTTCATTGTTGTATTCCAAAAACTTTAGCATAATTCCGGTATCTTTCTTGGTAAACTTAAATAGTTTGTGGGTAGAGATAAACAGCCAGTTGTCAACTTCTTTAATTAAGATCGGTGCATGAATGATTAAGGGTTCGTAATCAAAGCGCGTAAACACAAATTGGTCACCAGAAGCGGGGCTATTAAAAGTGCCAGAAAGCCAACCGTAGTCTTTAAGAAAACTAGCTACTTGTTCAATCATGCCCTCTATTATACTAGTAATAAAAACCCATTTCACACTTTATTGCCTTAGCGAAAAATTGTAAGGAAGGCTATCAGAAAAACTCATTAAACAAAGAGCCCTTATTTGACTAAACTCCTAAAGCACCTTAAACTTACGCCCACGCAAATTGCGCTCACAAGGAGATAGCTTGATGTTGATCACGCTGGGGTTAAAGCAGAAGCTGTTGAACTGGATTTTCATAGAATTAGACACAACAGAAGAGTGGGGCGGTTGCGAACCCAACGTGATGCCCCCACTTGACCCAGAAGAGATTCTCGTGTGTGGCTTTGATCGGGGTTGCGGAGAGGAGATCGTGCCTTGTGCGGATTTGGACACTGCTCGTCGGGCTTATCAGGCCTACTGCCAAGGACAAGCTCTCCGTATCCAGTGGTATCGCGCCAGACGGAGCCCAAGAGGGATAGTAGCCTTCTCCCTAGACGACGAAGACTTTGAGTTTCCTGGTGAGGATGGGGGTCAAAATTACGATGGACAGCCCTATTTCTCTGGCTCCAGAGCAAGGGTGGTCTCCAAGATAGCTGAACATGCCACCCCAGGCAACTCTTTCCAGATGGCAAGTATCGCTGCCATAGCAGGGACCAACCCGGGAGCAGCATCAGCTTGCCGAGCACTACTTCCAGTTGGGGGCGAGGAGGCGCTGCGCTTGCTGGTTGAGCAGGGTATCACTGGTTCGCTTGTTTGGCTATTGTTCAATGATGTATGTGATCGTAACCCAGCCACTGCCATGCAGATGCTTAGGGAAGGCACGGCTAAAGCAGCCGTAGAGGAAAGACTATAGAACTGATTGGCTCCGAAAGGATAGCTTGAAAAAGGCTCCTAACGGAGCCTTTTTCCTATAACCAGCCTAGTACGGCACCCCAATAGTGCCAAGGGGTGCCGGGAGAAAAGGTTGCCTAAACGAGTAGCGTCGAGCGATGTGCGCAGGAAAAGCCATCTTCGGCAGCAAAGCCACCTACCGAAAGGTATGTGGCTTTTTTCATTTTAAATATATGCCCCGCAGTTCTTATTTAGATATCTGGAATTCGCCCAAATCGCCCTTTACAAGTTTAATTAAATAAACCACAGCATCAGTATTAAGAGGTCCGTATATATGGGGATATTTTTCCCCATTACTGGCTTCTTCAAACTTAAGCACAGCTTTTAATTTATCAGTATCTATCACTACTACCCGTAGTTCGTCTTTATGCTTCAACTTCCTGTTGGCAGTGGGTAATAGTTGCTCTTCAGTTGAGGTGTGAATAAAGCCATCGTCTTCAAATGAAGAGGGGGTGTATTCGCATATCTTCTGTGCTTCTTTCCATTTAGCTTCATCAATAACATGATAGATATTCATAGAAGAATTATACCCCACCCTCTTTCTAATGAGCATAAAAGGTTGAACTTCTATCTCAATAATGAGGCTAAAAGGAGTAGCTGTTCCTGTAGATTAGGAAGGGACAGAGTTTCGTCCAGACCTTTTTTGAGACTGCTCATAATTTCCGAAGCTAATAAAGCATCCACACTACCAATGTTTTTTTCGATTATCACTAAGGCGTTTTCCAAAAACACCCGAGCGTTTTCATCTTCCCACCCTTTCTCTGTCAAGCTACAATTAACCACTCGGTAGAGGTCAACTGCAGCATCTTTTAAGTCCGGGGTGTAACTCATAACAAATCCTCTTTTGACAATTGCTCAATTACTACTACAGACTAATCCTACCATTAAGAGCGGTCTTTGGGGATAATCTGCAGAGACTATCTCACAAATTAGCTACCTCCAAACAACCTAATTAAATAAATCAGAAGCTTTTTTTACTTAATGCAATCAAGGCTAGTATCTTTTATTAGTATCTCCAGGCACAGAAATGCTAATCATCTGAAGCCAATCAGAGATAATTTTACCTATCATTTAGGAATTTAGGTTTTGCTATACTTAATTTTATGAATCAGGTGATTGTAATTGGTGGCGGTATTGGAGGCTTAGCTTCAGCTGCACTCCTTGCCAAAAAGGGTTATTCGGTGCAACTTTTTGAGAAAAATGACGAGTTGGGCGGCCGCGCCAGAAAATTCAACTCTCAAGGTTTTCATTTTGATATGGGTCCTTCCTGGTACATGATGCCGGATGAGTTTGAGAAATTTTATCAGCTGTTTGGCAAAACTACCGCCGACTTTTACAACTTAAAACTCGTGGATCCCCACTATAAAATATTTCTGCAAAATCACAATGAGTATTCAATTTATGCTGATCTAGAGAAAAATATTAAGCTCTTTGATCAGGTGGAACCAGGGGCTGGAGAAAAACTAAAGAAATATCTAGCCGACAGTAAAAAAATTTATGATTTGGTCATCAATGACCTAATTTACCTTGACTACCAAACTCTAAAACCGCTGCTCAATAAGAAGATTTTGGCTAACCTTAAAGGACTCAAGCTACAAAAATCATTCCACGCAGAGGTCGCGAAAGTTTTTAAAAACCCCGATTTACAAAAAATACTGGAATTTACTACTGTTTTCCTAGGAGGATCACCCTATAACACTCCCGCTTTCTACACGCTAATCTCTCATACCGACTTTAACTTAAAAATCTGGCATCCGGAAGGCGGGATTTACAAGATTATTGAAGCTTTAGAAACCCTGTGCCAAGAAAACCAGGTTCAAATTCACACAAATGAGAAGGTTGAGAAAATTAAGGTGTCAAAAGGCAAAGCCGAGAGTGTTATCACGAGCAAAGGGGAGTATGAGGCTAATTACATTCTCAACAACTCCGACTACCACCATTGCGAAACCCAACTACTTGAAAAGCCCTGGCAGACACACACTGATGCTTTCTGGGAGAAGAAAACCTTATCTCCCAGTGCTTTTGTGGTCTATTTGGGAATTGATGGTCAGGTAAACAACGCCGAGCATCACAATTTCTATTTTGATGATTCCTGGCTAAATCATTTTAAGGAAGTGTTCGTTAAACCCCAGTGGCCTAAATCGCCATCTTATTATGTCCATCTGCCAACCAAAACAGATCCCACCTTAGCTCCTGACGGCAAGGAAATTATGTACTTTTTGGTACCAGTGGCTCCCGGTTTAAATGACGATGACATCTCCAGAGAACACTTTGCTGATCAAGTGATCCTCCATTTTGAAAACCTTATCGGCAGCGACTATACCAAACGTATCTTGGTCAAGCGCATCTTTTCCCATCGCGATTTTATCAATGATTATAATGCTTATAAGGGAGTTGCCTTTGGTTTGGCACACACCTTAAGCCAAACTGCCCTGTTCAGACCACGCAATAAAAGCCGTAAGGTTGATAATCTGTATTATGTGGGTCAATATACTAACCCCGGCATTGGCATGCCTTTATGCCTCATCTCCGCCCAAATAGTGACAAATCTGATTACTAAAAATGAAGTTTGAGTATTTGCTCTTCAATCTCATTTGTTTCCTGCTCCCTTTTTCTGCTTATCTCATATTTTCAAACCGGATTAAGGTCCAGAAAAAAAGTTTTTTTTACGCCTTAGTGATACCTGCCATCATTTTTATTATCATTGATATCTTTTCCACAGATTTATTCTGGAGTTTTAATCCCGCTTATGTTCTAGGCATCCACTTGCTAAATCTCCCTCTGGAAGAAGTCTTGTTTTTCCTGACGGTTCCCTTTGGCTGTTTATTTTTATTTATCGCTCTAAAAAGCATAAGCACTAAAACTGCTACTCCCTTTAATTTCCCTTACCTACCCAGCATTTTCCTACTCATACCTTTAATCCTGCTAAGCTTAACAAAAGGTCACTATTATACAGTCGTGGTTCTAATGTTGACCATATTGGTATTAGGACTGGATTGTTTTCTTGGTATTAAACTAATGCGTTATAGATATTGGTTGTATTACTTGGTGTTAATCGCAGTACTTACTACTATTTTTAATGGTTATCTAACCGCTAGACCGGTGGTTACATACAACAGCCAATTTAAATCCAACTTAATGATTTTCACCATCCCACTTGAAGATTATCTATTTGGCATAAGCTTGGTGAGTTTAAACTGCCTTATTTATGAAAAACTTAATTCCCTGCGTAAATCAACCTAGACTAAATTACCCGTAATTAAAACCTTAATACTTAGCAAGACCATACATAAATTACCTTGAGGCTAAGACATTCGTTCCTTCAGTGAAAGAGGGCTCGGGAGGTGGTACCTGTTTGGAACATTCTCTGTTTAAAAAGCACAGAGCCTCGGTCACCCGAGGATGTGCTCCTTCGGATGCCGAGGCTCAATCAGTCACCGTGATGGCATAATAGGGCATGCCACCAGGTAACAAACCCCAACTCTCCCTGGGCAGCAGACATGTGACCAACCCCAAACCTATCCCCAGACAGAACAGCTCTTCCATGCGAACGTGGAAGCTAGTCCACTGCACACCATTCTCCTGGTTGCAGGCAGCGAGGAAGGACCAACCACCTCCTTCGTTCACTCGGAAAGTGCTGGGCAAAGCCCTTAACCAACCCCCCACCTGCAAGCGGTGACCTTCCAGCCGCTCGGGGTGGAACCCGAACGTCCTGGTGATCCCTGCGACGATTACGGCTCCCTCGGGCACTTGACCCCCGCCTGGAAGCTCATCTTCTCGGTAGAGGCAATCCATCACGGTCGCCTCCACTTCTCTTGGATCGATCAACAACCCGTTGTCTCCCATGAGAACCTCCTTGGTTTAGGGAGCGGAGCTACTTTGTGGGGGCATTTATAACATAAAACTAAGGAATATGCAAACTATAGGACTATGGCTCGGGAGGTGGGTATACTGGCACAAGGCTTCGTAATACCTAGTCACCCTCCAGGTTCTCTTTCTTCAAATTTCGAAGAGAATCCCTAAGCACCTGCCGCAACGTGGCCTTGCCTTTGACGGTTTTAAAATATTTTTCCCTTCTTTCTGCGTCTTCCTTCGAAAGATGGGCCTCGTAGTAAATGAGAATAAAAGGTCTTCGTGGAGCGGTAGATTTATTTTTACCCCCTTGGTGCTCTTGGAACCTTCTTCTAAGGTTCGTCGTTTTACCTATGTAGAACTTGAAATCCTTCAGGGAGAGCAAAACATTAAGATAATGATACTTCGGAGGTATTGTTTGCAGTGTACCATGCAAGGTACACTACCCAGAACACGTAAAGTGTTCAGGTCTTCTGGCGAAGCCCTGAACCCAACAGCCTGCCACGTACCCTCGAGTGGTACTATGGTAGTTAATGGGCCGTGAACTACGTGGAGTTCACGACCAAGATCCACGTAAGATTCCTGACCATGCACCACGTAGGGTGCACGGCCATGAACCCAACGTGGTTCATGGCTCCGGGGGTGGGATTTGAACCCACGACCTAGTGCTTAACAGGCACCCGCTCTAACCACTGAGCTACCCCGGAATAAGTGACTTTAGAAACTCTCTACCTTCTCCACTTTTAAGCCACTTCTCTCGCTCTCTTGCCTCTAACCGTGTTTCTACCTCCTCTGTATATATCACAGAAAATGGACCCTTAGCCTTAGTTGACTTATTTCTCCCTAAGTTGTGCTCTTCTAGCCTTCTTATAATATTCTTAGTCAACCCTTTGTAAATGTATGGGCCCCTTTCACTCTTTAGTGCATACACAATATACATAATTTACCACTGAGCCTGCCTGCCGGCAGGCAGGCTACCCCGGAATAGGCGCTGTAATTATAAAAAGTTAAACCCTAAACTACAAGTAACACTCCTGATAAAATACAACAGTGATCCCACTATACCGATCCCAATATTTCCGACTAGGTCTCTCCTTTACAATTCTTCTTAATCTTCTCTTATATTGCTTTATTTACTACTTTCATGACCAGCTGCCTTATTCCTATGAGGGCTATTTTAATAATGCCTATCATTATTATGAAGATAAGAGAGCCACTGGGGGACAAGAAGATTTTTTAAGCTTGCTTGGACCTTTTGATAGCCAGTGGTATCTGTTCATCGCTGAAGAGGGTTACCCTAAGGTGCACCACCAAAGTCCTATCCGAAATCTCAAGGATAAAGCCCTTACTTTTTGTTTTTACCCCTTATATCCCGCTCTAATCAAAATTATCTCCGTTATCACTCATGACCCAGAGCTAAGCGCTTTTATTATCAGTAACCTTTCCTTCCTAAGTGCTTACTGTTTACTCTTTTACCTAATAGCCAGCCAATTTAATGGAAAAACAGCTTTCAAAACACTATTATTAATGACCGTTTTTCCTTTCAGCCTGACTTATAGGTTATACTATACCGAGAGCCTTTTCCTGCTAATACTAGCTATTTTCAGCTATGCCCTGCTTCACCAAAAATGGCTAATAAGTGCGCTAGCTTTGTTTGGGAGTAATATCTTACGAGGCGCCGGCTGGCTCTTAAACCCCGTTTATTTCTATTTTATTTACCAGCAATACCGCCTCAAAAAGATCCCCTTTATAAAACTTGGTCTACTCGGAATAATTCCGATATCGTCAATAATTATTTGGTCTGGTTATAACTGGCTAAAAACCGGTAGCCCCTTTTTCTTCTACCAAGGTGTCACCGTTCCTTGGGGTAGATCTCTCCTACCGCTAACTAATCTAATTAACAATTTAGGCAAAATATTAATCTTACCCTCACTGCCTAGACATGGGTTTCATTATTCCCAGCTTGAGGTTGGCATGATGATAATAGCCTTCACCATACTCATAACTAGTAAAAAAATACTGCCTAAATATTTATGGTATATCGGCTGGGCGTTGTTTATTCTACCTTTACTGATCACTGATCTAGCCTCTTTTTCCCGGTACCAGTCAGTCAATTTCCCACTTTTTATAGCCGCCTCCCAAAGAATTAACGGATGGCAGTTAAAGTTATTGTTAATATCTTTTACCTTCGCCTTGTTCGTATACACTATTAAGTTTGTAAATTGGTTATTAATAACCTAAATGAAGCCCATACCCTCCTTCTATCAGCAAAAGGTCCTTACTTTAGCCCCCCAATTATTAGGTATGAAAATATGCCGGCAGTTTGAGCATGGCACCCTCCTCAAGGTCAAAATCACCGAAACTGAAGCTTATAGTGGAGAAGAGGATCTAGCCTGCCACGCCAGTAAAGGTCGAAGTAAAAGAACCGAAGTCATGTATCAAACCGGGGGTGTAGTTTACGTTTACTTGATCTATGGCAAATACTGGTTGTTAAACATTGTCGCCGGCGCTGAAAATTGCCCTAGTGCCGTCCTCATTCGCAGTGTCCAAAAAACCCTTGGACCTGGAAGGGTAGGCAAACTACTCCAGCTAGATAGCAGTTTTTATGGTGAAGATTTAAACACCAGCACTAGATTATGGTTGGAAACAGGCACCAAACCAAAACAGATAATTACCAACAAGAGAATAGGGGTAGAGTACGCCGGAGGATGGGCCCACAAACCCTGGCGGTTCTTGATTCAACATTAACGGTAGACCACGCACTCAACCTATACCTTTCCTAAGGCTTTGAACAACACCTATTACCGTGATATATAGAGATCAGGTACTTTCACAAAAGGAGAAGGTCGTGTCTGTTCTGAAGGTTTTCGGGATTAACCCCGAAAGCTACCCCCTACTATTCTGGATCTTTCTACTCTTTGGTGGACCACTGTGGCAACTACAAGAAGGAACAGAGTGTTGGCGAGAAGAAACCGACAGTGAGTGAACAACCCCAGTCCTTGAACCCCACAAGACTGGGGTTCTCATCTCAAACCATCTCAAAACTTTCAAAAATGATGCTATCTTTACTAATTCCCACTTTTTCAAAATCCTTCGCTAATTCAGTCATCATTGCATCGGGACCGCAAAGGTAAATAAGGGTGTTAGCTTTATCTGAAATACTTTTTATCACCTGATCTACCGACAACCTACCTTCCTCTCTGGAACACTTGTTAACATAATGAATGTTTTCTTTACCTTCCGACAGGGTTCTAAGCTCCTCATCAAAACACGCTTCACTTTTGTACTTGGTGCAGTAGTAAACCCAGACGTGCCTACCAGAACCATTGAACGCAACCTCCTTAAGCATCCCTAGAAAAGGAGCGATCCCAATCCCACCCCCAATAAACACCGCATCTTGAAACGTATTTAACAGTTTCTCGGCAAAATCACCATGAGGTCCCCAAATTTTAAATTTATCCCCTTTCTGCAAAGAGCCAAACTGGCTGGTGTGATCTCCCAGATTTTTTATAGCAAACGTAACTTCTTTTTGGGTGGGGTGAGAAGTAAAAGAGAAGGGGTGAGCCTCTTTTGAAAAACCCTTTTTAAGCACCGAAAGGTACACAAACTGACCCACTCTGTAAGTTATCTTTCTGTCCTTAGGTGTTAGCGTAATAATAAAAACATCACCCTTACTTTCTATTCTCTCCAGATAATAGCTATAACTAGGTGCTAAAACCCCATAAAGAAACTCATAATACAACCAACAAGCAATACCTGTGCCAGACACTAAGAGGAGCCAAAAGGTAAGCGCAGGAAAAGCTACAAAGTTACCAGGCAGTCGCAAGACATGCAGCAAAGCCATAATGAGAGCCAGTCCCATCAGCTTATGAGACACTTTCCAGATACCATAGGAAAGCCCTATATTTTTGCGCCAAAGTGTAATAACCACCAAAAACACAAAAAGCCAAAAACTTAAAACCCCTAGGTTCATATAAAGCTGGTGGTGCATAGGAAAAAATACATTAATAGCCCGGGTGACATTAGACAAACGATCCAAGAATAAACTGAAAACATGAAGGGAAATAAACCCCATACCCCAAAGACTGACGTTTTTATGCAGAACATAAACCTTATCCAAACCACCAAAAAGTTTCTCCAGTATACTAAACCGGGTCATAAGAAACATACTCCAGGAAAGAAACACTATCCCCAAAATAGAGCTTATTTGGGTAAGTTGGGTGAGGAAAAAACGGGGAAAATCTTCCACCCTAAACTGGGTGGCAAACCATAAAATGAGGGAGAGTATTAAAGAGCTCAATAGAAACAAGTACCCTAAGGAGTATCTTCTCATGACTTAATTTTATTAAGTAGAGCGAAGGTAAGCAAAACCAGAAAGGGTACGCCAACCACCGCCATAGCCACTAGATTTAACTGACTACCTGAAGGAGCTTCTTCCGAAGACTCATCCAATGTGTTTAGTGACATACTAGTACTTTTGACGGCAGGGGCATCATCACCTTGATGCTTATCCGAAACGGTCTCCTTTTCATTGTCACCATTAACTACCAACCCAGTTATCGCCTCACCACCACGATCTTCGGGAGCAGGTTCTGAATGATCACAAATACCATTACCATCGGTATCAATATAGCGAGCACAATTTCCAGGATAAGGATCGTTAGTCAGACCCTTGGGACAATCATCCCAAGCGAAAATAGTCTGGGGTGTTAACAAGCTAGTTATTAATAACATTAAAATAAACAGTATTCTGTTCATGGCTTATCCTTCACTGAATACTACACCGCACCCACTAAAATTATTTCAATAAGAAAAGATGAAATAAAACCAGTCTGGCGGAAGTATTACCTGCAGAAAGGGGGTGAATAAAAAATGAAAAAGATTATGTTTTTACTAGCAGCCATAATAACGCCGCTACTTATAGGTTTTCCGCAACAAGCGTTAGCTAAACAAACTGGGGGATGCGACGAAGCAACCCATCAAGAAAAAGAAGCCGCCTTCCTTAATAATGACTACCAGGCTTGGCTTAGTTTAATGCAGGGTAAGGGCAGGGTCACAAAAGTGATCAATGCGGATAACTTCGCTCGTTTTGCGCAAGCTCATCAATTAGAAAGTGAGGGTGATCAAGAGGCAGCTGATAAAATAAGAGCCGAATTAGGTTTAGGTCAGAAGAATGGCAACGGACAAGGTCAATACGGCAATCGCGGCAGGCAGAAAAATCAATAACGCCCCGTGTCCACTATTAACTTAGCTCCCCCACTGATTGTGGGGGAGTTAGGTATTAAACATTTTAGCAGCCTTATTATTTATGCTAGACTAATTGAGTAAGGAGGAGCAAATGAAAAAACATCTTTATCTAATAATTGCGCTGATTTTATTATTTCCCACCCTAGCTTTAGCCAAAAATGAAGCTGCCGGTGCTAGTAATGAAACACCACGGGGCAACCAGGTCCAAAATCAAATCAATACTCAAAACGCTGGGGAAGAAACACAGCTAAAAGTTAATACCCAAGAGAGTCTAAACGCTGGGGAAGCAGTTCCTCAATCCCAACGTAGTGAGCAAGCCCGAGAACACATGAGCGAGGTAGCGGAACAAGTGGAAGAAATATTAGCTGAAAAACAGGGGGTTGGTGGTATTGGTGAACAAGTCCGAGCCATTGCCAAAGCCCAAAGTGATTCGCAGCAACTAGTGTCCACTGAATTAGATAACCTTCAAGGTAGAAAAGGAGTAACTAAAAAAATATTCGGACCTGATTACAAGGCTCTTAAAAATTTGGGCGAGGAGATTAAGCAAAATCAACTTAGAATAAGAGAACTTAACCAACTACAAATTGAAGTTAGTAATCAAGCCGAAGCCACCCAGATTGAATCTTTAATAAAAGCCATGAATGAGCAGAACACTGCCCTTACAGCGCAGATTGAGGAGGAACAAGAAGTGGGTAGTGTACTGGGTTGGTTTTTTAAACTTTTTTATCGCTAACCAAGTTAGGGGCTGGTATAGCTTAGTTACCCACATAGGCTAAAATGCCAAAGGGCTAATTGTTTGATAAAATTATACTTACCGATCTGAAGGATCAAACAACAGGAGGAAGGGTTCGCCATGCTGACGCTAACCTCAAAAGCAGGTGTGTCCACAAAGTGGTTGCGTGCTAAGTGTCCGGGACTATTCTTCTTTGAAGCAGCCTCCTGGTACGAAAGAGTCAAACAGACTCAAGGCACCGCCAGCAAAAGCAACCCTCCCCTGACGGGTGGTCTGCCCCCCGAACGGCCACCCCAGAAAAGAAAGCTTTGAGGCTTAACTTAGTCTAAAGCCCAAAGCTACCCCGCTGATAATAAGTCGTCAACCGCTCCCCAAGTTGCGACCCCTTCAGCGGGGTCGCGTTCTGGCATTCCCCCGAAAGAAAAAGTAACACCATCTTGTATTAATATTGAAAACACTAACATGAGTAAATATCAGGACTTAACCGATGAGGAGTTAGTGGAAATAATCCGCACTAAAGATAAAGAAGCATACCAGGAGCTAGTGGTTAGGTACCAAAAAAAACTAATTAGATATGCTAGTTACTTATTAAACGACAACCAACAAGCAGAGGATCCCGTGCAAAACGCTTTCTTGAAAGCCTACATTAACTTAAATAGTTTCAATACTAAACACAAATTCTCCAGCTGGATTTACCGAATTGTCCATAACGAGAGTATTAATTACGCCAAAAAACAACGACAGCACCTCTCTCTGGATGAGAAAGCCAATCAGCTCACAGAGCTAAGTAACAAGACCGAAGAGGAAGAGCTAAAAGAATTAGTTAAAAACAGCTTAGCCAAACTCCCTCTTGAATACCGAGCTCCGCTAGCGCTATTTTACCTGGAAGGATTAAAATACGAAGAAATAAGCGATGTGCTTAGATTACCTGTTAGTACCGTTGGTACTAAGATTAACAGAGCCAAAAAACAAATTAAAACCGTGTTAAGCAAAAAAGGAGCCACCGTCTATGCCCGCTAAAGATATCAGTAACAAAGTAATGGCTCAAATTAAAAAGGAGCACATCACCATGAAACCACATTGGTATTTTGTGCTCGGTGCCCTGTTATTAGCTCTGGGATTAATAAGTGCCTTGCTGGTAACCACCTTTTTTATGGGTCTGATCATGTTCCACTTCCGCACCCAAGCACCACTAGGGTTCCTGCACTTTGGTCCTTCGGGACTAAAACATCTGGTGGCGAGCTATCCTTTTGGTTTTTTATTAGTAGCCGGAGGAAGTATTGTCAGTGGTCTTCAATTACTGAAGCAATACGATTTTACCTACAAAACTAAACCCACTCATATCATACTCACGATTTTGCTGCTGGTCATTGGCGGAGGTTTATTAGTTGACCAAATCGGTATGGGGCAAAAAGCTTACCAGCATCCTCAAATGGGTCTCTTCAGAAAACCGGAACGGAGTAAGTGGGGGGTAGTCGGGATAGTAAAGGAGCTCACAGGTAACCAAGCCATAATTACCACCCCAGATAACACAGTGGTTACGCTGCAATTTATCACTAAACCGCAACTAACACCAGGAGAAATGATTCAAGCTTCAGGCACTTGGAAGGAAAATATATTCCAAGTTGAGCAGTACCGGGTTAGTAAAAAACCACGCCAACGAAATTTAGAACCCAGAAACCACTTTCCCAGATGGGGATTAAACAATGCTAACTAACAGCCGATATTAAGACAAGCAAAAACCCAACCTTTCCAAAATATGTTCAAGGCACTAGGTTCTAGCCATAACCCTGTCACGCTATTACACCCTTAGCAAAATACCACACAAATAACTCTATTCGCCCCCCCTAGTAAAGCTTTTTAACAAACCATCCCTATTAATAAATAAATTATTGTATAGTAAGAGTACCCGCCAGAAAAAACTAAAGGAGAAAACCGCGATGCGACTAGTGGTAATTGCCATCCTCGTTGCAGTTGGGTTGCGAGGGCTGTTGGGAGTCTACCGTAGTCTGGAGGACATCTCACAAACAATGGACTACCTACAGGGAGCTGAACCTTGGTGGTAGAAAACAAACCACCCTAGCGCATTTCAAGCAATAGGGTGGTTGTCTTTTTAGCAGTATCTGCTAACATTTTTAATATAAACCCAATCCCCGATTTCTCTTACTGGCAACCCCACGAACAGAACATCCCACGGAAAGGGAAAACAAAAGGAGGTGATTTTTAATGGAAGAATCACAAAACAAGCGTCGTTTATATGTGGGTAATTTAAACTATGATATGACGGAACAAGACTTTCGTGCTTTTTTTGAAAGTGTGGGAGAAGTTGAAGATATTAAGTTAATACCTAGTAAATACGGTGATCGCGGTAATGGTGGTTATGGTTTTGTTACCATGGCAACCGATGATGGCGCGGACAAGGCCTTAGCTCTTGATGGTAGCGAACAAATGGGTCGTTCGATCAAGATTGACCGAGCTCGCCCTCCCAAAGATAAAACCAGAGAGTAAGTTTCTGTTTAAACACAAAAAATAGCGTTAGTAGGTGAGTTGTTCTTCTATGCGAAGTAATCTATTGTATTTAGCTACTCTTTCCCCCCTCACAGGAGCTCCAAACTTACATTGAGTTGCCGGGGTACCCACCGCTAAATCGGCAATTAGTTCATCGTTGGTTTCCCCCGAACGGTGGGAAATAACGTTGGTTAAACCAGCACTGGCTGCTAAATTAATAGCCGCAATAGTTTCACTAATAGTACCAACCTGGTTAGGTTTGATTAATACTGCCGAAACACTTTGGTGCGCAATTGCTTTTTGGATCCGTGCTACATGAGTAGTCAACAGATCATCACCCACTACTTGTACTTTACCACCGAGTTGAGCTGTTAGCTCTTGCCAAGCATCCCATTCTTCCTCTTGATGCATATCTTCCAGAGACCAAATCGGGTATTTATTGACCCAGGTTAATATTTCTGCTGTCCACACTGACGGAGAGATTGTTTTCTGCTCACTTTTTAAAATGTACTCTCCCCCCCCAAAATATTCCGAGCTCGCCCCATCCAATGCCAAACCAACCTGCTCACCCGGGGTATAGCCTGCCTGCTCAATCGCTCTAATAATTAAACTAAAAGCTTCCTCGTTTGAACCAAGCTCTCGCGGACAAAAAGCTCCCTCCATACCCACGCCAAGGGAATATTTTTTCTCGGCTAAAAGACGGCGTAAATGGTGATAGATTTCTGTACCCACTCTCAACCTTTCCGTAAAAGAAGCAAAGTGGTATTTAGAAGGCATAACCATGTATTCCTGGATATCAGTTGACCATTCACCATGCTTACCCCCTTCCATCACCAATATCTGTGGTTCGGGTAACACGTACTCACTGTTACTAGATAACTCACCAAAGTAGTGGTAAAGCGGTATTTTTCGGGACCGAGCAGCAGAGCGACACACTGCCATAGAAACGGCTAAAAGAGCATTACTCCCCAAGTGGCTTTTGTTTTCGGTGCCATCAGCCGCAACTAAAGCCTGATCAATCTCCTTTTGATTGTAGGCATCCATTTCCTCAAGCACAGGAGCTAAAGCATGAACATTGGCACAAGCCTGTTGAACACCTTTACCCAAGTAACGATCATCATTATCACGAAGTTCCATAGCTTCGCTCACCCCAGTGGATGCTCCGGAAGGTACTTGACCTAATGCTTTGGTGCCATCTTCTAAAGTTACTTCTGCTTCAATAGTGGGAAACCCATTAGAATCAATGATTTCACGGGCAGTGAGGTGGGCAATCTTCATACCCCCATTAAACCACGAAAAATAAAGAGTGCAAATCAGTTGACCAAGGATCAATTTTTGTGGCACAATCGGGGTGGAGCAGGTTAACTCGGCGGGGTTTCCGCATATACGTAAGCCTGCTCCACGCGCGTTTTACATACTCTCTAATAAATTTAAATTGTAAGTGGCATTTTCATGCTCTGGTAAAATTTCTAAAACTTTTTCCCACGCTTCCCTAGCCTTTTGGTAATCAGCCAAATAAGCTGCACAAACACCAATATTATTTAAGACTTCAACATTGTTGGGTTCTTGATCATAGAGAGCTTCAAACACCGGCAAAGCTTCCCGACATTTACCACCCTTAGCCAAATCAAGTGCTTGCTGATAGGTAATCTCACCACCCGCACCTTTCTGCTGCAGCAATTCCATTTCCCTAACCTTAGCTTCTATTTTTGCATCAGCAGGATTTAATAAATATGCTTGGCGGTAATAATTAAGAGCGCTTTCCCACAAGCCCTTTTTTTCCTTAAAGCGAGCGAGGTTTAAAATCGCTGGCAAGTATTTTGGATTAACTTGTAAAGCATTAAGGTACGCTTTCTCTGCCCCCTCATCATCCCTCTTATCTTCAAGTAAGGAGCCTAAGTTATTATGCGCCACCTGGTTAGCAAAGCTAAGCGAAATTGACTGGTGTAAGATCTCTTCCGCTCTGGCTTTGTCCCCCAAGAACGAAAATAAAATTGACAGATTATTAAGAATCCGTGTGTCCAGCTTGCCAAACTGATAGGCTTTTTCGTACTCAACCTTAGCCTGATCGTAATTATTAACCACCCGAAACTCATCGCCATACTGAATATGGTAGTAAGCCATGATGTAATTAGTCCCCATATCATCCACAAAGGTAAGAGTGCGGTTCAAGATATTTTGGTAGCTTTCACCAAAGTTTAAAGGTTGGGCTTCTTTTAAGCGGTAAAGTACCCCAACCTTATATACATCTGCATAATGGTAGTTCTCAAAGTTTTTGTCTACCGCATAATAGGCTGGTCGGGCTGTGGTTTGAAACAACTCCTCTTCCAAAGCCTTCCGTTTGCTTTCGTAGTATTGCTCACTCCTGTAATCCTTTTTTGCCTCTTTATAAATATCGTTAAAAAGGTTACCGTTCCTATCATACAGGGTAATATCAGGCCTCACACCTTCAACCGAGTGGACATAAAGAAGTGGAAATAACCACTCATTTTCCTCAGAAAAGATGATGGCGTTCTTCTCTGCAGTATTAAGAAGATTTAAGGCATGATCATAAGCAACCGTGTTGGTGGAGTAATCTCGCGATTTAAAGTTAGCCGCTAGAAAAATAGCTGGCATTAGGATCAGCAACACCACAACCAACTTCCAAAGATTAGGTTTGGTACGAATGACCTGAACACTTTCACCAAAACCAATTGAGGCGATAACAGCGAGGATGAAAAAAGAAGGGACATAAGGAATATACAGGGTTCCCACACGATAGCTATCTCCTATTAAAAAAGCAAACCCCGGACCCAAGGCACCCCAAAACAAAAGACTAATAACCATTAGTCTTCTGTCCTTACGATAAGTAGTATATAAACCTAGGAAAGCCAAAAGGAGTATAACTGGACCCAGATTCTTAAAGGTAATAATTACAATCAGTTCCAGTGTGTTCATTAATTGAGTAGCCGGTTTGGCCAGAAACGAAAAGGGAAGAGTCACCACACCCAGATCAACTTGATCGGCAAAAGAAAACTGTTTCCTCATCACTACTGAGAGAAAGTTACCCATATTCTCTGGATTTCCCCAATCAATGACCGGGTTATGAGAAGAACGGATGGGCAGATACAAGAAAACACAAAGAGATAGTAAGAAGAGGGTTATGGCTTTTATCAGAACCTTGGGAGTTTTAGTAAAAAGAGTCGGGTGGTAAATTATTAGATAAAAGAGAGTGGGGGGTAGGAGTAAGACAGCCAGATAGTGGTTTGTGATCCCTAACCCCAGGAACATAAAAGCTAGATATAACCATCTTGGTGATTCCTCTATTGAATAGCGATACAAGAAGTAAACCACACTAATAGCCATTAGAAAGTATAGGGCATAAACCTCGGTAATAATTGCTTGAGACCAAAGCTCGCTAGTAAAGGATAGACTCAAAGAAACAGCCAAAGATATTATCACTACTAGCCTTTCATTTTCCATTAACCGGCTTAGAACAAGGTTGATCAGAAGGTAGAGCGTAAGAATTGAGAGAGAAGCAAACACAGCTGAGGAAAGATTTACTCTCCAAGCTATTGAGTTGAAGGGTAGGTAAGTAAAAAAGTGGGAGAGAATAACCCAAAGAGGAAACCCCGGGGGGTGGGGGATGCCCAAAGTAGCTGATGCCGTAATCAGCTCCCCCGTATCTCCAAAATTAACAGAAGGAGAGAGGGTACGGACATATACCCCTAAAGGCAGAAAAAATGAAAGTATAGCTCCTAACTTTCTAGACACCTAACCATGCTAGCACGAGATACTTGCCTTTGGTATAATTTCTGCTAATTGAAAGGAGCACACCAGATGCCAAGACTCGATCCCAAGTCCAGTAAAGAAGAGAGAATGAATTACTGCGCCAAGGCAGTGGAGATTAGAGAAAAGACCCCCCACGATTCAATCACCTTATTTGAAGAGGTAATTGCTTGGGACGAAGCCAATAGTGAAGATACTACCGACGCCTTGGGTCATCTTTTTACTGCCTACAAGCTCTGTGCTCAAAACGAGGATAGCGAAAAAGAAAAGGGCAGGTGGCAAAAGCTGGCAAGGGAAACAGCCCAAAAAGCCGTAGAGCAAGCGGAGAAGGGAAGCAATAAAGGTCGTTTAGCTATTGCCAGGATACATCTTTCCAATGCTTTAATGCTGGGGGAAAGATACGAAGAAGCCCTTGAAGTAGTCGAAAATGCCATCGAGAATCTACCTGGTAGCAAAGCACACAAGGCTTGGCCAGGGAACCACAAAGTAGCGCTGTTGTGGAAATTGGGAAGAGAACAGGAAGCCTGGGAAGCTATTGCTGAGTACGATCAAGCACTGGCGGACGGCTACAAGGTTGAAATAGAAGAAGGAGACGGCGATAGGAAACTGAATGTCTGGTGGGCGGGTCTAATGATCACTAGAGCCGAAATGTATTTCGATAAAGATGCTATCGAGCTTGGTGTGCTTTGCGTCCAAGGAGTGTTAAATCAACCCGATCCAAACGAGTTCTTGGTCATGAGAAAAAAACAGGCTAAAGAACTCCTCGGAAAATACGGGGTGGAACCTCAATAAAAATAACAGGTGGGAGAACACCTTTCACTAATTTAATCCAAATAATCTTTTAATTTTTTACTTCTTGATGGGTGCCTAAGTTTTCTTAGAGCCTTGGCTTCAATCTGCCTGATTCTCTCCCTTGTGACCCCAAATTCTTTACCCACCACTTCTAAAGTACGCGTTCGCCCATCCTTCAGACCAAAGCGCAACTCCAACACGCGGCGTTCCCGAGGAGAGAGGCTTTCCAAGACCTCAAAAATCTGTTCACGGAGCAGCTCGCTGGAAGCTATTTCCGAGGGGGAAGGACCAAAATCATCCGGTACAAAATCTTTCAGGCTGGAATCTTTATCTTTACCCACCGGTGTTTCCAAGGAAGTTGGTTCTTGCGATATCTTTTCAATCTCAACAGCTTTATCTAATTCAAGATCAAGCACTTTAGCCACTTCTTCTGGAGTAGGTTCCCGACCCAGTTCCTGCTGCAATCTTCTCTGTTCACGACGGTACTTGTTTATCGTTTCAATCATATGCACCGGAATCCTAATCGTGCGCGCCTGATCAGCAATCGCTCTGGTTATTCCCTGACGAATCCACCAAGTCGCGTAAGTAGAAAACTTAAACCCGCGACGATAATCAAACTTATCCACTGCCCTCATCAACCCCAGATTACCTTCCTGGATAAGATCCAGTAAGGTAAGTCCTCTACCCAAATATTTCTTGGCAATGGAAACCACCAAACGAAGGTTAGACTGGGTCAGCCTTTTTTTGGCTTGCATATCCCCAGCCTCAATTGCCATCGCCAACTCAACCTCTTCTTCCCTAGTCAGCAAGGGCACTTTACCAATCTCCCTTAAATACATCCGCACCGGATCGGAAGACACACTTTTATCAGCTGCAAATAACAGCTTCAACTCGGTCGGTTTTTCTTCCTCTACTTCAGTATTTAACCGCTCAAAAACATCAATATTGCTGAAAACTAACTTTTCGTAAAACTCGTCTAATAACTCAATGTTGTCTTCTGCCTCTGGAAACAACTCCAGTATATCTTCTTGGGTTAAGTAACCCTGATTTTCCCCTTTCTTGATCAACTTGGTCATAAGGGGAGTCAATTTTCTACTCTGACGTCTGGTTTTCCTTATGGCGGGGTTAGTAGTGGTTTTTGCTGTTTTTGGTTTTTTGGTGTTGTTCTTTTTTTCTGGCATTTGTTTAATCCAATCGTTGCGTGTATTCTAAAAATTGTTGCTGCAGCTTTTCGCTTTTCGCCGTATCACCCACCGCTTCAGCTGATTTAATCTGAACCGATAGTTTTTGTAACTCTCGTTTTATACTGCGATTCTTAACAAGTTGCAAGGATTGATTCATTTCTGTTTGCAATTTATCAGCATCTGCTTCTAACTGACCAAGATCGAGCAGATAACACTTGCTTACCAAGTTAGCTGCCTCTTCGTCAAGACTAGCTATAAAACTCTTAATATTTAGTTTATAACTTCTACCCGCTAAGCGCTCTTTCAAGGCAACAAAAACTTGCCGTGAAACACCTTCAGAAAAATCATTTTTCCCCAAACGATAACTGGCAGACTGCGCCATCTCCAAAGGTGCTTTTAGTAGCAAGGCAATAATATATTCCTCCAAAGAGGTAGTAGCTTCAGCTCGTTCCGTTACTACTTCGCTAACCGGTAAAGTACTAGCTGATTCTAACGATTTTACTAATACCTCCTCTCCCACATCCAAAACCTCACTTAATCTTCTAAGATAATGGCTCCGTTCAACCGGAGAGGCAAGAGATTTAATCGCCGGCAGAAGATACTCACTAATCCTTTTTTTACCCTGGGCCGAGGCAGGGTTGTATTGATTTATGGCAGTGTGGAAGTAATAATCCATCACCGGTAAGGCTTCTTCCAACTGCTGTTTAAATTTTTCCGGAGCTAGTCTCAAAGCTTCATCTGGGTCTTTGCTGCCCTGCAAAATAACCACCAATACATCAAAATTCCTCTCCTGCGCTAAACAAATGCCTCTTTTGGTCGCCTCTAAACCTGCGTTATCTGAATCAAAACAAAACACTAGCTTGCTCGTTAGTTTAGATAGTAAATTTAATTGCGAACTGGTCAAAGCGGTACCTAAGGGTGCCACAAAATTAGTCAACCCAGCTTGAGAGGGCGTAATCACATCCATCACCCCTTCTACCAGCACCGCACAGTTAGTTTTTTTTATCTCCCCCCGAGCGGAGTGGTAACCATACAAAAATTTGCTTTTGGAAAAAATCAAAGACTCCGGACTATTAAGGTATTTAGGTTCCTGGTTTTTGTCTAAAGCTCGCGCTGAAAATCCAACTATCTCCCCTCGAGTATCAACCAGTGGAAACATGAGTCTACCCCGAAACCGGTCGTAGACACCGCCTTCTTTTTTGAGCACGCACAAGCCAGCTGCAGTAACCTCTCGCTCACTAAAACCCTTTTTTCTCAAGTACTCACTTAAAAAATCCCATCTCTCGGGAGCGTAACCTAGCTTAAAGCGATCAATCGTTTCTGGTGTTAACCCTCGGTGCTCAAGATAACTACGCGCCCGCTCACCCGAAGCATGGCTTTTGAGTAAATGATGAAAGACATCCGCTGCTAGCTCGTTAAGCTTAATCAACACGGCTTGTTTTTGTTCTTGGGGGGTTTTCGTTCTCTTGATTAAAGTTACGCTGGCTTGTTCAGCTAAAACCTGCAGGGCTTCCGCAAAAGACATGCCCTCAATTTCTTGCAGGAAAGTAAAAACATCGCCGGCTTTACCGCAACCAAAACACTTAAACAACTGCAACTCTGGGGAAACAATAAACGAAGGTGTTTTTTCTTCATGAAACGGACACAGGGCTTGGTAGTGTCTGCCTTTTTTCTGTAAAGGAACGTAGGTGCCTACAAGGGATACGATATCAATACGCTCCTTTACATCCTGTACCTGATCAATCGCCATTTACACTACCAAAGGTCTAAGAGAAACTTTACTGCCCACTTAGTAACCCCTCAAGAATATGGTCTGCCGGGGCAGGATCACTATCATCCGGTTCTAAAGTAAGCACATAAAACTCATGGTCCGAAAGATCCTTGGTTGAACCAAAAATATTAGTATAAGTGTCATCAATCATTTCTAATTTACCCGTACTTTCATAGCGAAAGGGTTCTTCTCTAACTAACCAGCCTTCATAAAAATATCCATCAGGTGCTACAGGCAAATCTTTCATTTCCGAAAGAAGATAGTACTCATTATCTTTCAGTGTGGCTGACACCACCCCAGTAGCCTCATCATTAGTCTGCACACCAGCTATCTCCTGACCGTTAGTAACATCAACCAACGTTCCCGTCTGATTAAAGACCAAGGTTTTTAATTCCTCTTTAGAGATATCAACCGGTTCAGCATACAAAGCCACAGCCGGTAGGTTGGTAGCCATAAGAGTATGGATATCACCAAATAAGGTGGCTTTGTCTTCTTCTGGTTCGGTGGTTTCTGTTTCTGTCTGACGAGTGATAAATTTACCCGTATCTTTAGATTGACTTAAATTGGCTAAGGCAATAACAACCACCAAAGCAATAAAAGCACCAATGGCAATAAAATCTTTCTTTTCACCAAACATAGTTATTATTGTTCTACCACAAAATTAACAAGTTTTCCTGGTACCACCACGGTTCGTTTAGGTGGTTTGGTTAATTTGTGCTGTACTAATTCCTGGGCTAGCTTAGTCAACCCTTGGCTGTTGCTAGCTAGAGTTGGCTCAACCTGCAAGGTACCTTTCAGCTTACCATTGATCTGGACGGGAATAGTAACCTTGGGGGCGACTACTTTCTCAACCGTAGGCCAAGCTTCTTGGTGTATGGAATGGGGATAATATTTTGACCACAGTTCCTCGCTTAAATGAGGAGCAAATGGCGCTAAGAGGCGTAAGAATATCAACCAGCTAGTTTCATTGGGTAACGTTTTCTCATAGACATTAAGTAGTTCCATCAATTTAGCAATAACCACGTTATATCGGTAATGTTCAAGCAAGGGGGTAATGGTATAAACGACTTGACGCGTTTGGTCGCTGACTTCATCACCTGGCGGAAAATCATGCCCAGACAACCGATAAACTCTCTCCACAAACCGCCGTACTCCTTTGATGCCTTCTGTACTCCAAGGTTTGGCGGCTTCTAATGGTCCAAGAAACATTTCATACATCCGCAAGGTATCCGCCCCATATTCAGCTATCACCTCGGTCGGGTTAACCACGTTATCATATCTCTTGCTCATGATACGGTTATCACTACCGAGAATAGTGCCTTGATGGCGATGAAGCGCAAACGGTTCATCCACCGGTACCAGTCCAGCATCAAACAGTACTTTGGTGATAAACCGAGCATATAGCAGATGACCATTCACATGCTCCGGACCACCAATATAAAAATCAACGGGTAACCAGGTCTCCAAAGCTTCACGGGAAGCAAAGTGCTTACTGTTGGTAGGATCAAGATACCGATAGTAATACCAACTGGAACAAACAAAGGTATCCAAGGTATCAACCTCACGCGTCCAACCTTGACCGTATTTACTGGCTACCCCCAGCTGGAATGCTGTGGAGGTTTTAAGAGGTGATTCTCCGGTGGGTAAAAAGTTAACGTCTTCAGGCAGTATCACTGGCAAATCTTCCTCCGCTACGGGATGAGGAGTGCCTTCAGGATCATAGACAATCGGAATCGGTGAACCCCAAAACCTTTGACGACTAACAGACCAATCCCGTAACTTATAAGTCACTTCCCGTCGACCTGTTTTTTCCGCTTCCAGATACTCAATAGCTTTTTCAATTGCCTGGGGGGTGGGCAGGTCATTTAGAAAACCACTGTTAACCGCTACTCCTTGAGTGGTTTCTACTTCAGCTAAGGTGGTAATAGGTCCTGCACCTTGGTTAGTTTTAACCACTCTAATAATTGGTAAACCTTTGCTTTGGGCAAACTCAAAATCCCGCTCGTCACTACCCGGCACCCCAGCTACAGCACCAGTTCCCACTGACCCTAAAACAAAATCACTGACATATACAGGAATGGTCTCACTGTTAAAAGGGTTGAGCACCCGCAAGCCGGTATCTTCACCGGTTTTACTTCTGTCCACCTGACGTTCCAGTTCCGTTTTAAAGCGCACTTGATCACAATAAGCTTTAATCTTAGTGTGGTTAGGAAACAGACTTAAATTCTGTTGCACAAATGCGCTATCTGGCGCCAACACCAAAAAGGTAACACCAAAAAAAGTGTCCGGTCTAGTGGTAAAGACCTCAACGTACTTTGGTGAGAACGATTGTGGTGCTGGACAACAAAGGGGAAACTGGACCAAAGCCCCGCGACTCCGACCAATCCAGTCCCGTTGTCGTTTAATTGACTCAACTGGCCAATCAACCTTATCCAAATCATCAATTAACCGATCAGCGTAAGAGGTAATCTTAAAAAACCACTGGGGCATTGATTTCTGAATCACTCTGGTTTCACAGCGCTCACAAACAGCCACTGCTTCTTCTTTAACCACCTGTTCATTAGCCAGCACTGTCTTACACGATGGACACCAGTTAACTGCTCGTTCTTTCCGATAAGCTAAGCCACGTTTAAACAGAAGCAGAAACAGCCACTGTGTCCATTTATAATACTCCGGTTGGTGGCTGCTAACCTCACGCTCCCAATCAACCGAGATCCCCAAAGATTGGATTTGTTTTTTAAAGTTA
The DNA here is from genome assembly GCA_964592525.1 of uncultured Candidatus Saccharibacteria bacterium. GTDB lineage: Bacteria > Patescibacteriota > WWE3 > CAZQFB01 > CAZQFB01 > CAZQFB01. The sequence continues at coordinate 22,198 of CAZQFB010000006.1, read as the reverse complement.
GCGATGGCCTTCTCGGTACTTATTTTAGGGTGGACTTTGGTCTTAATGGCATAGTTTTCTGCCGGCAAACCAAAAGAATCCCAACCCAAAGCCTGCAACACATCCTTGCCTCTCATTCTCTGAAAACGAGTGTAAATATCACAAGCGGTATAAACCTCGGCATGACCAACGTGGAGACCAGAACCAGAGGGGTAGGGAAGTTGTGGGAGCACAAAACACTTAGCGCGAGTGACTTTAGCTGGTGTTTGATACAAGTTCTGCTCGGTCCAGCGTTTTTGCCATTTTTGTTCAATTGTATTGTGGTCGTACTTTTCCATTGTCTTTAATTTAGCAGGTTAGAAAGAGGAAAACATTAATTGGTGCTTATAAATATATATCCTTCTCTAACCTTGTCTTTATCCTATTTTCCCTGAAATATTATGAATGCTTAAGCAACCACCAAAGTTACGATTTGAAGTAGCGCTCTTAAGAGAGTGCATATTTCCCGCTCTTTTAAGAGAGGCGACAATTCATTTATCTATAACTCAACCCCCTGTGTTAAATACAATCTTCACCACTCACTCAAAAAGAGCGGGGCATTGTTATTTCTAAACTCATGCTTCATTAAGAAATATCAATGCGGAGGGAGGGGGATTTGAACCCCCGCGGGGCTTTCGCCCCCCAACGATTTCCAGTCGTGACCGTTAGGCCGCTCCGGCATCCCTCCATGTATAACCACTTAAACCCTAACCAGCCCTTCGGGCGATTTCTAGGATGAGCTTGCCCGTTTCACTAGCGTAACTTCGTTACGATGCTAGTTCAACTGCGCTCCTGCCTACCGGCAGGCAGGTCTTCATATATTCAAGCATAGCTTACAGCGATGCTCTTGAATAGCTGTGACCGTTAAGCCACTCCCCCATCCCTCCCAGCTTTGTTAACGCATAACCCAAATCCATTTCACATACAATCTTAATTGCACTCCCACTTAGCCAGCGCGGGGTATGGTTATTTATAAACTCATACCTCATGAAGAAAGATCAATGTACCGATGAGAGGATTTGAACCTCTGACCTTTTGCTCCGGAGGCAAACGCTCTATCCACTGAGCTACACCGGCTTGCTCACTTTGGACAATGGCAAATAGGTCTCCCGCGCTTAAGACTTCGGAAGACCTGATGCTATTACATATCTCCCTTCAATTCCCTTGTTTGCACTTAGAAGTATTTCTCAACTAAGTGTAAAGTTAAGATAAGAGTTGTCCCGCTCTTTTGAGAGAGACTACAAGTTATTTATCTACAACTCAACCCTAGTATTAACTGCAATCATCACCACTCACTCAAAAAGAGCGGGGCATTGTTATTTCTAAATTCATACTTCCTTAAGAAATATCAATGCGGGGGGTCTCCTACGCCTAAGGCTTCGGAAGAACTCGACTTTTTATTTAACCGCAAAAAGATCGCAAATTCACTTGTTTGCAGTCCGTAGCTTTAGCGTAGGACTGCGGAGGGAGAGGGATTTGAACCCCCGTGGGACTTGCGTCCCCCATCGTTTTCGAAACGAGACCGTTAGACCGCTCCGGCATCCCTCCCAGCTTTGTTAACAAACAAAGTGAGTTTACAAATCACAAGAGCCCCTACCTTTTAATGTCGTGGTTGGTGAGCATTTTATCACACCAAAAGATATCCAAAATTGATGCGCTTAAGCCACTTACAAAAGAGCGGGGCCTATCTGCTTCTAGTATATCCCTTATCTTAAAAAATCGTCGCTGTCTATAATTTAACTAGCCCCGAAGTCATAAGTGGATTTTATGCAACATAAGCCAAGAAAGCAAAAAAGCCGCCCAACTAACAGCCGGACGGCTTTACCTCCACTAGTTAATAGTAATCTCCCAAATCATGAGACCAAGACCAGTCATCCGCGTCTTCCTGGAACCGAGCTAGGCCGTTTGCCGGAAAAACACTCCATTGATCCGGCATCCGGTCGCCCACCGAAAACAACAACCCTGGAGATGTAGGAGGCTCCACGAAAACGAAGGAGCTCCCATCCCAGCGCACCAGACCACCACCTTGGGTGGTCCAGACCGGAAAATCGTACCTCTTCATTACTACCTCCTTTGGCCAAGGGGCTCTGTTGTGGTTACCAGTTCTCAAACTCTTCCCCGGTAACCTCAAAAACCGCCTCTCTCATGCAAGAGCGACGATGCTGCCGCTCTTGCTCAATCAAACTCGCCAACAGCCACCGCTCAAACCGGTTGAGGGGTGCTAGAGAGTACTTCTCTACTATCTCCCCATCAACCTCCGTGATGTGCCCGTAATACCCTATTTCCAGGTGCAGGGCACGGAAGAACAACCTATCCAACCTACCGGTGTACAAGTAGAAGCGAAGAATACTTTCCCTCATCAGCTCTTGCATTGATAGCCCCTTTCGTAGCGCGGAATTGACCGGCACTATAACATACTATAGGTTTATAGTCAATTGTATCAATGTGGAGAATGTAGGCGTAAAAAAGTAAGTTTATGTTTCAGGTAGTAAGGCAAGCAACGGCGTAATTTTACTTTTTATAAAAACCTGTTCCTTTTTTTAATAAAAAAGATAATTAGAATTAAAGTAATAGCAGCAAGAGAGATCATAATGTGGCGACTGGGAAATGCACTGCGCTCATTAATTAGATCATTCGCTGTTTCTTGGTACTCTCCACTAACAATATTTAAACTATATAATCTATCATCACCAACCCTCCCACCAAGGCAACCCGGATAACCACAACCCTCCCCACCCCCAGAGGGACCTGGCTCAAAAGTGGTTGCGTAATCACTATTTTCGTCTAAGTAGCTTAGATAACTTTCCTTAGTTTGATTGTGCCAACTATCCTTTGCCAAACCATCGTCCTCACCCCCCTGATAAGGATTTTGTAAGCTAAATTCCGCAAAGGTTAATAGAGCAGAAGTATTTTTAGCTTTATAGAAAGTGACAGGATATAACTGTTGACCTATTAAACAAACACCTTCCGCACATATTTCCGAATGTGTTTTAGAGCTGGTAACATAAAGCACACTATCGTTATTAATCTTATTCTCATTCTCATAGATTGAAACGTAGTCAGTGGCAAAATAAACAGCCTTGGAAATACTGAGGTATAAAACTAAGTACGTAAGGATCGTAGTTACTACGCTAACAAAAAGAAATGTTTTTCTCATCTATTTTAGCTTTAATAATTAAAGGTGGTCTCAACTTGATTCTTGAGTAAAATTATATCTCTTTTTCTTAATGAACGTTTCAAGGTATCTGCTGTTTGCTGTAACTTTAATGCAGCTTTGCGGAGGAGAAGGGATTCGAACCCCTGTGGGGCTTTCGCCCCCCACCGTTTTCAAGACGGGGCCGTTGGTCCACTCCGGCACTCCTCCAAGTTTTCCAAACTCATATTTAATTAAGAAATATCAATGCGCGCCCGAGGGGATTTGAACCTCTGACCTCGTCCTCCGCAGGGACGCGCTCTATCCACTGAGCTACGGGCGCAACATAACACAATATTATCGCTTTTGTATAACATGGGGTAAGCAGAGGTGCAAACAAGCTTAATTTAAAGATAACCACTTAGCAATAGCTTGGATCACCCTTTCCGTAATAGCAGCTTCGGGTTCTTGCTTAAGCGGAATAAATTCTTCTAACACTCGCTGCAATTTTTCTTTGTCCAGGGTTCCTCGCAACATAGATATTTTTTTAGGATTAAATTCCATCGTCATAACATTAATCATTTCCTGTCCGTAGGTGCTGGAAAAATAATAGTAATCCAGCTCTTCCCAAACATAAGTTTTGCCACCGGTAGTAATGCCATTATGATCAATCACGTGCTCTTCCTCTTCCGGCTCGTGGTTGTTTAGCATAAACACCACAAAGGAAAAAGCAATCACGACCGCAGCAAACAGAAACTGGCGGAAGAATATCGCGAGTAAAACAATCAACCCTATCCTAAACACTGCTTCCCGTAATTCATACATAGACCTTTTACGGTAAGCATGGGTGGCAGATTTCCACCGCAGAGTGGGTATATCCGCTAATGACTGACTAAATTCTGGCATAGTCTTTTTCTTTTAATCTATTCAAGAGTTTCTTCGTCTAAATCTTCTTCCTCCAAAACATCCGCGTATGATTCTTCGGCTGCTTGTATTCCAGCTTCAACCAAAGCAGCTTCAGGATTACTTTCGTCATCTTCAATGATATCCGCTGCTGTTTCCTCTAGTTCTATTACTTCTTCCAAGCTTTCTAAGGGTTCTTCTGCCAGCTCGCTATCTTCTAAATCCATTAACACTAAATCATCTTCATTCATAATTAGTCTCCTTATAGAATAAATGGTTATAAAAATTGTATAACGGATAGATACCCAGCACAACGAACTCTTTTACGCTTTGTTATAATAGCCCCACTTTCTGGGAATAAGCAGTACTTTAAGTTAAACTAGAACTGCAAATTAATATTAAGTTAGTTGAGCTTTTTTACCCGGGAGGAGTGGCCGAGTGCTCAATGCAGACTTGCTGATCTTGAGTGAAACGAAAGAGAAGCTTAGTCAAATTAGTCCGCCGTAGTGAGCGTTTAGCGAGCGGAGTGCGGAGATAACAACTTAATATGCCTGGAGGAGTGGCCGAGTGGTCTAAGGCGACGGTTTGCTAAACCGTTGAGGCGCAAGTCTCGCATGGGTTCGAATCCCATCTCCTCCGCCAGTTAATTAGGCTCGCGCAAAATTACCGCCGTGTCATCTTGATACACAACCTGCCAACCATCCGTTTGCAAAACATCAATAAAACTAACTGCTAACTCATTACGCAGAAATGAGAGATTAAAGGGTAATTTATGTTTTGGTGAAAGATTAAACTCACTTGGCAATAACACTGTACGCACCCCATATTTAGCAAATATTTCTTGGTACTCACCTTCAGTGGTAACCTTAAGATACTCCTCCAACGCACTCAAACTCTCAAGGGGAGGGGCTTGCTGGCGCTGCCAAACATCCATGCGCCCATCAATAAACGTTTTCTTTTCCGGATATTGCCAAATCAAGTAACCACCCCAACCATATAAAGAAAACAAGTTACCTTCAAAAGGGTTGGCTTTTAACCACGCAACCGCGTGTTGGGGATATGCCTGCTCGGTAGTCAAACGCTGTCTAAAAGGTAAGTAAAGCCCTAAAGCCACCAACACCATTGAGATCAAACCCAAAACCTTAAACACCTGTTGGGCGTTCTTTCTTCGCCCGGCAGTGGTGATCTGATCCTGCACAAAAGTATCCAGCCCCCAAACTAACATCGGACCAGTAACCACCGCTAAGATAGCACCATGACGAGTAGAAAACAGCGCTGCCAGCACTACCCCCAGATAAAGAATCTGCTGCCACCTGCTAAAACGGTGTTGCTGTTTAACCAGTAACACCGACGTTAAACCAACCGCCATCGCAAACCCCAGTTCGGTTAAACCGGAAAAAATCGGGCGCCACTCGTTGATCACTTCTTTACCTTGCGAAGTAGTTAAAATGGACCACGATACTGCCCACAGCTTAAGAAAGTACGGTGTCAGCAGTGTAACCAAGATAGAGAGAATAACTAGCACCATCTCGGCGCGAGTTAGTTTCCTCTGCTGCCAAAACCGCAAACCCATAAAACACCCAAGCAACATCAAACCTAGCAAAAAACTACCATGCACCATCGCCCATAACCACATAACCAGTGGGAGCCATTTCTTCCGTTGCTGCCATGTTTGGTCAGACCACAAAATCCGTAAAATACAGGCCGTAAAAAACCAGGAAAAAACTTGTACCCGCACCGCAAAACGCATCAACAAAAGAGGAAAGGTAAATAACAGCACCACCGGAAACCACTTATTGTTAATCCCCCGAGGGATAGCCAGGACTAACGACAAAATGGCTATAGTGCTGTAAAACAGGGACAATCCTAATAAACCAAACTTGGGGTACAAACTAGCTATCAGCACATCTTGCAGCCAAGAATGGGCCACAAAAGAGTAGCTTGGCATCGTGAAAGAAAAAGGATCCGTTGTCGGCAAACCTTCTGCCCTAATTAATTCGCCTGTTTGCAAATGCCAACCAAAATCATTATCCAAATAAGCTACCCCCACCCACACAAAAAGTAGCCAGACCAAAAATAACAAACCTATATGGAGCCAAATTGTTTTCCGCATTGCTAAAACCAGTTTAGCAAATTAGGTAAGTGGTATACTGGACCAAACTAGGTAGTCAGCTATTCAAGCAGTAAACATATGCCAGTAAACACCACTATTGATCACATTACCCTGCGGGGTGGCAAACCCCTCAAAGGTGAGGTGGTAGTACGGGGAGCCAAAAACGCCGTCTCCAAAATAATGGTCGCTACCCTTCTAACCAACCAGCCTTGTACCATTAATAATATTCCTGATATTGAAGACGTTACCTTAGTCAGCCAGATGCTGCGCGAGCTGGGTAGTATCATTGAACAAAAAGATGGTCAGCTGATTATTACTAACCAGCAGATCACCAATGTGCGGGCAGAGGTGCTGTCACACCTAGCTGGTAAAAGCCGCATACCTATCCTCTTTGCCGGACCGCTCTTGCACCGACTGGGCAAAGCCGTCTTACCGCGACTAGGTGGCTGCCAAATCGGTCCCCGTCCAGTTGACTTCCACACTCAAGCTTTAGAAGCTCTAGGCGCGCAAACAAACAACACCAGACAAGGACTACTTATAGAAACCAAGGGCTTAAAAGGAGTCAAATTCACCCTGCCTTACCCCAGTGTGGGCGCTACCGAACAAGTAATCCTCTCGGCAGTCCTAGCTGAAGGTAAAACAGAATTAAACAACGCCGCTATTGAACCCGAAGTCATTGATTTAGTGGCAGTGCTCCAGCAAATGGGCGCCATTATCTCGGTGGATACCAACCGCCGTTACACAATTACGGGTGTGGAAAAATTAATTGGGTTTAACCACCGGGTAATTACCGACCGTATTGAAGCAGCATCCTGGGCAGTAGCTGCCGCGGCAACCAAAGGTGAGATCTTTGTGCGGGACGCCCAGCAAAAAGACATGCTCACTTTTCTAAACATCTTCCGCCGAGCGGGTGGTATGTTTGAAGTCCACCAAGATGGTATTTTGTTTACCCGAGGTCCGGCTTTACACGCCATTGCCATTGAAACCGATGTGCATCCGGGTTTTATGACCGATTGGCAACAACCTTTCACGGTACTGCTCACCCAAGCCCAAGGCGCTTCCGTTATCCACGAAACGGTTTACGAAAACCGTTTTGGTTACATTTCAGCCCTCAATCGCATGGGAGCCAATATCCAACTGTTTACGGAATGCTTGGGGGGCGATCTTGATTGTCGCTTTGGTCAAGCCAATCATCTACATAGCGCTATTATCATCGGTCCCACACCACTGCACGGTGACACCATTCGCGTCCCCAACCTCCGCGCTGGGTTCTCCTATGTAATCGCAGCCTTAGTCGCAGAAGGTATTAGCACCATCACTAATATTAACCAGATTTATCGAGGCTATGAACATTTCACCGATAAATTAACTGGCTTGGGAGTTGAGATCTTAGCGGAATCTACCCCGAGCTAAACAAAGCACCCACACTTGTTCAGCACCAGCCTGCTTTAGTACCTTAACCGCTTCTTTAACCGTAGCGCCACTGGTATAAATATCATCCACCACCACACATAACCGCCCCAGCAATTCGGTTTGCTGACCCGTATAAGCAAAGGCACCTTTAACATTAGCCACCTTATCCGCACGGTGGTTGAGCTTCCGTTGCGGGGAGGTTGGGCGCACCCGCCGTAACAAGTCCTCCCTAACCTTACAACCAAAAATAGCTCCCAATTCAGTCGCGATAACCGCTGCCTGATTAAAACCCCTTTGCTTTAAACGAGCAGAATGTAAAGGAATAGGGAGCAACAAAGCACCGGAGGGTAAGTATAAAGACAATTGCTCACTCGCGTCGACCAGCAACTTTGCTAAAACCGACTTCACCGCTGTGCCATCTCGGTACTTAAACTGTAATAACAAAGTGCGCAGCCAACCCCGATAAGGATATAAACAAACCAGTCTGTCCGCCCGATAGCTACGCTGGCAACTAACAGAAGTATACCCTGCTGCCACCACCCGAGTGCAACCTATGCAAGTTTGCGTGAGCAGAGGCACCACTTGCTTTTGACAATTACTACACAACATCTCCCCATAATGACCACAACCCACACATTTTAAGGGAAATAACAGCTCTACCAGAGATAGCCACAACTTATCCACAACGCTACTAATGCCCATATTACAACCATTTATAACATAATGACCCGTAGTTTAACGACTAACAACCCTGTAGTTAGTATTATCGTTTTTGTTAAAATAGTAACATGGCGTTATTACTAACTAACAAATACTTATCGTCAGCTTACACGGTTTTGGACAAAATGGAGGCTGGTCTGGTACTTACAGGGGCAGAGGTTAAAGCTATTCGTTTAGGGCAGGTTTCCTTTCGGGGTAGTCATGTTGCTGTCGCCAATCAGGAGGCGCTGCTGGTCGGGTTTCATATCCATCCCTACGCCCCAGCCCGAACCGAAAATTATGATCCCCAAAGACCACGCCGTTTATTACTGCACCACCAAGAAATCCAACACTTAGCAGCTTCAATCAAACAAAAAGGTATAACCGCCGTACCCGCCAAAATATACACCTCCCATAAAAAGATTAAGGTGGAAATCGCCATTGTCAAAGGCAAGGGTAAAAAAGATAAACGAGAGGATCTTAAAAAGAAAGCGCTAGAGAGGGAGCTGGAAATTGAATTTCGCCACCCAGAGTGATATACTCCCCCACCTTAGGGGATGTATTGTATCGATTGTGGAACATCTCCAAGAAAGCAGGTAGAGGCGTACTCCTCTTATAATCAGTACAAACAAATAAGTGCAAACTTATTCAACAAAGCAAAAGAAGCCATAGCTAGCTTGCTAGCTCCCTCTTTTGCTCCTTCCTACGCTTTCGCGTAAGGTAAGGTGTTCGGTTTATTCTTCTTCCGGTGAGATAAACCGGGCATAATAAAGCCGGGATTGGGTCCTTGATTGATCAGGTGGCAAAAAGGATCGACACCAAACCACCAAACCGCCCTAGTATTTTGTTGGTTTAGACAGGGTGGCAAACAAAACCAACCAAACCTGTAACACTTTCTTGGCTATTTGGGCTACAAGACCCCGGATCATACCCGGGCATCTCCACCCAGTTCTGATTAGTAGTAAGCACCGTAATGTTTGGTTAAACCCAAACTAACGTCAATCCTCTAATTATTATTTTAGCTATTTGGTCGGTAACGGTTGGGGTTAATAAGAAATTTCGTAAATCTTGGAGTTATCCAACAGATAGATGGTGGATTCTGCTTCTTCCACCCAAATATCCTGCATTCTGGTCCACACATTAGCCTCTTCCCCCACATAGACAAACTGACGGTTATACAACCCCCCTTCTTTAGCGATCATCACCAGCCGTCTGTTACCAGGATCGGCTACATACAAAAAGTTAGAGTCGGTGGTGGTAAAAATATCACTGGGGGTCTTGAGGGGTTGGTCCAGTTCGCGGATTTTCCACTCCTGAACACTGCCTTGCGTCATTTTTAACACCTCGCCCACCTCACTTTTCACCACATAAATATCGCCGTCAATGGTTAAACTAACTGCATCCGCCAAACCAGCCCCCGTACCCACCCAAGCAGTTGGTTCGTCAAACTCATCACCGGTAATATAACTACGGTAAATTTGGTTTTCCGCAGGAATTAAAAAATAGAGCGCATCAATATACACATCAGCTGCCCGGACCTGTTCCCAACCAACCGGCAGGGTTACACTAACCTCACTTTGAGCACCATCCGCCAAAGTGACCAGAACCACCCCACTACCAGTCAACGCAAACAACCTGCCAGAACCGGGTAAAAGTGCGTAAATGTTCTGCAGCGACTCCCCTGAAAACTTCTCCACTTGTGGTACATCTTCCTCCGTAAAGCGCAGGCGGTAAATCAAACCCTCCGACACACCCACATACAACGAGTTGGAACCGCCGGTGAGCGTAGTGGGCTGGATATCTTTACTTTGCACTTGGAGATCATAAAAGACGGTCGGGGTAACCACCCTAACCACCTTGTTAACCTCATCCAGCACCACCTTAATGTCCTCCTGCAAAGAATTAATATCACCCGTCGCTTCACCAGCCATAGTCGTAGCTTCCGCTAACATCTCTTCAGCCGAACGGAGATATTCCCGCGCCCGAGAGTTATTTAAATCTATTAAATCCCGGGCTTTCGCCACCTCACCTTGGGCCTCGGTGACTAACTGGACTACTTGAGCACTGTGTGCCTTACTCCTTTTTTTATGAATGGTGTAAACCACTGACCCAGCAAATAACAACACCAACAAGGACATCCCCACTAAAAACCACTTAGATGATTTTTTCCCGGTTAGAGGCATTTCAGCGGACTGCTCTTGACGGATGTAAATCGGTGACGGTTTCGGCTTCAGTTTAGCCGTTAAACCAGACAGCTTGTCCCAAGAAGGTTTCTGCTTTTTCCCAATCACTTCCGGTAAAGTAACAGCCGGTGCTTCGGGAAGAGGGGGGGCAGTGGTGGGTATTTCCACCAGCGTTTCTGGGGAGTCACTCGCTACAGGCGCATCACCAGACTGACCACCAAAGCTAACCAGCACCACTGAAAAATTACGGGGGTAGGCATTTTGTAAATTGGGGTTTTGCTCTTTAAAGCTACTCATCGCTTCCTTTAACGAAGGCAGGTAATCAAGCAGCTGCTCTTTTTTAATAGCCGTAGTAAAAGACTTTGAGCCAATAATAAATATGTCACCAGCTCTGATCACACCCGAAGCTACGGTCACCGCACCTTCATAACCACCGGTGATCGCTTCAATCGCCCCACTCCTTAATAACACACTTGTCACCTCACCCATCCGCGCCAAATACATCACCGAGCCCCACACCACAACTGCCACAATATTCAAATCAATATCTGGGGTGCCTGGTTTAATTTGCGGACCATAAGCTAAATCAACCAAACGATCTCGACCGTTTTTAATCGCTTTCTCCAAAATCCGCATTGGCGAACCCGGTGCGTCAGCGTAATAAGTTTCCGTCACCGAATCATAAACCAGCTTACCCGCTAAGCTTAAATCCATTGGTTTGGAGGAGGAGATATCAATGACCAAATGCAAACTACCACGGGTATCTTTAAGTCCCTGATCAGGCGGGTCATAGCTATAAATAGCTGACCACAGTTTTTCCGGGTCACCCACTGTCCCGGTTAGCCTTTCAATGGTAAAAGGTATTATTTCAGATGACATGGGTTATCTTAAGTAAACTTAGCACCCCTACAACTACAACCCCTAAGCTAAATATAAAATAACAAACTACTAATATTTTAACCAGCGGGGTGCTAGAAGTTCTAATAATAGCCGTTAGTTTAAAGGTTTGCCGCATAATTAATAAAGCATACACAGCTAGAAGCAAACTCAAGAGGACAAACAAGCCCCAACTGCTAACTAACACTAGGTTATTAATGAAAGCCATGCGTTTTTACTTTCTCCAGTTGATCGGTAATCAGATCGTGGGTTTTGAGTGGGTTACGCACCGCCTTAAAATCAAACTTCGCCTCGGCTCCCGCCGTTTGAATATAAACATCACCATAATCAAACAAGGTCGCCGCCAAACCCGAAGAAGAATAGGTGACATCTTCAATATTAGCTAGCCTAGCTTCGGCAACATGTTTATGGAGAAAGCCATGAACATCAATATCAATCAAGCGCTTATTAGTCAGTAGATACACATTAAAGTACCAGACCAACAATCTTTCCACAGCGTACCCCAGCGTCAATAAATACCAAACAGCTAGCAACAAAGCACTAAAGCTTAGCAATACAGGATTAGGCGTAGATGTTCGTAAAACTACGGGGAAAATTAGTGGGGAAAACCACATTAAACAAACCGTCAACAGCCACCGTAAATTAGTCACTGGGTGTTGGCGCACAAATAACAAAATTTCTTCCTCGGGGTTCAGATCAAAATAATAAATTTTGGCTTCTTTTTGATTCATATAACCACTCGTGCTACTTTCTTTCCACGTTATATAACGGACCCACGATTTGGATATTAGCTGGTGCTCTAAGATTAAACCAGTTCTTAAACTCCGCTCCGTCAAAAGACTCCCCATTAATGCGCAGACTAGTTGTACTGCCATAATCCCAATCAACACCCACTACTTCAATTGAGTTTATACCGTTAAACGGGGTGACCCCTCTGTCAGCTAACTCCTCCCGCACTTTCTCATAACTGTAGGTTTCCACTCCTTCGGGGTTATCTTTATCAACTTGGTACAAATGATTCTTATCCACATCCGTAAACCTTGCCAGCCTGATCACGTTAGCAATATCTGCCACTTCTTCTCCTTTAAGCCAAGCTGATTTACCATAGTCACTACGCCAACCCTGGGCTGCGTAAAGACAAGGAGAATCCCGGTCGTAAGCTTTATCCCGCAGGTCCGAAAAGCTCCCATATGAGCTGGAACCATCTTGCACTCTTTTAGTCCAAGGCCGCCGACTACCTCCCCAAACATCATTGCTTTGGTAGGTAAACCCACCCGCTGTCGAAGAATACCAAGACTTTATAGGGCTACCACCTTGAGTCATCACCCACCCAGCCGTAGCTTCCACCGCCTCATTCCAAGCCCCACCTTTCTCTTCTTCTTTAAACACCTGACAGCTCTGGGAATCACAAATAGACCCCTCACCATTGTTAGTGTACGCCAGGGCGTAAGAACGGGCTGCTACCGCTTGCGCCTTGAGCGCTTCCAAAGGCCAAGAAGCCGGCATCTCATAAATCCTTTTCACATAATCTTCAAGGGAGTATTCGCCGTGCCCTTCCACTTTGATCTTGATGTCCGTGTTGTAATCTTGTTCCAGCTCAAAATCGGCATAATAAGCGTCCAGAATCTCCGCTGCGTTTTGTCCCGCTTCAGCTCTACCCAAAGCCCCATATTGGCTCATTCCCACCCGATGGGGAATGCCGGCAGTAAAAAAAGCGTAAGCGGGAGAAAAGCCAGGAGCCAATTCCCGATCATCTGTGCAGTACAAAGGCCCGGCTCCCAAACTTTGCGGTAAATTTAAAGAGGCTTGTTTAGCAGCGATAATTTCTGATTGTTTGGCGGTTATTTGCGCAATCTCATCTTCCAAAACAGTAATATCTTCATTCAAGCTAGAGAGCCGCTCGGTAGTTTGCTGGACCTGACCATCATAATAAACGGTCTGGGTAGAGAGCACCCCTGCAGTCGCCACCAGCTGCTCACGCAAGGCAGCTTCCCGCGCTTTCTCCGCATCCAGTTCCGCTAGGATTTGACCAAGCTCAAGAATTTGGCGTTTACCATCTTTAACCAAAGTGTTGTAGTAGTACCAAGCTTGCGCAAAGGAAGAGTAGCTCTCACTACCAAAAACCAGCTCCAGGGGAGTCACTGCCGAGTTGATGTACAAATCCCGCATTAGAGAGTTTTTCTCCACTAATTTTCGTTGGTATTCTTCTTCCCGTAAAATTCTTCTTTCCTCCAGGGAATAGAGCAACCGTTCCTTTTCATCAATTGATAATTCAGTGGTGACCAGCTCACCTTTATAATAATCCAATTGTTCTTGGTGGCTTTCTTTCTCTTGTGCTGTTTCGGTTGCTTCTTCTTCTAATTTCTGTTTCTCTTCCAGCTTTTCTTCCTTTTCCTCCTGCAGCTTAGAGTACTCATCAGCTTCATCAGCATAGGCGTTGCTCACCAACCAATTAGCTTGGTAGCTTAGTTCCCTGTTAGGCTGATTGACACCCCAGAGCCAGCTTCCTATAATTATCCCAGTAATTAGCGTTAATTTCGCATAGTTCATGGCACCTCCTATTTTAGTGAGCTGTCGCTAGCATTGCAATCATGACTAAATATTCTGCCATTATCATTATTCTCCTTCTGACTTTATTGATGATCTATCCAGCTGCCATTAGCCACGCCCAGGGTGATATTGTAGAAGATGGCGCCGGTAGCACGGGGGAGTGCTTTGTTGGCATTGCTGGTACCAATATCCAAATTCCTTGTGATAGTACCACCGCTCTAGCTACTTGGGCTCTGGAAGCAGCCATCAAGATCGCCGTTAGCTTTGCGGTATTGCTTGTGGCCACAGGGGGATATTATGTCCTTTTCTCCCAAGGCCAACCTGATAAAATAAGTCGGGGGAAAGAAATTATCACCCAAGCCCTGATCGGTTTGGCGTTTATTATTCTGTCCGCATCCATCTTGAGATTAATTGGTAACACTTTAATTGGCATACCAACAGTGTAACTAGAAAGGAGGTGACCAAAAAATGAAAAAAATCATTACAGGAATGCTTGTTTTCTTAACGCTATTTCTGGTCAGTGGGTTATTCAACCAAGTTAATGTAGCAGCACAATGCTCCTTCTCTAATATGAGTGGGTGTTCTAAGAACCTGATCATCAATAAAAATGCGGTTTGTCATGACACTCAAAGCTGCATCATTTGGTTTGTGAACATCCTCTTCCTAATCGCGGTGCTCTTTTCCTTTGTCTTTCTAGTTTGGGGTGGGTTGGATTACATTATGGCAGGGGGTGACACTGCAAAAGCAGGTGCAGCCAGACTCAAACTGACTAATGCCGTGATTGGTTTGGTGGTAGTCATTGTCGCTTGGGCGGTCAGTACGTTTGTGTTCAACTTCTTCGCTCAAAATGAGAGCCCGTTAAACGACATTGGCAGCATTGGTACTCAATACACTTTACGCTAATTATTTAGAGTAGAAAGGAAAGATTAAGGTCATACTGAATAAATGAAAAGGATAATTAGTATATTGGTTGTGTTACTGGGAGTTCTGCTTGGTTCTTTGTTCATAACTCCCAGTGTTGCTCAAGCGGTCTGTAATTGGAACGATCTGTCCGGTTGTGATGAGGCATTGATTATCAATAAAGACGCTGTTTGCACAGACGTTCCTAGCTGTATCATTTGGTTTGTGAACATCCTCTTCCTGCTCGCGGTGCTCGTGTCTTTTGTCTATTTAGTTTGGGGTGGGTTGGATTACATCATGGCAGGAGGTGACAGTGGTAAAGCAGGGGGTGCGCAAAGAAAAATCACCAACGCCGTAATTGGTTTGGTGGTGGTTATTGTCGCTTGGGCGGTCAGTACGATGGTGTTTAATTTCTTCTCGGCGGGTGCACCAAGCCCCTTAGAGGATATTGGTGGTGGTAGCGGTAGTAGTCCAATTAATCAAGGTGGGTCCGGTGGGAGCGTACCCCATGACCCTAGTGGGAGAACGCATCCTTTTGTGGATTAATTAAGTTATGGGTGATATTGGTATACCAAAAAAATTAGACAGTGAGTTGATACCGGAGTTTGATACGGCAGTATTGGCTGATGGGGGTATTGTGATTTGGATAATCAATCTGTTTATCCTGATCAATGTCCTGATGTCCCTCATCTTTCTAATTTACGCTGGTATTCAGCTTATCATGTCTGGTGGGGACTTGGGGAGCATCGCCAAGGAAGGGGCAAAAGGGAACATTGGTAGAATCAAAACTGCCAAAAATGCCATTACCTACTCCATTATTGGTTTGGTGTTAACCGTTCTAGCTCTGACCATTGTCAAAACAATTGAGTTCTTTTTAGGAGTGGATTTGCGTTTGCTCGGTTAAACAGAAAGGAGGTAAATAATGAAATTAGAACAACTTCTTGATCCGGAAAGGTTGGCAGCGGGTGTGGTGGTATTGTTTTTCGTTTTAGGTGTCGTGTTTTCCGGAGCCATGGTCGTTAATGCCATGGGATTCTAGCTAATGAGAAAAATAACACTGCTCGTGATTTTAATAGTAGGTGGTGTTTGGCTCTGGTTTAATGCTGGGGTTGGTATGGTTTGTGCTCAGGGAGATGTAGAACAATGCCCCACCACGCTTGACTTAACAGACCCCACTGCTGTTGATTTTGGTGATGTTATTTGTATTTTCAAACGGGCTTCGGGGATATTTCTGTTGTTGCTGCCGGGTACCGCCGCAGTTATCATGCTCATGTTAGCCTCTTTTTTTATGATTACCGCCAAGGGTGATGCCACGAAAATCGCCCGGGGTAAACAAACCGCCACTTATGCCATTATCGGTCTGGTTATCGTTATTTTAGCGGCAGCTATTGTCAACTTACTGGGAGTTAGCCTCGGCATAGACTTATTTAAAGATACCGGTGGCAGTAATAACACCACCCCAATGACAGCGAGAGAAGGGGTTACATGGTAAATAACCACAAAACCTGTTAACACTAAAACTATGCAAAAACACCTGCTCCTCTTAATAATTATTGCCAGTGGTAGTCTTTTTTGCCCTATGGTGTTACCAAACACCAGCGTCCAAGCAGCCACTATTCCAGGTGATGTGGGAGAATATACTGACACAAGATGTGGGCGGGTCCACCTACCAGAAAACACAGAATCTCCTAGAGGATGTAAAAGCCAGACAGATTTAGAGGGTGACCGTTTACCCGATACCTTAATTAGCAGCCCCGATGGCAGCCAAACCAGCACACCCAATCCCCTGGTTAATTATGATCCGTTAGACCTAATTGACGGGGAGGAGATTGATATCCCCACTGGTCGAGGAGATCTGGGTCAGTGGTTAGGCCACACCTCAACTGGTGAACCAATTACCCTGGAAATGCCCTGTGCGGAAATTTACGAAAAGGTATTTTCGGTTGCCTCCCCAGGAGAAACCCATACCGGTATCTGGGCGCGCTTAAAAACACCCGATGAGTTTGTCCCCGAAAACTGGGAAGTGTACTGTGAAGAAATCAAACAGTGGTACAACGAAAAAAGTCAGGGGGAGGTTGTTATTGAGGCGCAACTGCCAATGGAAGAAGACCCCACCCAAGTAGGTGCTTGTTTACTTAACAGGGCTAATATAGCGCTACCCACTTGGGGACCAATGCAAGCAGCTAACCGTATTTGGCGTTGGTTGCGACCACCATACTACCAACAAAGTGAAAACTATGCCCTGCAGCAACAACAAATCTACAGACAAAGACAGGCCGGACAAGAAAACCTGATCACCCAAAAAAATAACTACTTTGCTTCAGCGCAGGTGCTCTCCCAATCGGTTACCCTAGCCCAAAGCGCTAACCCACCGGATAACGAGCCTGTCCTTGCACCTGGTTCTGCTGTTGTTACTAGTCCAACCACAACCGCTTTTTTTAATCCCGGAAGCTGTGTGGGTGGTAACTGCGATACCGTTGAAAACGATGACAGTGCTCTTTGTTATTTAGAAGAGGATGCCCACCAGGTTAATGTTTTTATGCGTACTTTGGAAATTGGGCAAGTACCTATGCAAGAGGAAGAGTATCTGGTTGATTTAACCACGGCTGATCCTGCTTTAGGCGGAGGGCATCTTTACACCGAAGAGGAAACCGGCGAAAGAGTGTTTGACCTGACAGTAGCTGCTAACTATCTCTATTTCCCCTTTACCGCCGGTCCCATGGAACTGCTAAACCAATTATGGAACACCGAGCGCTTTGGTCAAGGAGAAGGCGAAGACTGGGAATATGAAAACTTAACCAATGCCGGTTCCAAATGGTGGGGGTTGGGTCACACCACTGCCCTTCAGGCCAGTGCCTGCCGTGCTACCACTACACCCGATATCTTGGCGGCTAACCCCGAATATTGCGGTCCTTTAGTAGAATCAATGTCTGGCACCGGTGCCACTAGCCCTTATACTGAAGGGGAAGAGTTCCAAGAGCCAGCCACAATAGAAGAATCGGGTACTAATTTGGAAGCAACTGACTATTCAGAGGTTACCACCAACCCCGATTGCAGTGTTTGCGAGCTTAACCCCAACCGCAGCTATACCATCCCCGATGGGCTGGTAGAAGTACTCAACCAAGCCGGCTCCGCCTTTAATGTTCCTGCTGACGTGCTGCTGGGCATCCTCCTGCATGAGGGGTGGCATCCCAGCGGACCGCATGTGCTAAACTTTACCGAAACGCAAGTTAGCCAAGCTGTTAGCTCGGGTGATCCCTATTGTGTTAGAAACTCTTTTTGCGCTGCTGGACCGTTCCAATTTTTAACCAACCCCAGCTCCTTTGGTGGTACCATTAAGGAGCTAAGTAATGGCTGTCCTAACTGGCCCGGTCCTGGCTATGACGTTTGGTCCACCTATACAGGTACCCCAGGTTCAACCAAAAGAGCTAACTTCAACACTCTCTTGGGTGCGTCGCCTGATTATAACCCGCATCCCTGTAAATTGAGGGATGCTGCCTTTGCTGCCGCAGCCCATGTTAAGGGTCGAGTCAATGCTTCGGATAATTGTGCTGCTTGGGGTTATGGGGAATTTCGTGAGGCCTGGCGGACTTACTATGGCAGCTGTGAGGATAATTACTGTGACGGTAACTTTGCGTTTCTAGAGGAGGTCTGTTTGGATTAACCATGATTAATAAAAAACTACTGCTCTTATTTTTGACGTTACTGTTAGTCCTGATGGCAGTTATTAGCCTTTATTTTGGGTTTTTGTATCATCCGGCAGAAAGTCCGTTGCTGCCCGAGGAAGAAAAACCGATCACTACCCTGCCACCCTTACAACCCTTCGGTGAACAAACAGAAGCCAGTGGTTCTGTTTACCAAGAAAGAATCAACCCCACGACCGCTTATTTCAGCACGGCAGAAATGTTTGTTATTATTAACACCGCGACGAAAACGGTGGTCGTGGAAGCACCGCAAGCACCTAACCTAGAAACAGCCAAACAAAGGGCAGTGACTTTGCTCCAGCAAGAAGGCTATACCAATTTAAATAACTACACCTTTAATGTCTTTGCTAATAAAAAAGATTACCGGGAAGATAATTTACCCACCGATGATGAGGTGAACCAGATGTACGAGCAATTAATCAGAGAAAAGGGTCTTTAAAAAAACACTCCAGCTAAAAATTTAAGTCGCCGGCAGGATTAAGCGGAAGGGTACTTTAGTACCTGTGGCTGCCGCAGCTTCACCTAAAAAGATATACTGCGGGGTAATCAGACCGGTACTATCCTCGCTATACCCAACACTGACATTGGTTATAACCAACGGATAAGTTACTTCGGCGGTAGTATTAACTAGTAGTTCCAGCTGGTCTTTTAGGTTGGACTGGTTTTTTAAGACCTCTTGATAAGGCAAGAGGTTCACTTTGGCTGCGCTGTCAGTTTCCAAAGGCAGGTATTGAAACTTGGCTAACTGGATCTTTAAATCTCCCCTGATAATAAAATACCTAGGATAACTATAAAAATCATAAACACAGGGGTAGTCAAGCACTCTCACCACCGGTACAAAATAGGCGTTAGGTGTTGTTCCCGGAGGAGGGGAGGTGGTCAACATTTCCGGCGCCACATAAACCGGCACAGCTTGATCAGCGGCAATGGTTAAGTCTGGTTCCAGCAACTTGTTTTGAGAGAGAAAGTTGTTAACTGTAGCCAAAGCCTGCTCTTTAGTCGGTGCTGCCATCTTATCATCAGGCTGTAAGTTATATATCCAAACCACACTTTGGGATTGATCAAAAACAATCTGGTAATCCAAATTAGCCCAAGATAAAGTGTTCGCATCAAGCCGGGTGGGTAACCCAGCCACCAACAAACTATCCGCTAATCTCTGACCCGTTTTTTTCGCCACCATTGACAGGTGGGTGTTTACCTCCCAAGCGGTAACGACTGTGGGCAGGTTGGTGCTAACTTCCACGGGAATATTTTCTACCACCTGCTTGGTATACTTGGCTTCTTCCGTCAGCTCACCTGCTAAGGGTTTCAATCCCGAAAGAGCATTTTCGTCTTCAGTAGTATCTTCCGTTACCGGTGGTTTGGGTAATAAAAAATAAACCACCAACACCAGCAGTATTAAAACGGCTACTAACAAGGCAGTTTTTTTGGGGTTTAACTTTTTCAACATCTTTTTAATTAGCTACCTCCACAGCGGGAGAAGGTGTGCCTTCAACAGCTGCTTCTGTTGGTTCTTCCACACAAATCGCTGCTGTGCCCTCTAATATACCATTAGTAGGACACAAAAGGGCATTATTAGCTAGATCTTTAATTTCATAATGTAAGTGGGGTCCAGTAGAATTACCCGTTGTACCCAAATAACCAATAATATCACCCTTTTCCACCGCAAACGGCTCGCCACAGGTATTAGCCACATCTCCACCGGAACGAACTCCCGGACCTTTATCAGAATACAAATGGGCCGAGCGTGTTTCATACTCCCCGTTACTGATGAGGACATAATTACCATAGCTGGCTGATCCGTAAGCACTGCGTTGGATATTTTTATCACTACAACGTTGCGCAGTACCAGAAATAGTAGCAAGAATAGGCGTAACTCCCTCGGCACCACCAAAATCAACCGCATTACCTTTACCCGTGATGTTAACCGTCGCGTGGTTAGGGTTACAGCCTTGCGTAATCCTAGGATTATCCATCGGATAGCCACAAGGGTTACTGGTGTTAGTCGGAGTACCCACTGCCAAGTTACTAACGGCAAACCTAACCAGCTCTTCATTATTTTGGTAAACACCACGCACAATAGCAGTATTTGTGAGCAAGGAATCGCTACTTTCACTATTTACGGCAACGGTATAAGTACAGACCCCGGTTTCACCGGGCTGCAGGGCACCCCCCTCAAAAGTACATTCCGACGAACCCATCATCGGGTCTGTAACCGAAACCGAGGTCATCTCTTCATAGGAATTGTTAGTGATTTCTAAGGTGTACGCCACTTCGCTAGGTTCTCCCTCAACTGGGTTAGGAATAGAGCTGGTGGGAGTAGTTTTGGAAATCGTCAACACGCTCTCATTATAAGAACCCTCACCACCACCATATTGCTTTAAAGCTGCCATCAGAAAAGCAATCAGCAAAAAAACAAAAAATACTGGGATGAGCATGAGCCCAACAATAAAAAATAAGGTGTTTTTAACTGGTTTGCTCTTCGCTAAAGAGATTAAATCGGGGATAAACAACACCGCGCCCCAGCCGGAAGTCAACCCCGTAGCTAATAATTTAGCACCAACTTTAACTGCTCCCTTGGCAGCAATCTTTTTCACCACCGCTTTCCTGGCAGCCCCAGCATATAACCTGCTAGCCCGTCCTACGCGTCGACGATTACGCCAAAAATAGGTCGCTGTCCTTCGGTTGCTAGGAGATCTTACGGCTCGGGTAATACCGCTCTTTAGCGCTTGCCGTCTCTCTTGCCGACGTGTTTCTTCCACATAAGCATTAAGCCTATCATGGTCAATTAAAACCTCACCCGTCTCCGGGTCTTGGTATAGAAACTCTTCTGGGACACCGTCAGTTTTGGTTGTCATTTATGGGCGGGTACTGTTGCATTTATTTTTCTAAAACCTTACTATTAGTAGAGTAGCACGGAGTTTATCAGCCTTGCAATCATGCCCAATAAAAAATTAGTAACCTGCTTAAAACTTTCCCTGGTTATGCCGCTTCTGGCATCCTCTTTAGCGGTACCCGTATTAGCCCAAGACACCAACTTCACCCCACTACCAACTAGTGCAGCAAGTTGTACTTCATCTACTAGTACTCAAGACCAATTGTTAACCCAAATAGCCCCAGATTATCCTTACCAAGATATACAGTATCCTGAAGTTGTTACAGATACCATCGACGACACACTTGGAACAATTGAAGCAGGTGTAGAAACAGCTGCAGAGGTTGTTGGAGTAGCATGGGATATGACACAAGTCCTTACCGGTTGTGTCATGAATGGGTTTTTTGGTTTAGATTGTTTACTTGAGGGAGCCGTTAAACTAGTTTCCGATTTAGCCTCTTCCATGGTTCTGTGGACAATCCACCAATTAGTAGGTGATGATATCTTTCAAAGAATTTCTGATATTGATCCTATTGATAGTGAAGCCGAACTACAAGAGTTCTTTGACTCCTCTGCCACCTCACAAGGTTTAATCGGACAAATGGCTTTTTACAATGCCGCTTTTATGGGTACCGTGCCAAATTCTTTTGATACCTACGCCCTTGTTAAAGGCACTCTGGCTAATAACCTACTCGCTCCGCAACCAACCTACGCCATGCTCCATCCTCACGGCTCTACCTTATATGGCATAATTGGTGATTTCTGGAAAACCTCACTTAACATCGCCCTGGGTCTTTCCTTACTAATCCT
>CAZQFB010000005.1:0-58687 GCA_964592525.1 uncultured Candidatus Saccharibacteria bacterium | reverse complement strand
GTGATTTCTGGAAAACCTCACTTAACATCGCCCTGGGTCTTTCCTTACTAATCCTGATTGCCACTGGTTTTGCCATTATGTTTAGCGGTTTTTCTTTCATTAACGGTGGCTTTAAAGTCACCATCTATTCTGCCCTGCCAAAAATATTTTCTGCGCTGATGTTTGCCATATTTAGTTTATTTATCGCTTCTTTTGTGTGGGATATCGGTTGGGCCATATCCGATTTAACCATAAATCTGTTTCGCAATACTGGTCAGCAAACGATGCTGGTTATGGGCACTGATTGGCCAGAGTTAATCGCCAGAGTCACCACTTTATTTGCTGTCTTTGCTCTAAACGCTGTTCTTTCAGGGGGCTTGGTAGTTATTTTTGCCTTACTTATGGGTCTTATCCTCTTAATCGCTGGCGCCTATTATTTATTCAAGCTCCTCTTTGCCATGCTCAAAGCTTTGGTAGGTCTGTATATGTCCGTCATTTTTGCCCCACTCATTCTTATTCTTAGCGCCTTGCCCGGCAAAAGCCACCTCAAATTTGACTGGCTACGTTATGTGTTGTCTTGTTCAATCGTCTTTCCCGCCATACAACTACTAATGGTGCTGTCTTTTATTTTCTTGTTAAATCTGCAAATTGGTGTTTGGGGTAGTGGTGATGGTTTAATTGATCTGGTCGCCTCTTTTGCTTTCATCAATGCTCTTCCCGCCATATTGTTCATCTTCACTTTGGGGTTGTTTAGCTTTATCGCCAAAACACCCAAAATGATTATGGAAAACCTGGGTGCTGAATTTGTAGGTGGCTCTTTTCTTTCTGGTATGGCCAGCAACATCATCGGGGGCGCGAAAGATAATTTATCTCGCGTGTACTCCGGAGCCACTTCAGCCGCCTCTGGAGCTAGGTCTGCAGTAAATGTGGTGAGAGAAGTTCGAGACTCGCGTCTAACTGATGGGGGTCATTATGGGGTTACAGCGCCAATCGTCCGTCGGCTACCCACTGGGGTACAATCTGCACTAGGAACCATAAGACCCAACCTAATGCTCAAAGCCAAGGATCAAGTACAAGCGAGGGAAAAAAGAGAAAAAGACAAACTTAAGGCAGGAAAAGGTACTCTAGAGCAGGTGCGGGGGCAGTATAAATCAAGAAAAGATGACGCTGATAAACTGTGGGAAAGAACTGTTCAAGCAAACCGGGCAAAGGCAATAGCCTCTTTAGAGGCTAGGGATGAAAATGTTACTACCGCAAATATAGAAAGAGAAATCGCTCAGCATCTATATGCCCAAGAAGTGGCAGAAATTTTAAGGGCTAGGGAAGAAGCGTTGGGGGATCAAGCGATAACAGTTAGAGACATAGATGATGCTCGAGAAAAAGCTAGGAAAACTTTAGAAGAAGAAGCGGGGTTAAGAGCAGATCGTAAGTTTAAGAGGGGGGGGTCAGATGTTAACCTACGGGAGCGATTTTTTACGACTAGCCCCCGAACAACGGGTGTCGCAGCAGCACCAGCTTCCCCACAGCCAACACCAGCGAGAAGAACTAGTAGCAGACCAGTTCGGGTCGCTGGACCAGCTACCGGCGGTCCAGGAGGACCGGCAAGACAAACCACTTCCGGTCTTTATGTACCACCCTCTGTTGAGGCTGAAGAAGTGGCGCCAACCCCACCAGCACAACCAACTACACCAGCTCCAACCGCACCTGCCAGTCAGCCAGAAACCACCGAAACTACAACCCAAGGAGGCGTGGCACTACCAAAAGGGAGCCAAGCAGCTAGAGAGCAGGAGCAAAAAGAAAAAGAGGCAGAAGCGCGAAGAACAGGAAGATCCGCCGGAGGCGTAGAGTTACCAACATCTGCCACATTAAGACCGAGGTCTAAGTCATAATACTCACGTAAATAAGGCTGGTTGAGATGCCCACAGCTAACAAGTGTTCTGCCCGTAGGTAATAATTAAGAGGTGAACATACCCAAGCTATACAAGCTTAACTATCATCAAATACAACGCCAACAACTTTAGTTAACAGTATCTGTTCGTATATAATTAACTCATGATCAACCACCCCATACCCCAAAACATTATGGATGTTGAGTTCAAGCTGATTGGTAACCTGACCTTACGGCAGTTTGCCTATGTCGCCGTTGGTATGGGACTAGCTTATATCACCTTTACCGCACCGCTAGCTAGTATTATCCGGTTACCTTTAGCCGTATTCCTTGGCGCAGCGGGTGTCTTTTTTGCTTTCTATCCTATTGACGATCGCAGTCTGGATATCTGGTTTATTAATTATTTTCGCGCGATCTACAAACCCCAACGCCGCCTATGGACCAAACAAGGGCACCTCCCTGATTTTTATTATCTGGATCTAAAAACCCACCAGCAACAAAAGAAAAACGAAACTAAAGAAGCCGATACTAGGTTGCTAACCTACCTTAGCACTAAAAAAACAGGTCTGCCGCAAACCATTGCTGATCTCTCGGAAGAAAAAATGTTACACCAAATTAATTCTCTGATTATCAGCGAAACCGGTACCCCAACCACCACCCACCCCATACCACCCGCCACCACCCTAACCAGTATCGCCTATAAAAAGGTGGAAGCGGAACCTCAAACCTTAGCCAGTAAAATAAATTACGCCACCACCGCCATACCAATCCAGACCACCCGACAAGGCACTATCTTTCGCAACCCCATCACTCAAGCTAAACCGCCTGATCCGGTAATTTTAAAACAACAACTCAAAGCCAATAAACCAACCCCCCCAACCACCACACTGCCCAACCTCAAACCAGCCAAACCTGAAGATGCTCACATTGCTAACCAACGCAACGAACAAATATTAACCGAGGTGAAACAAATTATTAACTCTTTAAAAGAGTACAACACAGCCGGGGGTACCCCAATTATTAATCCTCAAAAGTTCCCCGAGGTCGCCCAAGCCATTACTAAACAACCAAAACAAGTGTCGGTCAAGAAACTGACCCAGACCAAACCCGCAAGACCTCCCGCAACCAGCAACCTAGCCGAGCTTAAAGTGCCTACCCCACCAATTACCCCTCCCACGCCCACCGAGATCAACAACCAACAAATGGCTACCCTGCAAGCCCAAAACCAACAGATCATTACCCAGCTCCAACAAACCAAGAAAACCTTAGCCCAGATTACTAACACCCCCACCGAGCTGCTAACAAAACCACCCACACCCGATCAACCAATTAATAAACCAGCTCCGCAAGCTACTACCCCCATAACACCAAGCCCACCAAACCTTATTGAGCAAAGACAAGCTGACCTAGAAAAACAACTTCTTACCGAAAAAGAACAACTCGCCACACCCCCAGCGAAAAATACAACCACCATACACCCGCAAGAGATACCACCGTTAACAAACAAGCCTAACGTGATTAATGGGGTGGTTTACAACGCTAAAGGTGAGTTGGTTAGTGATGCCATTATTCTAATCAGAGATAATGCTAATGTCCCTAAATGGGCTTCCCGCACCAACAAGGCCGGTCAATTTAGCATGACTTCCCCAGTCACAAACGGTAAGTATCGCCTTGAAGTCCAAAAACCAAAGCTGACCTTTGATATTATTGAGCTAGAAGCTACCGGAAAACTAATAGCACCAGTTAAAATTAGCGCACACTAAGACAAACCTCCCCTATTAGGTACGGATCATAGTACAATAGGTTTAAGTTATGAGTCAGCTGCCCTCAACCCAAGACCATTTAGATATCGTGGACATCGTAGATCGATACGTAATCCTGAAACAAGGTGCTTGCTCCATTATCCAACCCTCCCCAGTCAACTTTGACCTCCTGTCCGAAGGTGAACAAGAAACCCTAATCAATACTTTCGCCGGATTACTTAACTCCATCACCTTTCCCATCCAGGTGCTCATCCATACCCGCCGGACCGATATCACCGAATACCTTACTAAGCTTGATATGATCTTAAACCGGCAATCTAATATGTTTCTTAAAGACCGGATTGCTAGTTATCGTGAGTATATTGATCGTCTAGCTTCCCGCTCTGATATTTTGGACAAGAACTTTTATGTAGTGGTGCCTTATTATGATGCCTTATTAGGTCAATCTTCTAAAGGTTTTTTTAAAGCCAACCCCAAAATTAATGGTAAAGCCGTAGCGGCTAGAGCCAAAGATCAGTTGGATCCGAAAATAGATCACATCATCTCACAAATTGGGCGCTTGGGGGTTGGTGCCACAATTTTAGAAGAGGAGGATTTGGTGGAACTTTTTTACACCATCTATAACCCCACTATCTCTAAAGTAGAACATCTCTCCCAAGGTGCAGGTGATTATACAGCACCCTTTGTGGAAGCTGAAAAAAAATATGAAACTCGGTAAATCAAAAAAGAAACCAGTTAAAAACAAGGGTCAAGACCCTGCCCAAGAACTAAAAGAGGGCACACTTAGCATCCAAGATGTGATCGCTCCTTCCGCACTGGAGGTTGATTTTGACCACATCCAAATCGGTAATTATTTTTATCGTACCTTGTTTGCCACTGGATATCCCCGGTTTGTTGGCACCAACTGGCTTTCACCAATCGTCAACTATGACCACACCATGAACATTTCCTTTTTTTATTACCCAGTAAAATCAAAGGGTATTCTAGCTGACCTGCGCCGCAAAATCGCTGAACTAGAAGCCACTATCAATGTGGATCTGGAAAATAACAAGGTCATTGACCCCGCAGTCACCGCTGCCTTGGAAGACGCTAAAGACCTCCAAGAACAGATTGTCAAAGGCATTGAAAAGTTTTTCCGCTTTTCTTTTTACATCACCATCTCTGCCGAAAGTAGGGAAGAGCTTAATGCGGTTACCAAAAACTTAGAAGGTACTTTGGGTAGCTTGTTAATCTTAACTAAACATGCAACCTTACAAATGGAGGAGGCTTTCCAATCATCCATCCCCACGGGACTGGATAAATTGAACATCACTCGTAACATGGACACCACCTCACTAGCGAGTACTTTTCCTTTCACCTCATCAGATTTAACCGCTAATGAAGGCATACTATACGGTATCAACGAACATAACGGCAGCTTAATTATTTTTGATCGGTTTTCCCTAGAAAACGCTAACTCCGTCATCTTTGCCAAAAGCGGTGCCGGTAAATCATACCTAGTTAAGCTGGAAGCGCTACGTTCATTAATGTTTGGCGCCGAAATTATCGTCATTGATCCTGAAAATGAATATGGTACTTTGTGCGAGTCCGTCGGCGGGCAATTAATCAAATTTTCCCAAACTTCCCCATCTAAAATTAACCCCTTTGATTTAGCTGGGGTTTACAGTGAAGGAGAAAACACTTTGGGGATGAAGATTATGGCTCTGCATACTCTGTTCACGGTTATGCTCGGGGACTTGAGTCCCACAGAAACAGCTTTACTTGACCGAGCACTGATCAAAACCTACGCCGGTAAAGGTATTACTCCAGACCCCAGCACACAAGCAAATGAGCCACCTTTACTAGAAGACCTTTACAAAACTTTTTTGGGTATGGAGGACGAAGCCGCCAAAATACTGGCCGATAAACTAGAGAAATATATCAAAGGATCACTCTCTGGTATTTTTGATCAATACTCCACTGTGGAGATTGACAACACCTTTACCGTCTTCTCCACCCGCGATTTAGAAGAAGCCCTAAGACCCTCTGCCATGTACATTATTCTTGATTTTATCTGGAACAGAATCCGACGGGAACTAAAACGGCGCATCCTCATTGTTGATGAGGCTTGGTACCTTATGAAAACTGAAGAATCGGCTACTTTTTTATACTCTATTGCCAAAAGAGCCAGAAAATACTATTTAGGTCTAACCACTATCACCCAAGAAGTTGAGGATTTTCTCAAAAATGATTATGGCAAAACTATTATTACTAACTCTTCTATCCAAATCCTGCTCAAGCAGCATCCTGCAGCGATTGATTATATCGGCGAGGTGTTTTTCTTATCCGAGGGAGAAAAACAATTGCTCTTGGCGGCAGGAGTAGGGGAGGGGCTATTCTTTGCCGGTAAAAATCACGTCGCAATGCAAGTCGTTGCTTCTGAAGAGGAACATGAGATTATCACCTCTAACCCCGAAGAAATCCTCAAAAGACAACAGGCTGAAAAATTAGCCCAAGAAGCGGAAAGACAACGCGCTATTATTGAACAGAGAGTAGAAGAACAAGCTAATCCTGAACCCGCACCGGCATTATGATATGACGATACTCTTCTTTGTCGGGCACACAAAAGTAGCCAGGACTAACGTCATCTTTAATTCTAATTTCCAGCTGCTGTTCATCACCCAAAACCGTGTCAAAGTAATTTAATACCTCAACCAAATATTTGGCGTTAAACGAAATACTACCACCAGCACCCTTGGCTTTAACTTTAATAATCGTTTCATTAGTACCCACATCTTGCGCCTTTGCCTCAACCCGCAAGTCACTACCATTAGGCTCAAAGGATAGTTTAACTACATTAGACGAACCTTCCGTAAAGAGCGCCGATAATTTTATTGATTGCCTAAAATCAGCAAAAGGAACCAGCACCGTACTGGGGGAGTCAGTCGGGATTATTTGCTCATACTCCGGAAAGGACCCCTCCAAAATACGAGAGATTAAAACGGAATCACCACTTTCAAAAACCACTTGTGACATAGCATCAACTTGAGAAAAAGAAACTTCTTTTTCCGCAGCAGCTAAGCGAGAAAGTTCTTGTAAAGAACGGGCAGGTAACACAAGAGAAAAACTCACCCCAGCCGTGTTTTTCAAGGGTAACTTGTATTCAGACAATCTAAAGCCGTCAACGCCAACTAAAGTGAGTGTGTCACCATTTAAAGCAAACAACACCCCAGTTAAAATCGGTCGGCTCTCGTCAACCGCCGAGGCAAAAGTCACTCCTGCCAAAGCCTCTCGTAGCTTTTTAGCAGGTAGAGATACTTTTTTCTCCCCACCTTCTTCCACCATCGCTGGAAACTCTTCAGCACTCATGCCCCTTAAGGAAGCTTTGCCACTACCCGATTCAACTTGCAGCGATCCGCGCACCACATTAAAAGTCAGCCTATCTTCGGGCAGAGCACTCACAAAACTAGTTAACAAAGAACCC
This sequence comes from uncultured Candidatus Saccharibacteria bacterium, assembly GCA_964592525.1. Classification (GTDB taxonomy): domain Bacteria; phylum Patescibacteriota; class WWE3; order CAZQFB01; family CAZQFB01; genus CAZQFB01. Next base: position 51,594 of record CAZQFB010000005.1, on the reverse strand, counting down.
GGTACGGCAAGCTCGCCTTCTTTTTCCACCTCTGCTCCTAAATAAGAAACCATTCCCCACTGCAGATTAGTGGCGCTTAATTTGAGACGGTTATGCTGCGCTGTTAGTTTGATATGGGATAGTACCGACAAAGTAGCCTTCGGGGCTACCGCTCGGTTAATAACCATTAATTTTTGGGCGAGGTGTTTTTGTAAACAGGTAAATTTCATCTCGGTTCTTACTATACACTACTAGCTACGCCGAAGCAGTAACGGGTTTAACAACCACATGCCGGTTAGAAGCGTCCCCCACACTCTCACTCACCACATCTTCCCTCTGGGCTAGAATTAGGTGTATCTCACGACGATCACTACTTGACATTGGCGGTAAAGCAATTTCTTTATTAAAAAAACGGGCTTTGTCAGCACTTCGCGACGCCATCTCCTGTAATTTTTGGACTCTCTCGGCACGATAACCCCCAGTATCAACCACAACTGGATACCAAGTACTAGTTTGTCGATACAAAATAGTGCGTAAGATACTCTGTAGAGCTTCTAAATTTTCACCATGATAACCAATAAGCATGCCTCGTTCGGTCGAGTCTATAGTTAAAACCGTCGTATCATCGGTCTTACTAACCACCACCTCACCCACAATACCTAAATTAGACAGAAGGTCTTTCAGAATAGAAGCTGCTTGTTCACTGATATCCATAATATCTTAATTTACGGACCTTACTCTACCAAAGGCAGTGTAATACCTCAAGATTGAAAAAAGAGAAGAGAGTAAAAAATAGAGCGCTAAACCAGAAGGATACATCGTTCCAAACCATAAATAGAGTAGTGGAAAAATATAAACCATTTGTTTCTGCATATCCATGGCTAAATCGTCAACCTTGGTTTCCGTCACCGTGGTAGGGTCATTCTTTTTACTCATTTTTGGCAACATCATTTGCGCGGAAATAAATTGCACAAAAGCCGCCGCAATCACCAAAAAACCAGGCACCGTAAAACCCGCAACAGTACCTAAGACATCTCTTTGCGTTAAATCAAAACTCAAAAAATAAGTGTTAAAAACCTCTCCTTGGATTTGCAGTGCGGGAAGATACGCCGCTTGGTTAAGGGTGTAAATTACATCCCCGTTACCGCTCAACACACCGCTAAAAGCTCTAATCAAAATAATAATAATCCCAATCTGCACCAAAGCCGGAAAACAGCCAGCGGCAGGATTAATTCCTTCCTGTTTTAATAACTTACTTTGTTCTTCAAATAACTTGGTTTTGTTATCCTGGTATTTTTTCTTTAGCTCATCTAGTTGCGGTTTTATGTGCTGCTGTTTCTTGGCCATAACCATACTTTTCTTATTTAAAGGAAACAGTATTAAATTGATTATTACCGTAATAGCGACAATGGCCCATCCCAAATTATCCCCTAACAGGTGGTAAAAAAGTAAAATCAGATTCAAAAAGGGAATGACTAATAAATTCACTGGCTCTCCTTATTTTCTGGTACTGGATCATAACCCCCCGCAGCAAAAGGATGGCAACGGCATAGCCTTAATAAAGTCAGTTTAAGACCATGCCTCACACCATAGCTCTCAATTGCTTCTTGGGCATACCTGGAACAGGTCGGGTAGTATCGGCAAACACCCCCTGGGAAAAATGGGCGGAAAATTTGTTTATCCAAAGATAAATACTTTTGATACCCTTTAATTATCAGTAACAGAAACTTTTTCATTTGGTCTTATTTTTCCAAAAGCTTGTTGCACAAGCAACACCATCTCACTAAACGAGGTATTAACAATACCCGGCTTGGCGATAAAAACTAAGTCGGTTTGAGCAGTCTCCATACCGCAGTGACGGTGGGCTTCCTTAATTAATCTTTTCACTCTATTTCTCTCAACCGCTTTGCCAGATACCTTTTTAGCCACAATAACCCACAACTTGGCTTTAGCTTGGCTTTTTTCCTTGATGACTAAATCAAATAAAGGAAAGCTAAACCGACGACCCGTTTTCAGTAGCGCTTTAAGTTCTAAAACAGATTTCTTTGACTGCGACAACTTACTTCGTTATCCCTTTACTTGTCCTTTTTACTGCCAATACTTTTCTACCTTTAGTCCGACGGCGTTTGATAACATTAACCCCACCAACTGATTTCATCCGCTTCAAGAAACCGTGCTTTCTCATTCTTTTGTGTTTTTTTGGCTGCCAAGTTCTTTTCATTAAAACCTTCTTGTAATATCGGAGCTTATGGTAATTGAATCCACGTGAATAGTCAATTTTCTTCCCAGTTATCCACAAATAAAAGAGGGCTGTTGACAGTTATCCACAATGTTTTAATATGGTTGTTGCTACCTGTTAGTCATGAATAATGCCATAATTTGGAAAACCACCTTAGAAAAGATCCAGCTTAAAATACCAACAACTGATTTCAACACTTTTTTCCACAACACTAAAATAACGAGTATTGACCATACTAATAAACCTATCAGGATCAATGTTGGAACACCCCACCCTTTTACCACCCAAAGATTAAGAGAAAAATTTCAAGGTCCTATCAAAGAAGGTCTGGAAGAAATTATGGGTGAAGCCATTGAGTTGTGTTTCAGTGTCATTAGCGAAGAGACAACAGAAAATAATACAGAATTAGGTCCTATTTTTGCCAACACCCTTGTGAAAAATAAACCTAATAAAGATACCAGTAATCTTAATAGCCATTACACCTTTGATAGTTTTGTTGTGGGTAGTAATAATCAACTTGCCAGTGCAGTAGCCCTTAGTATCGCTGAAGAACCGGGCTCGTACAACCCCTTCTTCATCCACAGCGGTGTTGGTTTGGGTAAAACCCACCTGCTTCATGCCATTGGTAACCAAATCAGAGCAATGCATGAAAATATTCAGGTTTTATACACGCCCATGGAATCTTTCATGAATGATTTGGTAGACGCGATCCGTAACCGGACACAGCATCAATTTAAAAAAAGGTTCCGGGATACTGACGTACTGTTAGTGGATGACGTTCAATCCATCGCTGGCAAAGAATCAACCCAAGAAGAGTTATTTAATACCTTTAATTCTCTTTATATGGCTAACAAGCAAATAGTCTTTACTTCGGACCGACCTCCCAAAGATATTCAAAGAATTGAAGAACGTTTAAGATCCCGATTTGCGGCTGGGATGATTGCTGATATGCAAGCCCCTGACGCGGAAGTAAGACTGGCTATTCTCCAAGCCAAAGAAAAACAATACCAACATCAGCTCACCGCAGAAATCAGAAACCTTATTGCTGATAATATCGTAGCCAATGTACGCGAACTGGAAGGAGCATATAAACAAATTGTGGCTTACGAAAGAACACAACACCAACCCATTACCATAGAAGATGCCGTTAAACTACTACAGATGCATTCCATACAGAACAAAGGAAATACTTTGGTTACACCCCAACAGATAATGAAAAACGTGTGTGAGATATTTTCAATCACTTTAGCTGATTTAAAAGGTAATTCCCGTAAGAAAAACTTTGTCCACCCCAGACAAATCGCCATGTATCTAATTAACGATTTAACAGATTTACCTCTAATGGCCATTGGCGATGTACTGGGGGGCAGAGACCATACTACCATTATGCATGGCATTAGAAGTATTACCCATAAATGCCACGAAGATGAACTACTAAAAAAACAAATCAGCGTTATCAAAGAAAAAGTCTGTGTATAACCTAAAAAGTACTATAAGTTATGTTGATAACAGGTCAATATATCAACAAGATTACCCACAAAAAAACCCAGTTATCCACCATTATCAAAGCCTAAAACAAGGCGAAAAAAGGTTTCTTAACCGAAAATAGCTTGAGCTTAAAAGCTTACTGTTTACCCACAATTGCATGAACTGCTTTAGTTGTCAGTTAGGACTTAAACGAGATATCCACCTTATCCACCTATACTACTAGTACTACTTCTATTTAATACTTATAAGTTTAGTTGTTGTTATAATCCCGATGTGTTATTGATTTTTTGGTTGGCTAAAATCGTTAAATTTAGTGCTACTTATTTGAATCTCGGTTCTGGTGGTACTTGGCCTGGTCACTTAGTGTTGTTACTAGATGCTCACTTTATAGCCAAAAAATTGAAAGACCTCCCAGGGGGTGTGGTAATTATCTCTGGTACTAATGGTAAAACCACCACGGCGTCGATTATTACTCATGTTCTAACCCAACAAAAATTAAGGGTATTGGCTAATCCTAGTGGGGCCAATTTATTAAATGGTATAGCATCAGCTATTATTAAGCACTGTGATTGGCGAGGACGTTTAGTGGTTGATGTGGCAGTACTTGAGGTGGATGAAAATGTCTTACCATTAATTTTAAAGCAATTTAAACCAAAGATTATTTTGCTTCTCAATCTTTTTAGAGATCAGTTAGATAGATATGGCGAGGTGGAAATAATAATCAACAAGTGGCAAGAAGCGTTGTCAAAAATAAGCCCGACAAAGCTAATCTTAAATGGGGAGGATCCCGCCATAGCTTATTTGGGGATTAACACTAAACATCAGGTCTGCTATTTTGGTATCGGTACCAAAAAGATAGTCGCTAACCACCGCCATGTACCTGATAGTGATTGGTGTCCTCGTTGTGGTCAAAAACTAAACTATCGTCAGATTCACTATGCCCATCTAGGTGATTGGTACTGTTCTTACTGTCAGTTGACTAGACCCAAGCTAGCTCAAGAAGCAGGTCAAATGCCACATACTTTAGTGGGCTTATTTAATGAATCTAATCTCGCAGGAGCTTACTTAGCTTTGCAGGAATTAGGCTATAGCCAAAAGACAATCACCCCAGCGTTGGTTAATTTTCAGCCAGTTTTTGGTCGCGGAGAAATTTTAACTTGGGGGTCTAAACAGCTACATGTATTTTTGAGTAAAAATCCCACTGGGTTTAATGAAACCTTAGCGACAATTGCTGCTTTAGAGTACCAACCTCAAGTTTTAGTGCTAGCCCTTAATGATAATATTCCGGATGGCCGGGATGTTTCTTGGCTGTGGGATGTTGATTTTGAACATTTTTTAGCTTCCTATAAACACATTTATATCACTGGTACTAGGGCTTGGGATTTGGCTTTGAGAGTGGAATATGCCCTAGATTGTAAGGTTTTAAAGGAGCAAGTAATTGAGGATTATTCCATGCTACTCAAAACATTACAACAGAACCCTGCTCAAAAAATACCGATACTAGCAACTTATTCTGCGATGTTAGCTATTAGAAAGCTAGTCCAGGGGAGAGCCCTCTTATGAAGCTTAATCTTGTTTGGTTATATCCAGATTTAATGAATACTTATGGTGATCGTGGTAATGTGTTAGCTTTAGTTAAAAGAGCACAGGATAGGGGTATTTCTGTGCAGGTACATAACATTTCCATAGCTGATAAATTTCCCACCGAGTATGACTTAATTTTTATGGGTGGTGCTCAAGATCGACAGCAAAAATTAGTTGTGGAGGATTTACACAGCAAAAAAAACCTATTAGCAGAAGCGATTAACGAAGGTTTACCATGTTTATTTATCTGTGCAGGCTATCAACTTCTTGGTCACTATTACCAGTTAGAAGCAGGGGAAAGAATTCCAGGCTTGGGCATTTTTGATTTACATACCATTCATCCTGGTGCAGATAAACCACGCTTAATTGGTAACTTTGCTGCTAAACAGCTATTTTTAGCTGGTTTAAAAAGAGCTACTTTAGTAGGTTTTGAAAATCATGGGGGGCGTTCTTATTTAGGTCACAAGGCACAACCTTTGTCTAAAGTGGCATGGGGCTTTGGTAATAACGGGGAAGATGGGACAGAAGGTATTGTGCTGCACAATACTCTGGGTACTTATCTTCATGGTCCGTTGTTGCCGAAAAACCCCCATCTAACAGATTACTTGTTACTTAAAGCCTTACAACGCCACTATAAGGTGGACACTTTAAGTGGGTTGGATGATGAGACGGCTTGGAGGGCCCATGCTAAAGCATACGAAATCGCGCGCTCAAAAAATTATTAACAGCCAATTAGCCCTGTTTTTTTTATGGTTAGTATTTTTACCTGGTAATTTAGGCTGGCACTTACCCCAACCTTACTCTTATGTTTATGGCTATTTGGTCAATTATTACCTACCGACCTTTTACCTAACGGACTTGTTTTTACTGGGGGTATTGTTTTTCTGGGGGCTTGAGCTATACCAAGACAAAGCAGCTCGGGATAAATTTAGGCAATTAGTTTGTCACAGAGAATCGGTGCTGTTACTGACTTTGTTAATCATATTGATGCCAAATTTAGGAGTTATAAACCGCTCTTCTGCTTGGTGGGGATGGTTGTTATGGTTTAAAGGATACTTACTGTTTTTATGGTTACTTTTTCACTTAAAATCTTGTACCTACCCTGTTGTGGTTAAAGGCTTGTCGGTGGGAGTGTTTAGCCAAGCTCTCTTTGGTATTTACCAGGTTGTGCAGCAACAGTCAGTTTTCGGCTATCTTCCTTTTGGTGAAACTGTTTTAGCCAATTCAGCTGGTATCGCTAAAGGTGTTTTTTTTAACACGACGTTAATTAGGGCTTATGGTACTACTCCCCACCCCAATGTGTTGGCCGGTTTTTTGGCAGTTTCTTGGTTAGTAATTTATTTTTCGTTGGGGCTTGAGAAAAAAAAGCTCTGGCGCTATTGGTATTTATTGACCCTGTTTTTGGGAAGCCTTACTTTAATATTAACAATGAGTCGTTCGGCGCTTATCGCCTTGCTTGGTTCTTTGTTTGTTTACTTTATGTTTAGAACCCGCCCTAAAAGCAGATACCCTGCTTGGGCAACGCCTTTACTGCTAATAATACTCCTACAGGTGACTGGTGGCTTAGCGATGCTTAATACCCCATCAGTCACCGAAAGACTTTCTTCTTATACCACTGCTTTGTCGTTAATCAAAAAAGAACCTTTATTAGGAATAGGCCTGAATAATTACATTTTTGCTGCCCAGCAATATAGTGATTCTTTTCAGGTTTATCGTTCTACCCAACCAGTTCATTCGGTCTATTTATTGCTGGGTGCAGAGGGGGGTGTCACGGCTTTGCTCATTCTGGTGCTATTTTTATTACCTGTGGGTCAGAGTTTTTTTTGGCAACGTACTCTGTATACTAAAGTAGGGGTTCTTAGTTTATTAACTATAAGTATTATTGGTTTGTTTGATCATTACTTAATATCTCTAAATCAAGGGTTGCTGCTTATGTTTTTAGTGTTTGGCTTGGCGCAAGCCGAGTTTAATAAAAGCGTTGGTGGTGTAAACTAATAAATAATGCGTGAAAAAATAAAATATCTATTGATCATCATCCCGCTAGTGCTGATTGTGATTTTGGCTGTGTTATTAGTAGTTAAATTTTTACAGCGAGAAAAAAAACCAGAGGTCAGGGATATCAATTTAACTTACTGGGGTATTTTTGAATCGGAAGAATTTATGGCGCCTTTAATTTCCGATTACGTTTCCTTGTTTGAAGAGCAAAATCCCGGCTCAACTTTAACAATCACTTATGAACAAAGGTATTCCAATAGTCCCGAGAGGGACCCCAGGAAACATTGGGATAACCACCGGGAATTATTATTAAGCCGCTTACGTAGTGATACCGGTCCGGATATTATGCGCGTTCATTCCACTTGGTTGTACCAATTTTCTTCTGAATTAACACCACTGCCTGCTAGTGTTATGAACAACGAGGAATACGCTAGTAACTATTACCCCGTAGCTTATGCCCAGGCTAATTTGAAAGATAATCTTTATGGGATACCCTTGATGTATGAAGGCTTGTTGTTATTGGTTAATGTTGATCTTTTCAATGAGGCTGGGGTAGCTGTTCCGGGATATGGGGATAAATTAACGTGGCTAGAGTTTTCGGAATTAGCCAAAGCTTTGCGCAAACCAGCTACCGGAAAAATTATCCAGGCTGGGGCGGCGATTGGCCTAAGCCAAAACATCCCCCATGCCAGTGATATCTTGGGTTTGATGATGGCACAGGTGGGGGTGGATACTTTAGAGGAGCTATCTTCTCAAAGTGCAGCCGACGCCTTGGATGTTTACCGTAGTTTTTATACAGAGGATCAAGTTTGGGATCGGTCTTTTAAATCTTCGGTGGATGCATTTATCAATGGACAGGTGGCAATGATATTTGTACCTTCCTGGTGGTTGCATGATATTCAAGACTTGAATCCTGGTTTAAATATGCGTGCGACAGCAGTACCGCAACCGCCATCAACCACCGATCAAACAGTTAATTGGGCTAATTTTTGGATGGAAACGGTATCTAAGGATTCAGCATATCCTGAAGTAGCTTGGGATTTTATTAAATATCTAAGTAGTCGTGAAGCACAGTTGAAGTTTTTTTCTCTGGCTGAATCAGTACGATCTTTTGGTGAGCCTTACCCCCGTAAAGATATGGCGGTTAATTTGTCGGAGCATAAGTACTTACGACCTTTGGTTCAGGGAGCTCCCACCGCAGTAACCTGGTTCATTACCGATTATGCAGGTAATTACCCCTATGTGGAAATTATCAATAATGTGATTGAAAATGGTGGTGATTCTCAAATAGCTTTAACGACAGCCCAAAAAACCTTACAGGATTTAATTAAACGTAACGGTATCGCCCCTCTTAAATGAAAATACTAGGTATAGAATCTTCCTGCGACGAAACGGCGGTGGCAGTGGTTGAAAATGGGGTTAGACTATGCTCCTCCACCGTATTTTCTTCTCAATCCTTACACCAACAAACCCAAGGCATTGTGCCCGAGGTAGCCGCGCGAGCGCAAATTGAGGAAATCATCCCCGTTTTATCAGCCGTTATGAAAACACAAGTAGGGGTTGAACTAGCTGCTTTTGCTGTAACTGTAGGTCCGGGCTTGATTGGCTCTCTCTTAATCGGGGTAGAGACTGCTCGTGTTTTATCTTATGTCTGGCAAAAACCTTTGTTGGCAGTAAATCACCTCTTAGCCCATCTCTATGCTAATTGGTTAACAGAATCACAGCCCGTATTACCAGCTGTGGCTTTAATTGTCTCTGGTGGTCATACCGAATTAGTATATCTGCGAGATCACGGTGATTATGAATGGTTGGGTGGCACTAGGGATGATGCTGCTGGTGAAGCTTTTGATAAAGTGGCGAGATTGTTGGACCTACCTTATCCTGGCGGTCCCTCTATCCAGGAAACGGCTTTAGAAGGCAAGCGCAACGCCATTGACTTTCCCCGTCCAATGTTGGGGAGTGCTGATTTTGATTTTTCTTTTTCTGGTCTTAAAACGGCAGTCCGTACTTATATTCAGGAAAACCCCAGAGCAAATATTGCCGATGTGGCCGCTTCTTTCCAGGAGGCGGTAGCAGAAGTATTAGTTAAAAAGACACTTTCTGCGGTAAAAGAAAAGGGGGCGAACACAATTCTTTTAGCGGGAGGGGTTGCAGCTAACCAAAGGCTGCGGGAAATGCTAGGTGAATATGCGGTAAATAAGTATAAACTGTGTATTCCTCCGGTTGCACTGTGTACAGATAATGCTGCATATATTGCTTCCTGTGCTTATTTCAACCAAAATGTCGTCTCTTGGGAACATATTAAGACCAACCCAAGTTTAAGCCTCTAATCAGCTTTAGTAGTTTAACTTCCTGACAAGGTACTAGCATTCTTATTAGTGCGATTACTTAAAGCTTGTCTAACTTGCAGTAGGGCCTTACCCCTCCAAATTTAGTCTGATAGGTAGTGTGTTAATTTATTAAAGATTCCGGAAATTGCTTTGGTTATTTAAGTTAGTTTGGGTTTTTTTAATCGTTTTGTGCAGAAATTAATTATGCACCTGGAAAAATAAATACCCTTTATGTTTCTTGCTGGCGGCTGTTAACTTTTCCCGTTTTTTAGGTTCTCTCTTGAATCTTATTTCTCTTCCTTTCATATACACCTACCCCCACCCCCACACTTACACTTAATCCAGTTAATTAATTAACTGGATTAAGTGGTGTGGTTACTTAGGTCTTTCTTTAGCTTGGTTAGTAGCTTAATAAATTTTGGTGAAGTTAAAATGGTTCTTGTCGTTCCATTTTACGTTTAAATCTTTCTTTCTGGATTCGACTCCAATTTAATCCTGGAAAGAGAAGTGGGTGCGAAAAGATATCTAATATTTCTTCAATAGTTTTTTCCTTACCCCTTCTTTTTTCAAGTTTGAAAACAAATTTAGATAAACCCTTCTCTTTGTTTTTAATTCTTAAAGCAACAGCACCTACGGTTGTGGTGCTAACTTTCATTATTTCGCCAACTTCTTCAAAGGAAACACCTTTATTTAAGAGATAAGCAACAGCTACTCTTTTAGAGAGCATAACCATCTCGGTGGTGGTTAGGAGATCTTTAATGAGGTCTTTTGCTTCCGCCTCATTTTTGGTAGAGGCGATGGCATGCCAAAACATTTCCTGAACCTTTTCTTGAATATAGGGGTTTAGTTTTCGAGAAGATATTCTTGTCATTCTGTATTAATCCAGTTAATTAATTAATATAATAACACGAAAGGTTTGATTTTTTACTTCCACGATTAAAACCCAATAATGTTTGTTTGTTGGGTTTGATAAGTTTTTCCTAACCAGAAAAAGAAATTACAGCGCAGATGCACAATGTTTATGAGTCGGTGAAGCTGATAACAAAAGATTATATTTTGTTCCTTTCTACTTAATAACCGAGTAATCAGGTAAAACCTAAAATTACATTGATGTGATAGCATTAGCGGTTGATGACTAGCAAAATTAAATTGGTGCTGTTTGATTTTGATGGGGTGGTTACCAATTCTTTCATTCTCCTTAAAAAGGTTTGGAATGAAGTTCGTACCGATTATCGTTACCGCGCGGTAACCGATGAGGATTTAGAAATTGCGAGGACAGCGGGCATAGGTGCTTACTTACATCAGCTAGGTGTGACAGGGGATACTTTGAAAATAATGCTCCCCCGGCTTCAAGCTAATATGGCCACTAAAATACAAGACCTTCCGGTGGTTGAAGGTATGACGGAAGCCCTTAACACCCTAAATACAAATTATCAACTAGGCATCCTTTCCTCAAATGCAAAAGCCACCATTGAAAGCTACCTTCGTAAAAACGCTCTGGAAATATTTGATTTTGTCTATCAAGATGATACTTTCTTCGAAAAAGAAACCTTAATTCAAAACATCTTGGAAAGTAATAATTTGAGCACGTCTGAAATGATTTATGTTGGTGACGAAGTGCGAGATGTTATTAGTGCACATAAAGTAGGAGTGAAGGTAGTAGCTGTTACTTGGGGATACAACTCACGAACTCTGCTGGAAAAGGAACAACCCGATTGGATTATTGACTCACCAGTTGAACTTGTGAAAATACTTTCTAACTAATTATTAAGGTACTATGCTAATATCAAGCCGTTTCTATGAATAAAGACTATCAACCATACAACCCAACAGAGATTGAGAGCGAGATTTATTCGCTTTGGGAGCAGAGTGGTTATTTTAATCCCGACAAATGCTTAGAAAAAGGGATTACCCAAACAGAGGCGGAACCTTTTTCTATAGTGCTTCCCCCACCAAATGTGACTGGTACCCTGCACACCGGGCACGCTTTAATGTTGGCGATTGAGGACGCCATGGTTCGTTTTAACAGGATGCGGGGTAGAAAAACGCTGTGGGTGCCGGGGACTGATCATGCAGCTATTGCCACCCAAGCTAAAGTTGAAAAGATTTTATGGGAAGAAGACAAAAAAACTAAAGATGATCTGGGAAGGGAAAAGTTTGTCAGAAAAGTGGAAAAATATGCCTCTGTTAGTCACAATACCATAGTCAACCAAGTTAAAAGAATGGGTTCTTCTCTGGATTGGACGCGTGAAGCCTATACCTTGGATGAGCAAAGATCTTTGGCGGTTAGAGAAGCTTTCAAAAGGATGTACGAGGCTGGTTTGATTTATCGTGGTAAACGAATAGTCAATTGGGATCCCAAACTTCAAACAACCGTTTCTGATGATGAGGTTGTATACATTGAGGAAAAAACTCCTCTTTATTACCTAAAATACGGACCCTTTACTATAGCTACGGCTAGACCAGAAACTAAGTTTGGCGACAAGTATGTGGTGATGCACCCTCAAGATGGTCGGTATAAAGACTACCGACACGGTCAAAAAATCAATGCTTCTTGGATTAATGGAGAAGTTGAAGCTATTGTTATTAAAGACGAAATAATTGACATGTCTTTTGGAACTGGGGTGATGACAATAACCCCCTGGCACGACGAAACCGACTTCCAGCTTAGCGAAAAATACCAGCTTGATAAAGAACAGATCATTGATAAGCAAGGAAAGTTAATGGCGGTAGCGGGTGATTTTGCAAGGATGGGTATTTTGGACGCCCGACCTAAAATTATTGAAAAATTAAGGGAAAAGGGTCTTCTAGTTAAAACAGAAACTGATTATACGCACCGTATTGCGGTTAATTCCAGAGGTGGTGGTCTTATTGAACCACAGATACTTGAACAGTGGTTTATTTCCGTGGATAAAAAATTTCAAATTCAAAAATCCAAGTTACATAATCTCAAACAAGGCGATGAGGTGACTCTTAAGGAACTTATGCAGGAGGTGGTAAAAAATGGTCAGATAGAAATCTTGCCGGGTAGGTTTACCAAGCAGTATTTCCATTGGGTTGATAATTTAAAGGACTGGTGTATTAGTAGGCAACTTTGGTACGGTCACAGGATCCCAGTTTACTACTGTAAACAGGGAAGCACCAATCCAAAAAATTCAGGTGCCAATGAGTGTGGATCAGCAGTAGTTAGTGTAGAGTCTCTTAGCCAATGTCCTAATTGTGGAGGAGAGGTGGTCCAAGACCCAGACACTTTAGATACTTGGTTTAGCAGTGGTTTGTGGACCTTCTCTACCATGGGTTGGCCAGAAAACACAAGTGAGTTAGCAACTTACCACCCGACTTCTGTACTTGAAACCGGTTACGACATTTTGTTTTTCTGGGTAGCGCGGATGATTTTAATGTCGGGGTTTTTAATTGGTGAAGTTCCCTTTAAAAAAGTATATCTGCACGGTCTAATTAGAGACGACAAGGGGAGAAAAATGAGTAAAAGCTTAGATAATGCCATTGACCCGTTAGAACTGATTGAGGAATTTGGTGCCGATTCCTTAAGAATGGCGATGATTTATGGTACTGGGGTTGGTAATGACCAAACTTTGGGAGAGGCTAAGGTGAGAGGAATGAGAAATTTTGTGAATAAGGTTTATAACATTGCTCGCTTTATCAGAATGAATCTTGCGGAGAATCTCCCCCCAGAGCCACCGCAGCTAGCAGCAGAAGACAAGGTCATTCTTACAGAAAGTACTAAGGTTGTTAACAGCACGACAGAATTGTTTGAGAACTGCAAGCTTTCAGATGCCCTGCAAGAGAGCTATGATTTTGTGTGGAATACCTTTGCCTCTAGTTATCTGGAAGCAGTTAAAGCTAGATTAAAAAGCGAAGACGCTTCTGCCCGTGCAGCTCAGTGGACTTTGGTCAAGGTTTTTTCAAACCAACTTTCAATACTGCATCCCTTTATGCCACATGTAACAGAGCGCTTGTATCAGGATTTTAAAAACGATCTGCCCCAGTGGTTTGGCAGTGAGTTATTGATGGTTTCTCCCTGGCCTAAAGAATTATAGTTAGCTTTCCTTCTCTAGGGTTTCGCTTTCAGCGGTGTTCTCATCACCGTCTAGAGCGGTTTCACGGGTTGCTTCCACCCCACCAACCAGGTCAGCCTCACTTATCTCTGCCTCCTCTATTTCTTCTGGTTGTTGAGCATAATCAATTTTCACTACGAAATCTTCAGGATCGGCCTCAAGTTGAACTTTTGTGTGATCAATAGGGAGATCTTTTACTTGGAGGGCAGCATCTATTTGCGTAAGCGTGGTAATATCTACCCTGATTTCATGCGGAATATCTTGAGGTAAGCAAGTAACTTCAATTTCATTAAGCAGGTGAAGTGCGATGCCCTCACCCGTTTTAACAATAGGCGCTTCTCCTTCCAGGACAACCGGGACTTTGGTGCTTATCTTTTCGGTCAGATTGACTTGACGGAAATTAACATGGATTAGTTGTTCAGTTAAAGGGTGTTTTTGCACCTCGGAGATTATGGCATTAACAAGCTGACCCCCGTTAACCTCCAGTTCTAACAGACCACTTTCTCCAGCTGTTTCGTAAAGTCGATTCAACTCCTGGCTAGTTATTGAAATTGGCTCTGATTTTTTTCCCATACCAAAAATAACCCCCGGGATTTGATTTTGTTTGCGGAGTTGCTTTACTTTTTTACCAACGAGTTTTCTGTTACTAACCTGTACTTTTGTTTTGTTCATCGCGGGAGGTATCTTAACATTTTCACTACTTGCTGCAAAGCGCTTAGTTTAATGCGACGGATAACTGCAAGTCTTCCCTCTGGTTAATAGATAATCGATAGTTATTACCTATCTTATCCATTGAGGGAAGAGTCTGACTTACTTCTCGACCAAAAGGAGTGATTATTGTAACTAAGAGTGGTTGCTCGTTGATTCCTGGCTGCTTGACCACCGTTAAATTATAGGCTTTTTTATCTGGGGTTATTGCCAACTGGGGTGGTAATAAGTAAGTGAGTGTGAGCGTGACGCTTTGACCGGGATCAAGTTCTATTAAGCGCGCAAAAACAGTTTTTCCTGCTTCCGTGCTGATGGTAATGGTTTCAGTGATATCTGTATTTTTTTCTTCTAGATCACTTCTCGTCTGGCTAGCTTGTGTGAGACGACTTCCTTCCGGTACTAGTATTCGTACAAAATTATTATATTTACCACCAGGCCAAGCAGTTGAAGTGCCAGTATGAATATAATTTAAAATGATTTTTCCGGCCATGGTTCCTTCCCGGCTATCTTGTGACACCTCATAGCTTTTTGTTCTGGTAATGTAATAATCCACTTTGTTAGCACCTAAATTACTATCCACTACATAGACAAAATCAGTCTTTATGCCTTTAATCTCTCCAGCCCAATTGTTGTCTAGCGCGAGTGTCTGGAGTGTTGGGATTTTAAAATTTAGGAGGATATGTTTTTCATTGAGCGTTTGATTTAGAGTGGATATTAGTTGGGCATACTGAACCTTATCCATTTGAGCCAGCCCATTAACCATTTGTTGACCAAGAGCAGCAATAAAGGTTTTCTTATAGTTTGCTCCAGGTAAAAAACCGGCTTCACTATAAAGCTCTGTTTTTTCAAATAAATTATCTTGCGTAATTTCTTCGTTGTACGTGGAGAGTTTTAAAGGACCAATTACCTTGAGTAAGTTTTCCATAGCGAATAAATCAATAGCGAGGACACCATCCAGAGAGACACCTGTTTCTAACAGATAAAATTGCCTAATATCTTCTACTGCTTCGGTGAAATCAGCATCCCAATTGGCATCTCTTAAAAACCAACGTGGTTGGCCTAAAATATTCTTAATTGGTTCTGGAGGATCAATTTTTATATCTTGTTCAATTAAAGCACCATCTGGATTATAAATATCGTCTATTCTTAATTCGGCAATATAGCCGTTTTCAAACTTAACTTGCGCAAAAGAACCAATAAACCCCCCACTAGCTCTAAGCTCATTAGAGTTCTGTAACAAGATCAATAACGTTGTTGGTTGATTAAAGCCTAGAAGAGCTGGTAGTGATTGGGTTATCGTTAAGAAATTACTTATTTGATGTCTGGCGGTTAAGATATCTTGAGCTGTTTCTTCAGCCTTACTTGCTAGTATTTCCGGTAATTTTTGAGAATTAATGGTTTTTAATTCGGCTTCCGCTAAAGCTAGACTATTTTTTGCGAGTTTCAAGTGGGAGCTGGCCGTTTGAATATTGCTTAAAGTAATAGGCTTTTCTGGTGGTGTGCCGGTGGCTAGCGTTGGTAGGGTGGCCAGTAATGGTTCGGTAATGATACTAGCCCCCTCACAGCTACTGATTAAAGCAGTGGCGGCCAAATTACTGGCAGTTAGTAATCTCTTAGTCAGCTGGAGTTGGTTAAAACGATGAAGAGGATTGGTTATTTTCGTTAATAATTGCACTGATTTGGTTGCTTTGCGGAAATGACTTTTGGCTAGGTTTCCTTTATTGGTAGCCTCGTCAAAATCAAGAACCTGCAGCGAATTTTGCGCTGCCGTAAGATATTTAACACCTTTGCTCGTGTGGTAAATAATGGTGCTGGGAGGTGCTAGTAAACAGCCTATGATAAAAGATAGAATTAAAAAGGGTAAGAGTTTTGCCCTTTTAATTTTCGGTACTTTGCGCAACTTTATTTTGTTACTAGGGAGCTTTTTTATTTTTAAAAGAGAGGTTGGTTTAAATTTCGCCTGTTTTTCTTTTTTTGCAGTGATTTGTTTTACTGGAGTTGAGTACTCATCGGCAGCCTTAGCTTTTTGTAAATCTCTGATGGTGTCAGTCAGACCTTCTTTTAAAGAGACAATTGGTTCCCAGCCAATAATCTCTAAAGTTTCTCGATTATCAATGGGCGTGAAGTGGTCGTGATAATTTGCTGCTTTGGTCTCATCAATGATTTTTTTATCTAATAAAACAGATAGCGTTTTGACGATATCGAGTTGTGTTACTTGCTTCGGTGTAACTAGCGGTATGATTAAACCTTTTCCTTTGGGAGATAAGGTGGCTCTAATTAAACCGTCTGCAGCATCGTTAATATGAAGATAATAATGTTTATCTGTGCCATCACCCCGCAGAACCAACTCATCTTCTTGGACTAATCGCTCAAGAATACTGCCCAGTGGTTGGTCGTTAGCCAAATTCATTCCTAAACCATAAAGATGCGGTAATCTGACAATGCGGGTGTCTATATTTTTTAAAGCACCATATTCTTGCACTAAAGACTCACCAAATCTTTTGGCATCTAAGTGAGCATACAAAGATATTTCTTCCTTAACCGTTCTTCTAATATCTTCAACAGGTGAACGATATAATAATATGCTGGAAGCATAAACAAAACGAGCTCCTGTTCTTTCCGCCAGTTCCAATAAATTTTGCGTTCCGGTTGAATTAGTACTTAAGTCGTAAACATTAGAGAGCGGAGTCTTCCCATAATTAACATTAGTGGCTGCTAAATGGAGAATATACTCAACCTCTCTGATTGATTGCGGTATTCCTTTAGTGATATCTGTGTTAATGAAAGTAACGTTACTTTGGCTAGTGAGCATTCTGATATTTTGGTAATCACCCACAGACAGATTGTCGAGTAAAATTAACTGTTTTTTTTGATCGCTTAATTTTTTGGCCACAGCTGCTCCTAAAAAACGAGCACTGCCTGTGATCACAACTACTGATCTCTTGTTCCTGTTACTATCTGACATTTTCTTTTATGCTTGGAGAGCTAAAGCTGTATTCATCATAGTTGAGCCCTTATTGTTTGACAAGGCGGGCTGTGTTTTAGACAATGCAAGAAATTGATACAAACAATGGAACTTCGTCAACTCATTATTTTTTATACTCGCTTTAGATCTTTCTTACTGGCCTTAATAATATTAGGATGTGTGCTTGGTTACCTGGCGTACCAAGTAATTCCAGAAAGTTACTCTGCTCATTTAACAGTTTTTGTTTCTCGCCCTGCCGAGTTTGAGGCGGAAAACTTTTCTTACGATGGATACTATGCCCAGTTAGCAGGACGAGGAATGGCTGATAACGTGTCTTCCTTGATAACTAGCGTTTCTTTACTTGCCAGTCTTTACCCAGAACTTTCGGTAAAAGAATTGGAAAGCTTGAAAAAGGATCTTACCGCTAAGGTAGTAGCGACTAATGTGGTGGAGGTCTCTTTAACTAGAAGAGATAATGTTTCAGCCACGAGTCAGCTTAACGAAATTGTCGCGGAGGTTGGTCAAGTTGTAATGTCTCAAGATTATGGAGAGTCCTCTTATCGTTATTTAATTGTTGGTGCGCCAGTAGTTTTTATGGGTAAAATGCCCCTGTGGATATATCTTTCTCTGGGATCCGCCTGGTCTTTTTTGGTGGGCCTGTTATTTTTGAGCGGGCGTGCTTATTTTAAAGGCAATTGTACTTAATATGGAGGCTTGTTTATTTACTGATGGTGGCTCAAGAGGGAACCCCGGTCCGGCAGCAGTCGGCGGACAACTTTTAAAGCAGGATGGCAGTATTCTGGGTGAATTTAGTGAGTATATTGGTCATAAAACAAATAATGAAGCTGAATACTTGGCTTTAATTAAAGGGCTGGAAATAGCTACCACATATCCCGTAACCCGACTTAATTGTTACCTTGATTCGGAACTCATCGTCAAACAACTTCAAGGGCAATATCGCATTAAAAACCACCGTCTTCAGGTTTTAGCTGCAAAAGCTATGCATCTAGCCCAAAGTATACCCCAGGTGATCTATGACCATGTGCCGCGAGAAAAAAATAGAATTGCTGATAGTTTGGTCAATAAAGCCTTAAATGAAAAACTTCTTG
Organism: uncultured Candidatus Saccharibacteria bacterium; assembly: GCA_964592525.1. Taxonomy (GTDB): domain Bacteria; phylum Patescibacteriota; class WWE3; order CAZQFB01; family CAZQFB01; genus CAZQFB01. The sequence goes on along the minus strand of CAZQFB010000005.1, from coordinate 33,121 downwards.
CCCATTAAGCCAAAAATAACTGTGACAATAGATGGCCCCGCAGCTTCCGGAAAAACTTCCTTAGCGAAAGCTTTAGCTGACAGCTTGAGAGTGCCCTTTTTAAGCACCGGTCATATCTTTAGAGCTATTGCTTTTATTCATATGACTAAAGACAAGATATTAACAGCTAAGGAAATAAAAAATCGGATCAGCTTGCATACCCCTGAAAAAAGAGGTGGTGAAATTAAAGTATTGGTTGATGGTCTTCAACTTAGTCAGGAGTTGAGAACAGCTGCGGTGACAGAGAAGGCCTCACAATTGGCGCAAAATAAAACAATACAAAAATTAGTGGGTCAGTTAACTAAGACGGTCCAGGGGCAGGGTTTAGTAGTGGAAGGGCGAAATGCCGGGACAACTTATGTACCGCAAGCGACCCTGAAAGTATATTTAACAGCACCTATAGCTGTGAGAGCACTTAGAAGGTTTAAGGAGCAAAAACACTCTGCTTCTCCGCAAAGCTTGGCAGAAATAACCCAGGCGATTAATAAAAGAGATAAACTTGATAAAGAAAGAACTGCTGACCCGCTACGTGTTCCTTCTCAAGCTTTTATTCTTGATAACTCTAACCTAAATTTAGCTGAATGTGTTGAGTTAGTGCTGGCAAAAATCGCTGCTCAATTATCACCATGAAGTTAGCGACTATCCTTGCTTCTATCAGGTACTATGATTTTTTCCAATATCCCTTGAAAGTGGAAGAAATTCAACAATATTTAATAGCGGAAGCGATTTCTATGCCGCAGTTAAAAAAAGCCTTAGCCCACCTGACTGCGCGTGGTAAGCTAGATTACTACCACGGTTATTACGCACTATCCTCTTGCCAAGAAAAAGTAGCCTGGCGCCTTCAAAAAGAAAAAAGTACCCCTCTAAAATTATCCCGAGCTAAAACAGCCGCTCGTTTTTTTGGCTATCTTCCTTGGGTAAAAATGGTTGGGATAACTGGATCAGTGGCGATGAATAATGCTAACAGAAAAGACGATATTGATTTACTCATTATCACTTCTCCTCGTAGGCTCTGGTTATCTAGAGCATTAATTGTGTTTTTTCTCCGCTTGTTTGGTTGGTATCGTAGTGACCATAAAATTGAGGATATGATCTGTGCAAATATTTGGTTAAGTACGGACAATTTAGCCCTCAATACCAACTCTCCGTATGTGTTACACGAATTAGCACAACTTAAACCTGTATATAACCAGAGGTTAACTTATGAAACTTTTATCAATAGCAACCAACAACTTAAGAGCTATTTTCCTAATTGGCAAAGGCATTATTGCGTAAACAGTCCTAATCAGATGAATTTTAAAGTGTTTTCTTTTGCGCTGGATCTAATCGATTTAATTAGTTTTAAGTGCCAGCTCTATCACATGAAAAATAAAAGAACGGTAGAAGTAGTTGAGTATTCACGAGCCCTTTTCCACCCTACTAACATTAAGTACCAGTTGGACAAGTCCCTAGGCCACATCCTATAGGTTATAAGTATTTTAATATAGGTTTTAAGTGAGTAAATAAATTATCTTGACACCTGGAAAGTGCTATGTTAGGTTTGTCCAGCACGTGCAATACCTCTACCTTAATTAATCTAAGGCCTTTAGGGTAATAGGATTTTCAGGTTGCACAAAACAATACAATTATCAACTATAGCTATACTACCGGATAGTATGGAGGAGATTTAGTTCTGCTATGCAAAAAGAGCAGCCTTCAATGAAGGAGCGAATTTTTTTTAATAAAGAGCGCGAAATATTACCGCTGCCTGATCTCGCCTGCGTTCAAACTGACTCTTACCAAAAATTTTTGGCTGAAGGTATTAAAGAGGTGCTGGAAGAGTTTAATCCTATAGAGGATTATACTGGTAAGAGGTGGGAATTGACTTTTTCTGAACCTAAAGTGGGTAAGGAGAAATATTCTCTAGAAGAAGCGATGCAAAAGGGTTTGACCTATTCGGCTTCGTGGCAACTTAAAGCTACTTTAAAAGCCAAAGATCCCAAAAACATTCCCGGTACTAGTGCTAAATCCTCAATTGTCTATATGGGGGAGTTACCTCTCATGACCGAAAGGGGTACTTTTATTATTAATGGGGTGGAGAGGGTAATTATTAATCAATTATTAAAAAGCGAGGGAGTTTATTTTGAAGGCGAGGTTGATCCAGTAACTAAATGGCGCTTGTCCCGAGCGAAAATATTACCAAAAAGTGGTGCTTGGTTGGAATTTTCCACCTCCAAAAAGAACATTTTAACGGTAAGGGTGAATCGTTATCGTAAAGTCTCTGCTACGGTGCTACTTAGAATTTTTGGGCTAGAAAATGATGATTTAATTAGGAAAACTTTTGCTGATGTTAATACCAATGAGGAGCGAGATTATATTACTGCTTCTTTGGAGAAAGACCCTTCCCATAATGTTGATGAAGCGGTAATTGAATTATTTAAAAAGTTGCGTCCAGGAGAGCCTTTAGTTTTAGATAATGCTCGGGCGGTAATTCAGGATATGTTTTTTAATCCTCGTCGTTATAACATGGGGGAGGTTGGTCGTTTTAAATTGAACAAAACGTTAAATGTGGAAAGTACTGAAGAAGCGAAACTGCTTTCAAAAGAAGACCTGATTGGGGTTATTAAAGAAGTGATTAAATTAAACAATGGCGAGGGAGAATACTCGGATATTGACAACTTAGCTAATAGAAGGGTTAAAACGGTAGGGGAACTGATCCAACGTGAGATGCGGGTTGGTTTATTACAGACGGAAAAACATATTAAAGAAAGAATGAGTTTACAATCAGGTGAAGAGGGGGTCCCACTGCCCGCTATTCTTATTTCCCCTCGACCAGTAGAGGCTCGGATTCATTCATTTTTTGCTTCTAATCAATTATCTCAATACCATGACCAAACCAATTTGCTTGCTGGCTTGGACCACTTACGACGTTTGTCGGTAGCTGGACCAGGCGGGTTGTCTGAAGAACGAGCTTCTTTTTCGGTTCGAGATGCTCATTATTCACATTATGGTCGTATTTGTGCTATCAGAACACCCGAGGGGCCTAAAATTGGTTTGGTCAGTTACTTGGCTCTTTATGCTCGTGTTAATAAGTATGGTTTTTTAGAGACGCCTTACCGTAAATTGGAAAAGGCAAAAAATGGGCATATGCGGGTTACTGATGAAGTAGTTTATTTACCTGCGTATGAAGATTGTAAGTATTCAATTACCGAAGCTTCTATTCGCGTTGATAAACAAGGTTATATAATTGATGCGCTCATCCCCTTACGCCGTAGAGGTGAGTTTTACATTGGTCAGGCGCAGGAAGCAAGTTATATGGATCTGGTGCCTCGTCAGTTAGTAGGTGCTTCGTCCTCTCTTATTCCTTTTGTCGCTCACGATGATCCTTCGCGAGCCTTAATGGCCTCCAATATGCAGACTCAAGCAGTGCCTCTGATTAAAACCACCGCTCCTTTGGTTGGGACAGGGATGGAGAGGGATATTGCTCGTAATACAGGGGCTAATATTTATGCTTCAGAAAACGGGGAAATAACTTATGTTGATGCTGCTAAAGTAGAATTACTTGGTAAATCAGGGAAAAAATATGCTTACCTCCTAAAGAAATATATCCGGACAAATAATGATACCGAATTTTCGCAACACCCTGTGGTTTCCTTAAAACAAAAAATTAAAAAAGGCGATTTATTAGTTGATGGTCCCTCAACCGATCAGGGTGAGCTTGCCTTAGGCGCTAATTTACTGTGTGCCTATATGGCTTGGTATGGTTATGGTTATGAAGACGCCATCATTTTATCCGAAAAGACGGTGCAAGACGATCTGCTCTCTTCAATTCATATCTCCGAGCATACTGTTCAGGTTTTAGAAACGAAGCTTGGTCCCGAAGAAATTACGCGTGACATACCAAATGTTTCCGAAGAATCTCTTAGAAATCTTGATAACACTGGTATTGTTTATTTAGGCGCTAAAGTCAAATCGGGAGATATTTTAGTTGGTAAAATTGCTCCTAAAGGTGAAACAGAGTTGACGGCGGAAGAAAGATTACTCCGCGCGATTTTTGGTGAAAAAGCTCGAGAAGTGAGGGATAATTCCCTCAAAATGCCTCATGGTGAATATGGTACGGTGATTGGTATAAAGGAAATTAGTAAAGAAGATAATGAAGAACTACAGGCTGGGGTGATTAAAGAAATATCTGTACGGGTAGCGCAAATTAGAAAAATTATGGTCGGTGATAAATTGGCTGGAAGGCATGGTAATAAGGGGGTAATTTCAAAAATAGTACCCGTAGAAGACATGCCTCACTTAGAAGATGGTACGCCAATTGATATTATCATTCCCGCCGTCAATGTGATTGGTCGCATGAATGTTGGTCAACTTTTAGAAAACCACTTGAGCTTGGCAGCGCGGAAAAATAATTTAAAATACGCAGTGCCTGTTTTTGAGCAGTTTGATGAAAGTTGTTTGCTTGAAGAGTTAAAGAAAGCTTCCTTACCGACGAGTGGTAAGGCGACATTAATTGATGGACGGACAGGTCACAAGTTTGACAGGGATGTGGTTATTGGTTATCCACATATTTTAAAACTATTACATTTATCAGAGGATAAAATCCATGCTCGGTCTACTGGTCCTTATTCTTTGATTACGCAACAACCCTTAGGAGGTAAAGCGCAATTTGGGGGTCAAAGGTTTGGTGAGATGGAGGTTTGGGCTTTAGAAGCTTACAGTGCGGGGTTTGTACTGCAAGAAATGTTGACTATAAAAAGTGATGACTTGGTGGGTAGAACTAAGGCTTATCGTGCAATTATTACCGGTCAACCAGTCCCGGAGCCCGGTATCCCGGAATCCTTTAAACTACTTGTGAGGGAATTGAATGGTTTAGTTCTTGATATTGAGCCCCTGGGGGTAGTTGAGTCAGATGGGGAAGAAGATGAAGATATGGGGGAAAAAAACAAAAAAGAAAAGGCAGAAGAGGCTGCCTCATAACTGTATATGGATAAACTACAAAGGTTAAAAGATTTTGAAGCCCTTAAGATTTCAGTAGCTTCACCTGAAAAAGTGTTGTCGTGGTCTTATGGTGAAGTGACTAAGCCAGAAACTATCAACTACCGCACTTTTAGGGCCGAAAAAGACGGTTTATTTGATGAGAGAATTTTTGGTCCCACCAAGGATTTTGAGTGTTATTGCGGTAAGTACAAAAGAATTCGGTACAAGGGTATTGTTTGTGATAAGTGCGGTGTGGAAGTGACCAGGAAGAAGGTACGACGTGAAAGAATGGGTCACGTAAAACTTGCGGCACCAGTTGCCCATGCTTGGTATTTTCGAGGAGTGCCTTCCAAACTGGGCTTGTTATTAGATATTTCTCCTCGTCTTTTAGAGAGCGTTATTTACTTTTCTCGTTATATGGTAGTTGCGGTTGATTATGCTAAAAGAGCTAAAGTTGTAGCCGAATTAGAAAAAGAGCTAGCCAGCACTTTAGCTTCAGCAAAAGCTAAATATAAAGAAAGAGAAGACTTACAAAGGAAAGAAGCTTCACAGAAGGTTAAGGCGATTCAAGTGACCGATAAAGAACAATTAGAACTAGCTAAGGAAGAACTCTTACACCATTCTCGGAAAAAATTAGCGGAAATAAACGAACAATTTTTACACGAGACTGCAGAAATAGAAAATACATATCAAGGGATGATTAACTCTCTTGAGAAAATAGAAGAGCGTTCTATTCTCGCAGAAGAAGATTATTTTATGCTAGCGGAAATGCTAGAAAAGTTTGCTCAAGTGGGCATGGGGGCAGAGGCAGTGAGAACGGTTCTGGAAGGCATTAATCTTGATAGATTGGCAAAAGAATTAAGTCAGCAAATGCTAAAGGTTACCGGTCAGAAAAAAACCAAGTTGGTCAAGAGGATAGGAGTAGTAGAAAGTCTACGCGAAGGGCAAGTACGACCCGAATGGATGGTGCTAACGGTCTTACCCATAATTCCCCCAGATTTAAGACCAATGGTGCAGCTGGAAGGCGGGCGTTTTGCCACGTCTGACTTGAATGACTTGTATCGGGCGGTAATAAATAGAAATAATCGTCTCAAAAGGCTTCTTGATCTTGGCGCTCCCGAAATTATTGTCCGTAATGAAAAGAGAATGTTACAGGAATCGGTAGATGCCTTGATAGATAGTGGTAAGGTTCAGCGCTATCGCGTCAGACGCAGTAAACAGGCTCTGCGTTCATTGACCGATATGCTTAAAGGTAAACAAGGTCGGTTTAGGCAAAACCTTTTGGGTAAAAGGGTTGATTACTCCGGTCGAAGTGTGGTGGTGCCCGGTCCCTCCTTAGCTCTATCCGAAACAGGCTTGCCGAAAGAAATGGCTCTAGAGCTTTTCAAGCCTTTTGTGATTAGGGAGATATTACTTGATGGCTATGCTCCTAACCCAAAGAGCGCCCGTTATTTTTTGGAAGGTCGCTCACGAGAAGTTTGGGATGCTTTGGAACGTGTCGTGCAAAATTATCCTGTCTTATTAAACCGAGCACCCACCTTACACCGTTTGGGTATCTTGGCTTTTTTCCCACGTTTAATTGAAGGTAATGCTATTCAGCTACATCCTTGTGTATGTTCCGGATTTAATGCGGATTTTGATGGTGACCAGATGTCGGTCCATGTGCCGTTGTCTAAGAAAGCTCGGGCGGAAGCTTGTACCTTGATGTTATCAGCCAAAAACCTGCTTAAACCAGCTGATGGTGATCCTATTGCGGTGCCGGTTAAGGAGATGGCTTTAGGTACTTATTATTTGACTAGTATTGATCCAAAGATAACACCTCACCGCTCTATTTTTGGTGATCCTGAAGAGGTATTAATGGCACTTGATTGTGAAGCAGTTTTTCTTAAACAGCAAATCAAAATGTATTATCAAGAGGAGCTGTTAGACACTTCCCCAGGTCGCGTGTTAATTAACCAAGTTATACCCGAATCCTTACGTTTTTATAATGACGTGATTGACAAGAAGGTTATTAAAAAATTAGTGGATAAGAGCATTGTGACCGAGCCAGAGGATGTTACTGTAAAATTTATTGATGCTATTAAAAATTTAGGTTTTAAGTATTCAACCTTATCTGGGGTTTCGGTTTCAATTTTTGATAATGTCATTTCCCCTAAGCGGGAGGAAGTGTTGCATGAAGCGGAGAAGAAAGCTTTGGAAGTGAGTAAAAACTACGAAAGAGGATTAATCACCAAAAAAGAGAAAGCTGCTCTTTTGGAAGGGGTTTGGATGAGTGCCACACGTGAATTAGACGAACTAACCTGGCAAGAATTAGATGAAGATAATGACGTTAAAGTAATTGTTAATGCTGGAGCTTCCCGGGCTTCTCGAGAACAGGTAAAACAATTAGGGGGTATGAAGGGACTGGTCTACGATGTTAGTGGTAATGTGGTTGAGTTGCCTATTAAATCAAACTTTAGAAAAGGTCTTAGTGGCTTGGAATATTTTACCGGGGCGCGTGCTGCTAGAAAAGCTTTAGCTGATACAGCCTTGAAAACAGCAGATTCTGGTTACTTAACCCGAAAATTGGTTGATGTATCACAGGAAGTATTAATTACCGAGATCGACTGTGGTACCAATGAAGGTTATAAAGTCCGTCGAGAACAGCAAGTGGCCCTTTCTTCCTATGCGGAAAGGTTGTTTGGTCGTGTGGCTGCTGCTATGGTTAAGGACGGTACCGGTAAGATTCTAGTTAAAAAGAATGGTTTAATTACCGCAGAGATAGCCGAGAGAATTGATCAAGCCGGTTTAGACGAGATCATAGTCCGCTCACCAATAAGTTGTGAGTCCGAAGTGGGTGTTTGTAGTATGTGCTACGGTCTTGATCTGGCTAATCGCCGCATGGTAAGGATCGGTACCCCCATAGGGGTGGTGGCAGCACAATCTATAGGTGAACCCGGAACTCAACTTACGCTTAGAACCTTTCATACTGGTGGTATTGTCGGTAAGGATATCACTCAAGGTTTGCCCAGAATAACCGAATTATTTGAAGCCAGAACGCCTAAATTTAAAGCAGTAACTAGTGAAGTAGCTGGGGTGGTTAAGATTAAAGAAAAAGAAGGAGAGGTTTTTGCGATTGTCCAACCACAGGGAAAAGGTGATCCCGTTGAATATCAATTACCGAAGATTTTAGATATGAAAGTTAAGGATGGGGATTTAGTTGGTGTAGGCACGCCTTTAACAGAAGGTTACCTTGACCCGAAAATATTAATTAAAGAAGTTGGTATCCGGGAGACCCAGCGTTATCTGTTGGAAGAAATTCAAAATGTTTATTCCAGCCAGGGAGTGGCCGTAAATGATAAACATACCGAAGTTATTTTGCGGCAAATGTTTGCCAAGGTTGTTATTGATGATCTGGGTGATTCTAGCTATATTCCGGGAGATGTTGTTAATAAAACTGATTTTGCGAAAGTGTGCGCCAAACTAAAAAATAAGAAACTGCCAACTGCGAAACCTTTAGTAATGGGTATTACGAAAGCAGCGTTAAGAACAGATAGCTTTTTGGCGGCGGCTTCTTTTCAGGAAACTTCGCGTGTCTTGACGGAAGCTTCCATGTCCGGTAAAGTGGACCGACTCCACGGTCTAAAAGAAAATGTGATTATTGGGCGTAGGATTCCTGTGGGAGATTTTGCTCCTATACCCGAAGATGAGGTGGGAGAGTCATAAAAATGCCAACTATAAATCAACTACTGAATAGTAATCGGAAGAAAAAAGCTGGTAAAAAAGAAGCTCCAGCTTTGTCCTCTTCTTTTAATACACTCAAAAGACGTCAGGTTAGAACTGGCTCTCCTTTTAAAAGAGGGGTTTGTGTGCAAGTTAAAACCATGACGCCTTCCAAACCAAATTCAGCTATTCGTAAGGTTGCCCGAGTGAGGTTATCCAACCGTCGTGAGATTACAGCCTATATTCCTGGTGAGGGACATAATCTCCAAGAACATTCTATTGTGTTAGTTCGGGGTGGAAAGGTTAAAGATTTACCGGGGATTAAATATACTATTGTGAGGGGTCATTATGACTTATCTGGAGTACAGGGGCGAAAAAGTTCTCGCTCTAAATACGGTACTCGGAGGGAATAGCAGCTTATGTCTAGAGGTAGAAAAGTCACTAAAAAGCCACTCTCTTCAGATCCAAAATATAACTCTCGTTTGGTGAGTCGGTTTATTAATAATTTAATGGTTGCTGGTAAAAAAAGCATTGCCCAAAAGGCTGTCTATGAGTCGTTGGCGATGCTTGATCAAGATAAGGATAAAGCGTTGCAAATATTGCAGACAGCGGTAGCTAATGTTACTCCTTCGGTGGAAGTGCGCTCTCGACGGGTTGGGGGAGCTAACTATCAAGTACCGGTTCCGGTTAGGCAGGATCGTGGTGAAGCATTGGCCTTACGCTGGATTATTGATGCGGTTCGCAAAAAAAAGGGTGCCTCTTTAGCTACTAAATTATCCCAAGAACTGCTTGCTGCGAGTAAAGAGACTGGGGAGGCTATGCATAAAAAAGAAGTCACTTATAAAATGGCCGAAGCTAACCGAGCCTTTTCCCATTTTCGTTGGTAATCTCCGTAACCTGATAATTCTTTGTTAGAATTAAAGTCATGACAACAAGAAAGAAAGCACTCCCACCCGGTCGTAGGGTGGTGTTTATTGCTACTTCACCCCTAAACCTTTCAAGATCAATTAATTGGTTGCGGGTGATTTATGGTGTTGTTTTTGTTTTACTGTTTTTTTCCTGTGGCTTGGGTATTGGTCTATTTAGGCAGCAAACCGGAAAAGAGATAGATGCGGCAGTTACTTTAGTTAATGCCCAAGAGGGTGTCTTAGAAAGTAAACCCTCAAAAATAGAAAATTGGCAGCACTTTGAATTTGGCGCTAGTAAGGAAACCACCTTGTACTATCCGCCTTATTGGGAAAGGCGGTCAAGCGATCCTCTATATCCCGAAGCTAATTATCTCTTTTATTCTACGCATGATTTACGTCTTGGTACGCAACCAGTACTGATTATTACGGTTAAACAACAAGCACCAGAACAAGTGGAGACCTTGACCTCTACAACCTTTACCAACCATCGCTTTTTGGCAGCAGCTCCAAAAAGCCAAGAAAACATAGTGCGACAAGATTATTATTTGATTCATGGTGAACAAACCTACCTTTTTCAGGCTTTGTTAAGCGTCAATGATTATGATTATACTGACGTCATAAACACGGTTTTTGCTTCTCTCGAAATATCTGGTGCTAGCCCTTTAGCTAAAAGTGATGAGTTGGGTCCGGAGCTTTACCTTTCAGTGCAACAGCGAGGAAACGGTCTGCAATTTAGAGCGAGGGTACTCGCTACCGGTGAAGACGTCCAGGCAACCCATTTTTTTATTGATGGTGGGGAAGTTGGGGTAGTGTCTGCTAGGGCTTTGTCTGGTGATACTGTTGCGGTTGATTTTCAAAAACAATCAGAGGCGAGTAAGAGCAGTCGGCAGTGGTTAGAGAAACAGGTAATGGAAAAAAATTTCTCTTATAACTTTCGCCATTATCGTAACTGGTCTGGGGTGGTTGATGATTGTTTAATTGATCTAGGGTTCATTCATATTTTTGCTAGTGATAACACTTATTATGATGTTCGTACGTCATCCGATCTTACCGAACATGAGATTTGTTTTGAGGGTCCGGGGATACAGGTGGAGGAAAACTGGTACTTTTTAACCGAGAAGCCTTCAAGTGGTAGCCATGTGTTCACAGCAGTAGCTTATGACTTGGGAGGAGATTCAACCACAACAACTATTAATCTTATGGTCCGTTAAGCTTATATTTACGCTATTAATCTGTTGACATAGGTTACTTGTCTGTTAAAATACATCCGCTTCGGGTCAACAACTGAGTCTCTGCTCAGATCCCTTGGAATTGTGGGGATTTTTTGTTTATCGTTACTATTAAAGTATGGCCGTACATAACAAAACCATCACTAAAGAATATCCGTTAGAAAGAATTCGCAATATTGGCATTATTGCTCATATTGATGCCGGTAAAACGACTATTACCGAACGCGTGCTTTTTTATACTGGTCGCTCCTATAAGATAGGTGAAGTGCACGAAGGTGAGGCGACTATGGATTGGATGGATCAGGAAAGAGAGCGAGGTATTACTATTACTTCGGCTGCCACAACCTGTTTTTGGTCTCCCAGGCAATGGCTTCAGGAGCAAGGAGATGATTTCCGCATCAATATCATTGACACTCCTGGTCACGTTGATTTCACCGCTGAAGTTGAACGTTCCTTGCGGGTATTAGACGGAGCAGTAGTGGTATTGGATGGTAAAATGGGGGTGGAACCTCAATCCGAAACAGTCTGGAACCAAGCCAATAAATACCATGTTCCTCGTATTATTTTTGCCAACAAACTAAATCTGTTAGGGGGGGATTTTTATAAAAGCCTAGAATCGGTTAGAGAGCGCTTATCTCCTAATGTGGGTCCTCTCCAATTGCCTTTAGGGATTGAGCATGATTATCATGGGACAATCGATTTAGTGGAACAGAAAGCCTACGCCTATGTTGATGCTGATGGTTTGGATTGGCAAGAGATTGCTGTGCCCGAGGAACTCCAAGGGAGTCTGCAAAAATACCGTTTGGAGTTGCTGGAATTAGTGGCTGATAGTGATGAAGAGGTATTAGATAAGTACGTAAGTGGAGAAGAGATTACCCCTCTCTTGCTAAGGAGGGCTATTCGTAAAGCGACTTTAGCTGGTTCTTTTTATCCTTATTTAGGGGGTGATGGTCGTCGTGCGATCGTAAAAATTTTGTTAGACGCAGTGATTGACTATCTACCGTCTCCTCTGGAAGTAGCTGCGGTTAAAGGCATTAATCCTAAAAATGAAGCAGAGGTGTTGTTGGAAGTAGATTCTGAAAAAGCTTTAGCAGCGTTAGCTTTTAAAATCCAAACAGATCAATATGTTGGTCGGTTAACCTACGTTCGTGTTTATTCTGGAACTATCAAAGCTGGTTCTTATTTGTACAACAGCACTAAAAGGGAAAAGGAAAGGGTGGGGCGACTGTTATTAATGCATGCGAATAACCGGGAAGAAGTACAGGAAGCTAAAGCTGGTGAGATTGTTGCGGTTGTGGGTCTGAAAAAGACCACCACTGGTGATACTTTATGTGATGAAAGTGCTCCCGTAGTTCTTGAGTCTATCAGTTTTGCCGAGCCGGTAATATCAGTAGCTATTGAGCCAAAAACAAAAGCGGATCAGGAAAAAATGGGTCTGGCCATAGCACGGTTGGCAGAGGAGGATCCAACTTTTAGAGTTAGTACCAACAGTGAAACCGGGGAAACAGTTATTTATGGTATGGGAGAGTTGCATTTAGAGGTCTTAACGGAGAGAATGCGTCGGGAATTTAGTGTGGATACTACAACAGGTAAGCCGCAAGTGGCTTTTAGAGAAACAGTCCGTAATATTGTGGAAGCAGAAGGAAAATATGTCCGTCAGTCTGGTGGTCGGGGGCAGTATGGTCATTGTGTGATTAAAATTGCACCCCGAGGGAGAGGAGAAGGCTACATCTTTGTTGATAAAATTACAGGTGGGTCAATTCCCAAAGAGTACATCCCAGCGGTGAAAGCTGGTATTGAAGAAGCTCTTGGTCGAGGGGTTTTGGCGGGTTACCCCCTTGTTGATATTGAAATATCCCTGCTGGATGGTTCCTTTCATGAGGTGGATAGTTCCGAGATAGCCTTCAAGATAGCTGGTTCCGAAGCACTGCAGAAAGCAGTGCGGGCAGCCAGCCCAGTCTTGTTAGAGCCCATTATGAGCGTTAGTGTTCTTTGCCCAGAGAATTTTATGGGTGATGTTATTGGTGATTTTAGTGGCAAGAGGGGTCAGATTGAAGGCACCGTGCCACGGGGTAATTTACGTGAGGTATCCGCTTTAGTACCTTTGGTTGAGATGTTTGGTTATGCTACTACTTTGAGAAGTATGACTCAAGGAAGAGCCAGTTTTAATATGGAGCCTTCTCATTATGAGGAAGTACCTATCAACGTAGCAGAAGGAATAATTAAAAGTAGATAGCCTATATCGCTTCAATATGTTATATTGTCGGCGCTTGTGGCTTATAAATAAAAAAGGAGTAAAAAATGGCCGAAAAATTTGAAAGAACAAAACCACACGTGAATATCGGGACTATTGGTCACGTTGATCACGGTAAAACAACCCTTACTTCAGCTATTACTAAAGTGTTAGCCGAAGAAGGTTCCTCTAAGTTTAGAGAATTTGATTCAATCGACAATGCTCCCGAAGAGCGAGAAAGAGGTATTACTATTTCTATTGCTCACGTGGAGTATGAATCAGAAAAGAGGCATTATGCTCATATTGATGCTCCTGGTCACGCTGATTACATCAAAAACATGATCACTGGAGCGGCACAAATGGATGGGGCTATTTTGGTAGTTTCTGCGGCTGATGGTCCTATGCCTCAAACAAAAGAGCATATTTTATTAGCGAGACAGGTTAACGTTCCAGCTTTAGTTGTTTATTTAAATAAGATGGATATGCTGGACGCTTCTGAAAAAGATGAAATCGCCGAATTAGTGGAAATGGAATTAAGAGAGCTGCTTACTAAATATGAATATCCCGGTGAGGAAATACCCATTATTAGAGGTTCAGCTCTTAAAGCTTTAGAAGGAGATGCGGAGGCTGTTGCATCAGTTAAAGAATTAATTAAAGCGGTTGATGAGTATATTCCTACCCCCGAAAGACAGTTAGACAAACCCTTCTTGATGCCTATTGAAGACGTCTTTTCTATTGAAGGACGTGGCACGGTAGTTACTGGTCGAATTGAAAGAGGCATAGTAAAAGTAGGAGATGAGGTAGAGATTGTGGGCATTAAGGACACCGTTACTACTACGGTGACTGGGGTGGAAATGTTTAAGAAAGCTTTGGATGAAGGTCAGGCTGGGGATAATGTTGGTATTTTACTACGGGGAATTAATCGTGATGATGTTGAACGTGGTCAAGTATTAGCTAAAAAAGGTTCGGTAACACCACACCGAGAATTTGCGGCACAAATTTACGTGCTTAGTAAAGATGAGGGTGGTCGTCATACGCCTTTCTTTAGTGGTTACAGCCCACAGTTTTACCTTCGGACTACTGATGTGACTGGAGAAGTGACGCTACAGGAAGGTACGGAGATGGTGATGCCTGGTGATAATGTTGATTTTGGTGTGAAGTTGGTGACGCCGGTAGCTTTAGAGGAAGGTTTAAGGTTTGCTATTCGTGAGGGTGGTCATACTATGGGGGCTGGTGTTATTACTAAGGTACTTAAATAAGTCATAAGGTTAAAGAAGTGGCTGGGGACTATGAAAAAAGCCCCTAGTTACTTAAGAGAAAGGAAAACATGGCTAAAGGTGGCAGGATAAGAGTCCGGCTAAAATCATACGATACTCGTGTGATTGATCAAAGCGCCGAAAAAATAATTGAGACTGCTTTAAGAACTGGGGCTAAGGTATCAGGTCCTGTTCCGCTGCCAACTAGAGTGGAAAGGTTTACCGTGATCCGTGGTCCTCATGTGGATAAAAGATCTCGAGAACAGTTTGAGATACGTACCCACAAGAGACTGATAGATATTTTGGAACCGACCGCCAAAACTATGGATGATTTAGGTCATCTGACCTTACCAGCTGGAGTTGGTATTGAGATTAAAATGTAATGGTCTAAGCAGCTGATTAATAAGAAGCAGCATGAAAAGCAAAGCAATGTACGTTGTATTTAAAACGTAAGGCAAAACTAGGTGTCGTCTTTAGCGCCAGTTTTGGCGCTTTTTTGGTAAGTAAAGGAAAAATGGACAAAAACAATTGGCTAATCGGTAAAAAAATTTTTATGACGCAGGTTTTTTCTCCTGAAGGAGTGGTTATTCCAGTCACTGTGGTGCAGTTGAAAACAGACGACCTGTCTCTTTTTAACGTCGGAGACAGCTTAAGTTTGAGAGCTAAGGTTAAAGGGAGAGGGTTTACCGGAGTGATGAAACGTTGGGGATTTGCAGGAGGGCCAGCAACTCATGGTTCGGGTTGGAACAGGAAACCCGGCTCGATTGGTAGCACCACTACTCCAGGGAGGGTTTACAAGGGGAAAAAAATGCCCGGTCGCTTTGGTGGTCAATACCAAACCCGAAAGGGCGTAAAAGTGATTAAGTTACAAAAAGAAGATTCATATCTTTATGTGTCGGGTCCTATTCCTGGTTCTAAGGGCACTCAAGTGTTTATTGGAGTTGATAACCAACAAGGCAAAGCTAATGAAAATTGATGTCATCAACAATCAAGGTCAGCTGGTTAGTCAAGTGGAAGTGCCGGAAAACATTTTTGGTTTAGCGCCCAATTTTGGATTACTTACCCAAGCGGTACGGGTAGCTTTATCTAAAAGGAGACAAGCCAGAGGGTTTATTAAAACGAGAGCTGAAGTTCGTGGTGGCGGAAAAAAACCGTGGCGCCAGAAAGGGTCAGGGCGCGCTCGTCATGGCTCGATCCGTTCTCCATTATGGGTTGGGGGTGGTGTGACACATGGTCCAAGAGGTGACTTTAAAGCTTTAAAAATGACTAAAAAGATGACTAGCGCTGCGTTGCGAAACTCTTTATCTCTAAGAGTCAGCGAAAACCATTTAAAGGTGCTACAAACTGTGCCTGAAACAAATAAGAGTGTCAAGCTGATGCAGCAATTTATTGATAAAGCTGAACTTAAGGGCTCAACTTTAATTATTATTAAAGAACCTTTACCCGATTTAGTTTTGTCTGTCCGAAATCTTCCCCTGGTTAATATCGTACCAGAAAGGGTACTAAACCCTTTTTTAATCATGCAGCATGATAATATTCTGCTAAGTGCCGAAGCACTGTTGCCCCTCCAACAGCGCTTGATGGTCAAAACTGGTATGAGGGGCACTCCCGATAAAGATAAGGTTAAAAAGACTACCCCAGGAGTTTCAGCTGGTGCTCTGCTATTAGATTCTTTAGGTTTGTCTACGCGGTCGTTAAATGCTTTATCTAAAGCAGGATTGGTCGATATTGAAGAATTGCGGTTACTTTCCCCCGAAGAATTACTAGCTATTAAAGGCTTAGGTAAAACGAGTGTTGACGAGATTTTAGATTGTTTACGTAAATTATGAAAAGAATTTTAGTTAAACCATTAATAAGTGAAAAAAGCGCTTCAGTTGAAGGTAAAGGTGTGTACGTTTTTGCTGTTTCGGTTTCAGCCTCCAAACAACAAATTGCTCAAGAAGTAGAAAAAACATACCACACGAAAGTATCTTCGGTACGTACTATTTGTCTGCTTGGTAAACAACGTCGGGTTTCTGGAACCCGACGCTATGCCCGCTTAGATGATTGGAAGAAAGCTTATGTTCAATTAGCTAAAGGAGAAAGTATTTCTATTGGGGGGGATAAATAATGGCGATTAAAAGACACCAACCCAGCACTCCTGGTAAGAGATTTCGAACTGATTTGCGCAGATCGGTAACACAGAAAAAACCAACCGTAAATAGTTTAATCTGTAAAGGAGAGAAAAGAAGTGGTCGTTCCCGGGGAGTAATTTCTGTGAGAAGACGGGGGGGTGGTGCTAAAAGGTGTTACCGTAAAATTGATTTTAAAAGGGATAAGCTTGCTCTCAAGGCGGTGGTTGCTGCTATTGAGTATGATCCCTACCGTACCACTGATATTGCTCTGTTAAATTACCAAGATGGGGAGAAACGTTATATTCTTGCGCCGGAAGGATTAAAGGTGGGGGATGAGGTTATCTCGGGCGAGAGAACAGTGTTAGCAGTTGGGAATGCGATGAAGTTAGGTAATATGCCAACGGGTTCAAAAGTGCATAACATTGAATTGTATCCTGGTCGCGGTGGTCAGTTAGCAAGAAGTGCCGGTTCTTTTGCGACAGTAGTTAGTAAGGATGACAAACATGTTCAGCTTAAAATGCCTTCTGGTGAAAGAAGATTGGTGTTAAGTGCCTGTCGGGCTACGCTGGGTCAGTTGAGTAATATGGATTGGAAAAACATTAAGTTGGGTAAAGCCGGGCGTTCTCGTAAGATGGGTCGAAGACCTAAGGTTAGGGGTGTGGCGATGTATCCAGCTGCCCATCCCCATGGTGGTGGTGAAGCTCGAGCTGGTGTGGGGATGCCTTCTCCTAGAACTCCATGGGGCAAACCAACTTTAGGCAAGAAAACCCGTCGTCGGAAAAATACTAATAAATATATTATCAAAGGAAGAAGGGAAAAATAAATCATGAGCAGATCCTCAAAAAAAGGTGCTTTTGTTGACCCTAAATTGTTGCATAAAGTAAAACAGGCTAAAGAGACAGGTTCTCGTCAGACTATTAAGACATGGTCCAGAGCTTCGACTGTCAGTCCCGATTTTGTGGGCTTAACTATTGCGGTGCACAATGGTCGAACGCATCTGCCAATTTTCATTACTGAAGCCATGGTTGGTCATAAACTGGGCGAATTTGCACCTACTAGGATTTTTCGTATGCATACCCGAAAAGGGGTCAGGGTTAATGTGTCTGCAGGGAGGGTATGATGGAAATTAAAGCAACGGCCAAATTTATTCGAATTTCAGCGCGTAAAGCACGGTTGGTGGCTGATTTAATAAGAGGTCTACCGGTTGAGGAAGCTCGTTTAAGACTCAAATTTAGCGATAAAAAAGCAGGTAGCTTGTTAGCTAAGGTTTTAGATACAGCTATTGCTAATGCTACAAATAATTCTGGTAAAAACATAGCTTCGCTTTATGTCGCACGTGTTCTTGTGGATGAGGGTCCCACTTTAAGAAGGGTTAGGTTTGTTTCGCGGGGTCGGGCACACCGAATTCGTAAACGATTGACGCATATGACTGTCTGGCTAGGTGAGCGAGAAGTGTCGCCAAAGGCGTCATTGACGGTACCTGATGATTCTGGTACAAAGAAGCCCACTGCCCAGTTGACGAGAAGGAAACCTTTAACTAAAGGGAAAAACAAAAAATTAATTGAGCATAAAAAAGAGAAACTATAATGGGGCAAAAAACACATCCAATTGGTTTTAGGCTAGGTATTAACCGGGATTGGTTATCAACCTGGTACGCCGATAAGAACTTTAAAGAAAAAGTGCTTGAAGATTATCGGGTGCGGGAGTTGATTACTAACAAATTAGCCCGTGCTGGGTTAGAGCGGATTAATATTGAACGTTCCTTTAATGATCTTAAGATAATTGTGTCTGTGTCTAGACCTGGGGTAGTGATTGGTAGGGGTGGTGCTGGTATTGAATTGTTACGGGAAGAGTTGGCGTTGTTATTAGGTTTAAAACCAGAAGTGGAAGTATTGGAGGTTAAAGAACCTGATCTTTCGGCTGAGCTGGTGGCACAAAATATTAAATATCAGTTGGAGAGTCGGCGTCCTTTTCGCCGGGTTATGAAATTTAACGCAGAAAAAGTGATGCTTAAAGGCGCTAAGGGGGTAAAAATTATGTGTAAGGGTTTAATAGGGGGTACCAAAATAGCCCGCAGTGAAATGCTCTCTTTAGGTTCGGTGCCCTTACAGAGTATACGTTCTAAGATTGATTATGCTTTAGCTACGGCTAATACCAAAAAAGGCACGGTTGGTATTAAAGTTTGGATATACCGTGGCGAAAATAAGGATTAGTGATGTTATTAGTACCTAAGAAATCAAAATACCGAAGAACATTTAAGGGTAAAAACCCAGGTATGTCCTACCGTGGTTCAGAAGTCTCTTTTGGTGATTATGCTCTAAAAGCAGCAGCTAGAACCTCTTTAACTTCTAGACAGATTGAAGCAGCGCGAAAGGCCATTGTGCACCACCTTAATAGAAATGGTCGTTTATGGATTAGAATTTTTCCGGATAAGCCGATTACTAAAAAACCTAACGAGGTTAGAATGGGTCGGGGTAAAGGGGCGGTTGATCATTATGTAGCTGTGATTAAACCAGGTAGGGTGCTTTTTGAGCTTAGTGGGGTCACGCAAGCAGAGGCAGAAAGAGCTTTTGAGCTGGCTGCCCATAAGCTACCGATTGCGACCAAATTTAGTCAAGCCGGAGGTACTGACTAATGAACCTGCCTGAAATGAGAGCCTTAACTTTAGAGGAATTAACTAAAAAATTAACTGGGGTAAGGGAGTTGCTTGGGCAGGAGAGGATAAAAGCTAAACAAGGGGATGCCAACTCTTATGCCCAAATCAGGCAAACTAAGAAAGAACTTGCGCGAGTCTTGACGATCATTAAGGAAAAGGAGCTTAACAAAGATGCCAAAGAAAAAATTTGAGGGGCAAGTAATTAGGGTTAGTCATAAAACAGCAGTCGTTTTAGTGAAAAGGATATTTACTCATCCTATTTATAAAAAAGTGCTTCGGACTAGTAAAAAATATCTGGTTCACGATGATCTGGGAGTTGCTGTTGGTGATGGTGTTGGGATTGTTGAGTCTCCCCCCCGCAGCAAAAGAAAAAAGTTTGTTATAGAAACAGTTACAACAAGGGGTAACAAATGATTCAACCTGGTTCTAGATTAGTGGTAGCTGATAATTCGGGAGCGAAGTTGCTGAAGGTATTTAATTTACCGGGATTTTCAAAAAAGCGCTTTGTGGGTTTGGGAGATATAGTAACCTGTTCTGTTAGTGGTGCTTCTGCGACTGGCGTTGTTGAAGATCACCAGATTGTGAAAGCGGTTATTGTTAGAACCCGTAAAGAAAAAAGGCGTAAAGATGGGTCTTATATTCGCTTTGATGATAATGCAGCGGTGGTAATTGATAAGGATAATAAACCAAAAGCCACTAGAATTTTTGGTCCTGTAGCTCGTGAATTAAGAGATTCGGGTTTTACTAAAATTGTGAATATGGCCCAGGAAGTATGGTGACAACATGAAACTGGTCAAAGGTGACAAAGTAAAAATTATTAAAGGAAAAGATAAAGGCCGGGAGGGAATTATTACTCGGGTGTTACCTAAGGCCAATAAAATTGTGATTGAAGGTGTGAATGTTTATAAAAAACACCAAAAGGCAAAAGGTAAGCAGTCTGGCGAAATAGTAGAAGTATCTAGACCTTTGTCTGTAAGTAATGTTATGGCTCTGTGTCCCAAAACCAAAAAAACTACTCGTCTTGGTTATAAGCTTTTGGAAGGTGAGAAGTTAAGAATTTGTAAAATTAGTGGCGAAGTTTTGCCTTACCCTGTTCGGGAGAAGAAATAAGATGTTAAAGGAAGTATACGAAAATAAGGTGATCTCCGAGTTGCTGGTTGAGCTTAAGGCTAAAAACCGTTTAAGTGTGCCTAAATTAAGTAAGATTGTGGTAAGTATGGGGGTTGGTAATCACAAAGAAGATAAAGATTTTTTAGCTGAAGCGTTTACGGAACTACAAAGTATTACGGGGCAGGCGCCAGTTTTTAATAAAGCGCGGAAAGCTGAATCTGGTTTTAAACTAAGAAAAGGTGATACTATTGGTCTTCAAGTGACTTTGCGAGGAACAAGGATGTGGGATTTTTTAGACCGGTTGATTAAAGTAGCCTTGCCTCGGGTTAGGGATTTTCGTGGCGTTAGTGTAGAATCGTTTGATGGTCATGGAAATTACAGTATGGGTCTTGAAGAACATCAGGTTTTTCCTGAAATAGACCCCAATAAAATGAAAAGAAGTAAGAGTTTGGAAGTGACTTTAGTAACAACAGCTAAAGTGAAGGACCAAGAAGCCTTTTTGCTGCTTAAAAAACTAGGTATGCCTTTTGTAAAGGAAAACATTAATGGCTAAAAAAGCTTTAGTAGAAAAACAGAAAAGAAAACCAAAATACCCAGTGCGGTATTACAACCGCTGTTGTCTTTGTGGTCGTTCACGTTCATACCTTCGTAAATTCGGTATGTGCCGGATTTGCTTCCGAGAGCTGTCCCTTAAAGGCTTAATTCCTGGGGTCAGAAAGGCTAGTTGGTGAGTGCTATGGATACTGTTGCCAATATGCTTAGTATGATCAAAAATGCTACGGCGGTTAACAAGGATAGCGTTGTGATACCTCATTCGTCGCTCAATCTCTGTATAGCCGAGTTGTTGAAAGATAATAATTACCTTAAGGAGGTTCGTACTTTTAAGGTACAGGGTAGTAAGTTTAAATATTTAGCTCTTGATTTAATTTATGATTCCGCTGGTGCTGCCAGGATCTCTAATATTTGTCGGATTAGTAAACCCGGACAGCGGATTTATCTTCGCAAAACAGAAATGAAAGATGTTTATAACGGATTAGGTCTTCGTGTGGTAAGTACTTCTCGTGGGTTAATGACTGCCAGAGAAGCAAAGATGAAAAATTTAGGGGGCGAGGTTTTATTTGAAATATGGTAATAAGCTATGTCCAGAGTAGGAAAAGAATTAATCAGTTTGCCGACGTCAGTGAAAATTGTACCCTCTGGTAACTCTTATGTAGTGAGTGGCCCCAAAGGTGATTTACCAGGAACCTTACCCCATAATTTTGAGCTTGAGGTCACTGATAATACAGTTAAAGTGTTACCTAAAGCGGGGTTGCCTAAAGAAGAGAAAATGCTTAAAGCGCAATGGGGGTTGTATAAAAGCTTATTACATAATCAGATTATTGGTGTTTCTGAAGGCTTTAAAAAAGAATTGGAAGTAGTGGGGGTGGGCTATCGGGTGCAAGCTCAAAGTGAGGATAAATTGCAGCTTAGTCTTGGTTTTAGTCATCCGATGGTTTTTACGGCACCAGAAGGTATTAAGTTTGAAGTTCGTGAAAATGTGATTGCGGTACTAGGTATTGATAAGTCTTTAGTAGGTAAAGTGGCAGCTGATATAAGAGCTATTCGTTTACCGGAACCTTATAAGGGTAAAGGAATACGTTATAAAAATGAAGTGGTACGCCGGAGAGCCGGTAAATCAGCGAAAGCTTAATATGAAATATCAAAAATATAAAACCAATCGAGAGCGAATTAAAAGAAGAATCCGTGCTGCCGTAAAAGGTTCTAGGCAAAAACCGCGTTTGAGTGTTTTTCGTTCAAACCGGTATACTTACGCCCAGTTAATAGATGATACCACTGGTACTACTATTTGCTGTGCCGACGATCGCTATTTGGCGGACGGTAAAGATAAAACAAAAGCAGAGCGTGCTTTTATGGTGGGTGTGTTACTGGCAGAGCGGGCGGAAAATAAAGTGACGAAGGTTGTTTTTGATCGGGGAGGTTATCGTTATCAGGGTCGGGTAAAAGCTTTAGCAGATGGGGCCAGGAAAGGTGGCTTGCAGTATTAATATGATTAATAAGGTAAATATAATTAAAACAAACAACCCCGAAGAAGCCAGTATTGAGGAAAAAGTGCTTCAGGTAAAACGCGTCTCTAAAAAAACCAAAGGAGGTAACAGTTTAGCTTTTACGGCCTTTGTGGCTGTGGGTGATAAAAAAGGCTCAATTGGGTTAGGACTTGGTAAAGCCAAAGATGTACGTACGGCTATTGAGAAAGGAAGTCACAAAGCAAAGAAAAATATGGTGCTGATCAATTTGGCGGGACACTCTATTCCACATAGTTTAATTGTGCAAGAAGGGGCTGCTCATTTAATTATGAAACCAGCTCCGGCAGGTTCTGGCGTTATGGCGGGAGGAGCTTTAAGGGATTTGGCAGATTTATTAGGTATCCGTGATATTTCAATTAAAAATTTGGGAACGAGAAATACCTTTAGTGCGGTACATGCAGCCGTAAGTGGCTTTAAAAAAATGAAATTGATTGAGCGAGGGAAAAAATGAAATTATCCTCTCTCCCTCGTTTAACGGGGAGACGAACTAAAGCTAAAAGAATAGGTCGTGGTTATGGCTCGGGTAAAGGGGGTCATACTGTTGGTAAAGGCGCGAAAGGTCAGAAGGTGCGCAACAAAATCCGCCCTTACTTTGAGGGTGGTCAAGTACCTATGGTAAAAAGATTACCTCGTCTTTCTCGCTTTAGACGATATCAAGCCAAAGCAGCTGCGGTAAAACTTGAAGCTCTTAACTCTTTTCCCGCCGGTACGATAGTCACCCCCCAAGAGCTATTAAAAGCTGGGGTTATCAGTTCTGTACCTGTTCGGGGGGTTAAAGTGATAGCTTCTTCTGGCGTCTTCTCTAAAAAGATCCAAGTTTCTGGGTGTAAGTGTAGTGCTAAGGCTAAGCAATTAATTGAACAAGCAGGGGGTTCGGTAGCGTGATCCGAACAATCTCTAATATTTTAGCTATTCCAGAACTGAAAAAAAGACTGTTAGTGACCTTGTTTATTTTTGCCATTTTTCGTTTTGTGGCTTCTATCCCTGTGCCAGGTGCCGACCCGGCAGCAATCCGACAGCTTTTCCAATCTAGCCAGTTACTGGGTATTTTGAATGTGGTTTCCGGGGGAGTGATGGAAAACTTTTCATTAGTGACTTTGGGTTTGGGACCTTATATTACTGCCTCGATTATTATTCAAATGCTTACGACTTTTATACCAGCGCTGGAAAGACTGTATAAGGAAGAAGGAGAGTATGGGCGGGAAAAAATAAATCAATATACGCGTCTTTTAACGATCCCTTTGGCTACTTTTCAGGCTTTGGCGATGTACTTTTTATTTTCCAGTCAAGGTTTGGTTTCCAATCTTAGTACTTTGGATTTATTAGTGTTAATTGTAACTTTAGTAGCGGGTGCTTCCTTTTTACTTTGGCTTGGAGATCAACTGACCCAATATGGTATTGGTAATGGTGTTTCACTGCTTATTTTTGCTGGTATT
The DNA here is from genome assembly GCA_964592525.1 of uncultured Candidatus Saccharibacteria bacterium. Lineage (GTDB taxonomy): Bacteria > Patescibacteriota > WWE3 > CAZQFB01 > CAZQFB01 > CAZQFB01. The sequence goes on along the minus strand of CAZQFB010000005.1, from coordinate 9,395 downwards.
GTTAGTTCTCTGCCACGGACTTTTAGTCAAACCGCCTTTACGATTAGTGCAGAAAACCTTTTCCCGTTAATTAGTATTGCTGTGGTAGCAGTTTTAGTGGTGTATTTAATTGTACGGATTAATGAAGGTGCTCGTCGCATACCTATTAGTTACGCCCGAAAGGTAAGGGGAAATAGATTATATGGCGGTCAGGAAACCCATTTACCTTTAAAAGTTAATCAGGCAGGAGTAATTCCTATTATTTATGCTATTTCCTTAATTCTAATGCCTTCTTTTTTAGGTCAGTTTTTAGCTCGAGCTTCTAACCCGGCGTTGGTTAAAGTAGCTAATTTTATCATGCAGCATTTTCAGCCCAATGCGATCACCTATAATGTATTATATTTCCTTTTAGTCCTCGGTTTTACCTATTTTTCTACCGCCATCTATTCCAATCCCGACAAAATGGCGGAAGACATAAAAAAGAGAGGTGGCTTTGTTCCTGGCATGCGCCCGGGAAAAGCAACAGCAGATTATTTGAATTTCATTATTACTAGAATTACTTTGGTAGGTGGTTTGTTTTTAGGATTAGTGGCCGTCTTACCCTCCCTCACGCAACAAATGACTGGGATAGCCTCCTTGTCTATTGGTGGTACGGGGTTGTTAATTGTGGTGAGTGTGATCTTGGACACTTTACGGCAGATAGAGGCTCTTATGGTTACCAGAGAGTATGAAGGCTTTTTATAAAAAAGGAGGTATCTAAAATATGTTTGATAAAAATAAAATTAAACAGGCTCTTGCTGCTAGAAAAGCTTTGCAAGAGGAAGTTATCGAGGTTGAGACTGAAGGAGTGAGACTAAAAATCCGAGCGGATTATAAAGTATTAGCGGTTTCCGTTGATGGCGAAAAAGATGAACGTTTAAGAAAAGCCCTGGACAAAGCATTAAAAGAGGTACTTAAGACTCAAGCTAAAAAACTTAAGGGAATAATGGGGGAGTTTAGTTTTTAAGATGAGTGGTGCTTATATTATTCTGGGTCCATCAGGTAGTGGGAAAGATACCCAAGCCAACTATTTAGCTGAAGCTTTGGGTGACTTTTTGGTTGTTTCTACTGGGGAATTATTTAGAGCAGAAATTAGAAATCGGGGTGAGTTGGCTGGGGAGGTGTCTGGTTATGTCAAGGAAGGGAAGTGGGTGCCAGATGACCTGGTTTTCTCTCTAATCCAGAAATATTTGGAGGGTTTGCCAGAAGATAAAGGTGTGATCTTTACTGGTTTTCCGCGCACCATAAACCAAGCGCACCTACTTACCTCTTTGTTAGCGCAAAAGAACTTTCTGTTGAAAGCGGTGTTACATCTTAAAACCAGTGATGAAAGCTGTTTGGCTAGAATAACGCAAAGAATAACGGAAGACAGAGAAAAAGGAACTGTGCGGGAGGATGATTTGTCTGATACAGCCAAGGAACGCTTACGGCAATACCACCAATCGGTTGACCCGGTGATTGCCGAATACGATAAGTGTGGGTTGTTAATCACGATTAATAATGAACAGCCGATTATAGCTGTTCAAGAAGAAATAAAACGAAAGTTGGGTTTGTGAAATGAGTGTGGTAACAAAAGCTGATCTTGTAGTGTTAAGAAAGGGGGGACAGATTACCGCTAAGACTATTAGCACTCTTTTTAAAGAGGCTAAGGTTGGTACCAAGCTATCTGACTTAGAACATCGTGCCCAGGAGATAATCGCTTCATTAGGGGCAAAACCCTCTTTTACCACTGTATCCGGGTACCCTTACGCAACATGTATTAACGTTAATAGTGGTGTTGTTCATGGCGTACCTTCAGGGTACTCTTTGTCTGCGGGGGATGTTCTTAGCATTGATTTAGGGGTAATTTATCAAGGTTTTCATACGGATTCGGCTTGGACTAGTGTGGTTGGTGGAAAAACAACTGCTGAAACGGCCAATTTTTTAGCTGTGGGAGAAAAGGCTCTTTACCAAGCTATTTCGGTAGCACGCGTAGGTAATTTTGTTGGTGATATCTCGCGTACCATTACCAATATTGTAGAAGGCTCTGGCTATAACGTATCCAAGGATCTGGTTGGTCATGGTATTGGGCGAGAATTGCATGAGGACCCACAGATTCCTGGTTTTCCCGACCCGTCTAGTGATAACCTACCTTTATTAGATCATCAGGCGCTTGCTATTGAAGTAATTTACATGCAAGGAAAAAGCCCCATAGTTGTTGATCCAAAAGATCGGTGGACAATAAGTACCAGAGATGGTAGTATGGCAGCGCTATTTGAGCACTCTTTGGTGGTTACTAATAAAGACCCCATAGTATTGACAAAAGATGATTAAACAAGGCGAAGTGGAAATTGGTGGTGTGGTTGTGGAGGCTTTACCGAATGCCATGTTTAGGGTGGAGCTGGCGGATGGTCGTTTAATTATTGCGACGATATCGGGTAAGATGCGTCGTTTTCGCATAAGGATACTGGCAGGGGATGAAGTGACCGTATTGATGACACCTTACGACGAATCCCGAGGGCGTATCATTTACCGACACAGCCCCAAAAGTATGATCGGTGAGTTGAAAACAGAAGAAGAGACAGTAGCAGTTGAGGAAAAAAATGAAAGTTAAAGCATCAGTCAAAGTATATAAAAAGTGTAAAACCTGCAAAATTGTACACCGTAGTAAGGGTAGGGGTCGAAAAGGTGGCAAGGTTCTAAGAGTTATCTGTGATAACCCCAAACATCGTCAAAGGCAAGGTTAAAGGAAAAATATGGCACGTGTTGCTGGAGTTGATATACCTGATAATAAAAGAATAGAAATTGCCCTCACTTATATTTATGGTGTGGGTCAAAAAACAGCTCAAAAAATATTAGTTATTTGTCAGATCTCTCCCGATATTAGAGCAAAGGATTTAACGGCTGATGATTTAGCGAAGTTGCGCTCCGCGCTTGAAGGAAAGTTTGTGGTTGAAGGTGAATTAAGAAAAACGATTAGCGCCAATATTAAAAGATTACGTGATATTAAATCGTATCGAGGTAGTCGGCATATGAAAGGATTGCCTTCTCGGGGGCAACGGACGAGAACTAATGCTCGGACTAGGAAAGGAAAGCGTAAGTAAATGGCGATTAAAAAGAAACGAAATGTAAGTGTTCCGGAGGTGGGTAAGGCTATTGTGACCTCGTCTTTTAATAATACTATTGTGACCGTAACGGATCTTGAAGGGAATACTGTTTGTACTAAAAGCTGCGGTATTACTGGTTTTAAGGGTTCTCGTAAATCAACGCCTTATGCGGCTACGTTGACAGCTGCTGAAGTGGCTAAGCAAGTGTATGAGTTAGGTATGCGTCGTGTATCGGTTTATATTAAGGGACCAGGTAGTGGTAGAGATGCTGCGGTTAAGGCACTCAAGGCAGCTGGGCTGGGTATCATCTCTCTGTCCGATATTACTCCCATACCCCATAATGGTTGTCGTAAAAAGAATAGGAGAAAGGTTTAATTATGGCTCGTTACATTGGACCCAAGTGTCGTTTGTGTCGCCGGGAAGGTGTGCCCCTTTTTTTGAAGGGTACTCGTTGCGAAGGTACTAAATGTGCACTACTAAGGCGTCAACAATCTCCTGGTCAGCATGCCAACAGCCACCGTCAGTTGTCGCCGTATGGACGACAGCTTAGAGAAAAACAAAAAGCGAAACGAATCTATGGTGTTATGGAAGCCCAGTTCCGTAAATATTATCGGGAAGCTGAAAAACATGCTTTAATGTCCGGGGAAAAGTTATTACAAATTTTAGAAACTCGCTTAGACAATGTCTTATTTCGTTTAGGTGTAGCTCATTCTCGGGCGCACTCGCGTAAGATGATTCAACAAAAAAAGATTTTGCTTAACGGTAAATTGGTGACAACACCTTCAATCAGACTATCTGTGGGAGATGTGTTATCATTTGCGGATGAAAAAATCACCTTAGTGCGAGAGGATCGAGAACCTACTTGGTTAGTGTATGATAAGAAAAATAAGCAGGCTAAAGTAAACCGTCTTCCGGAAAGAGAAGATATTACGGAGCCTGTTGAAGAACAGTTAATCGTTGAGTATTATTCGCGATAATAAGGAGTAAAGAAATGAATGATAATACTAATATAAAAAGGTTTATGGATTATTCCGTTACTACTGTGAGTGAGTTAGGTAATGAAGCTGTTTTTGCGCTGTCCCCCCTCCCCACTGGTTTTGGTTACACTTTAGGTAATGTGTTACGCCGAGTGCTCTTATCGTCAATTAAAGGAGCAGCTATTTCCGAGTTACGAATGGATGGGGTGCCACACCAATTTGCAACGGTTGAGGGTATGAAAGAGGATATTATACGTTTTGTTCTTAATATTAAAAAAGTTAGAGTACGTTTGCACGGTGATAAACCAGTAGTGTTAAAGTTAGAAGCTTCGGGGATTAAAGAAGTAACTGCTGGTGATTTTACGCCTAATCCTTCGGTGGAGATCATTAATCCCAATCAGTATTTAGCCTCTCTAACGACCAAGAAAGCCAAGGTTAGTGCGCAAGTACTAGTTGAGCCTGGCTATGGTTATGTGGCGCGGGAAGCGCTAGAGCAGCCTAAAATCGGTGTTTTGCCCGTGGATAGTATATTTTCACCAGTAGTGCATGTCTCTTATGAGGTTGAGGAAACTCGTGTGGGAGAAACTACTGACCTCAATAAACTGGTCTTAAGGATCAAAACAGATGGTTCTATTTCTCCTCGCGAAGTTCTAAACGAAGCATCTTCTTTGCTGGTATCTTACTTTGCCCGGATTAGTGGTCAAACAGTAACTGATGATAAACTGCCGGAGAGGGTTGTGGTTGTGAGTTCAAGTCAAGAAGAATTAGCTCTAAGCGACAAAGATTTTGGTATACCTGTTGAAGATTTAGATTTACCTCTTAGAACTATTAACAGCCTCAAGAAATCAAAAATAAACACGCTGGGTGATTTAATCAGTTTGTCGGAAGAGGAAATCTTAAACATTAGAGGTTTGGGCGAAACTTCTATTAAACAAATTAACGAACTTATTAAAAAGGAAAACTGGAAGTAGCCAGGAGATAAGTTGTGAGACACCGCCTTAAGGTTAAAAAGCTTAATAGAACTACAAGTCACCGGCGGTCTTTGTATCGTAATCTGACGTCATCTTTAGTTGAGCATGGTGCTATTGAAACCACTTTGGTTAAAGCTAAAGCTGTTAAACCAGTGGCGGAAAGGATTATTACTAAGGCAAAAAAGGGTGATTTGACAGCCAGACGAGCACTATTAGCTTTTTTTTATCAGCGAGATTTGGCAAACAAGCTCTTACTCCAGATAGCGCCTAAGTTTGCTAACCGAGCGGGAGGTTATACTAGAATAGTAAAGTTAGGAAAAAGGCTTTCGGATGGGGCAGAAATGGCGCGACTTGAGTTTGTGGCAGATATTAACCAAGCTAAGCCTGTGACCACGAAAAAAGCGCAGTTGGCAAAAAAAGAGGTTCCTGCAGCCACTAACCTCAAAGCAAAAAAGCCACCACTTAGTAAGAAAGTAAAGAATGAAAAGTAGTACTTATTCGGCTAAAGCAAAAGATATTGAAAGACACTGGCATTTGTTTGATGCTCAAGGTCAGGTTTTGGGACGGCTGTCCAGTGATGTTAGCCGTTTATTAATTGGTAAAGATAAAGTGTATTATTCCCCAAATTTAGATTGTGGTGATTTTGTCGTTGTTCTTAATGCTAAAAAAGTAGCAGTGACGGGTAATAAAGAAATTGATAAAAAATATTATCGCCATTCAGGTTATCCTGGGGGGTTCAAGGAAAAAAGGTTAGAAGAGGTGCGGTCACTGCAGCCGGAAAGAATTATCCGCGAAGCGGTTTCTGGCATGTTGCCCAAAAACAGGCTGCGGGCACAACGATTAGCTAGATTAAAAGTGTATGCCAATGAGAGCCATCCACATGGTAACCATTTTGTTAAGGAGGCTAAATAAAAAATGGCTAGGAAAAAAACAATCACTTATTACCAAGGAGTTGGTAGGCGCAAAAGGTCAACAGCTACAGCTCGGTTATTTGCGGGTAAGGGTGAGTTGGTAGTAAACAATAAGCCCATCAAAGAATATTTTTTAGGTGCCGCTCATGCTGAAGTGGCTTATCTGGCTCCCTTAATAGCCACGGCTAATGAAGGTAAATTTGATGGTACGATCAAAGTATCCGGTGGGGGTGTTTTTGGTCAGTTGGGGGCGATAAAGTTAGCTCTGGCTAGAGCCCTTACTGCTTATAATGAAGAACACCAACTTATCTTAAGGAAAAGGGGCATGTTAACTCGGGATCCTCGGGAAAAGGAACGTAAGAAATATAACCTACACAAAGCTCGCCGTGCACACCAATTCAGCAAACGCTAATTTATTTCTCCTTTTATAGAGAGGTTTTCCTCACAGTAATAAATTTATAACCTTAGCAGTATCTGGTCTAAACTTCCCCCGGTGCTTTTTGAGCAGCGCTTTAATTTCCATCACGGGATAAAAGTGGCTGTTACTGACCACTGCGGGATTGGGTTTAATAACTGTGGTTATATTCAGTCTGAAGATTTTCATAAAATTTTCCGTAAGCGGTGGTGCGTAATGGGCTATTTCCTCAAGCTCCTCTTCGGCTGCGGATAAATTTAATTCTTCTTTTAGCCCGCGAAGAGCTGCTTCTTTGTAGGTTTCGCCACTTTTGACATGCTCACTGCAGGAGAAATCATATCGGTTTTGGTGGGTGGGTACATTGTCACTACGTGTGGGTAAGAGTATTTCACCATGTTGGTTAAAAATAAAGATATTGGCAATGCGGAAATTACTAAGCCCTTGTTCGTAAATATCCTTTCGTAGGGCTTGACCAACAACCTCGTCATTTTCATCAACTAGCTCGAGGTATTCGTTGGGATCGATTTTGCTGGCATCAAAGAAATCTTTCATTGGTCGCAATTACTGAACGAAGCGCGAACCTTTTTTGAACAAAATCCCGATTGATTGCCGCGCAAAGCGCGGCAGAAACCAAAACAGAACGCTCGGGCGGGGCGGGCAGAAAAGGGGGTTGGGGGGAAATGAATGCCCGCCCCGCCCTCGCTTTCGCCGCCGCCGAATTTCGTGCCAACAAAGTTGGCGCGCCGCCTATTTCTGTTCAAAAACTGGAAAAGGATATGACATCGCCAGTTTATCGTCTAATTCAACTTTTATCCAATAAACTCCAGTTTTCGCAAAATTTAAATTCACAAATGCGCTAAACAAATCAGCAGAATTAACTTTTGACTCTAAAATAAATTTTTGGGGGTTAGTTTTCGCAAGCTCTTTTAATTCCGGGTCTAAAATTTTTATCACTTGTGTATGTTCACCTGTCCCATTTATCCATCGATTGGCAATAAAAAATTGTGGGACAGTCATCGGTCGCAATAAACTATTGAACACTCCAATAAAAACAGGTTTATTCCCCATTTCTTGCGGTGTAGCGATACCGTCGCACAAAACCGAAAACTGCAAAATTGGTCGTTCGGTTTTATTCTCCTGTTTTTTATTTTCTTCGTTGTTCATAAGATTGCTCATCTTGAATTAAGGTTTTCGTTATTGGTAGGATAAATTCTTCTGCCTCAAAAATTGTTGTAATCATAGTTTTTCCGTCTCGTGATTCTTTAATCATTGCGTCATAAAGTTTATGCAACTGCCACATTGCTTGCCATAACTGTTTATTTTGCGTTGCGTCAACAATATTGAATTTGAGTTCTCCACCAGCAATTTCGGCTTTAATTGGGTAAGCGTGAGAAAGATAAGAAGTCGCAAGTTTATTGGCGACGGTTGTAATAGTCTTTGATTTTTTGTCTTTTAGAAGACTTCCTGCTTTTAACAAATCTTTTGCGTATTGCTTTGAACTATCAAGCGCACGCCGATATTGACCAAGCGTATTAAGATTTATTTTTTCTATAAGCGGCATATATTTAAGCGATTTTGCGGGATCACCCTTGGAATGTTCTTCAATAACTTCCAAGGCATCTTCCACGGAATTTGCAGAAACATTAAACTTTCTTCCATATTCATCCATAATCTCAATTTGAGGGTCTATCGGCCCAATCTCTGAAGCCGAACCCATTACTAATTCATCGCTACCAAGACAAAGCAAAGTTGCTGCACTTTTTGCATAATGAGGAATAATTATTCCGAATTTTTCTTCCGCAAAATCGCGACACATCTTCGCCATTTTAAAAGCAGGGTCAACATATCCGCCCGGGCTTAACAAAAATAGATCCAGTTTCTTTTGTTTCCCAACGCTTTGTAAAAGATCAAATAAAATTTCAGCGTCATTTCCTGTTAGGGTGTCTATGGAGTAATACACAATGACTTTTGATTCTCTAAACCCTTGAATTGCCTTGATTCTTTCTACTCGTGCATTTCGTCTACTATTTTCAAAAGTTTTCTTGCTTTGCTGTCTTTCTCGCTCTAAAACATTAAAATACGGCTCTTCAAAAGAGCTAACTTGTTTTTGTTGGGGTTGTGCCTGCGGTAAGGGCAAAACCTCTGGTTCTTTTATATTATCTTTTTCTTCAGCCATATTTTATGGTTTCACTTCTTATATAATAGGGATTTATACTTTCAATTTGTTGGTCCAAAGTAAGAGGCGGCAATTTCTTTTTGGTTACCGAATCAGAAACTTCTTTGAAAGTTTTATATTTTTTATACAATTTTAGAAGTTTTTCTACCTTCTGTTTTTTTGAAACCTTCTTTTTCATAGATTATTTTTCCCAAACAATATGCCCATTTATATTATGCTTTTCGTAAGTTTCCAAAACATCAGTACAAAATTTTAATAATTCAGCGTTCTTTTCTGCTTTGGCCAATTCATAAAGACGAATAAACATTTTCTTGCCCGTTTCGGTTTGCTTCAAATTCTTTTTAATGAAATTATGTTGCGAGCATAAAGTTTGGCCGTTTTCAATAGTGGCCTCGCCGCCAAAATCTTTTGGCTTGATATGGTCAATGTGTAAGTCAACGCCGTCTTTCCTACCTCGTCCGCAAATTACGCATTTGTAGCCATCTCTTTTAAGAATTGCTTCCTTTTGTGCGGCCGTAAAATCTTCCAGCTCTCTTTTATATGCTTTGTCAGGGTCATACTTGTAAATCCCTTTCGCAATTTTTATCAAAAACCCGCTTTGAGATAATTGACGGATTGCCCTGTCGGGATCGCGAAAAACTTTCCCCGTTCTTTTCTTGTAGGTAGAAACTACCCAGTCAACGACTTCGGGGTGCTTAATATCTCTGTTTGGATTTTTCTTGAAAAACTCAATGAGTAAATCCTTTTGGACCAAATTGTTGTTATTCTTTTTCATAAAACTATTTTAATAAACTTGATTGATTCATTTTTGCTTCTTGTTGTAAGCGTCTTATTGCTATAT
>CAZQFB010000004.1:0-66067 GCA_964592525.1 uncultured Candidatus Saccharibacteria bacterium | reverse complement strand
TGTCTCCGGGATCCGGGGGAATGTCTCCGGGATCCGGGGGAATGTCTCCGGGATCCGGGGGAATGTCTCCAGGATCAGCGGGGGTGTCTCCGGGATCCGGGGGAATGTCTCCGGGATCCGGGGGAATGTCTCCGGGATCATCGGGGATGCCTCCGGGATCAGCGGGGATGTCTCCAGGATCAGCGGGGATGTCTCCGATGTAGAAGGAGACGCTACGGGAGTAGTCGGCGCTATCGCCGACCTTCTCCCCTAACAACAAGCCCCGGTCATCCATTGAGCCCCATGGATGTCCGGGGCTCAATTATTTCATACTCCTTAATCGCTAATAAACAACCTGAAATCTACACACAAAGAAACCTCCCTTGAGAGAGACTACCTTTCCAAAGATAACTTCACAGACTCAAATGATAACTAAATCATATTGCACTTAATCACCTCACCCAAACTACTGCGTGTTTGTGCATAACAGAGCATTTCCCTTCAAGAAGGGTGGCTGATCATAACAAGCTTGAGCTTATGGCACAATAACCCTTTTATATTGTATAATCCTAGCTAGTGTGTCCTTTCCAACCCCCAAGGAGAAGAAGTGGACGACTTTTTCTACGCGGAGTGCTGTGGCAACAGAGTGTTCGTGGGTCACCTAAGACGAGGAGCTGTTTTTGGCACCCTGATCTTTGAAAGGGGTTTTCTAACCAACCCCAAAGGTCATCCCGAGCTAGCTGACGCCAGCAGCACTGGGGAAGCTTTGTCTTACATAACCCAGCACGGGGGAGACATCCGGGCACTGCACCTAGAGTAACATCATCATACCCCGCTTCTTTCGTGAGAAGCCTAGAATTAAGCCGGTGGGTACAAGCCATTTTGTCCGACCAAAGCTATGTTCTAGTGCTCACCACCAAGGGGCGGGGTTCCCCTTCTCTGGCGTAAAAAAATGCCTTTGGTAAATTCAATAAGCATAATCACTAACATAGCTACCCCCAACACCACCAGCCAATGCTCTAGTAACAATGGTTCCAATTGGAGCAAGTCTCTTAAAGCCGGTAGATAAAAAACTGAAAACTGAAGAGCAAAACCCAAACCCACTGCCAATAAAAGCCATTTATTATCAAATAAGTGCTTCTGCCAAACACTTTGCCGAAGGGAGCGGATAGAAAAAACATACAACAGAGAATCTACTCCTAAAGCAGCAAAGACCACCGACCGCGCGAGCATTAAATTATTAGTGCTATACCAGTAATATAAAAATATCAGCAGAGCTGTACCAGCCGTAAAAATACTTACTAACGTAATAAGCACTTTAATTTCGGTATTGAGCAAGCTTTCTTGATTGGATTTTGGCGGTTCCGCCATGATTCCCTGTTCTTTAGGGTCTGCTGTAAGTGCTAAATTGGGGAAACCATCGGTGATTAAGTTAATAAACAATATCTGCGAAGCCGATAACGGTAGCGGTAAACGTAACATTAAAGCACCAAGAATAAGCAGTATCTCGGAAAAGCTGTCTGACAGAAGATACAAAATAATCTTACGAATATTATCAAAGATACCCCGACCTTCTTCCACCGCTGCCACAATCGTATTAAAGTTACTATCCAACAGCACCATATCAGCAATCTCTTTCGCCACATCAGTGGCATTATTAACCACAATACCAATATCAGCTTTCTTTAAAGCCGGAGCATCATTAACCCCATCTCCAGTCATGGCCACCACCTCACCTTTTGACTGCAAAGCATCCACAATCAATAGTTTGTGCTCGGGCGACACGCGAGCAAAAAGTTTAACCTTGTCCACCACTTTAACTAACTCGTCTGCACCTAGCTTAGCTAGTTCCCAGCCTTCCATAACCTCTGAAGACTTAACGTCAATACCCACTTTACGCATGATCGCTTCAGCCGTAATGCGATTATCCCCAGTAATGATGATGACTTTTATACCCGCTGCCCGCGTTAACTGTAACGCTGCTTTAACCCCCTTGCGTGGCGGGTCTTCAATACCCACTAAACCCAGAAAGACATAGTCTCTCTTTGACTGCTCGTCAATTTGAGTTGACGTTTGTTTCTTTTGTGCTAACGCTAATACTCTTAAACCTTGCCCAGCATACTCATTAACCCGCTCCAACCACATTTCCTTTTGCCCAGGAGCAAAAACACACCAGGAAAGCAGCACTTCTGGGGCACCTTTAGCGTACACGACGTTATCCCCACCAGCCGCCACATGGAGCGTTAACATATACTTATTTTTTGAGCTAAAAGGAACTTCTGCTAATCTGGTCCTACGCTGCACTAAGTTAATATTGGACCATTCTGCTTCATTTTCCGTATAATCCCAAAGAGCCACCTCCGTTTGGTTAGCTCGATTATTATTGAGCACCATAACCTGTAAAGCCGTGTCCCGATCCACAAAATTGGTTTTGGTGACGCGCATAATACCTTCGGTTAAAGTACCCGTTTTATCAGAACAAATAACCGTCGTTGAACCTAAAGTTTCCGCCGCCACTAACTTCCGCACCAAAGCTTGCCTTTTTAATATCCGTTGCATCCCTAAAGCTAAAATGGCCGTGAGCGATACCGCCAAGCCTTCAGGGATAGCCGCCACCGCTAAAGCTACTGCCGTAGTAAACATTTCCACCACCGAATGCCCAGCAACCGCGCCGACCACAAAAACTACAAAAGCCACCAGCACCACAATCAAAGCCAATTGGCCACTCAACCTTGACAGTCTATCCTGCAGTGGCGTGGCTGCTTCTTTGGTCTCCTGCAGTAGCGTCGCAATCTTACCTAATTCAGTATTTAGACCAATAGCCACAACCAAACCTAAACCATGACCCGCTAAGACTTCAGTGCCAGTAAAAGCCATATTAGTTCGATCCCCCACCGCTATCTCTCCTGCTAATACTACGGTATTCTTCTCTTCCCCTTCTGCTTCACCGGTCAAGATTGCTTCATTAATGAGCAGCTCATGAGCAGCAAATAAACGGACATCAGCTGACACTTTCGAACCAGGTTGCAAAACCAACACATCTCCCGGGACCACCTCGGCAGCAGGTAGCACTTGCTCCAAACCGTTTCTTCTCACTACAGCTTGAGGTGTAAGTAGTGCTTTCAGTTCATGAAAAGCTTTCTGCGCCTTGTATTCCTGGATAAAACCTAGAATGGTATTTAAAAAGACTGCTAAAAAGATCACCAGCGCATCGGCATAATCCTGCAACCAGAAAGTAATCACCATCGCTATAAGTAAAATGTAGATCAAAGGGCTTTTTAACTGTTGTAATAGTATCGCCCAAGCGGGAGTTGGTGGCTTAGCAGGAAGAACATTTTGCCCATACTCTGTTTGCCTTTCTTTAACTTGGGCCTCACCTAAACCACTCTCGTGGCTATCCAGTTCAGAAAATAATTGCTTGGCAGTTTGGTTATATACCATAGTTGTTAGGTTCTAGGTCTTAGTAATATATTATCCTGAAATCCAACTAATAACTAACAACTAGAAACTAATAACTACCTGTTCCCATGCATTGGTTGGGCTTGGTACAGCTTTCTTATCTCCGCTAAGGTGGTGACTTCCTCTACTGACTTATCCTCACGCAGCTTAATTAAACGAGGAAAGCGCAAGGCAAACTGGGACGAGTGCATTGGGGAAATACTAATCTCATCAGCACGGACCTCAACCACCAGCGCGGGTTTAACCAATTTATCTGGTGTTAACATGGGAGGTATTAAATAATTATCCGGAATAACTTCAAGACGATATTGATCAAAAAGTGTCTTCAATTCAGACCACTGCTGATCGCTCACCCCAGTACCAATTTTGGCAATCGTCAGATACTTATTATCCTGACTATCATTATTACTAACACCCACCAGAAAAGCGCCGATGCCAAAACTACTTCGCCGACCCTTGCCCAAGTAATAGCCCATGACCACAGCATCTATCGTATCCCTTAGCTCACCGCTCTCAATCCGCTTATACTTAATCCAATTAAAGTTGCGCGCACCCGCCTGATACACGCTATCCAGTTTTTTACACATAATACCTTCCAACCCTTCGGATACATACAAATTGAATAATCTAAGCACTTCTTCTGCACTACTCACAATCTCTTGCGTTGTTAACACAATATCCAAGTGGGTATTATGGCGCATGATCTTTTCTAAGAGCTGACGTCTGTTAGTAAAAGGCTCCGCCAGGAGAGCACGGTCATCATAATAAAGAAGATCATAAACAAACACGCGTAGTGGTAGTTCCTCTTGTTTTTGGCTGATTTGATGTTTTCTGCGACGCTGTACTGTTTCCTGAAACGATAAATACTCCTCGGTGTCCGGGTTATAGGAAATCGCCTCACCATCAAAAATTGCTTTGTGCACCGGCAATTGTTGCACTGCAGCAACCACATCAGGAAAACTGTCGGTAATATCTTCAAGATTACGGCTAAAGATGCGCACAAAAGGACCACGCTCTTCCCCAGGCAGCAAGGATCTTTGAGCAGTGTTTTGTTTACTTGCTTGGTAAGACCGACTTTTATCCAGATGAATCTGGACTCTGAACCCATCATACTTAGCTTCCACCGCAAATTCACCTAGCTTAGCCACAATACCCGCCGGCGTGGGTAGTCTTTCCGCTTGGGCAGTTCTAATGGGCGTACCCACTTGAGCGGTTACTTTGTGCAGACCCTTATCTCCTTGTGCTTTAACCACTTGGGCAATAAAACCAATATCAGCTGACACATTGTAGGCACGTTCAATCTCTTCTCTTCGGGATTTATCGCCCACCAACAACCAAGACAGCGCATCTAAGATGGTGACCTCGGAGAGACCAAAGCGCAGTTTACCCACCAGCGTCCGCACTAAGTATTTACCGCTTACCGCATCTAAACGGGAGAGCAACCTAGCCAATAAAGCGATTTTTCTAGCCTGTGAACCCGTCCCTTCCGCTTCGGCAATCAGTAACAGTTGGTCATACACCGCCGATAGAGTAAGAGAGCTCGTTTTCTGCTGGCAAAGCTGTTCTACCACATCCCCTAAATCACCCAGCTTATCATACTGCTGACTCACTTTTAGCACTGGTACCATAAAGGCTTGCGCCACCGCTTGGATGATCATTTTTTCTGCCATTTGGAACTCTACAGGCTCAAACCTGGGTCGCAGACGCCCCAAGACTAAATAGCACAGCTTATCAACCTCTGCAACAGAGGCCTGTTTTAATAATTCAGCAAAAAGTAGGGTGATTTCGTTACGGGAAGTAGTCGCCTCCATCCGTGCGAATACCTTGGCGACAGCAAAATAATGCATAAGGTTATTATAAAGCAGGAACACCCGCTTGTGATGTACAAAAAAAGAGATACCCCGTTGCGTACCCTAAAGCGCCAATAAGTAATTGGTTTCTCTAAGTCAATTGGTAATAGGAAGCCTTAGTTTTACCTCGTTTTTTGATCATTCTCTTTTTTTGTAGAAATTTCAAATCCCGCAAGATGGTATCATCCGAAACATCGGGAAATAATAAGCGCCAGTCTTTGTTAGCAATTTGACCCGACCTTTCCAGAAAGAGCATGATTCTTTCTTGACGGTCATTTAAGGCAACTTGCCCCACCACTTTACGCAATCTAGCTTCACGGGACAATTGGAGTACCCGTTCTTTAACTTTTTCTAATTCCTGCGCCAAGCCATAGGAAAAATATTCTAACCAAGGGGTTAAATCTTGTTGCTCATCCGTTAAGCGCAAGGCAGAGTAATAGGAAATACTATCATTGTCAAAGTATTCATCTAAACAAAAAAACCTTTTAATATCATAGCCATCTTTATATAAACTAAGCGTGGACAGAGCCCGAGCAGTCCGACCATTACCATCGGTAAAAGGATGGATATACACCAATTGGTAATGGATAATCCCTGCCTTCAAAATGGCATTAATGTTATCCGTATTAGCGTGCCATAACCATTTAATAAACTCGTCCATTAAAGATGGCACTGCCGAGGGAACCGGTGGGGTAAAAACTATGGCACCCGTGACCATATTTTTAACCACCGCCGTACCCGTCCGATATTTACCCAACGCCACTTCAGCTAAAACCTTTTGCATACACAGAGCATGGATTTTATTAATGGTTTCTAGCGTAATCGGTTTACTGTGATCCTTATAAACATCTTCAATATACTGAATCACCTGGCGGTAGTTGATGATCTCCTGCACATCACGTTTTTCCAGTAGCTGCACCACTTGACCATCTAGTATTTTTTGGGTTTGGTGCTTAGAAAGAGAATTGCCCTCCACATGAGTGGAATGGTGTACTGCCCGTAACACTGCCTCTTCTCTAAACTGCCTCTCCCACAAAGGTACTAAAATCGCGTTTTCAATAATTGCACGAGCAGCCTCAATGCGACCTAAATTATTAACAATTGCATTAGTAATGTTGTAGTGAGGTGTCATAAAACTTAAAAAGCTATCGCCCTTACAAACATAAGGTCAGGATGAGTGAGCACTCCCTGCCACCAAACCCCTGCGGTAATTATAAGATTATTATGCGGTAAATAAAAGGTAAACCCTCCCCGCCAAATCAAGCGGGGAGAGTTGTGTTCTAGATACCACGGTAGAGAATAACAGACGGGAGGGTGACCAGAAACCCATTCTCGCACCACAAGGTTCGATACTTCCACCCTAACTCTGTTAAAGTTCGCTCAATAGCCTCTCTTAGCATGAAGCGCTCAAGCCGTGAGCAGTCAGACCAACCAAACCACAGAAGCGCTCCTCCACCCCCAACTCCGCCATCAACCAAACAGGCATCCGCAATGACCTTTCGTACCCTTTGCACTTGGTCGGGGTCAAATACCAGCTGCTCAAGTTCGGTAGTGATTTCCGTCTCCTTTCGGTTGCCGAAATCCTATAACATTAAGGATATTTTGTCCAATTTAATGATGGTGAACTGGAAAGTTGTCCTGCGGGATCGCTTACTATTAGCTGCCGTTATCCGTCTTGGGACTTATTTTTTTGCTCCCTCCTGTGCTATCTTGAAGCTATGAAAATCTCCCCCACCTTAATTGCCGAAAACATCCTGTGGCACAAGGGTTTCACTAATGTCGTTGGTTTAGACGAAGCTGGTCGGGGACCTTTAGCTGGTCCATTAGTGGCTGCTGCGGTCATACTACCCAGAGATTTTGTGGTTCACCCCTATCTAAGAGACTCTAAACTAGTCACCCCAAAACGTCGCGAGTTACTGTTTACGGAACTAACTACTTACGTTAAATATGGTTTAGGTGAAGTCTCCAACCTGGAGGTAGACGAGCTGGGCATAAGGGCAGCGAATGAGCTAGCTTTTCTAAGAGCCTGTGACGCTTTAAGGGAACCCATTGATTTCTACCTTATAGACCACTTTACCTTAAAACCGATAAGTAACGCTAGGCAAAGAGGTATCACTAAAGGTGATCGTACCGTCGCCTCCATTGCAGCTGCTTCCATTATCGCTAAAGTAACCCGAGATAGCATCATGCTTAAAATGCATAAACAGTACCCACAATATGGCTTTGATAAGCACAAAGGCTACGGCACAAACTTCCATTGCCAAGCAATACAAAGGCATGGCGTCAGCCCCATCCACCGCATAACATTCCTTGGAAACATCATCTGAATCCTAGTAACCCATAGTGTTTGCTTTGCTGAATAATCTCTGATAAAATACCGCCTGTTTCGAAGGTATCTTGCCCAATTGAGGGCCTAAGCTTCCAGGAGGAGCAAATGCGCGGTCTCCAAATGTTCGCAGTAGTAATCGTTCTGGGATGGGTTCTTTTGAGCCTTCCCTCTCTTGTGGAGGCAAGGGACCCAATTTCCCGGATCCCAAGTGATCGGTTCACCGAACCGACACTGCTAGCTAACATGGATGCCACATGGGACAAGTCCATAGCCATTGGTAACATGGACACTGACCCCGAACCAGAAATCCTGGTCGCCACCAGCCGAACTGGTGGCAATGTCCAGATCCATACCTTCGATCACCAAGAGGGCGTCTATCACCAGAGCATCATGGATACCAAGTTGATGCTCCACGAGAAGGCCCTGCTTGGAATCGAGGACATTAACCAAGACGGTCACAACGACGTGGTTGTCTTTTGTGGAAACCAGTACCAAGTATGGTGGTCTGGTCGGGCCGACAAGTACCTTTTTGGGACCGTCGCCGATGTAGCTGCCGATGCCCTCGCCGTGTTTCCTGGGGGCTTGGCTGTGACCAGCTGGCCAAGGTCTGTACTGGTACACTTGGCTGTATTCCGATTTGATCCAAACCGGAACGAGCTAAAGGTAACCAGAATGTATAGCCACCCTGCCGGTGATAACCGGATTGTGTTTGGTGATGTCAACGGAGATGGCTTGGGCGACCTGGTGGTGATGTGGGGTCAGGGTCAGAACCCCGTTTTCTCGGTCTATGCTGGTCTGCCTGGTGGTGGTTTTGACCAACCGGTAGATTATCAGAGGGATAGACCGTGGTATGGTCTACCTCGAGCCATCTATCTGGTTGATTTAAGTGCACCAGGACCAGGTGAAGGGCGAGTTCAGGATGGTCTTCTGGATGTGGTCATTGCCTATGGTGGCAATGATTCTGCCATCCATACCTTCATCCAAGAAGGGGATCACTTGAAACCCTCGTGGTTTCGAGAAATACCCCCTGGTGTTGTGGGAATGTCCTTCATTGATCTGACTTGTGACGGTCAGGACGAGTTGGTAATCGTCAATAACTACTCAATCAGTTGGCTGGAGGACAGTACTGGCCAGTGGTACCAAGAAGACATCGGACCACTGCCCTATTGGCTTGACCAGGACGAGTTTATGGCTCCGGATCTGAACGGGGACGGGTTGATGGATTTGGTATATAGGGGCACGAACGGTCCGCAAGTCGCTTTCCAGCGAGCCTGCCCCAACGCCTTGCCGGATCCTTATTACAGCCCGGTAAGAGTGTACCTGCCTTTCCTGCTCTCCCCCAAGTAGTCACTACAGGAGGAGATACGGTCGGAGCACAACCTACCCGAGAACCCAGCTTTGGCTAACCAGAGCTGGGTTCTTCCTTTTATTTAATAACTATGAGTCTCCTACCCCCCTTGTATTTAATTAACTATAATAGTATCATCTGCTCAACTTGTACTCTGCGCACTTCAAGCTACAGGAGAATCACAATGAGCAAGCGCGAAGTTGCAGCAATCGCAGTCTCACTCGCAGTCGTCACGGTTATAGTCAGAATGGTGATGCTCGGATTTGGACAAGCGACACGATACGAAGAGCGCCAACAAGCACAGTTACAAACCGAACTCGCGGCACCAGAAACCCTCAATCATGTGATGATAACACCTAACCTTGAGCGGTTTGTGATCACGAAAGGACCTTTTGTCTGTTTCCGGTCGGTCAACACCAATGGCAAGCAAGTGACTTATTCAGTACCGGATTGTCATCAATTACGGACAATCTCTCCAGCCTATTTTGAGGCGTACTACGGAGCAGAATACGCCTACCTTATCAGTCCTTGACCAGAGCCCCGCACTTTCAGGGAAAGTGCGGGGCTCATCCGTTTAAATAACCACCCACAAAAGAACCGATCACCCACAGTTGCATTAAAGAGCAGCGGGTATTAACATCAGACACAACCGCTTGGCGAGTTCAACATAAAAGGAGAATCAGCTTGGCACTTGACCTTAACCTTCTCCAGAGAGTCCTCGCGGATACTCAACAGCAAGCAACAGAACTGGAGGCACAACTAACAAGTTACACAAACAAGGTTGGAAGTGGCGAAGTACCTACCACAGACCTCGCAGCGCTATATCGCTTGTTGCTGTGTAGCCTTAGCCAACTTAGGGAGGCCGTTATTTGTGCTAGTAACATGAACAAGGAGGCAGAATACCCCTGGAACTGTTCTACCTGCAAGAAGGGCTCCTGGACCAGACGTGGGTACACCTACCACCCAACCGCCCAGCCAGGCTACGAATGGCTAAGGTGCCCCCAATGCCAGGGCACTGGACATGTAGCAGAATAAATAAGAGCCAGGCAGTTGCCCAGTTATTGGGCAACTGCCTTTTTTGATACCCAGAAGATAATTGACAACTTACCCTGCAAAAGGGTATCAACCAAATACGACACCCACCTTAAGGAGGGTCTGATGGCTAAATACAACCTGGTAGTGGAAGTTGCCGTCTTTGCCGAAAATGGTGCTTGTCTACAGAGAAACCGAGTAAAAATCACCGGGGATCAAATTGATACCCACCGCCCTTCAGAGCTTAGCCGTCAGATAGCGAGTGAAATCAAAAGAGCTCTGACAAAGGCTATCCAAAAAGCCAAATAAGGATTTGGGGGTAATTGAACCCCAGCAAATCAGAAAAGACAAGAAGTACTTGGTTAAGCAAGTAACTAGAAACCGACAAGGTGTGTGGGGGTTAAGGATTGACCGAACCTCCCACACCTTGTGTTCATATCAGCAGGTTGAGCCTAACAGACCCTAATAGTAATTAGTAATGTTCGTGATTTGCTAACAATTAGCCAAACTAATTATTTCCGCACTTGCCAAAAGACCCTGATCTATCCTTGCCAAATCAGTAGCGGTCACAATCGTCTGTTGCTGCCCTAAAAGTTTGAGGACATTCTCCCGATGCTGTTCATCAAACTCGGAAAAAACATCATCTAGAAGAAGAACTGGCCGATGTCCAGTTTGCTCCTGCAAATAATCCAACTCCGCCATCTTCCACAACAACATCGTCGACCGTTGCTCGCCACGAGAGGCAAAATCAGCCAAAGCACGACCCTGAAGGGTGAAAAGAAGATCATCCAAGTGAGGACCAACTAAAGTCCTCCGAGCAGCAATTTCCCTATCTTGAATTTCAAACAGATGTTCCTGCGTTAATCTGCTTTTGTGATAACTAACTTTTAAGCTTTGACCGGCTGGATCTACAGCCCCAGCTTGGTGGTTAAAGTAATTAGTTAAGAAATTGAGAAAATGCGCTCTCTTGCCTTGTAGCAACAAGCCATATTCAAGTAGTTTATCGTTCCAATAAGATAAGGTGTCTTGATTTCTACCTGATTCCCTAATTGCTTCCAAAAGCCGGTTCCGCTGTTTAACTACCCGATCATAATTACGCTTTGCCATCAAGTAACTGTTATCATATTGCATAAACATTGTATCCAGCTGTTTACGACGGTAACTAGGAGAGTGGGTTAGCACCTCAATTTGTTCGGGTCTAAAGATAACCACTTGAAAAATACCAGCAAACTTAACCTGTGATTTGACCACCTGATTAACCCAAACCCTTTTACGAGCTCTAGCACCGTCACCCCTTTCTAAGTAAAAAGTTAAGGGAATGCTTCTATTATCTTTCACAATCTGACCTTCTACGCGTGTATAGTCGGCACCAGCAGTAATTAGCTCTACCTCCAGCGAACCACGTATTGGTTTAGCATTAGTCAGCACAGCTATTGCCTCCAATAAATTTGTTTTACCAACTGCGTTAGGACCAACCACGTAAGTATTATTTTGCTTAAAGTTTATTTCTAAGTCACCATGGTTGCGGAAATTAGTTAGTTTGAGAGAAGTTATCTGCACAGCCGTAGTGTAAGTGTAAAGCACCACGAAATCCAGTAAGAGTAGCAAGCTGTTGCTGGAATTAGTCACACTCTTTCTGGTGCTAATTAGGATAAACAAAAAATAGTACAGACACTTTGCACAAAATTAACTATCTCCATATAAAGATTTGTCAAAGCGGTATATCAGCAATATTCAAATGACAAAAGCGTAGTTGCTCAAATTAATCAACCGCTTTAATAGAAAAGCCAGGTACAAAACCACCTCCTTGACTATAGGTTTATTGTCTGTTATCTTCTCCCCCATCTGCGAGCGAATCTCGCGGTGCGGGGGCTAGAAAACCTCTGCTCGTAGTGCCAGAGAATCTGGCACCTCTGGGGCGAATCCCCAAAGGAGAAGTGCAGTGGACTGGAAACTTATGTTGGTGGCGATGCTCGGCATCAGCGTTGGCGCAACGATCCCCGCGTTGCTGGGCTTGATATGGTATATCTGTGTCAAGCCCTTGAACGAAACGCTCGCCATACAAGGAGGCGCGAAGCTGTTCCGCTTCACCGCCTGGTATTGGGGGAAGGTCTTCTGGCCGGTGCGAAAGCTAAGGGAGGCTCGCAACCGCAACCGCTTCTTCCGGGAGTTCGGGGAACTCCCGGAAGACATAACCAGAAGCGACGTGCAACTGGAGCTCGTCAAGAGAGCGTTGTACGTAGAGGAGGTCATCCGGGAGCAGGACCGGGTCCTCGCGCGAGAGCAGGAGGGGCGCGCCACTGATCGAGAAATCGACATTGGCAAGAAGATGGTTGAAAACGCCCTGCGCTACTTCTGGCGCGCAGCGGACGCCGCCAAGGCATGCGGTTTCCGGACCGAGAAGAAGTGGGGGGAATACCTCACCTCGGCTCTTTACGACACGATAAGAAAAGAGGCGAGAAGGATAGCCTAGCTAAAATGGGCGGGTCGCCGAAGGCGACCCGCCCTTCTCATTTACCCAGCCCTGGCTGGTTAAGCTTTCTGTCGCTTTCCATTGACTAAAATAAATCCCCTTAAATTAAATTTTTTAGATGCGATATAAAAAGAGTGGGGCTATTTCTGACAAAACTGACAATAATAAGTACCCCGACCGTTGAGCTTCTGGTACATGATTTTTGCGCCACAGTGGGGACACGGCGCACCTCTTTTGCGATAAACCTTAAGGTGATTTTGGAACTGACCTTGCTTGCCATAGAGATCCACATAAGTGCTATCCGATACCCCACGGTATTTAAGACCTTGCTTAAACACTTTTTTCAGGCAGCTAAGAAGCTTTGTTACTTCAACTTCCGAGAGGGTCTTAGACTTTCTAAGGGGATTTATCCCTGCCAAAAATAAGGCTTCATTAGCATAGATATTACCCACCCCAGCAATAAGAGTCTGCTCCATCAGTGCTGTTTTTATTGGCACCACCTTCTTCTGCAGTATTTTGCAAAATACTGAAATGTCCGCTCTAGAAACCAACACATCCAACCCAAAACTAGCAAAGATCTTTTCTTTCTCGGCGCTGTTAACCACCTGCAGATAACCAAACTTGCGGACATCAGCAAACCTTAATTCCCGATGCCCAAGCTGGATGATATGGTGGACATACTTATCCGCTTTATCCTCCTGATTTCTTAGGAGCAACTGACCAGTCATTTTCAAATGAATCAACAGGTGCTCACCACCACTCAAATCTATACTTAGCAATTTAGCTTGGCGATCAATGCCCATAATCTTCTTACCCACCACCCTCTGCTGCACACCCTGAAGAGAAGGCTTTACTTTTTTTGACCAATTGGAAGTCAAACCAGTAATAGTGGCACCTAACACCGCTTTGTTTAAATCTTGACGAATTGTTTCCACTTCCGGTAGTTCTGGTATGCTAAATTACCTCCTTCATCACTACAGTACATAAATGATTAAATTCGCTGATAAAGCGTTCACGGCTGTATCTATTTGCTTGTTGACTTACAGTCTGCGCCGGATACTTTTTACCATCAAATTGTTCCAACACCGTGATGAGATTGTTGACCATTTCCGCCACAGTACCAGGAGAATAAAACTCACCAGATAATCCGGCCACTACTGTTTCCCTCACCCCACCAGATTTAACCGCAATCACTGGCGCACCATGTCCCATTGCCTCTACAGGCACGATGCCAAAATCCTCATCAAGGGTGGGGAAAATCAATGCCTTACAGGATCGGTACAAATTAGCTAATTCTGCTGGTGATACAAACCCCAACATCTCCACAGTGTTGCCAGCTAGCTCTCTCAAGCGCTTTTCTTCTCTACCTATGCCCACTACTTTCAAGGGTACTCGTAGTCTGTTAGCTGCTGCTATCACCACTTCAATATTTTTATATTTGGCTAGACGTGAAACCACCAGATAGAAATCACCCCTAACCGAACTGGGGCTCTCTGTTGGCACTAACACTGGCGGATAGATCACAGCGGAATCTCGTTGGTAGAATTTACGTACCCGCTTAGCCACGGTTTGCGAAATTGACACCACACAATCAGCTCGCTGCGCTGCTTGGTAATCCCAAATCCGTAAGTAAGTATCCAAAGGTGTTAATAACGGTTTTAATAGCCAAAGTGAACGACGATCAGTTTCACCAGTGTAGTGATACAGAAACCGAGGTGGGGTCAGAATATAACTGATGTGTTTCTGATGCGGTGAAGTGATCACTCCCTTAGCCCAACAAGCCGAATCCGAAATAACCAAATCATACTCACGCAGATCAAACTGCTCAAATGCGAACGGGTACATAAAGGTATAGTGTTTAGAAAACTGCTTTACTAAAGGCACTTTTTGCAGAAAGGTGGGGCGGATGGTTTTATCCTTAAACTCTGGGTGCTGATCAAGAAACTGCGGGGTAGTGAAGGACGTGTAGATAGGAGCATGGGGAAAAAGCTCGCCAAGAGCTAAAAGAACCTGCTCTGCTCCTCCAAATTCCTTGAGATAATCGTGCACTAGCGCTACTTTCATAAAACGATTAAAACATAACTTACAGCTTAAAGCTAAAAGCCACAGCCTGTTTAATTATCACCTAGCAGTTTAGGTTATGGGTTATAAAATATAAGAGCACTTTAGAGCAAACTCAATTGGTCTTTGTTCTCTGCCGACCCTTCACCGCTTAATTGTTTTAATAGAGAAAAAAACTGATACTTAGCCAAGATGGGGATATATTTTTCTGGTTCCAGATCTATAGTAAGGTCACGGGGGCTTTCTTTAACCGGCACTTCATATTCAAGGGAAGCTAATTTTTTAGATAACTCCGCCGCGCCACGCTTACCCTCTAATAATTCTTTTGTCCTTCCATTTACATCCTCAATATTTCTGTATATTCCTTCCAAACTCCCATACTTTTTAAGAAGCTCCACTGCCGTTTTTTCGCCAATACCAACCACCCCTGGGATATTATCACTAGGATCACCCCTCAAGGCTTTATAATCAGCAATCTGTGAGGGCTCCAGATCAAACTTTTTGCGCACATCCTCAACACCATACATTTGGGATTGAGATATACCCTTCACTGGGTAATAAACCTTCACGTTTTCAGTGACCAATTGCATCAGATCGTTATCTCCGGTAACGATTATAACCTCCATCTCATCACCATATCTTTTCGTCATGGTAGCTATTAAATCGTCAGCTTCATATCCCCCCATCCTCACTCTGTGAATACCCAAAGCGTCTACAATTTCATCTACATAATCAAACTGCTCCACTAGTTCCCTATCTGCTTTGGGTCGGTGAGCCTTGTATGTTGGAGCCATTTCCGTACGAAAGGTGGGACCAGGAGCATCAAAGGTAGCTCCTAGGTAATCGGGACTCAGCTCCTCAATTACCTTTAAAAGCATGCGGGTGTAGCCATACACCGCATTTGTATGCTTACCATCTTTGGTGATAAATGTTTTAGGCAAGGCGTGATAAGCTCGATGGATAAGAGAATGGGAATCAACTAAAACTAATCGTTTCATAATCAAATTGTAACAAGATGTGGTATTATTTCGCACAACCACCCGCGAGAAACCAATGAAGGGAAAGACAAATGAAGGTGATGGGGATTGAGGTACCCAAAGCGGTACACTCATTCTGGTTCGAGGCTCCTGCTGATTATGAAGATAATGTCCCATGTAGATATTGCGGGGGGAAAGCAACCCTGAAGGCTTGTGCCCGCGGACCCCAGAACGACCCCAGGCTTCCGTCAGGGGGTACTTCTATGGCTTGCTGTGGTAAACCAGATTGCATGAGACACGCAACGGCGGGGGCTTTCGAGACGTACTGGAGGGTCTGGAGGGAAGATCTAGGGATAAAATAACCCCCCCTCGTGACCGCATAAAGTATAGAGAAGGTGAGTAAACGTTCAGCCCGGTAAGGCAAGCAAATGCCCACTTGCACACCGGGCCTTTGCTTTTTTGAAAATGTAATTTGCTCAATGATTAATTAATGTAAGAAAAAGGGTATTCAAACTAATACCTAATACCTCAAACCCGTTCTTCTGTTCACTAATCAACTAGCCCACAAGATTTCGCAGTCACCGAGCATCCATGCTACAATCCAGCCATTAACCGCACCGTTAACAGAAAGGTAATCGCCATGGGAAACACTGCCTACACTGATGGCGGTGGTGAACCGCTCACCAACTACAAGCGTTGGAGGTACTTCTGTCTTCTGCTCAAGGCCTGGTTCCGGCAGATGTTTACTTAAGAGATAAACAAGACCTTTGCTTCACCCACTAAAACATTGCCTGGTTGGAGATAAAGAGAGGATAAAGTGAAAATGGGATACACTCACTGTGAAGAGCCCAGGTTGGAGAGGGGTAGCTGTTGGGTCAGGCTCAAAAGCACCCTCAAAAGCCATTGGGATCTAGTCTTCGCCAGTGTGTTGGTTGGAGCAATATCCGTCATGATCACGGTATCTTGTAACACAACAGAGATACCAGCTTCAATCCTGCCAGGAATATTCTTTTCCGGAGGAGTGGTCTTCTGGATCCTAGTCCAGCTCAACGATCATTACTAATGATCCAAAGCCCGGTAAGGCAAGCAAATGCCCACTTGCATACCGGGCCTTTGCTTTTCTGTATATGACAAGTGCTCAATGAATTTACGAAAAAAAGGGTATTCAAACTAATACCTTATACCTAGAACCTACTAACTTTTAAACCTGCTCTTCCGTTCTTTGCCCACCAGCTGACGGAGCTACTCTTTTATCTTTCTGCGGATGAGCCTCGGGAGCAATCACTACCCCCTCGCTCCGAGGTACCCCACCTTTTACCTTTTTTTCTCCCCCCATAATTTTTTCAAACTCATCAGCATCTAAGGTTTCGTGCTGCAAAAGATAGGCAATTACCTGATCCAGCGTAGCTGTGTTACCTTTTAACAACTTCTTCGCCTTGTCGTATGCCTGATGCAAAATCTGACTTATTTCACTATCCACCTTAGCCATTAATTCTTCACTAATCTTATTACTTGGACCACTGACCAAATAGCCATACATACCTTCCTCGTTATAACTTTTAAAGCTGATCGGACCCAAAGAACTCATACCATATTCAGTCACCATAGCCTTAGCTATTTCGGTGGCTTTATCCAAATCGTCACTGGCACCAACACTTTGTTCACCACAAACCATTTCCTCGGCGACACGACCGCCCATGTAAGAGGTAATCATATCTTCCAAGCGTTCTTTTGTTTCGTTGTAGCGATCAACCGATGGTGGGGCGAGAGTAAAACCCAACGCCATCCCCCGCGAAATAATAGACACCGTGTGAACCGGATCGGTGGTGGGTAATAAATGCATGACTACGGCATGTCCTGCCTCATGACACGCCGTGAGCTTGCGTGCTTCATCACTTTGCATTCGCTTCTTTTCTGGTCCCAATTTAAC
Source organism: uncultured Candidatus Saccharibacteria bacterium (assembly GCA_964592525.1). Taxonomy (GTDB): domain Bacteria; phylum Patescibacteriota; class WWE3; order CAZQFB01; family CAZQFB01; genus CAZQFB01. Next base: position 48,629 of record CAZQFB010000004.1, on the reverse strand, counting down.
CTTGGTAGCCGCCTCATCAATATCATGCCGATCAATTTCCTTTTTACCCCCACTAGCCGCTAAAATCGCTGCCTCATTAAGCATATTTTCCAAATCAGCCCCAGAAAAACCGACCGTCCGACGGGCAATCGCTTCCGCACTTACATCCTGATGAAAAGGTTTACCTTTCATATGAATACCTATAATTTGGGTTCGACCTTCAATATCGGGTAGCCCCACCATAACCCGGCGGTCAAACCGCCCCGCCCGAATCAATGCCGGATCCAATAAATCTGGTCGGTTGGTGGCTGCTAACACAATCACGTTAGTGTTAGGCTCAAAGCCATCCATTTCCACTAAAATCTGGTTAAGGGTCTGCTCCCTTTCATCATGGCCACCACCCACACCATAACCGCGCTGGCGACCAATGCTTTCAACCTCATCAATAAATATGAGCGCCGGTGCGTTTTCTTTAGCATTTTTGAATAAATCACGTACTCGGGAAGCGCCAACGCCAACCAACATTTCCATAAACTCACTACCGGCAATAGAAAAGAAAGGTACTTCCGCTTCACCGGCAATCGCTCGGGCTAACAGTGTTTTACCGGTACCTGCTGGACCAACTAACAACACACCTTTGGGAATTCTGGCACCCAATTTGCGGTATTTGCCGGGATTGCGGAGAAAATCCACCACTTCTTCCAACTCATGCTTAGCCTCATCCGCCCCACCCACATTAGCAAATTTCACTTGCGGGTTGTCTTTGTTAAACATACGCGCTCTGGATTTTCCAAAAGAAAATACATCCGCCCCACCCCTACCCGCCGAACGAAAGATTATGGAAAAGAGCACAATAATTAAAAGCACCGGACCAAAAGTCAGCAACACATCCTTCACAAAAGAGTTTTTGGCTGGATCATCATAAATAATTTTGACACCACCAATATCCACCCCAAGATTATTGAAAGTTTCGGTCAAGCCTTCCACAGAATCACGGCGCGATTTAATACTAGAACCGTCTTTAAGCTTTATCTGTAGTTGATCACCTGTGACCATTATCTCTTCAACTTGCCCCTCCTTAATCAAGGAAGCAACTCTGGAGAACGGTTCCTCGGGAGTTGGGTCTTGGGGAGTCATGCTAAAAATAAAACCTAAGAGTAAAAGAGAAATTAAAAAATAAAAAAACAAGGACCTTTCCTTAGCTTGACCTTTCAACTCATTCATATTCGTTTTGAACAGTGGTTTATTTTTACCAACTGTGGGCTTAATTGGTTTAGTCTTAATTTTCATTGCCATCGTCATAAGATATGCTGGGGAATTATAATCAACAAAACAAGTCTTAGCAAAGGTCTACTGACCAAAGGCATTTAATATTAAGCGAATAACAACACTACCATAATGGTCATGAACTCCCCCAAGTCACTGTTACATACTAAGAGCAAAAGTTTTTGGCAGCACACAGACAATCCCCTAAAGACATATTCGGTTAACCCAAATGCGTCAAGCGTTACTATTGAGGCTATGACAGCTAAACAAATTCCCTGTCAATAGCATTTAAGCAAAACTAACCACCAACAGCATAAGGGGTATATCTTAAGTAACTGTTTAAAAAAGCAACCAACAGTAGGTTGCCGGCCCCGGAGTCGAACCGGGCAACTTCAGGTTATGAGCCTGACGAGGTAGCCGCTCCTCTCGCCGGCGGCAGTTAAATCCGTAAGAAGGTTAACACGAGCAAACCATAGTGACAAGTCTTAAAAGCTGGTTACGATAAATAAAACTCGGTCTATAAACACTTGGGGCATAACCCAAGCAGACTGGATAAATAGGTATAAGCAGTAAAATTTTTTACTCCATAACCAAAACCCATTAAGTGTTTAGGTCAAGATCGTACCTGGGGAGGGGATCGAACCCTCGATCTCCGGTTTATGAGTCCGGTGCTCTAACCAACTGAGCTACCCAGGCTTAAACACAAGCCATTTTAGCTGCTGAAAAGACTATTTTCAACTGCGTCCATAATGAGTAAACACACACCTATAACGACAACAGAGATTACTCAAAAAACAGGTTATACCATGCTTTCCAATTACTTATAGTCTTTTCCTCTAAGTGGGTGGTCTGCTCTCCCAAGATATCTTCTCCTTCTTCTGGTACAATAACGACCGTTTCCCCAGGTCTAGAGAAATTAAAACGATTCCGCGCCTCCTTTTCCACAAAAGCCAAACTCCGATAATACTCTAAATCAGCAGAGAGTTTATCTCTTTCTGACCGCAGAGTAGCCACTTCAAAACTTAAGGTATCTATTCTGGAAACCCTTTTATAAACCTCAACCAAGGGTCGACCAAACCACCAAATCGCAAAAAGCGATACTAAAATAACAAGCAAGACTTTAAACCGGCTAAGCATAAATACATTCTAGCACGCAGGTGAGATTGCCAGGGTGAAAAAGATTCTTCTTTATGTTAAGATGTAACCTGTAGTAGATATTATTGACAGTTTCTAGCTATCGTGGTAAAAACCTAAAGGACAATAAATAATGACCCAATTATTAGATGCGCGACAAAAATTTATACAAGATCTAGAAGATAAAAATCGTTCTCAAGCGACTGTGGTTGCCTATGGCAAAGATATTGAGCAACTTATAGAGTTTCTCAATAAACATGGTAAAGTTACAGCTAAAGAGGTCACTAAAGATGATATTAACGCCTTTATGGACTCTCTTCGTCAACGCGGGTTTACTAATAAAAGTATCTCACGAAAAACCAACTCCACTAAAACATTTTTCAAGTTTTTAAAAAACAGTGGTTACATTAATGAGGATCCAGCCACTTTAGTTGCTCATCCTAAATTTGACGTTAAACCACCTCGGATTTTAAGTCGGCTAGAGTATCGGGCTTTAAGGGATGCTTGTCGTCATGATAAGCGCACTTCAGCGGTAGTAGAGTTACTACTACAAACCGGAGTACGCATCGGAGAACTCGCCCAGTTAGAAGTCGGTCATGTCAATTTTGGAGCTGCGGAAGCTACGGGGACAGTATCCGTACCTGGAGGACACAACCGTGAGGGGCGAGAAATACCACTTAACAGGGCTGCTCAAGAAGCTGTCAGTGAATATTTAGAAGTGCGTACCACCACTAACCATCCCGCTTTATTTGTCACGAAAACTGGTAATCCTTTATTAGTGCGCAACATCCGCACCTCCATTGATCGTTATTTCCGTTTAGCGGGGATTGAAAGGGCTAAAGTAAATGATTTACGACATACCTTTATTGCCCATCACCTGAAAAAGGGAACCAGTTTAGTGGTCGTGTCCAAATTAGCCGGACATAAAAGATTAGCCACTACGGAAAAATATCTCCAATATATTGACAAAATTGAAGACGAAAAAGTCGATCTTGACGAGCTTTAAAAAATTCTACGGGTAGAAAATAACAACCTCCCCAAACTTCCAAAAAGTGCGGTCTTCCATAATATAAGCAAGAGCTACTTTAAGAAAAAAGCGTTGCTGTTAAATTCCTAACTGCAAACATACTAATATTGCATCCCACTTGCCTTACTGTGAAATTAACAACCAGCCCAGTACCAGTGTGGACCCGAGGAGGATCGAACTCCTGACCTCAACAATGCGAATGTTGCGCCCCGCCTGCCTATATGTGGACTCACCGAGAATCCCTGCCTGCCGGCAGGCAGGGAACTCGAAGTACACGTGGAGCTGGGGGGAGTTGAACCCCCGACCTTTCCATTGCGAACGGAACGCTCTACCACTGAGCTACAGCCCCATGCGAGGATACCACTTACCTATGAGCCCAAGGCACTTCGGGCAGGTCTACCAAGTGAGCTGCGGGCCCTAATTATAAAGGACAGGTGTAAGGGGTACGATACACACCTATGAGCCCAAGGTACCTCGGGCGACTTGACCAACTTAGCTACAAACCCCCACACCACAAGTAAAAAGGCCCAAGTACAGTATACCACTAACCCAATAAAATAAAGCGCTTCCAGCCAAAGGAGCTTTTAAACCTCTATGGTAATAAACAGCGTATAGAACCTAAAAATATCCAAAAAAGCGATTAATTACTAACCCAAGCAAAAGGGCATAGTTTACCGCAGGGCTAGGTAAATGATTATACCCGTAACCGTAAAAGACACTACCGCCAATAAAAATACCGTTAATGACGCCGGCGAAATCCTTGATTTTGGCCTGGTCTCAATTAAAACAGGCATGATCACCTCGTCTACCCAACCAGCATTTAGCAATAATTGGCGAATTTCTTTATCTTTCTTTTTGGCAGTTCGTGCCTCATTAACAAAGTTGATCAGTTCAGCTCGTTTTTCGGGGGGCAGTTCCATAATACCATCATATCAAATATCAATCTTAAAAAAAGAGCTGGGGGTGTGACTAAAAACATCAGAGAAAAATTAGCTTACAAAGTGAGTTCGTTTACTTTATCCCAAGTATTCTCATCCCAAATCGTAATTTCCCTATCCCCCACAAGGTATAAGTAGTCATCTAGATATAAAGCCCGTCTTACTCCAGACGCACTCACCGCTTTCACTAGCGATAAGTTATCTTTGGCGTAAGTGAATATATAACCACCCTTACTTCCGGGAATAAAGAAAATCTCTTTTTCCTCATCCAACAAGAAGGCATGGTGCGTTTGGGATACTTCACTCCAATACTCATCCAAAGCATATTTACTTACCTCAAGCGGTTCAGAAGCGTTCGTAACATTAAATAAAGACACTTTTACATTCCTGCCCTCTTCACCAATACCTAAAATCCGCTCCTGGCCAAGTGGATGAAGATAAGAAGAATAACCAGGTATTTTCAATTCTCCCTTAAGTTGTGGGTTTTGGGGATTAGATAAATCCAACACATAAAAAGGATCGATCTGACGGTAGGTAACTACATAGCCTCTCTCCTTAATAAAACGCACCGAATAAATACTTTCGCTTAACCCCAAATCCTGTACCTGACCGACCACTTTTAAGGTCTGATCTAAAATGTAAACATCATTGGTACTATTTTCCGAACCAAAGCTCCAAGCATTAGCACTAGTGGCATAACGTAAATAGCCGTCGTATTCATCAAGTGAAAACTGATTGAGAGGCGAACCGGGTACAATAACCGAAGCAGTTACCTTAAAGTCTTCTATAGTCACGCGCACAATACCAGATCTCACTAGATCTCGAACCCGCTCTTTTAGGTAATCAACTAAACGGTTCGTAAGGTTATTTTCAAACTCTAAACTACTATCAGCTGAAAGAGAATTACGATAATTGTTTAATTCATAATTCACCTCCACCATCTTGGCAGTGGCACTAATGTTTAGCCCCTTAATCTCTTGAATACGTTTCACCAATTCAGCCGGAATTAAATCGTTTAGCTTTGTAGCGTAAAAGTCTAAAGTAACTTCATTATAAGAATCAATCATGTTATAGGTGATATAAAAAGCCTGTGGAGACATGTAAACAACTGAATCATAGCCATTACCCACAAAAGACACTTTTTGTTTGACCTTTCCCGTAGCTATATCTACCTGTAACACAGTATAAGTACTGTCAGAAACAGCAGTTGTAACATCGGGATAATAAATATCGGTACAAGAAATATTGAGAGCCTCTGCACCTTCAAGCAAGGGGATAGGGCACGGATCATAAGAAGAGACAAATTTACGAGCCACCAAATACAACTTATCGTTAAATAATCTTGAAGTTACAATCTCTTGGCTTTCTTCAAAATTTAATTGCCACTGTTTTTGTGGTTCTTGTGGATTAGAAACATCAAAAGCTAAAAGATTTACCCCAGAAAAAACGAGTAGGGTGTCTTGGCTTAATAACAATTCCCCCGCCGTTTCAATATCAGTAATTTTAGACAAAGCTTCCGGAGGAAATGCTTTAATTATTTGGGTTTTTTCTCGGGAATAACCCTCTGCCGGGTTAATCTCATAACCCCCCTCATATTTCCGACCAAGATCATAATTATATAGATAATACTCACTGGAAAGAAATATATTTTCCCCATCAGTTTTGACAATGTCTGGTTCATCAATACCAAGCACTTGGACGTTGGTTTCCGAAACTCGCCCAGGACCTCCCCCACCGCCAAGAGAAGAATCTTCTAACGCTCCTGTGGTGCTAGGAACAGGCACCGCACTGTTAACGGAAGGAGCCGTTTGCTTCATTAAAGGCACGCCATAACCATCTTGAGCATTTCTTTGATTCTCGTAAGATTTAAGATATTCTTTGTACTCATCTTCACTGGCAAATTGTTGCAGCGTAAATTTTTCACCAACCTTAACCTTACTACCTTTGGAGGAAGGATCTTTAATTTCGGGTTTGTCTGCATTTTGGTAAATAACATAAGTAATACCTATCAAAAGCAGCAACATAAACAGTAAAGCAGAAGAAGCAATTTTTAAGGGGGGCTTTCTTTCTTGAAAACCCAATTTTTCGTTGGTATCACTGGTTAGTTTTGGGGCAGCTATATCTGGCGACGCCATATAACTATCATACCAAATATTAGTACTCGTGGAAATCACCTCCAGAGGCTAGAGAGTTACTTGCTTAAAGTACTCTGGTGTGAAAATTAAATTATCGCTCTCAACTTTTATACTGCCCGCTATACTGTGCGCCCACCTGGGATCGAACCAGGGACCCCGACTTTATAAGAGTCGTGCTCTACCACTGAGCTACGGGCGCTTAAGCTACTCTCAACCCTTTTTACCAGCTTATTATTAACCCACTACCCAGCTCTTTTTATAAAAGAGCTGGATTAATTAGACTCTGCCTCTTGTTCACTTCGTGAACAAGCACCAAGTCGGCATTGAAAGCTACAAAAGCTCAACCTTCCTTCAACCGTAAAAGGCATTATACAACGAGAAGCTACATGACCCAAGAAAACCCGATCTTTAGTGCTCAAAAAGCGCTACCTGTGCTAGCACTCTAATCATTTAGGTTTTTCTGCTTTCAATTGCTGTAGTTTCCACATAAAAAGCCTGGCTTTGCTTTTTGCCTTAGCATCTAGCACAAATTCTAAAGCATCCTGCAATAATCTTCTCTCTAAAGTCTTAGCAAGCTTAATATATAAAGCTTTATGCTGGGTATCACCTAGTTGTTCTGCTAAGCGTAAACCATAATCCTGAAACTCTCTAGTCACTCGATTCCCCTCACTCCCCAACTCCAAATTAACCATCAACTCGTCTAATTTTTTCATCGCTGCCTTTAAGATAATAAAGTATCAAACTTAGTGACTAAACTAGTCGCATCAAGACCATATTTACGCCACAATTGAGCAACGCTGCCCGATTCCCCAAAACGATCCTCCACACCAATTCTTTTCACAGGCACGGGTAATTTCTCTGCTAGTAGCTCCGCAACAGCTCCCCCCAAACCCCCAGCTATCTGGTGTTCTTCCACCGTAATCACTTTACCTGTTCTCTTCGCCAGAGAAATAATCGTCACTTCATCCAGCGGTTTTATTGACGAGACATCCACCACCGCCAGAGAACGCTTGCCCTGCAATTCTTCCGCAGCTAATAACGCTTCATATACTAAAGGTCCGGTCGCGAAAATAACCGCTTCATGCCCTTCTTTAAGCACTTCAGCCTGGCCAATAACCAAAGGAGCATCCGCGGTGTAAAAAACAGCCGTGTTAGCACGCGACAAACGGAGATAAACAGGACCTGGATGTTCTAGTGCCGCCAAGACTGCCTTTTCCGCTTGATTACTGTCCGCTGGGCTTAACACTACTAAATTAGGCAAGACTCGGGTTAAAGCAATATCTTCTAAACCCTGATGTGTTGCCCCATCCGCACCAACAGATAAACCCGCATGTGATCCCACAATTTTGACATTCGCTTGCGAATAACAAACGGAAACCCTAAGCTGATCCCAATTACGCCCCGGCGAAAAAACCGCATAGGAAGAGGCAAAAGGGATTTTTCCCGAAAGCGCTAAACCAGCAGCGATGCCTAACATATTTTGTTCCGCTACCCCCACCTCAAAAAAACGCTCCGGAAACTGTTCTTTAAAGTCACGCACTTTCGTTGAATCAGATAAATCAGCACTCAAAACCACCACTTCTGGATGGGTCTGCCCCACCGCAACCAACCCCCGACCAAAACCCTCTCGGTTAGACTCGTGGGCTAGCTTATCTCGGTTTAAATAATCTTTGACTAGTAGTGCCATCGCTTTACGTTAAATCTTGCGCTTCAATCTTGCCCTGCAGAGTTCTCAACTCACGCAAAGCCTTTTCTGCTTGAGAGGTATCTTCGGGGGCTTTACCATGCCACTCATAACTGCCTTCCATAAAAGAGACCCCCTTACCTGGGGTAGTGTGGGCAATAATAACAGTTGGTTTGGGACTTCTTTGCGCTTGATTACAGGCATCAACTATCTGGCTACAATCATGACCATCTACCTCTAACACCAGCCAAGAAAAAGCACGGTACTTATCGGCTAGTGGTTCAAGGGGCATAACCTCCTCGGTACCGCCACTAATTTGAATAAAATTGCGATCAACAATAGCCGTCAGGTTGTTTAGTTTTTCCTTGCCAGCAAACATCAAAGCCTCCCAAACCTGACCTTCTTGCTGTTCACCATCACTCATCAAACAATAAACTTGGTAACGATGATGGTCTAATCGACCCGCCAAAGCCATACCGATAGCTTGTGACAGACCTTGACCCAGAGGTCCAGAGCTGGTTTCCAGTACTTTAAGTTCAAGATTATGAGGGTGACCTTGAAGTGGCGAGCCCAACTGACGCAGGGTCTTTAGTTCGGAACGGTCTATAAACCCCGCCCGCGCTAAAACTGCATACCACACTGGCGCTAAATGACCCGCTGACAACACAAACCGATCCCTCTTGGGATCCCTAACCCGACCTGGAGAAAGCTTAAGCACCTTTAAATATAAGGTGGTGAAAATTTCCGCAGTACCAAGTGACCCCGCACTATGACCAGAGCCGGCTTTCAACAACATCTTGATAACATCTTCCCTGATTTCGTTAGCGATTGCCTGTAATTCTGAAAAGGTGTAGTTAGCCATTATTTAATGACCAGCAGACCCAGTTTGGAAATAATCTAAATCAGCACTTAAATCATTGATCGCTTCAATAACCTCCGCTGGCTCATCAACTATTTTATAAACCTTAAGCGCTGCATCTCTGATGTACATGTTCCTAGCGAAAGTTTCCATAATATTATGCCACCAACCACCAAATAAGATTAAGGGTTTATGCTGACCAAAATAGATTTTAGCTAACCCCCAAGCCATACCAAATTCAGAAACCGTCCCGGTACCACCATTAAAAATCACATACACATCTCCTTGCTGCATTAAGGTTAAAGTTCTTTCTACATAACTATGAGTAATTATTTCCTCATCAAAAGGATTATTGGGATCTTTACCTTCAAAATTAGATAGTGCCACTTCCGTTAGCGCGTCTGGGGCGAGAGTCACACTAATTGTCTTACCCCCACCTGCTTTAGCTCCTTGCCCAGCGGCTCTCATTAACCCAGTCCCACCTCCTTGAACCACCACAAAACCATTCTCTGCTAATAATTTAGCCACCTCAAACACCTGTTTGTATAAAGGTTCTTCTTCCGTAGCCGAAGCGTAACCAAAAATAGTAACTTTATTAACACTTTTCATGTCTTTGATTCTAGGCGGTTGCTTGCAGCTCTTCAAGTGCTACTTGTGGTTGGGGCGAGCGAAGAATATAACTCGTGGCGTAAATAATAGAAGCACCGGCTTGAGCTACTTTAGCTACAGTTTCAGGGTTCATACCCCCATCCACGCCAATAGGTAATTGAGGATATTCTTTTTTTAAATGAAAAATCGTGGTCAGCACATTCTCGCGAAAAGGCTGCCCTGAAAAACCAGGTACTACTGCCAATACCACCACCGAACTAAGCATAGAGACAAAAGGGGCGATGTCTGCTACCCCCACCGTTTCGTTCATCACTGGTGTCAGAGCAATTGAGACCGAGATATTTTTTTCAGTGGCATAATCAAAAACTAAATAGGGTTTTTGTTCCCAATCAAGATGAAAAATAATTTCTGTAATTACACCAGAGTCTTGTATTTGAGGAACAACCTGATGGGGATTAAGCACCATCAAGTGCAGCGTTTGACTAATGGTACTAGGGACTGACTGGATATCCGCTAAAGACAGAGTGCGGTTGGGTACCGCCAAACCATCTGCTAAATCAACCTGAATTCGGGGTGGCTTTAGACTTTCCAAAACAGCCAGTTTTTCGGCAAAATCTTCTTTGCTTCTAGCCAGTATACCTGGAATAACTGTTAGAGATTTGGTCATTTACCCTCTATCCTTTTTATTTCTGATAGCCGGTTTTGGTGGCGGGGTGTGTCTGAAAAAGGAGTATCCAGAAAAATCTTCACGAGCTGAATAATTTCTGAAGCAGACTGTTTACGACCAGAAAAGGTAATGATATTAACATCATTATCTCTGCGTGCCATTTTAACCGCGTAGTCTGAAAAACCAACAGCAGCGCGGATGCCTTTAATTTTATTGGCAATGATCACCATGCCGGTTCCCGTACCACAAATCAAAATTCCCCTGGAGCCAGGATTAGCTGCTACTCGCTTAGCTACTTTCTCGGCATGCTGGGGGTAATCATCTGTCTGATCATAAGCTTCAGGACCACAGTCTTCGTACTTCAAGCAACAAGTAATAAAAAACTTAGCAAGTTCTTTTTTGATACCGAAACCAGCATGATCAGAGCCAAGATAAACCATCACTTTATTATTTTACTACGAAAGAATATATTTCCCATAAAAACAACCGATTACACACTTATAACCAATAAAATATTGGCTCCACAGCCAAATACCCCCTTGCCAAGCTGACACTAACAAGTTTAATATTGGATGTTAATGAATGAACAAAATCTAAACAGCCAAAATATACTCAATAATGTAATCATCTATTTGTTGGCTGGAGCAGCTTTTTTGCTCCCCTTGTTCTTGCTACCTATTACCCAAGACTGGTTTGAACTTAACAAGCAACTCTTATTCATCTCCGTCACTTTAGTAGGCTTAGTTCTGTGGGGAGTAAAATTAACGCTCCAGCGCGAAATCAGACTGATTAAAACCAAAATTGCGCTGCCTCTTTTTTTGCTCGCCTTTGCTAGTCTGCTCTCACTGATTATGAACCCCTCTCGTACTGTCAGTCTAGTTAGTTTAACCACCTGGGTCTTGGTGGCACTACCCTTCCTCTACCAAATATATCTTAATGGCGTAGTCAAGCCACAAAATATTTATCTTATTCTGGGTGCGCTTCTTTTTAGCAGTACCATTATTTCTCTGTTGGCGCTGTATCAGCAAGGCATTGCTCTTAATTTTTTCTCTAAAGCAGCTTGGCTACCAGCTCAAGCCCTAACACCAGCCGGCTCAATCTTTAATTTGAATGCCCTACAGATATTAACCATAGTAATGGCAGGTTCACTGACCTTACTGCTTAAAAAAAAGCAGCTTAAATTAACACTGTTTGCTGTAACTTTAGTGGCAACAGTCGCTTTATTAATCCAAAATCCAATCAGCAACCAACAAACAACACCTCTGCCCAGCCTTAAAGATTCTTGGACCATTGCCACCAGTGAGTTTAAAGAAAGTCCTCTTTTTGGTACCGGACCGGGTAAATACTCGGAAGCGTTTCAGCAATATAAACCGTTAGAATACAATAAGACGGTCAACTGGGCGGTTATCTTTGGCTCTGCCCACAACACACCACTACAAATTTTTACGGAACTGGGAACAGTCGGGTTACTTGCGTTAGTACTCTTACTAATTGCGGCCGGCTTTAGCTTAAAAGAAGTGCTTTCGGGTCTAATTAATAATAACCAACCTTCCCCAGAACAACCAACTGAATATGCAGCCGAGCCTGCCGTGCAAAGCACAAAGGTGAGAACGGCTGCTGAAGCTCTGCAACTAGTACTCACGGCTTCTTTGCTGGCAAGTACTTTAATCTTAATTCTGCTACCCCTAACCACAACTACGTTATTTTTGTTTGTGGTTACCGCCGCGCTATTTGATAAACACAGTTTTCTACTGAAGAACAAACCTGGTCAAGAGGTACAGCTGTGGGTGATTACTTTACCCGTTAATCAAGGTAATTATGAGGGGGGCGCACCAGCTTGGGAGAATTTACCAAAAACTAACATGACTAAGGTCGCTTTGGGGTTGATCTTACTACTTAACGTTGGCGCTTTTTATGGTTTGTCGCGTATTTACGCCGCCGAAGTTAAGTTTGCGCAAAGCTTGCAAGCCGCTAGAGAAGGTAGTGGCACGCGCACCTACACGCTACAGCAACAGGTTATTAAACTTAATCCTCTAGAGCCAAAGTTCCATGCTGCTTATGCGACTACTAACATGGCCATTGCCAATGCTCTGGCAGCAAGAACCCCCGAGGGACTAACGGAACAGGATAGACAAAATATTAGTCAGCTCATTAACCAAGCCATCCGAGAAGCTCGTAAAACCGTAACCATTGCACCAAACAACGCTGCGTACTGGGAAATTTTGGGGAACACGTACCGTGACCTTCGTGGTGTCGCTGCTGGAGCTGACCAGTGGGCAATTACCTCCTACACCCAAGCTATCAACCTAAATCCCTTTAACCCCAGATTAAGAGTAGCCATTGGAGGCATTTACTATGGTCTGCAGGATTGGGACAATGCTATTTCTGCTTTTTCGGATGCAGCTCGTTTAAAGAATGATTATGCTAATGCTTTTTACAACTTAGCTTGGTCTTACCGCCAAAAAGGTGATTTAGCGCTGGCAGCGCAAGCCATGCAACGCACTAAAGATTTAGTAGATCCCACTAGTGAAAGTTACTTAAAAGCCCATGCGGAACTTGAAGAATTGGTCAAACTAGCCGGTGAGCAACAAGTTGAACTATCACAACAAGAACAGGTTCCAGTTGAAACCAACATTTTAGGCGAACAGGTGGAAGCATCACCCGCCGCCGAGCTTGAACCAGAAGAACAAGCGGAGGAGGCGTCAGAGGAAGAGCAGAAAAAAGCTACTGAAGAAGATGGCACTACTTTAGAGGAAGCCGATAATCTAGAAGCGGACACGCGACCCGAAGTCCTACCTTAGCTTGTCTTACTCCAAGCACACTTCAGTAAGAAACTCAAAATTATTATCGCAGATGTCATAGCAAGTACCATGCCAAATCCGCCAGGCTTCATCGTATGCAGCCTCACCCCAAGCAGTACAATTATTAGGAACAGCATTAAAATGTTCTTTAACATAAGCCGCCGCAGCAAAGGCAGCATCTCTTAAATTACAGGGGTGGGGAGTATAGTCCGCAGTTTCGCCTAACACCTGATTAAACTCAAGGCGAGTATCAGAACCGGCAGTGCCAGTTGTAATTGACCATAAGTCATAGCCAGGCCAGTCAGGGCACCCATTGCTTAGTTCTGTAACAGTGCCAACAAAAGAGCTAGGGTTGGTTGAAAATTGGAACGGTCCAGCCGCACAGTAAGAGTTCCTAAAACAATAGGGTTCACGCGAGGTAACAGCTTGGCTAACTTGCTCTTGTGTAAAGTCTAAGACATGGGGTCCACTGGAATGCCAACCCTCATGTAGGAGAATGCCTAAAAGCACCTCGGCTGGTACTTGATAAGCTGCGCCAGCTTGGTTGAGCACGGCTACTAACCCATCAGCTATAGTGTAGCTACGGCTGGGGTTAAGCTCGCAAATATCACAATCCCCCTGTGCTTCGGTTACTTCACCAATGTACCAATCAATAGTGAGTAGAGGAGTTGTACCTAAACCAGTTTCTGGGATCTCTATCGTAATGACGTTATGATCGGCAAAGCTACTTGCTTCCAACAGACCAGTGCAAGAACCACCTTCCTCACAAACACGATAGCGCACTTCACCCTCACCAACATACATCAGATCCAGATCATGCAATCCCTGCCAAGTATCAGCTAGGGTATAACCACTTGGCGTGTAGGCACTAAAATCAAAAATAGCTGTGGTACCAGCCGAAGGGTCAAGCCGTAAAGTGTAGGCTGAAGAAGCAGTCAGCTCAAAACCAGGATCACTTAGCTGGTCGCCGGCAAAGCTAGCACCCTCGTATAATCTACCGGTGATGGTACCCAAAGGTAACGAACCCGGGGTATAACAAGGACTATTGAAGCGCAACATCCCCTCAACTTCCATAACCTCCCGACCCGTTATCACTCTCTTACAGTCCATACCTGAAGACTGATGACCACGAAAGACTTCAGCGTGTCCGACAAATTCACCAATATCATATTGAGCGTTCTCCGCCTGAATCCGGTTACCTGCAATCTCTACCCAGTCAATCAACAAGTTACGGTTATGCTCTGGGGTATCAAAGCGATCATTGACATAGGCAATATAGACAGAGGAATCTGGTTGCAAACCGGGAACATCAAAGGTATAAATTTGCCAAGCTCCTTCGTTTGCCACTACCTGTTGCACCGGTAGTCTCACGCCACCAACTTCAGTCAACGCAGTGCCATTGACCCAAAGCCTGAACATGGGTGGCTGGTTATTAATTTCCAAGCCATCAGCCAACTCAAAATGGTCTATCTCCGCTTGAGCTTTGACACATAGATCGGCGTTACACACTTCCGGCTCCTGTTGAGGGCAATGGGCAAAAGCCGCCTGGCAATCCAGTAAAGCCTGCTTCGGAGTATTACTCATTAAACGATCACCACTTCTGAACATCTCACCGCAATCAGAGCCTTCACAGAGATATTGGTAAGGATCAAACTCCTCACAATAACCACCATTCCAGTAATAAAATATCGGCTGGGTAATAATAACAGGCTCATCTGGACCCATAAGCGTCTTAGTAATATCCATCGCCCCACAGTAATCAGTACAATCACTATCAGCCACACAAGGTTTAACCCCAGCACCCACCACACAAGCTGAACCCACACAATGAGCATCTTCTGGGATTGGAATTAAATCTGAAATCTGTAAGGTGATCGTGTAGGCATTATTGTTTTCATTAACTTCACTAATATAGCCGCCTTGAGTTGAACCCGGGAAGTTTTCACTATCAGCAATAAAGCCGATTTTATGGGTTCCTGCCACTACCGTCCAATTTTGAATGGTGCTTTCATGCTCTGATACCGTTCCCGGAGGCAAGATCGGACCCACTGGGTAAGTGTGATAACTGTGATCTAACACGGTCATCTCGGCAATGTCTTCATCTGGAGTACCCTGACGCCATTCGGTAAAGAACCCCACAGGCACCTGACCATCACCAATATTAGTTAACTCTGCCTTAAAATATATTTGTTGGCCGAGGTAATTAATAAGATCTGCTTCCGTTAAAGGAGTAGTCCCCGTAATTGCGTCTGCTTCAGAAGCATAATAAGTAATACCCGATACTTCTAAATCCGGGGTACCCACCGCGCAATCTTGCGGACACATACACTCATTTTCATTAGCCTCACACACCCCATTACCACAAGCTCTACAAACAGAGCCACAATCCATACATACGCATAATCCATCCGAACCTAGCTCACAAAAACCCACTTCAACTAAACCGGGGCAACATGCCCCAGCACCACATTCAGCGGTCTCATCCCTACACAAAGCCACAGCACAATCTGGGGGGCAGTTAATCTCATCCTCTGGGGGCTCACACACCCCATCACCACAAGTAAGTCCTCCAGCCGGGCAATCCTGTGGGCAGGTGGTGCTATCTTCAGGCGGAGTACAAACCCCATCACCACAGGTTGGCACCACCACTACCTCACCACACAAAGCACCAATCGCTTTACCCACACAATCCGCTGCCGTGTCACCCGGAGTATCAAACATGAACATACAATAGCTTCGTGGGGCTAATAAAGGTAGGGAGGGGTTGTTGTCCTGCAAACACTGAACACTAGAGTCATAATTAATCCTCAAAGCCCCGGTTTCAGATATCGTAAGGGCGTTACTCTCGCAAGGAGTTACTCCCCCCAGCAAATTATCTGCCGAACACACTAAATCAGTCGCTTGAATAAAATGCCTAGTGGTAAGCGAAGAAAATTCCTGGGCAAAGCTACCACCCGTATCTAGAATAATTGCTTCCGAAGCACTACCCATACCGTTTTCCACCTCAATCCTGGTTTCTTGAAGAAAAGGCGTATACATGGAAACCCGATCAATTAGTAAAATAGCTTTATCGGCCACGTCTGCTATGGCAAGATTAATATCAGAATTAGCAAACAAAACATCAATCTTCTCTCTGGAAGTGGTAATCGCAAAATAATATGACTGATACTCGCTAGTAACCTCAACTTCAGTCTCATCACCACCATCAGTAACCTTTAAAAAAGACCCATCCGCAGCTACCTTGATCTTGGGCATCACCCCACTACTACTAGCTATACCCTTAGCCACAACCACAATATTACCGTTGCGCGGTACCGGCGTAATACCACAGTCTTCCGGACAATTAGAACCATCTTCGGGAGGAGTACACACCCCATCACCACAACTAGAACCACTAATCTGAAAGGTAAGAACAAATTCATTATTATCTTCATCATCCTCTTCCAGTGAACCGATAGCTTGCGGGTTAAGATCAGGTTCGTGCTCCACATCAGCTCTAAATCCTACAGCATAAGAGCCAGCCCCCGGCACTGTCCATCGACCAACAGTACTCCCATGAGAGGAAATCTCTCCAGGTAATAAATTTGAGAGACGTTCGTTCTCTGGATAGGAATGCTCTTCCATCTTGAATGATGACATTTCTTCATAAACATCCCCGGGGCTACCTTCTCTCCAATCAACATAAAATTTTTGCAGAATAACGCTACCAACATTTTGGAGCGCAGCTTTAAAGTAAATATCTTGACCAAGATAATTACTAAGAGCGTCCTCACTCAATGGGTTGGTGCCAGCTAACGCGTCACCTTCCGAAGCATAATAAGAGATGCCTGACACCACTAAATCAGGCGAAGTAGTAGAAGGGGGACAGTCTTCCGGACAAGAAGTGCTATCTTCAGGTGCTTCGCAAACCCCATCACCACAAGCATTCACAACCTCCTCAATGACCACTGAACTAGCATAGATATCAAAATCACCACTAGCGCTTCCTTGATAGACAACCGACCCCGGGGTATTTGCCCCAGCAGCAACTGCTGGATACTGGTTTCCCCCACCCGTAGTAACCATAATTGGTGCCAGCCAAGTAACCCCCTCATCACGAGAACCTGAATAACTTAAATCATTACCTGAAACCCAATAAACTTGTAGTAAATCTCCAGATAATGCTAGATCAGGGTGATGGGTATTTTCACCAGTGCCCACCTGATAAAAATTAAAGTTAGAATCGCTGTGGTTTTTGGTAGCTATACTTATCACCGAAGCCTCCCCACCCGCAAATGCCACAAAAACCTTATCATCATTAGCGATTAACCGAGGATTAGAAACAAAAGAAGGAGCTATCGTTTGGGGAGTAGACCAGCTTGAACCAGAGGCAACCTCCCGTAAAGCGTATTTAATCTCATCAGAAGCCGCATAAACGATATGCAACTTACCACCACCATAAGCGATAGCCGGTGTCACACTTTGCCAGTCAGTCCCAGTTAACCCAGCCTCCACTTCTTCAAATGACCAGCTATCCCCCTGATCCAGAGAGTGGTACATAACCAATTTCATTTCGCTGTCATTTAATATAACCGCCACTACATAATAAGTCCCATTAGCGTAGATAATTTTAGGACTATGGGCAAAGCCTTCACTGCCACTGTTAAAAAAAGTAAACTCCGCCTGATTACCTAGCAAACCTGCACTAGTATGATTAAAGCGCAACATGCCTTCTGCTCCCTCATCAGCAGACACTGTTACCCAATTACTACCGGTAATTTCTGCATAATCAACGCCATCAAAAGAACTCCCATCTTCAAGCAAACCCCGATCTAAAATACCCGGTTTTGCCTCTGGCTGATCATTGATACTAACTGCTCTAAAGTAAGCCGTACGCAGTCCTTCCACGTTGTAAACGCGAATGGATACTTCATCGGCTTCCGTAATTTCTACACTAGAAGGCAAATTAAAAGTGTATTTTTGAGCAACACTGGAGTCAATAATTACAAACTCACCGTAGTTTTTGGAGTCAGTGGTAATAATATGCTCGCCATTAACAAACAGGGCTATGCGCGGGCAATTGCTAGAAAAGCACTGACCGCTAACCTTAGCTTCAACGGAGATCGCCGTAATGGCAGGAGGTTTTTCCTGGATGATAGCTGGACTAGTCCACTCATCACCCCCATTTGAGGTACGAGAGAAATAAAGCTCGGAGGAACCATCCCAGACCACAATCGCCTGATCATCATTAGCAGCAGCAATTGAAGGCACAGGATAATAATCATCACTAGCTGTAATTGACGCTTGGGTCAGTTGGGTATAACCACCCCAGCTATCACCAGCCACCAAACCATCACTTGTCGCCACCATTATATCTGCTGCCTCATCCGAGCCACTTACCGAATGATCCCGCCAGGTCACAAAATGGCGCTGCTCACCAATCGCCAAATCAGGGTATATCTGGGCGTTGGCTACCTCGGCATTAACCCGAGCTGGGGTGGTAAATTCATAAGTGTATTCCTCCAGGGAAGCAGCTCGGTTAAAAAATATCTGCCGACGGTACAGCATAAACAAAACCAAAGGGGTAATCAGAAACATAAAGAGCACAATTAGCGCTTGGGGTTTAATATGCGGAAAGGGCTTAAAAGACCTTCCACCACTGGGTATTTCTGAAGGAGGAATTGTTAATGGTTCTGGCAGGTTAGGCATCAATTATTATTATCACCCGATTAACAAATTGGGTCAACAACAGATTATTATCAGAGGAATATTTAAATAGGAGAAATAGGTAAACCTTCCCCAAACAGTAACTTGCTAACTAATAACTAGAACCTAACTACGGTAACGCAGAGCGTAAGGCTTCAAGAGGGAGCAGGGCACAACCCAAGCGCGCTGGGGTCAAAGTTACTCCCAGCATTTTCTCAATATCAGCTTGGTTTAACTTGCGCACCTTATTAATATTCATACCGACCAATTTCTCACACAGCAAATCAGCCGATACTTGGGAGATAAGACAGCCAGAAGCCTCATACCCAGCTTGTGTTATCACACCACCACCAAACTTTAAGTATAATGTTAACGTATCACCACAGTGAGTATTCTGCTCTTGGGCAGAGTAATCCGCACCTTCAATAATCCCCTTGTACTTGGGGGTTTGGTATCGTGCTACAAGTTGTTCGCGATATAGTTCCATAACCAAGGAATCATAACAAATCCGCTAAAGAAAATTAATTTAGAGGAAGCAGTTTTCCAAATGAACAATAGCAGCACTATTTATCAAGTCACACTATGATAACCCGCGAACAGCTTAATTTTTAACGGCGCTAAATTCAGCTGTCAACCTCACATTTAAACTCATTTTCAGACATTAATTGACGTGGTTTCACCTATCGCTATACAATAGTAGTTAATGCCACCGAAAATAAAAAAAGATAAAAGATTCCTCCTCACCATTTTAGTACTGGTGGTACTACCGGTGATTGTTTTGATCCTTTCACGCACTACCTTTTTCAAACCTCAAGCTGGCAGTACAGAATCACCGCTAGCCTTTTTAGAGCAATCCGTTAAATCCGCTAAGTATATTGGCACTACTAATGACAAAGAGTTAAGTAGTTTTGACAAGGTTTTGATACCAAAAGACCTTCCCGACACAGACTCCTCTGCACTTGATCAAGCCAGTCCTACCAGTGAACAACCCCAAGAATTACAGCAAGAAGCTGGAACAGGTGACGATGGTGGTAATAAAAATTACGGGCGAGAAATCATTCCCTCTGTACTGGGTACTGTCTCTGGTTATACTGGCTCGGCTGGTTTTAGTTTACCTATCAGCACCCCACCCGGACCTGGTGGGGTGGGTCCTAATATTGCTTTAAGTTATTCTTCCGGTACTTTGGATGATAGCCGGTTAGGCAATGAATACTTCCGCAATCCAGAATATTACCCAGTTTCTTATACTCCTGCTGGTTTTGGGCTTAGCGGTTTTGCTTCAATTATCAGAGATACCCGAAAGTACCCAGAAGCACCAACTCTGGAAGGAGACGCTTATCACCGTTTCCTAGTTACCCTCCCCACTGGAGAAGCATTTCAGCTCAAGTACAACGAAGAAAACGGTCATTGGCTCACCATTCCTAATTCGTTTGTGAAAGTTGAGCATTATCGACCAGGAGAACCGGCAAATAACCAACCGTTTGCGGATGTTACCAGCCAAGGTGGTCTAGATTATGTTGATGCGGGGCAATTTATTATTACCACCCGAGATGGTACTGCTTATTACTTTGGAGAGGAAAACTTACCTAGCAAGTTAGATGGTGATGGCAAGATTAAAGATTCCCAACCTTTAGAAGAGGAGACTTGGCATGGCAGCCAAGGCGGTAATATCTACAACGAGTTCTACCGCTCCTACAAATGTGAGGGGGATGACAATGAAACTCCCTGCCGTAAAGGCACCCCTCCCAATGATGACGCCACCCACGATGGCAAAAGAAAACTGTTCGTGAAAAAGTGGTTGCTGCAAAAAGTATTAACCGCCAGTGGTCAAGAAATCAATTATACCTACGATGTCCACCAAAGATATGATGATTATGGTAGCGGTGGACCGCATTACTTAACCACCACCGCTTACCCCCAAGCAGTTACTTGGAATGAAGGTAAGTTTGCTGTTGAGTTTGATAAAGAACTTACCCCAGATCCCCACAGTAAAGAGGAACATATTCGCTACCGAGTGAGTAATATCAACGTGAAGATAAAAGACCCCGGAGCCAATCAGCTTAACACGGTCAGGAGCTATAAACTCAATTATTTTGAAAACTCCGAAGAAGGATGTTTGAAGGACAAACCACCTAGATTATCTTTTCTAAAAAGCGTTCAGGAATTTGGGTATGATAGTACTACCAGCACCCCTCCTGTCAGTTTCTGCTATACCACCTTAAATGTGGGGGGTAGTAATGATTTCTTTGGTCTCCCCCTTAAATATAATCCTGCCGTCTATTTAAGCCAAATAAATAATGGTTACGGTGGGGTAACCAAATTTGAGTACGAAACCACTCCAGTGACTTATTATAATAAAACTGGGGAAACAGATCTCACCGAAAAAGGCTGGTGGGGTTCAAAAAGAGCAAGAATTATCAAGAAAACGGTAGTTGATAGCACGGAAAACAAATCTTTTACCGAAGAATACTCTTATGGCACTCCGCTGGGGTATTCAGAAGAATTAGGTCGGCGTGAAGGTGTAGAAGGTAGTCGTGATCACTATACCGGTTTACACCCACCCACAGGAATGCAGTTTTTAGGCTATAGCTTTGTAGAAGTTACCTCTAAAGACTTTGATGGTTCTGTGCTGTCGCACACTCGCGATGAATTTCATCAAGCCAACCAAAGCCAATATTCTTGTTTTGAGCCACATCCTGCTAAAGGTCAAGCTCATACCAGTATTGTTTACAACGGCAATACCCCTGCGGTGGAAACCATTAATGATTATCGCTACCGGCTTGATGGAGTCGCCGATAAACCAGTATCCCAAGGCTGTGACCCGGAAAGGATTGATCAGCCTTTGTTTGTTTACCTTAGACGTACCGATACTATTAGCACTGATGGTGATACGGCTGGTTTTATTGAAAGCGACAAGACAGAACTAAATGAAGTAAAAGGGGCACTGAAAACGCAAATAAGAACCGCTACCGAAAACATCACCTTTGATGAATATGGTTTTATCACCCAAAGTGCCATCTTGGGAGAAGTTAACCTAGACGGATCAGAATCTCCTGAACAAAAAGCCGATAATCGCTATACCTACAAGCATAATATTTACAACATCAATAACTGGATGCTTGGTTATCCATACCTAACCTATACCTCTACTTCTCAATTTTGCAGTAAAGGCAATAAAACCGGTCCCGAAGAACCCGATCAGAATAAGGTTGGAACGGTATGTGAGTATGGTCGTACCGAAACTTTATATGATAATAATACTGACTTTGAGCAGCAAGAGCTAAGCAATGGGTTTGTAACTGAAATTAGATCCTATCTAGACACCAACTTAACTCAATTAGCTGTCCAAACCTTCAAGCCTGATCAATATGGCAATGTGTGGGAAATTCGCTCCAGTAAACCTAATGAAGAAACCACCGCGGGTACAGCGGGAAGATGGGATTTACAACTAGAAGCCAACAATACCTATGACACCTACTACCATACTTTACTACTAACATCAGCCAACGCTTTGGGGCACCAAACTATTTATGAAAATTACCATCCCCAACTCTTGATACCGCAAAGAATTAAAGTCCAAACCAATCTCAAGGGCGTATCTCCGGGGGAAAAATATGCCGTAACCGAGTTTAGCTACGATGCTTTGGGTCGCACGATAGCCACCTACTTACCCAACCCAGAAAACCCAGAGAAAATAATGAGTAGCCCCGCCACCTATAATCACTATTTTCAAGAGGAAGGACAACCACTCAAGAGTAGAACCATGGCTTGGGTTTCCATTTTAAACAACCAAGATACTTATCAAACCACAGATAAGTTATATGATTCATTAGGTAATGCTATCCAAACCCAACTTCTGCAAACGAAAGTCAACGGGGAAGAACAAAGGCTAGTCTCTAATTATCAATTCAACGCCGCAGGACAAACTGAAGAGGTTTATGATATTCAAACCGCCAGTGCCGTAATCATCCCAGAGCTTAAAGGCAGTGATGGTGACACCCAAACCATTCGCACTTCACCACCCACCCTAGCGCAAGTAAGCAACACCGTCGTCGGTAACACTACTTATGATGCTTTGGGGCGAGCAGTGCAAAGCACACAACGAATCATTAATGGGGATTCTTTTACCACCAACACTAGTTATTTAGCTAATGCCACTAAATTAATTGATCCTACAGGTTCGGTGGCAATCACAGTGGCAGATAGTTGGGGTCGTACTTTGTACGAGTTAGGAGCTGATAAGAACTGGGAAAATATTATCCTAAAAAAATATACCTATGAAAAAACAATGGTTGATGCCCCCACCAAAACAATCATATTCTCACCGAATAGCCCAGACCGTACCGAGATTACCGCCCAATACGATGACGCTGGTCGGGTATTAACGACTTATGACCCTTCTTTAGGTGAGTACAAATACACCTATGATATTCGCAGTAATACCAAGAATATAACCAGATCAGGAGGTAGTGTGGTGGAAATGACATACGATGCGCTAAATAGAGTAACAACTAAAACCTATAAAACTACCAAAAATCTTTTTGCTCTTGATTTGGGTATCGGTAAAGGTAAGGTCACTGAATATAAATATGACCAGGGTCAATATGCGTTGGGCAAGGCGGTGCAAATAACTGATCCAACCGGATTAGAAAGTTATAGCTATGATAAAGCACAAAGGTTGATAGAAAAAAGAAAAACTATTAAAGATAAAACGCAAAGTTTTAAATCAACCTATAATAGAGCATCGCAGCTAACCGTACAGACTAACCCCGATGCCAAAGTTTACTTTTATTATGATCGAGAGGGTCGTTCTTCGGAAATTAAGCTTAACGACAAAGAACCGTTAGTTAACTACAACAGTGCTGTTTATGATAAATATGGCAACCTAGTTACTAGTAAGGTCATGGGTGATTATGTGGATACTAGTTACTATGATAATTTAGGCAGATTAGAAGAGCTTAAGGTTACCAACTCGCAAGGCACGCAATTAGGTCAAGAGCTGATTTATAACCAAGTCGGTGATATTGTTGGTATTGCCGAAACTCTCGGAGGCAAAAGTGAGAATTTAAGCTTCACCTATGATAGTTTTTCCCGGTTAAAAACGGCCAGATCCGGTGAGCAATTAATTGGTGCCTACGACTACGATATTTTTGGTCGGATGACTAAAAAAACTGAAGGCAACACTACCACCACTATGCAATTTGATGCGATTTATCCCTTTTTTGCTCCTAAATCAGCCAAGATAGACAGCCAAAACAGTCTGTTCCAAGTGGGGGAGGGCTTAGTAGCACAAGAGAAACCGGTTGAACAGCTTGAAGGACCATCCGCTGCTGAATTAAGAAATCCTTTCTTTGGATCAACTCCCCAAACCAGAAAATATACCTCACCCACTACAAAAACACCAACCACCAAGATAGAAGATACCGGTAAGTTGATTGGGCTGGTAGAGTTTACCCCAACTTATACTAATCAAGGAGCGTTAACTGAAGATCACGAAGCTTGTTATGAATACAATGATCTTAACCAGTTAATCACCATTAGTATAAAAAAGAACGCGGAAGATAAATGCCCTTTAAATAACAACCAAATAGAAAAGAAAATATTATTCTACTATGACCATGCCGGTACTTTGGTCCTGCAAGAAGAATATGACCCACGAAATATGAAGTCTCCTCTTAAACAAACGTTCCTCTTTGGCAGCTACGAAGAAGTTTATGAGAAATGAAAGCTTTCTTAAAGATAGTATTTGCTTGTATAATCAGCAGCAGTCTTATCTTTAGTTCATTTTACCCCGTCCAGGCGCAAGTTATCTCCCGCACCACCACCTTAAAAAATAAAACTAGCATCTCCTACCTCCCCTTATCCCCCCATACCACCCTCCAGTTGCACACAGCTGGCAGAAGCACAGGAAAGAATGTCTTAGTCAAAGATTACCTCGCCTCCACTCGGGTGGTGGGAGATCAAACCTTGTCCTACTACCCCTATGGACAAACCAAACTAATAACTAATAACTCGCAACTAACAACTGATAAGTTGTATACCAATCATCGTAAGATACCGAATATATCAACTTATCATGCCGGTGCCCGCTTCTACTCCCCCTCCCTAGGCCTCTTTATCCAACCTGACCCAGTACAAGGAGTAAATAGATACGCTTATGCCGCAGATAACCCTATCATGTTTAATGATCCATCGGGTAACTCTATCCACCCCAGAGGCGGACTCTGGCAACCTCCCTGTGAAGATGGTGGTACTAGTGCTGGAAGTAGTGCCAATCAGGGATCGGCCACACAGAAACCAGCTTATATAGACCTCATACCTCATATGTTACCAAAGGTACAACCACGTTTTGTAGAAGGAATCTATCAAATGCCACCAGACGGGGGCATCCCTGATAGTATTTATTATCCTATAATGGCAGGAGCTGCTCTTTCTATTAGTGCCATTACAATCGCCGTGGTCTTACCGGAAATAGCCACAGCATGCGTCATTAATCCTCTCGGGTGCACAGCGACCGCGGGCTTTATGGGCGAAGTACTTATGGGTGATGCCTTGCCACCGGGTACTTCTCTAACCCCACAAATCCCAGGACCTGGTATTGTCGGTGCTTTTTGGGCTGATACCAGGGGTAGTATCCTACCAGATATTGATGATTTTAAGGTACCTCCAGCTGTTAGAGACGCCTTCAGGGGGGCATTCAAAGATAGACCTAGACCGCGTGTGGTTATTGACAGAAACCTTCCACACCCAATCGTCATTGAGTCAAGTGCCCATAAAAATTTAAGAGTTCAGAATCTTAAAGGATCTTCAGATGAACAGGTCATAGAAACACTTCATCGTATGGCTCATGACCCTTTTCAAGGATTAGAGTCAAAACCCGTGCAGGGGGTGAGAGGTGTCCGCAGGACAAAAATAAATTCTGGCGATAGAATCGTTTGGGAATATAAAGATCTTCCAGTCGAGGGGGGAGGAGAGGTACAAGGGATCAATATTCTTTTTATCGGTCCTCACCAGGATGCACAAAAGTATATAGATTCTCTAAAATAAGAGCTTTCTAGCCTTCTTTATCGCCTCAATTAACCTATCTACATCCTCGCTACTGTTATAAAGGTAAAAGGATGCTCTAGCGCTTTCATTAATCCCCATTTTCTGATGTAATGGCTGCGCACAATGGTGACCAGAACGGATAGCCACACCCTGCTCATCCGCTAGGGTGGCCAAGTCATGAGAATGGATACCCACAACCGAAAAAGAGACCACCCCCACTTTAAGCTCAAGCTCTCTAGACCCATAAACCGTCACCCCACCTATTTCCCCTAACTTTTCCAGTAAATATCTGACCAGCTCCCGCTCATGTGCTAAAAGATTTTCAAAGCCCACCTTTTCTAAATAATCAAGGGCAGCCCCTAAACCAATAACCCCAGCAATATTAGGGGTACCCGCCTCAAACCTGTGGGGGGGTGTTTGAAATTCCGTCTTATCGTAACTTACTTTCTTGATCATGCCCCCACCAGTCAGAAAAGGCGCCATGCCTTGCGCTATGTTGTCTTTTATATACAAAACTCCCACCCCTGTTGGACCCAACATCTTATGCGCACTAAAGGCCAGAAAATCAACCCCTAGTTTTTGGACATTTAGGGGCAAATGAGGAGCGCTCTGCGCCGCATCCAGCAACACTGGTACACCTAATTTCTTAGCTCTTTTGACAATGGGAGAGAGATCATTAAGAGTGCCCAAAAAGTTGGAGGCGTGAACCATCGCCACTAATTTTGTTTTCTCATTAAGAAGCGCTGTCAGGTTTCTAAAATCCAACAAGCCGTGTTCAGTTACGGGAATAAAACGCAAAACTGCTTGCTTTTCTTTAGCCAATATTTGCCAAGGGATTAAGTTGGCATGGTGTTCCATCTCCGTTAACAAGATCTCATCCCCAGCATTAATGTTTTGTCGCCCCCAAGTATAAGAAACCAGGTTGATCGCTTCAGTGGTACCTGAAGTAAATATTATTTCGCTGGGTAAGCGCGCACCAATAAACTTTTGCACCTTACCCCGCACCGCTTCATACCTTTCCGTTGCTTCTTCTGATAACGTATGCACTCCCCGGTGGATATTGGCATTGTGGTTTTGATAATAATCTACAAGAGCATCAACCACCACTTGCGGTTTTTGGGTAGTAGCAGCGTTGTCTAGATAAACCAAATCTTTACCACTACCAACTTTGCGGTTGAAGATAGGGAAATCTTTAATCAAGGAATCATGAATCATGAATTATTTTTTATTGATTTGACAGTCACATACAGCATTTTACACAGCTGGTTAACTTCGTCAATCAACGGATCAATATCAGAAGCTTCTACCAACCTTGAATCTTTAAGTAAATTCAACCAATACCTTGCTTCTTGAGCACTTCTAAGGGCAATTTCGTTATACCTACCAAATTCCTTTCTAGAGGATACTCCCACAGCCTCTACACAGTTAGAACCTATACTTGTACCCGATCGAAGTAGTTGATCTCTAAAAGGCCAATATTCCGGTTTATTGGGCAAAGCTCCAACTAATTTTATTATTTGCAGGGAAAAGGTGTAAGTCCTCTCCCTGATGTCATTTTGCTTGCTTCTTTGTTCTTTATTCATTGAATCTAAGCTAATTTTAGGTGCCGATGTACTGGTTAACCAGTGCCTAGGCAGTTAGTTTATGGCTTACTAGAGCCTGTTCCCAGCTCCCGCGCTAGCTCGTAACGCAATTTATCCCTCGTTTTTTGGTCTTGCACCTGGTCCGCCACAGCCGTTAAAAAACCAGACACAATCATTTTTTCCGCAATGTCTTGCGCCACCCCCCGACTCATTAAATAAAAAAGATGCTCTTTGTTCAGTTGCCCCACAGTTGCACCGTGAGATACTTTCACATCATTAGTGCCAATCTCAAGGGAAGGTTTGCTAACCGATACTGCTTTGTGCCCTAACAATAATACACGGCTCTCAAGATGGGCATTGGTTTTAGCTGCGCTGGCGTCTATGGTAATTAAACCTTCGTAATCAAAACGGGCTATGCCACCCACAACACCCTTAATTAAAACCTTAGAGCAAGCGTTCGGCTCTTGATGTTTAATGTTTGTGGTCACCTTAACAGTACCCTTATGGGGAACATAAAACACACCCCACAACCAAAGCGTAGAGTTACTCTGTAATACTACATCAAGACTTAAACTAGCATCCCCTGTAGTATGATATGAAAACACCAATTCTTGGGTGGCATTTGCCGGCACCACCCAGGTTAGAATATCGTCTTTCCCGCCAGTTAATGATTGATAAAAGGTTTTCATCGCCAGTTAATTAAGAGGCATGGCTTTAACCCACCGCGCTACCCACCTCCAGTTGCATTAAACGAGTAAGTTCCGCGCCATACTCCACGGGCAAAGCTTGTACTAAGGGCTCAATAAAACCAAGTACAACTAAAGTTACCGCCTCATCAGCAGTTAAGCCGCGAGTCATTAAATAAAAAAGGGTGTCTTCTTCAATTTTGGAGACCGCTGCCTCATGTGCCACCATCGCTGTGGGGTTAGCCACTTCAATTTTCGGGTAAGTATCTGCTACGGAGGTATCATTAAGTAACAAGGCTTCGCAAGTGACTTGGGTTTTGCACCCTGTGGCAGATGTTTCAACCTTCACCAGTCCCCGATAGGTATTTCTGCCGGTACCACTACTAATGGCTTTAGACACAACCTTAGCCTTAGTTTCACTTGCCCCATGTATAATTTTCGCGCCCACATCGTGACATTGCCCACTCCCCGCATAAGATAACGAGAGCACTTCCCCCCGAGCCTTTGGACCCATAAGATAAATTGAGGGGTATTTAAGGTTCAGCCTAGC
This sequence comes from uncultured Candidatus Saccharibacteria bacterium, assembly GCA_964592525.1. GTDB lineage: Bacteria > Patescibacteriota > WWE3 > CAZQFB01 > CAZQFB01 > CAZQFB01. Next base: position 19,979 of record CAZQFB010000004.1, on the reverse strand, counting down.
ACCAAGATTACAATCCACCCATTCCAAAAAACCTCCCTCATCAACCAACGCTCTTTTAGTCACTAAGTTGTAGACATTTTTGGACCAGTTTTGGATAGTGGTATAACGTACCCGCGCACCCTTTTTAACCACAATTTCTACCACGGCAGCATGTAGAGAAGCCGTTGCGTAAATAGGCGCTGTACAACCCTCAAGATAATGGACTTGTGAGCCTTCATCCGCAATAATTAGCGTACGTTCAAATTGACCTAGATTAGCTGCATTAAGCCTAAAATAAGAGTGCAAAGGCAGTTCAACTTTTCGTCCTTTAGGTATGTAAATAAAAGAGCCACCACTCCATACAGCGGTATTTAAAGCAGCAAACTTGTTATCCGAAGCCGGCACCACTGTACCAAAATATTTCCTTACTAGTTCAGGATATTTCTTAAACCCTTCTTCCATTCCCATAAACAGCACGCCCTGCTTTTGTAGACTAGCGCGTAGCGAACCATACACTATTTCCGATTCATATTGAGCCTTAACACCAGCCAGGTAATTTTTTTCCGCCTCCGGTAAACCTAATCGCGCATAAGTCTTTTTAATAGAAACCGGCAAATCTTCCCAAGTTTGCACCTCCTTTGAAGTTGGTTGTAAATAGTAATACAGGGAGGAAAAATCAAGCGCTCCCAGATCAGGCATCCAGGACGGTAAAGAGCTCTGTTCATACAATTTAAAGGCAGCCAACCTTTGCTTAAGTAACCACCAAGGTTCCTCTTTTTTCCCGCTTATTTCCTGCACAATTCCCGCAGTTAAGCCCTTATGGGCTTTAAACACATATTCTTCGGGGTAGTGAAAACCAGCAAGGTATTCCTTTTTATCTAAAATTATCTTAGAGAGCTCAACTTTATTTGACATGAGACTCTACCCCGCTATGAAATATAATGCCTGATTCTTGATTCATTGTTCCTAAAGCTTAATGTGGCTAATTTCCAAGCAAGCCATAACCCTCTTTTTCCAATCTCTTAACCAATTCCCCACCTCCCGAAGCCACAATCTTCCCTTCTTTAAGAACATGAACATGGCTAGGTTTGATATGCTCCAAAATTCTCTGATAATGAGTGATCACCAATATACTAGTACCTTCTTTAACTAAGGAATTAACCGCTTGTGCAACTAATTTTAGAGCGTCTACATCCAACCCCGAATCAATTTCGTCTAAAATAGCTAACTTGGGCGATAGGGTTAGTAACTGCAGTATCTCTGCTTTCTTCTTTTCACCCCCAGAAAAACCTTCGTTAGCCACTCTGTCCAAAAAAGCTTGGTCAATCCCCAAAAGAGCTAATTTAGAATCTAATAAAGAGAGAAACTCCACGGCACTTATAGGCTCCTTCCGAATCGCTTGATGTGCTTGCCACAACAGGTTAAATAATTTTACCCCCGCTACTTCACTGGGATTTTGGAAAGCTAGAAATAAACCTTGCTGTGCCCTTTTTTCGGGCGATAATTTAGCAAGTTCGCTGCCATTAAGGCGAAAAGAGCCCTTAGTTACTTCATAACGTGGGTGACCAGCTAACGCTTGAGCCAAAGTGCTTTTCCCCGAGCCATTAGGACCCATCAAAGCATGCACCTCCCCAGGGTAAATAGTTAAAGTAACACCCTTGATTATCGGTTGTTTATGAACAGAAACCCATAAATTATTGATGGTTAATAAATTACGCATATGTGGTCAGACGATAGCAAATACCAGACCAAGGAGCAAACTAAAGACAGAAGCCCGCTTTCAGCGGGCTTCTTCAGCTCACCTGCAAGCGGGCTTAGGCCGCTTCTGTGCGGCCACGATAATTCCCGTGCCTATCTCTTTTCTTGCCCGTAATCTCTTCACGAGGCATATCGCGCGGTATCCTCGTGGTACCTAAATGCCTCGCCACAATGTGAGACCCGGGCTGCCTGAAAACTTGCTGACGAGCACTTACGGAACTCATCAACCCTCCTTTAGATAGTTACGGGGTCACCTTATAGTATATCAAATGGCAGACTTTAGCTCCAATTAGGTTCTGGTCTTCTTTGGTGTAGATATTGAAAAATTGAAGCCACCGCCAAGGCTCCCTGACCAGCAGAGGTAATTATCTGGCGAAAAACAAAACCGCCTTCTGGTTGAGTAAGATCACCTGCAGCAAAAACTCCGGGTACATTGGTGGTGCAATCGGGTCTTATGATTATATATCCGTTATTATTCAACGCTACACCAATTTCTGATACTACCTCTACAGCTGGTACCTGTCCAATGGTTATAAACAAGCCCTCTATCGCCAATTCCTTGCCATTGGACAGAGTTATATTTTCTACCCAATTTTCTCCTTTAACTTGTGTTACCAAAGTTTTGTAGAGTATTTCAATGTTATCAGTAGCGAGTACTTTATCCAACCACTGCTTTTCCGCGCGAAAACTATCCTTCCTAACGATAAGGTAGACCTTCTGGGCATACTCGGCTAAAGCGATAGCACCGGTGCAAGCACTGTCACCACCGCCCACTAAAGCTACCGTTTTGCCCCGATAATCCATAGCATCCGCTATGGGAGAGTAGGAAATGCCGTGTCCGATGAGCGCTTCTTCACCGGGCACATTCAAGGAGCGGTGTTTAGCGCCCATAGCAAGCAGTATTGCCTTACTTTCTGCTCCCCCTTTTTCCGTAGTAATTTGGAAACCGTTATTTTTTGCTTTAATTCCAACGACTTTTCGCGTATCAATACCAACACCATAGCTTTCCACCTGCTTAACAAACTTATTTTTCAAGTTTTCCCCAGTAATTTCAGGGAAACCTAGATAATTCTCAATCATTTGAGCATTATTTAACTGTCCGCCAGGTTCCATACCAAAAATCAGGTGTTTAATACCATAGCGAGAGGCAAAAAGGGAGGCAGAAAGCCCTGCTGCTCCAGCGCCAACGATAATAAGATCAGTCATAGATACTGATTGTAGCATGCTACATACATGATACTGAAGGATGCATCGGCCTGGCGGAATGATGTATAAATTTGAAATAAGAAGCTCACGAAACCCACCAACCAGGCGCTAATACAATTCCCAGAATTGTTATATTCATAATTAGGTATGTCGAACATGTATTAGTACCAGTTCGGTGATACAATGCGTAAAAGCCGAAAGAAAAGGAGAGTAAGGTGCGCAGGAGAGACAGGGAAAGAGTTATCAGAAGAATCACTAACCCCAGGAGAGATCTACGTTGTCTCATCGTACTCAAGGCGGGTTGTTTTGACCAAGCGTACTATATCGTGGATGATCTAACGCGGGGTGGGGGGGCTTTTAATGTAGATCATACACACCACCGAGCCATACTCTGCCTGATCAGTAAGGAACGTATGAGCTCTACTGGAGCACCTACCCACTTCGTGGATGCCTTGTCCCCCGTGGCACTGAATATCTACCTTGAAGACGTGACACCATAAGTTTTGCCCGCTCGCCTAAAAAAGGCGAGCGGGCTAAATCTTCCAAAGCAACGAAACCTTTCAAACAAGGCCTTAAGAATTCCCGGAATTAGGATGGGCTATTACAATGCCACACTATTGACAGCTAAGAAGTCTTATAGTATGGTGCTATTGGTTGGATATGCCTCTTTCTACGAGGATCGGGTCAAAATCCCACCTCGGGGAGGTTAAAGCCAACCCGTTTGCCGGGGCGTTAACCCGGCGTTTTTTCTTTCTAAACCACTAAAAAACCACCAACCACGCACCAATACAATTCCCGGAATTAGGATGATTAGGATAGGTTAAGGTGATTAGAGTAACTTTTATTGCAAGTGAGAGGTATGATTCCAAGTGATTAGTTTCCAATCCCTATAGCCACCTTCAATACACACACTTACCCCGGTGTTATCTATTCCAAAAAACTCCAACAAATCTGAAAATTGGTCGTAGGAAACATCTTGCCCAAACATCATTAGGGCTACAATCATCCTAATAATAGTTCCATGACTCACTACCAATACATTCTCTATCCCAAAAGATTTCAATTGCGTTAGACAAAAGGACCCCCTCTCTTTTAAATCAAAAAAATTCTCCTCATCGGATACTTTGCTATTCTTCTTACCAAAATTGGTATAAACCTGTCTTTTTATTTCCATAACCCTGGGGTCGTCTTCTTTCTTACCCCATATCACAGTAGGTTTACTAACCTCCCTAAGCTCATCAAGATAGTCAAGTTTAACTTTAATATTTTTGTTGATAATATCGGCTGTCTCCTTCGCTCTCCGGTAAGTGCTGCAAAATATCCTATCAATCTGATGATGGTTAAGCATTTCAGCTAATTTTTCTGCCTGTTCAATGCCCTTATTAGAAAGACCTGATTCTGGTTCCTGCGTAAGACCTTGAGCCGCATTGTCGGTTTGACCATGACGAACAAAATATATCTTCATAGCAACGTTTGTTGTGGGGCTTGATACCCCAAATATTCATAAGCTGACGGAGTGGCTTGCCTGCCTTGGGCGGTCCGTTTTAAAAACCCCAGTTGCATTAAATATGGCTCTATCACCTCTTCCACAGTCTGCAAATCCTCCGAGAGAGCGGCCGCAATAGTCTTGATCCCCACCGGTCCCCCGTCAAACTTACCAATTAACAGCTCCAGATACCTCTTATCCTCTTTATTAAGACCCTTTTCATCAACCCCCACCTTAACCAAAGCCTCAACCACAATCGCCTCTGAAATAGGGGAAACCCCCGCCACTTGCGCATAATCACGCACTCTTTTTAATAATCTGTTAGCTATTCTAGGTGTACCGCGGGAGCGAAAAGCTACTAATTCAGCTACCCCTTCCCCTAGCTCCACACCAATAATACTGGAAGCCCGATGCACAATTAACACCAGCTCCTCGGGGGAGTAGTAACTTAGTCGGTGCAGTACCCCAAACCGATCTCTTAAAGGCGAGGAGAGCTTACCCACTTGCGTGGTTGCCCCAATAAGTGTGAATTTGGGGAGCTCCAATCGTACCGTACGCGCCGAAGGACCTTTGCCAAGAATAATATCCAGTGCCATATCTTCCATAGCCGGATAAAGAATTTCTTCAATGTTTTTATTAAGCCGGTGGATCTCATCAATAAAAATAATGTCTCCTTCCTGCACGTTAGTCAGAAGAGAAGCCAAATCTCCAGCTCTCTCAATAGCCGGACCAGAAGTGATTTTTATCTGGGTTCCCATTTCACTGGCCAAGATATTGGCTAAGGTTGTTTTACCCAAACCCGGTGGACCATAAAAAAGCACATGCTCCATAGCCTCTCCACGCTTTTTGGCGGCGGTAAGAAATATCTTGAGCTGATCCTTAAGATCCTTCTGCCCTTGAAAATCCTTAAAGGTACGAGGACGCAGAGTAGCATCTAGCTCCTTTGTAGATTCTTCTGATTCAACCAGTTCCTGTTCGATCATTTACCCAGCTCCTTTAATGCTTTCTTTAATTGTTCCTCTTCCGTAAGGCTCTTGTCTATATGTTTTAACACACTTCTAATATCCTTAGCCTGGTATCCCAAGCTGACCAAAGCATCTACCACTTCTTGGGTAGCCAAATCACCCACAAAATCAAGCTCTTCTAAAATGCCAATCTTAGATTGCAAATCCACTATAATCCTTTGCGCATTCTTCTTGCCAATCCCAGAAACAGACTGGAAAAGATCGGTTCGCGCATTACTCACCGCGGCCATTATTTCTTCCACCGCATGGGCAGACACTATTGAAAGAGCCATCTTAGGTCCAATGCCCGATACTCCTAAAAGTAGCTCAAAAAGTTTTAGTTGGGGCTCTTCCAGAAAACCGTAAAGGGTTTGGGCATCCTCACGTACATAGTGATGGGTGAGAAGATACAATTCCTCTTCTATTTTTACTTTTTCAAAAACATTAGAAGGTACCTGGATTAGATATCCCACACCAGTCACCTCAACTAGCAAACTACTATCAAGCCTTTTTATTAATTTTCCTCTTATAGAACCGATCATAGTTTTTAGTTTAAACTAAAAAAAGAATTACGCGTAATGAATCAAGAAAAAAGTATCAATTGTTATGAATTATTAATGATACCCACATGATTCATACGTCATGTTTCATTTTTCATAGACACCGCATGACAAAGTGCTAGTGCCAAACCATCCGCCGCATCATCCGGCTTAGGAAGCTTATCTAAATTTAAAAGAACTTGCACCATCCTCTGCATTTGCCCTTTTTCCGCACGGCCATAGCCAGTAATAGCGGTTTTTATCTGAAGGGGGGCATACTCCACCACAGGTATATGACGCTGTTCTGCCAATAGGAGAATCACCCCAGAAGCTCGGCTTACCACCATTGCCGTGGTGATATTGGTTCTAAAAAAAAGTTGTTCCAGTGAAATAACATCGGGGTTGTACTCCACCGCCACTTTCTTAAATTGTTCATAAAGATCAAGAAGCCTCTCTCCCTGTGGTGCATTAGGAGTAGTCTCAATACATCCATACCCAACCACTTCTAGCTTAGTACTTTTATCTTTTAACTTAATAGCCCCCCACCCAGTGCGATGAATACCAGGATCCAAGCCAAGAATTATCATGAAGCTAGATTAACACAAAAGGGATTTTAAACTGCGAGGTGCTCAAACCATTTCTCTTCTTTTGTATGCATAGCGGCCAGAGACCGCAGAAAATCTTTTTTACTCCCGATCATCCCAGCCAAAAACTGTCCAGCTACGTATTGAGGCAACAACACGTAGTAGGCTCCTGCCTGATAAAGATCCTTAGCTTCGTCCACCGTTTTGGCTGTCACAATTACCTTAGGCTTATTTCTTTTCATCTTCAAAAAGGACAGCAGGGCTAAATCTTCGTTTACTCTCATCGCGGTAGAGATAAGTAGCTTGGCACCCTGCAAATTTGCATGGTCATGAATTTCTTCATCGTTTATATCACCAAACAAAAACGGCACGTTCATCTCTACCATTAATTTGGCCACCAGGGGATCGGTATCCACTACCAAAAGGGGCCATCCTTTCGTTAGAAGCGCATGAAGGACAGGAATACCCTTGCGTCCGTAGCCTACCAGTACCACATGGTTATGTAACCGATCACGATGGAGATGAAGGGGATCGCGAACCCTTCTTTCAAATTTAGCCAGTACGGGTTCAAACCAGGAAAAGAGAGTATCGGCATGGTGAATCAAGAAAGTTGAGATAGTCATAGATAAAGCCCCCACAATAGTCATTAGCGCTAATAACTCTTTGTCCACATGACCCAACCTTTCGCCTAAGGTGATAAGGATCAGAGAAAACTCTGATATCTGACCAAGAGAGATAGCGGTCAAGAAAGAGGTCCGTTTACGATAGTTCATCAAAGTAAGCACTCCGAATACAATTATTGGTTTCACCACTACAGCCAGTACCGTCAGTGCTAAGGCCACCCAAAGCATAGGTGAGGGGAACGAAAAATCTATGTGGGTACCTAGATAAATAAAGAAAACTAAGATAAACAGATCCCTTAAAGGCCGCATCCTAGTGGCTATCTGGTAATGCTGAACACTGTTAGCCAAGGCCATACCGGCCAAAAAGCCACCAATCTCAATAGAAAATCCCATCCAAGGCGACGCTACAAAAGCCGCTAACCCCAAAGCCCAAGCTAACCCTAAAAGATATAGTGCTTCCACATCCCGACACAAGCGCGCAAAAAGCCACGGGAAAAACTTTTGAGAAAGGTAATACACCAGAGAAAAAAGTACAGCGCTTTTGATAATTACAGAAGGCAAAATAGCCCAATTATAGGGTTCTCCGGGTACATAGGTGGTTACTAGGATTAAGGCCAAAACTGCAAACAAGTCCTGAACTAGTAAAACCCCCACACACAATCGCCCAAACAAGGATTGTTCTTCACCCTTGCTACTTAGTAATCTAAGCACCACCACGGTACTAGAAAAACTCATACCTATGGCCACATAAACCGCAGTTACCCAAGAACCAAGAAGCACATAACCAACCAGAAAACTAATAACAATAGTAAGCAGGAGCTGACCCACAGAAAGAAGAGCGATAGGTTTACCCAGTTGTTTAATCTCCCGAGTACTCATTTCTAAACCAACTAAAAAGAGTAAGAAGGTAAGCCCTAAATTAGAGAAAAACTCAAAAAAGTGGAAAGTATCAAATCCCAAAGCTGGTCCAAACAACCCCAACAAAGACCCGAGGAGAAGAAAAGCTAAGATGTCTGGCTGTTTGAGATAACGAAACAAAAGAGAAAACAAACAAGCCAACACCACCACTAGAGTAAATTGCATAAAGGCAGGATCCATATCCTTAGTTTAAATGAATAATGAATTATGAACAATGAACTAAGAAATCAGATGACTCTTGATTCATGAGTCATTGTGCTTTAATGATGCTTAGCTTCAGCTTCTTCTTTAGTAAGGTGTACTGTACCTTCTGGGTGTTCGGGTGGGGCATAGATGGTGTAAAGCTTCATCTTGGTATCCCCAGTATTTATGATGTTATGTTTCATACCTGCAGGGATAACCACTGCCCAATCATCTTGTAGCTCATACTCGACATCGTCAAGTATTGCCTTACCTTCGCCTTCCTCAAGCCGAATGAATTGATCGTGGTCGTCATGTACTTCCTCCCCAATATCCTCTCCAGGTTGAAGAGTCATCACCACCAATTGTGACTTAGGTCCGGTAAAAAGCACTTTTCTATAATTTTCGTTCTCTTCGGTTTCCTTTTCGATGTTATTTATGTATGGTTTCATGAGGTTAATTTAACATGAATAATGAAAAAAGAAACAAGGTTTATTTAACCAATAAGTTAAGGGTCAAAAGTAATATCTACAAGCAGATAAGTTATAACTTAAATAGATGTGGTTATTTAGATATGGCTTTTTAGATTTAAGTTAGATTCTGTTCTGTTCCAAGAACCTCTCCGCTTCCAATGCCGCCACGCACCCCATTCCAGATGCGGTGATAGCTTGGCGATATTTATAATCCTGCACATCACCAGCCACAAACACCCCTTCTACTGAAGTATGGACACCATCACCAGAACTAATATATCCAGGTCCTTCAGTCTTAAGAGCGTCTCCCAAAAACTCGGTGTTGGGTTTATGCCCAATCGCCACAAAGACCCCTTGAGTATTAAAATCCCGTTCCTCTTGTTTTTGATTATTGATTATCCGCACACTCTGAACCAGCGGTTCACCACTAATCGCAATCACTTCAGTATTAAACATAAAGGTGATTTTTTCATTCTCCTTAGCTCTATCCTGCATAATCTGACTAGCCTTCATTTGCTCAAAACCATTTGCTCGCACCAGCACAGTGACTTTTAAGGCAAACTTGGTGAGCACCAAAGCATCCTCCATAGCCGCATCACCTCCACCTACCACCATAACTTCCTTATCCTTAAAAAAAGGGGCATCACAGGTGGCGCAGGTGCTCACCCCCTTGCCCATGTGTTCCTGCTCTCCCGGAATACCAAGCATCTTACTGGATGCGCCAGTAGCCACTATGACACTATCCACCTCATAAGCTTTGTCTTCGGTGATTATTTTCAAAGGACGGTTAGATAAATCCACCCCGGTAGCTAAAGTATCAATAATCTGTGCCCCAAACTTTACCGCTTGTTGTCTCATCGCTTTCATCAAATCTGGACCTTGTATGCCATCTGGAAATCCTGGAAAGTTTTCTACCAAAGTAGTCCACATCAGCTGACCACCAGGCTCCTTACCAGCAAGCACCAAAGGAGCAAGATCTGCTCGAGCTAAATATATAGCCGCAGTAAGCCCTGCCGGACCAGATCCCAAAACAATTACCTTGTGTCTCATTTTTTAATGATAACACCTAGATCCCTTGGAGAAATAAATACTTGACCCCCTAACTAATTATTAGTTAAGGGGTCAGCGTCTAAGGTCACCCCACAGGAGTGAAAGACATGGAATAGGCTAGGGAAAAAAGCTCTCTATCCTTTGGTTTAGCCAACCACGGCTGCCCCATCACTGGTTCCACACACAAATGCTCGTCAGAATCCCGCCACAGCCAAACATAACCATCACGCCACAGTTGCCCTTCCAACCGAATTGTGACTTGACCCAAACCCAGCACATCAACCTCAACCACCCCTTCTTCGGTGAGAGGTAGTGGATCCGGCAACTCTGAAGTTGCCGAGATATCAACCACCCTTCTCCCCACACCAACCATTGCCTGCTTGTGGGGAAGGTGAAAGTAGGGGTGGATTCCTAGTGTGAGAGGCCCAACACTAGGCTCTGGAGAAATAACCCGCCACAAGTCCTGTGGCAGCCACCGGAGCGTAAGACTCCGCTGAAAGCCATCTTCGGTCACACGCGTCATCACTTTCAACACGTGACCCCATTGATACAACGGATCTGCACCAAACGGCACCTCAAAGTCAAACTCAACATGAGAAATCAGCTTGGTGTCATCGGCAAAATAGCTTACTCTTTGCCTAGTAGCTATCCTGTGACGCAAGTACCCGTGTTGGGGGTAGTTGGTCCCTGTTGGCGGAGGACCAAAAAAAGGAAACCCCTCAAACAACCCACCTCGCAACTTCCCCTGCGGCTGCAGATCTTGAGGAAAAAGTATATCCCTTCCCCGATACCGCCAGCGATAAATCATGGCTCCTTGACAGGAAACGGCTAAGAAGTTATCCCCCCGGCACAGATACATTGAGACCGTCCTATTTCAATGAAACACCGGCTTGTGTGGTATTTTGTTAATACGGTAGGATGGGTTATTTGTCAAACTGAAGCAAAGGGAGCAATTAATTCCCTAAGCAGTGTTTCCGGGTCGTCTGTTTTTTCCATAACCGCCGAAGCCACCAGAGCACCTAACACTCCCAAATCCAGACAGGTTTGAATGTCTGCCACCGAATTAATCCCAGCTCCAACAACTAAATTTGTTTTCACTGCTGCCGCCAAAGCTACCTTGATCTCATTTGGTTGTGCCACAGAAACAGACACAGTCCCACCAACCAATGTCGGTGGCTCAAAGGCTAAATAGTCGGCTCCTAAACCATCAAACTCCATCACCTGTTCAACCGAAGAGGCAAAGACCATCGTCTGCAAACCAATATCCTTACAAATATTAATTGTCTTGGTAAGGTCTGCTAGTGATAGGGGGTGTTCGCTGTGGTTAAGTAATACACCAGAAGCCCCGGCGTGAAAAATCGCTTGTGGCAACTGCCAACCAGTATTTTTACCCGGTAGGATAGCGTCCACATGCTGTGCCCAAATTTCCACATTAGCTTGCTGACCCAAGCGATAAATATCGGCGATCTGCGGGCACACAACCATCCGCACGCCAAACTCTTGGGACACTTCCTCACAAATTCTCGCTAAACGCAAACCTCTATCGCCGATGCCTTTTTCATATGTTTTGTAATTAAGCCAGAGCATAAGGTAAGTATAACCCACAGGCGAAACGTGTGGGTGAAAAAATTAACAACGCAAAGTACACCTCACCCACTAGCGAGTCATAATGGTAAAGGATTACTAATTAGATAGTATATTTAATCCTGATTAGTCATTCCGTTATTTACCTCAAATACTTTTTCACCTGCATGGCTTCTCTACTTAAAGTCAGTAAACATTAGTATAAACACACTAGTAGAATTGATGCCGTTAGCAATTCAATACTTACGCTGGTTTTCAGTGATTTCGGGTTTTATTCTTCTTGCACTAGCTGATGAGGTTGGTATTATGAATAAGACTTCGGTCACGCCCAACCTCAACCCAGCTCCCTAGTTAAAACAATTATTAAGGAGTATCCCTCAAATTTTAAGAGCAAATACCCAAAGTTAAGTGGGCTAACTTTTTAAACCATGTATCAATAGACTTGCTTAGCAAAAACGACAGTGCGTTGGTTAGTAGTACCGGGTGGCGTGCAGGTCATGAGAGAAAGCGAGCCGTAATGAAGATGGCGCCATTTTAGTGGATCCAGCTCATCCGGCTCAAAAACCTCTTTTTTCTCAACCACGTAGATATAATCCTTATTATTGTAATTAACAATAATCTCATCTCCCGCTTCAAGCTTGGGCAAAAAAGTAAACAGTGTTTTGTAGTTGTTGATATCAAAATGAGAAGGCAAAGTAGAGTGACCATAAACAAATACATTACCTCTCTTACCTGGCAGAGAACTACCTTTATAATGACCCAGCATCTCGTGGGGGGTTGTATCCACACTATTAGTTTCTACGGCAACCCCAGATAATCCCAATTCAGGTACAGTGAGATAAAACACAGGTGGGATTGTTTCACCGGGTGCTAAATCAGCATAGGGATCAATCAGTTCATTAAAAGCCAACTCTGCAAAAGAAAAAGCCGCTAACCTTTTAAGCGCCATTTCTTCAAAATAATTGTCGGGAACGGGTAGGAGTACTTTGGCCTCGGCTCTAGTATTAAAAGCGGGATACAATATTTCATTAAACAGTACAAAGGTGCTTGTAAACAAAATAGCTAAACCCAAAGGTCGCTTTATTTTCCCAGCCAAAGCACATAATTTATGATGCCCCACCTTCAGCGAGGAAGAGCGCTTGCGAGCAGAGTTTTTCTGGACCATATCTTTAATAGTACACAGCTATGCGCAATCCCGCCACTTAATTCCTAGTTCTATGGGCTAAACCCACCTCAAGCTTAGAATCCTTTGCAATCGTTCTGCCTAATAGGATACAATTTGAAATGAGTAATTTACTTAAACAACCTGCCTTAATGAAAAAAAGAAAACATCTTTTTACCTATATAGGATTAGCCTTGCTTCTCCTTTCTGTGCCAATCACTATTTTTATTGTCCAACGCCGACAACAACTAAGAAGTGGCGCACAAGGCACCCCCGGTGAATATGATTGTTACCAAAACATTGATTTGGCCATTGCTATGGATATGTCCAAAACCATGGAAGACCCAATTGCCCCAGGAGGCATTACCAAACGCCAAGCTTCCATTAACTTCGCCAAAGCTCTTATGGATACCTTAGACTTTGATCCTTATGGGGGTAAAGGAGATGGCGTAGATCGTGTCACCGTGATTGAGTTTAATGATAATGCTGACATCAAACTCAATCTCACTAATGACAAAAATGCTATTTACAATGCCTTAGATAATCTACAAACTCATGAGTATTCCAACATCGCTGCCGCACTAAACACCACCGCTACCGCTCTAAGCACAGCTACGCAACCCAAAAAATTAATCATCTTTAGTGATGGTGCTTATAACCCACCACCTACTGATCCTTGTTGGGTCAACGGCACACTAAATCTGGGCTGTCTTAATACTTCGGCCAACAACCTCAAAGCTACAGGTGTAGAAATTACTGCTTTCCATTTCCGAGATATCAATAACCCGGATTACATCAATGATATCGGTTACCAATATTTAAAAGATCGTGTAGTTAGTCTGGCGGAAGGCTACGGACCGCTAGTCTTTCCCATTACTTATGAAGTAGAGGGTTTCTTAAATCTGATGCTAGAATTGTGGGATATCCTCACCCGTTGCCCATGCCCCTATGTTACGGATTTAAGGATTGAGTCTTTAGATTCTCCTGGCACCGTACTAAATGCCAGTACCAACGAGTTTTTAGTCCGATCTACTATTTACGGTAATCCTACCCCAGGTAATCCGACCGGTGAATCTGTCAGCGCTTATGATTTGGCACAAGTTACACCACTTAGCAAAGCCCAAATATATGACCCCGCTCATACTTGGAACCTGCCTTGGAATGTGATGAACACAGATACCAACAAAGTTGAGCTCACCCATATCCCAGGTGGTTACTATGTAGCTGAAAGGTTTTGTATTGACAATAACCCGCAAGCACCAGGGTGCCCCACTTCCTTAGCTGGCACTGAAGCTATTACGGGTCAACCAGATACCGGTCGTATAGATAACTTCCGTTTTACTTGTAACGCTAATATCACATATGGTTGGAGGATCAAAGAGCATACCTGCCCCTACAGCAATACCGTTGAAATCAGAGACACTGCCGGTAATATTGTCCCCGTGACAGGTTTCTGGACCAAATCAATTATCGCCGATGATCCTACCGCTTCCGGACCAATTGAATCCAATGCCCTAATTTACAATGACACCGATAACCTCGCCCACCGCGATTTCACCATACCTTATTTAAGCGAGGGGTTGCGAGAAGCCACCGACATCAGCGTTACTATTTCCCAAACTGGACCGGCGCTCGGGTATCGTATTGTGAATACTTTTTGTGAGGATGGGGTATCTATAAATGCTCCCGGTTGTCCTTATAATGGTGGTACCAACACGCCGACCTTACGTTTTGATGCCCTGGCGTGTGATCTTAATTTTACTTATGGCTGGATCGTGGAAAGAATACCCACCGATGCCCTCTGTCATAATTTTGTTTGTCGGGACAAGGAAAGCCTGATCTCCAGTGGCATTGCTCTTGATAACCTAATCCCTTGTGAGATAGGTGAGATAGGTACTCCGGATGACTGCGGTCTTAATGTATGTAATCTCACGACTGACATCTGTGAAAACAAGGCCGTGGAAAATATAACCACTGAAGTTGCCTGCAGTGATTTTGGAGTTGATATTGGTCAACTCTGCTCCCCACCCAAAAATGTATGTGAGGGTGTCGCTTGTATCCGCGTAGAGAATCGGCTGGATCCTCGTTACAACAACCGCCCTTGTACCACCGTAACCGCCCAGTCTGATGAATGCAGTGCTACCTATTGTGTGGGCACGGGACCAACTGCCACTTGTGAACCTTTCCCGATTGACAGCCCGCCCACTAGCCAGCCTTGCACAGTAGATGAAGATTGTCGCGGGGAAGTACCCACAGACCGGCATACCGAATGTGATGTTAATGACAGATGCGTTATTGTACCAACTTCCGGAGACTCCCAGTGCGAAAATGATAAAGATTGTCTCCAGAGCTATTGGGCTTGCGACACTGGCGCATGTGTAGAAATTTTTGGTGATCAACCAACCACAGCTACCAAGTGTGTTGTTGATGCGCCGGTGGATGGTTGTTTGTGTAAAGATTATATTGATCAAGGCATGGCTAACATCTGTCTAACCCCGGAAGACCCGCAAACAGGCACGGAAGGAGCAGCCTTGCTATTAACGCTAGTAACACTTGGTTTATTAGCCTTAGGGATGAAACTGTTGTATTAATATGAAGATTAAAAAACAAACCCATTTATTTACGCTCATCATCCTTTTGATCATGTTACTGGTCGTTCCCTTGGCAGTGTTTCTAGCACAAAAAAGAGCCAAGTTAAGAAGTGGGGCTTACGAGTACTCGGACTATAACATTTCTTGTGTGGAAGACGCTGCTACTGGTTACCCCACTGTGTTAAGGGTTTATAACCTACACGAAGAATATGATGTCCCGCATGGTCAATATACCCTAAGCTGGGATGTGGAAAATGTGAGTGCGGAGACGTTAACCATCAATGCCGAGCTTTATTCCTGCCGGTGTTCAGAAGAAAACGCCCAAAGCACTCCTGCCGAATTAAGTGCGGATGTTAATTCACCTTACTATGGTTTTGATTATTTGTGTGTTGGTAGCTGGCCGGAAATTACCACCACTAACCCACCCACTGTTGATGAGGTCAACCAACGTTGGAACTACTGTGATTATGCTTATTATGCCGATACCGCCAAGCTAGACGCTAATGGTAACCAAACAATCATCAACGAAAAGATCGCCCGTGCCCAAGCAACCAACCAAAAAACAGGCATCAAAACGGATGATGGTCCAATTATCCTTAACCCAGGTGAACAGAAAGCTTTCTTATGGACAACCAGCACCACAGGCGCGACCAACACCAATTGTGGTTCTTTCCAGATCATTTGGGATATCCTTGAGATTAGTAAAGAAACTGAAGAATGTACGATCCGTAAAATACCGGGTCAGTTAACTTCAACCGTAGGGGCGCTGATTACTGGTGAAGGTAATGATATTACCTCTATTTGGCGCTACAGCGACAGCACACCTGTAGGCGGTACTTGCGAACTTAGCACCGAACCGCTTTGTGGTAATGGTACCTGCGATCCGGGTGAAACCAATGCCAATTGTCCGCAAGATTGTCCTTTAGTGGTTAGCAACGGTATTTGTGAGGGCATGTCTTGTAGAGAATGTGTGGGAGACGAATGCAACCAAATAAATAACAAATGCACCAGTGCCGATGATTGTCGCGAAAACATCTGTGTGGCTAACAACAGTTGTAGCTATGTGTCTATTGAGGATTTAAGGGGTAGATTAAGCCGAGGAGAGTTGGTTATTAACTGTGAGCAAGATAGTGAATGTAATGTCAACGCTGTGTGTCATAACAATTCCTGTATCCTCAAGAGAGGCGATTTAGAACCTGGCGACAAAACCTGCAACACTACGGGCAATGATCCAAGTACGGGTAGAAACGAAGAGTGTGTGGAATACTACTGGTCCTGTGAAGGAGAGCAATGCGTTAAAAAAGAGGGGGCAGAAGCAAAAAGCACCTGTGACCCTGAAGATCCTAATGCCTGTAAAGGATTCTGCTACCAAAAAACCTGTTATCTGCCCGAAGAGCTAACGGTACCCTCGTTAGCTGGACTAGAGCGATGCAGTTACACCGACGCACTAGCCCACAACCAACCAGCCGTCTGTAGCAGAGACGTTTGTTTTGAAAACCAAATATGTGAGAACAAAGCGGTAGAGCAGATAACCACCGAAGTACCTTGCACCAACTTTGGCGCGAGTGTGGGGGAGATTTGTGAAGGCGCGCCAGTAGACTACATCTGCAATCTCACCACCCAAACCTGTCAGCAAGCTCCCGTAACCAACCCAGGGCCAGATTGCTCTGGTCCACTAGATGATGAACCTTGCCAAGAAGGCGGACCTGTAGACTACATCTGCAATCTCACCACCCGCACCTGTCAGCAAGCCCCCGTAACCAACCCAGGGCCAGATTGCTCTGGTCTGGGAGATGATGAACCTTGCCAAGCAACGCCACCACCAGGTGGTTATATCTGTAACTATGACACATATAATTGCGAAGACCCCACCGTCTCAACCATTACCAATCCCGGCCCGGTCTGTGAAAATCTTGGACCCGATCCAGACTGCCTACCAACCTACTGGGCTTGTGACAGTGGTGGGTGTGTGGAAAAGGTAGGAGAAGAACCAGCCAATACCCAAGTTTGTGACTGGAATAATCCACAAAACGGTTGTTTATGTGAAGCCAGAAAAAGTGATCCTTTGGCCTGTGTTGCTAACCCTGTAATACCTCCAGCTGGAGTTAATGGTGCTGCTTTGGTACTCTCAATAGTTGTGATGGTAGCAGTATTTATAGGTATTAAAATGATATTTTAAGAAGATGAAAATTTTTAAACGACCACCCGGTAGGCAGTCTACCAACATGAGCCGCAAACAACAATTTTCTTTGTTGGTCACGGTTTTGTTGTTGGTGGCGGTACCGGTAGCTGCCTATATTGCGCAAAGAAGAACCCAACTTAAAAGTGGTGCTTTTTATGACTTGGGGGGTTACGACATTACTTGCCAAGAAGATCTAACAGCAGGTGGTGGTGAGGCATCTCCCATCTTAGAAGTATCACAACCAACTAAATATTTTGATGAGGAAGCAGGGGAGTTTATCATGGAATGGACACTTAAAAATGTTAGTGCTTCCACTTTAACCATTCACTCCGAATTAAACTCCTGTCGCTGTGATAATCCATTCGGTCAAGCCACACCAGGAGAGTTACTAGACTCCGAAGAGCTCTACCCCCTACGCATGTGCGTGGGTAACTGGCCTACGGAATCACCACTAGACCTCACCACAGAACAAGCCCAATGGGATAACTTATGGCAAACCTGCAATTATGCCTATGCTGCTGATCCAACCCTGGTCACAGAAATCACGACTGCCAAGCAAGCGCGCGCTTTAAGCACCACAGGTGTCCAAAGTGGGGAACTAACTCTTAACCCGGGGGAGCTTTATACCTATAACTGGGAAGTGGGCACGGACGAAATCGCTACTGAAGCTGTCTGTGGTTCTTTTATGCTGGATTGGCATATTCTGGCTATTGAGAGAGAGCTTGGGGGGGAATGCACTATCCACCAAAGCCCACAAGAGCCTCTCCGCACCGTAGGTATCACCATTACGGGAATGGTCGGACCGGAAGAAGAAGCCCTGGGGCTAGATCCTTCTTTAAATGACTGGCGCCCCGAAGGGTTGACCGCCATTGGTGGTTTTTGCAGCGATTCCTATTTACCAATACCACCAGGACCAGGTTGTGATCCCATGGATGTCCAGGATGCCAGTCCGATAACTTCCATTTCTTTTGAAGCCTATACCAGGCAACAGTGCAGTACCAGTAATTGTCCGCAAGTGTCTTTATATGTGAACAACCAGCACCTCATCACGGCTGATACCGGTTCGGATAACCCCACAGGTGAATATTTTATGGTCCAAGCAGACAACGCCAACACCTATACCTTTACTATCCCAGCCAATACTCCTGTCACTGCCTCAAACAACATAAGTCTCTTTCTGGATCACCAAGATACCAACCACACCTTATACATCAGAAACGTTACTTTAGAAGGCAGCAACCCGCTCCAGGGAATTGTAGATCAAGGCTCGCCGAGTGACGGTACTGGGTTTGACTGCAATAATACCGAGCCTTTCGTTGGTTCTACCTGGCTTAATCTTAGAGGTGAAGAGATCCAAGAAGCCATGTTACGGTTTAACCATAACTGTGAGGGTGAATTGGGATATAGCTCCAGCGCCTCCTCAACCCCCATCAATACCGAAGGTTGGTATTGGGATGGTGACTCGTGTCAGTTTTTTGACGGGTATTGCCTGGGTGATGATTGCGGTAATCTTTTCAGTTCCGAAAGTGTGTGTTTAGAAAACTATGCTCATTGCTTACCAGAAGAAAAACACACCGAATGCAACAGTGCCAAAAGCTGTGTGGAAGTAGATGGTGTAGGCACCAGTGTTTGTGTTATTGCCAACAACGATCCCAGCACCGGCATTAACCCAGTTTGTGATACCACCACGCCCAAACACACCGAGTGCAACAGTGCCAAAAGCTGCGTGGAGATTGATGGCGCAGGCACCAATATTTGTGTCATCGCCAACAACAACCCCAGCACCGGTATTAACCCGATTTGTGATACCACCACGCCCAAACACACCGAATGTAACACTGCCAAAAGCTGCGTGGAGGTTGATGGGGCAGGCACCAATGCTTGTGTTATCGCCAACAACGACCCCAGCACCGGTATTAACCCGATTTGTGCGGGAACAGGTGGGCCCATGATCAACATTTGTACCGCCAATAACTCGTGTGACCCAGTAGAGATAAGCCGGGTACAACCAGGAGATATTCGCTGTAGCAGCAACAGTGAGTGTAATGTACACACCATCTGTAACGGGGCAACTTGCGCTATAACTAGAGGTAGCGGCACAGATGAGTGTGCAATGAGTAAAAACCAAACCAACGGTCAAAACGAAGATTGTGTGGAAACTCATCTAGAATGCGTGGGGATGGTCTGCACGGAAGTACCTGGCGACAAGGAAGATTTGTGCCCAAGAAACGATCCCACTCCTTGTTATCAAAATTACTGCTCCCCACAAGATACTTGTGAAAGAAGAGCCGTAGCCGATCCAAACGCTAGAGACGAGTGCCGAACTGATGCTGATTGTGAAGAAGAGGAACCGCCTACCGATGAGCATAATGTCTGTACCGTAGCCGATACCTGTATTACCGTAGATGGTTCTGGTACCGATGAGTGCCAAACCAACGCCGATTGTGAAGAAGAGGAACCTCCTACCGATGAACATAATGTCTGTACCGTAGCCGATACCTGTATCGCTGTGGATGGCTCCGGCACCGATGAGTGCCAAACCAATGCTGATTGCGAAGAGGATGAACCGATAACAGGAGAGCATAATGTCTGTACCGTAGCTGAAACCTGTATCGCTGTGGATGGCTCCGGCACCGATGAGTGCCAAACCAATGCTGATT
>CAZQFB010000003.1:0-102157 GCA_964592525.1 uncultured Candidatus Saccharibacteria bacterium | reverse complement strand
TCACGACTATGCCGGATTTTTTAGGGGAACTTAATCCCTATGATAGGACGCCTTTACCGGGGCTTTTTTTGTGCTTAAAAACGGGTTAAAATGCCAATTACTAGCCGAAGTGGTGGAATTGGCAGACACGCATGGTTTAGGGCCATGTGCCTTCGGGCGTGAGGGTTCAAGTCCCTCCTTCGGCACCAGTTAGATTCTTTTTAATAAGAATAATTAGTCAGTGCTTAGGGCGATAATAATTTAGGGGAAGACTCAACGCACTTAATCCCAGTTTCTTAAATAAGTTTTCTTCAGATAACCGATAAATATCTATTTCAGTGTTTTGCAAAATACTAGTATAACCTCTCCTCTTGGGGTAAGGCGGTGCTGGACACTAGAGCCTGAATACCTTTTCATAACCAAACCAGCCATAGCTAATTTCCTCACATGGTCGGAAGTATTTTCGTAACCAATATTTAATTTGTTTGAGATATCAAGGATCGTCAGCTCTGGCTCTTTAGCTATGAGCTCCAATATCTTGAGTCTATTGTGATTAGCTGCGCCTTTAATTATTCTCTCTATGTGTCTATATTTCATGGTCATTAACTTAATATATACCTAAGATAGTATTTTGCAAAATACTGCAAGATGTTACTTAATTTGATGATAGACCTGTAGTATGTTATAAGTAGCTGTTCTCATTTCACCAAAGGAGCCGAATAAGTGGCAGAGTCGCGAAGTTTGGAGAGCCTGTTGGAGTATTATGATAAGACGGGGGTGGTCAGGGTAGAAGGTCAGCTGGTACAGCTGCACTTAGACTTGGTCCGCTCCGTTTTGATTCGGGCTGAACTGGAGGGTCGACGTAAGGTGACCATCCAGTTGGACAGCAACGGTGGAGAGCTTGATTTGGGATACTCCATTGGCGGTGCCATTGCACAAAGCGGTTTAGAGGTTGAGTGTGTGGTGACCAATCGCGCCCACTCGGCTGGTCTGCTTGTCCTTCTGCATTGTTATCCCAGGATAGCGCGACCCAATGCTACTTTCATGTTCCACTGGGGTTTTGCCCAGTGGTCCAACAGTAATGTGGATCTAATGATGACTAGTCGTGATGAGTCTTCCCAGGATGAAGTGAAAGCCATTTATACAACGCTGGTTGACCTGATGGTTCATAAAACCAAGTTGAACAGAAGACAAGTCTACCAGCTTGCGCGTCAGGAGAGGACACTCTGTGTTACAGAGGCGCTCCAGTTTGGCATAGTAGACCGGGTGTTGCCTTGGTAGTACAGAAGCCGTGTGTCATCTGCAACGGTGCAGATGATGCGCGGCTTTATCTTTTTTTGATGGTTAGTTGGCAAACATATTACACTAAAACTTGGCGTTGGTGGGTTTCGTGATTTTGCCTGGTGTGGCAGTAGGCGCAGTATTCGCAGTCCGGGTCACTGTCGGGTATAAAATCTTGTTGCAGACATTCTTTGATCTCATACAAAACTGGTTCAACCCAACTCGCATTACCTTTATAGGGAATTAAAACGACATCAAATTCAATTTTTTTGTCAAAAGCTTGATCATCAAACCGACCAGTGCAATAGACAAAGTAGCCGGTATCACTTACCTTTAAACCGTTCTTACGAACTAGCCATTGGTAGACTTCAATCTGCTTTTTATACCTCTCGTGCCAATGGGTTTCCAGTTTGGTTACCACCTCACTCTTAGCCGTAGCTTTATAATCAACAATAAAGTACTCCCCTGCCCTATTAACCCATAAGTCATCTATAGCGCCACTGACAGCCATACCTGTGGGATCATGAAAATATCGCACCCCCGTAAAATTATCTCGCCACTCATCCATCTGGGGGTGTTGGGCGGGTACGGCGCCAATGCCGTATTCTTCCTGGATTGGGTGCCTAGTTCCTTTAGCACGATGCACATCAAACTCACGCTTGAGCTGTTCATCTACGGCTTTGTTGATTTGGAATGAGGGGATGGGTGGTCGGGCAGTGCCAAGTTTGTTGTCAAGGTAAAAGCAGCGCGGACACGTTAGATAAAGATCAATCTTAGAGCGACTCAAGCGCCAGTTTTTACCTCCATAATTCCAAGCCGGTGATCGTCGGGGATTATATTTCTTTTCGGTCATAGGGGCATTATACAACAGCTAAAAGCAAGTTTCGGTAATTCTATTTGGTTAGGGGTATTTGATTACTCTTTCTATCAACCAGATTTAGCAGGGCAAAAAAGATTTGGGGATCAGACCTTGGTGGTCTGATCCCCCTGCTCACCGACCGCTGGAGGTTGGTGAAGAAAAGGAGGTGAGGTGAGCACTTGTTCGAGGTTACCGTCAGGAGACCTGCCTAGCAGAAGAACAGTTCCATCCCACCCGGGGTTCACCTCACCTCCTATAACATGTTACCACAAATTGTTAGTGTTTTAAATGTTAGCATTCCAATTGACTGGTGGTACTAGAGGATGTTATATAATGGCGTTACACCACCATAGCCTCAAAGGAGACCAGATGTGGAAGCGCTTACCGAAGTGTTGCCTTTTTTTCCGCCACCAAACCTAGGGGGGTATGATTGGGCAAACTCGCATCAACTGGTAGCCTACCTTGGTTTCTTCCTTTCCTTGTGGTTGGTTAGTAAGCTGGCATTGATAGCTTACGTCACGCCAAGCCAAGAACAAGAAACTAGAAAGAAACTGTTTTTGGCGGCAGCCGAAACCTTGATGTGGTCCTTCGCCTTCCTTGGCACTGGATGGTGGGCGTTACTGGCGGCGCTAGGTTGGGTTATAACTAGCCTCGTGAATGTCAGCTTGAAATGGTTGACCAAGCAAATGAAGCAGTACACTCAAACCCCGGCATGATGGTTGGGTAAGACCCCGCTAAGTCGGGGTCTTTCTTTAGCTTTAGTAAAAATAAATGGCAATCACCACCAGATAGATGGAGTTTTATTATCAGAGAACTTAACTTGTGGGCAGCTAATATTTATCTTGGTTAAGGGAAAAATAGTAGGTGCTGATGGGGAGGTGAAACCACGATTGATACTGTCGCGTCTCGAACATCACCAAGGAGCTTGTGGCTCCACCTCCCTTGTTTATATTATCACAACTGTAAGGCATCAGCATGTAATTTAGCCATGAGTACTCTTGGCGAATTAATAGCTTGAATTAGGTCAAGAAATTTCGTTTGGATGAATGATCAAGGATTATGCTTAGCTTATTAGCTTTGTGGTGATGCTTGTTATCAAAATAGACCAGTTACACCGAATAGTAACTCACCGTGCTTAGTTTTATGGCAAAGGCTGTTTAAAAAGATGAGGGTGGTGGGTGTTGGCGTATTCACCCACCACCTTCAAACAAGGTCCGGGAGGGACCTGGGTTGTCGGCGAGAGAATGTCAAACTGTTGATTTCTCAACATAGTTCCCCCACTCTCTAACCACCGGCAACGCCGAGTGACATTGTAGCATAAAATTACTGGTTAGCTAAGCAAGCGTTTAAGAAAGTAACTAAAGTAGCGACGGCTTGAATTTGCTCAATTTATAAGTAAAATTACCATTAGATGACATTTACAAACCGCGAAGATGCTGGTGACCGTTTAGCTACTAGATTAAAAGAATATTTTGAAGAACCGTTAGCTGGGATTGTGCTGGCTCTGTCACAAGGAGGTGTGGTGGTGGGTGATAAAATCGCACGCTCTCTTAATCTACCCCTAGCGTTATTACTGGTTAAGAAGATTGGGCTACCTGGCTTACCAGAATATTCCTTGGGTGCAGTGGATCGAGAAGGTCACTATATTGTCAATCCTGCCGTAACCCCTTTCGTTGATAAGTTCACCTTTGAAGCAGAAAGATTAAAAACCATTAGATTAGTTGATAAAGAAAATCTAGCGATCTCCGAACACTCCTTAACTATGGATTTGAACAATAAGACGGTCATCTTAGTAGATGATGGTGCCAATAGTGGTACGACGGCTTTAGCTGGTGTGGAGATTGTCAAAAAACATCATCCTAAAGTGATTGCCTTGGCACTGCCAGTGTGTTCGCTGGAAGCTTTAGCGAGACTGAATCATGAGGTTGAGGTCTTAATTGTGGACACTCTGCCCTCTAACTTTCGCTCGGTAAGTGATAGTTATAACCACTTTCTGCCGGAAAAAGAGGAAAAGATTCGTAGTATCCTCCAAAGCTACAAAGCTCCCCACCTTTAAAGCGGTTGACTTATTTAAGTCCCCGATTACAATGTGTTCATACGTTATGTCACAAGTAGCCACCAAGGTAATTAATACCACCTTCTCCATCTTAGGCTTAAAAAAAGAACATGCTCAAGTTTATCTGGCACTGCTTAAATTGGGTCCCTCGGTAGCGAGTGTGGTGGCAAAAGAAGCTGTGGTACCCCGCAGTAGTTGTTATCAGTTGTTAGCTGATTTAGAAGGGGTGGGTTTGGTGAGTAAAACGGAAGCGAACGTTAACTTTATTTTTGTTGCCCAGTCTCCCATTCTACTTGAAGAAAAACTTAAACGGAAACAAGCAGCGATTCAAGAAGGTTTGCAGGCTTTAGAGTCAATGAGTACCAGTATGTCGGAAAGGTTGTGGGGTCATCATCCGGATTTGCCAAAAATCAGATTTTTTCAGGGGGATATAGGATTACATGCTTTATATACAATACTTCTCAATTATTTAAAATTGCAGTTGGTGCATGGTGGGTGTTTAGAACCACCTTGGCCACAATATTTTCTTGATTTCCGAAAGCAAATCCAAAGCCGTTTGCTTACCACCCAAGAAATAGTCCCTCACAAAGGGTATTTAGCCGAATACCACTCATCCAGAACAGATATAAAAGCCAGCCCCGCTTGGGCAGCTAAGGTCAGACTAGAAAAGATTATTTGCGAGCAAGCAGTTGCCTATATTAATCACTCCGCCAAGCTAGGTTTTATAATCACTAATGACGAAGTGTTTCAAATAGAGAGCGCTCAATTCACCCTGCTTTGGTCGTTAGTGTAAGAGAGCAGCAACCTTTTTTGGTATAAGAACACACTACCTAAGGCAATAATTCTGGCTATTAACCAGACAAACAGATTTAACCATGGTATCGCAGACAACAGGTAATAAGCAGCAATGCCTAAGGTGAGTTGTACCAAAGGTGGTAAATTAACTTGATTGATATTTTTGGCGATAAATTGACCCAACCACATTCCGATTATTACTGGTGCGATTAAAAAAACCAGCGCATAAACCAAGCCAATAATAAGCGCTAAAGGGATGCCGACGACCGATATCAGCAGTAACCCTAGGGTGGGTATTGGCAGTGCTATGAGCAACAAACCCCATTTAATAGTACTAGTTAGTTGGTTTGTGGTGGTAGCAGCAAGAGAGAGCATTGGTTGCGGAAGGCAGTAAATAAGTAAGGCACCGATGAGTAAGGAAGAGAGAAAAAAATAGACTAAGGAGTTAGTCTTATCACTGATAAAGCCTGACACTGGTTTAAAATCTGGGGGTAGTTTTTTAGTAATCTCTCCCCTGACGCTAGCGGTGTCACTGATCACCACATCTTGGGTTGAATAATAGGTCACGGCTTGATTGATAGTGGTATTATCGCCAATAACTAGACTGTCGGTAGAGATAACCACTTCTTTAGCCACTTGCCCACTTAGCATGGTGGTACCAGCACCACCATAAACATTGCCCCCAATTTGACCATCCAGTAACAATAGACCCCCGCCAGTGATCACACTACCGCCAGTGTGTATCTGTGAAGTGGTAATTGCCCCACCTAGCAAAGTCAGGTTATCACCAACTTTGGTATTGATGAGGGCAATATTGCCCCCAGCAACTCTTAAATCATCACGGATATCAGCACCGTCAAGGTGAACCGAGCCACCAGCTACCAATAAATCCCCATTAACTTTACCCGAAATCGCTATCACCCCACCAGCGGTATAAAGATCACCATTAATGATGCCCTTGATCTCTATGGTTTCCGCTACCACTACTAGATCATCTTCAATTACCTCTCCCTCTTTGATTACTACCCCACCAGTGGCACTAAGAACCTTAGCCTCTACTGGGGTGACCCCACAAAAACCTAATAATAACAGAGATAATAGGACCCTTTTCATATTTAATATGGTAAAAGCGTTTTGCTTGTTTGTCAAAACAAGCTTATTTAAGTACTCAAGCCAGTCAAATAAAAGTATTTTGGTTGGGATTAAGCAGGTCAGGTGGCACATTAGCTTGACCAGACAGATTAGGTGGTTCTGCCGTCGTAATTGGCTTGTTTTGCGTATTTTCTAGCAGTAACATTTTCAAGGTCTCTCCTTTATCCGGTTCGTAGCTAAAGTTGACGCCTGTGGGGATGATCACTAGATCATCTGGACCAACCGGTTTGGCATCACCTTCAATCACAAAGTACCCACTACCACCAAGAATATAATAAAAGCGATCACTGTTACTATTTGTGGCTTGGGCTCTTAAATTATCAATCTCAAAATAAGTGACTTTACTCTGGCAGGAATGTTCTGAAGTTGTGTAAGACCAACCATTGATGCCTTCCCAAGTAAAATGTTCGGCTTGGGCGCGGGAGATAATGTATCCATCAGTATTATTAGTATTCTGGGTCATATTGATAGTATTCTGCTTACTAATTAGAGCATGATATAGGTGGTTGATTCAATCTCCTTAGCTTGCCTGCCCGCTACCTTGAGCGAGAGAGGAGAATCGAACTCCCATTAACGGCTTGGAAAGCCGTGGTTCTACCATTGAACTACTCTCGCGCGATGGCAGGCGGGGAAAGCTGACGTTGCAGCGAGCAACTCCTCTGGTCTAACCAGTTCAGCTTTCCTCTCTGGTATAGCTCAAGGAAGATTATAGCAAAAAAGAGAAATTGGAGTTACTACCTTTACTCCTTTGGTGATACACTATGATTGCTTTGTTTTGGTTCAACAAACGATGACTAAAGGAGTGAGCAATGAGAGATACTACTAGTCTTGAGGCTGATCTGGTCAGAGAAATAGATTTGTTTCAGATTGCTCAAGAGAGGATGTGGGATGCCATAGCTGAATACAAAGAGGCAGTACGCCGCTTGGAGGCGGAAAGCGTTAGAGTTAAAGCTGAATTGGCACGAAAACAAGTCAAGCAACCTCTAGGTACGGGTGAAAATACTAGGCTTATTGCCGAAATGGTTTTTTATAAACTGCAGTTGCTGGGATTTCTACCAACCACCCTAGCCTATCAGGGTCTTTTGAGCCGGGAACAGGATGAGGTTGAGGCTGGGATCAGAGCCATCACACAGCGCTAACTAGTATAAGAGAGAGGGGTTTCCTGCCCCCTCTTGCTTAATAGAGGCTAAGCCAGATTAGTGCTTAGTTGACCTAGTAGCTCATCAATTCTGGGTTTATTAAAGCCAACAATAATCTGACCGTCAATATCAATCACCGGTACCCCCATTTGCCCCGATTTTTGTATCATTTCCTGTTGTTTAATCGGATCAGTGGTGACATCTATTTCGGTGTAGTTAACCCCTTTTTGCTTGAAGTAATCCATAGCCAGATGACAAAAACCACAGCTTTTGGTGGAATAGATTATTACTTGAGCCATTAGTCCTCCTTATCAAATATATACTGCCTACAGTGTAGGCACATATTAATTAGGTGTCAAAGAATTAATTCGGTGACTTTGGTTTGAGGGTGTTTTCTTACCACCTCCTTAACTTGTTCACGAGAGCCAAACACTACGGTAGCGATATCTTCTTTTCTAGTTTTATTGATCAGCGCTGCGAGTTCCTGGAGATGCTTCTCTTGAGTGTTAAAGGTTTGTTCTCTAAGCTTTTGTCGGAAAGATTTATCCATATTAAATAGGTAACAAGAAAAAGCATACTCTCCCTTGCTTTGCGGTGTGCTGGTGAGGTTGTCTAATAAACCAAGTCCCTTGACGATGTAACCATCAAGCTCTTTAGTGTCTATGTGTACATTTGAGAGGTAGTTTGAGAGTTGCTGGTAATGCTTAAGCGTTTGGTTTAAATTGGGGTCACGGTAGGATATTAACGCTAAGATCCCCAAAACAGCTTCACTCACCACGTAAGCACCATAAGCGCCGCCTTCTGCGCGTACTTTCTTCCAAAGATAGTTGGTGGTAATAAAATTATAAATCAGTCCGTAATAACCGTTTATTTCGTAACCAGCGGGTTTTAAGTTAAGAACTTGGGCAGTATAACCAACTTGGCTAGGAATAACAAAGGCTTCCCGCTCCAGCCACTTGGTTTTTACAACGTCATGCTCAAGCACGACATTAACCTTAGGCAATTGTGAGAGCACCTTTGTTATATGAGGAGTAATCTTTTCTGGTTGTTCACTAGTGCAATGGACAATAATGTTTTCTGGCTGGGTAGCGAGGTTATGGATGGTATTAAAGGTCTTTGGGAATATGTCTAAGCCACTTTTTCTTTTGACGATCTTGCTCAAAAATTGATATTGTGTCACACCAGTAGTTAACTCATCTAGTAACCCCAAAGTATGAAGATGGGATTGACCTCTGGTCCCAGCGTATGAATGTGCCGAAGTTAGCAGCGCTCTAGCTTTTTCAGCCTGGCTTTCCTTGAGCAAACTAAATAATCTATCTTGGTTAGTAAAATTTGGTTGAGAGATAAGTTGTGCGAGCAATTGGGCTGTTTCTTTAATCTTCTCATTCCGAAGGCTAATACTTACAGTGATATAAATTTTTGGTGTTAAAGATAAAGGCTGATAAAAAGACTCCGGACTCACACTATAGTTACCGGTGTGGGTGGCGCTGATCAAGGCGACCTCATCGTAAGTCAGTTCAGTGGTACCTAATTGAGAGATGGCGCTGCAGTACCAGGGGATATACATCCAGTAATTAGTTGGTAAATTGGAGATATCAAAAGTGACTTCAAGATAACTTAAGCCGTTAGTTGCTTGCTTGGAGTGATGTACTTTGATGCCGTCAATTTCATTTGCACGGCTATCAAATTCAGGCACTTCCCTAGAGAAATCGTGCTTAGTGAGTCTTGGTATTTTATTAAGCTGGGCGGGACTATTGGGTTTCTGCTGCCAAGCGGCAAATTCCACGTTTTTTATTTTAATGTTGTGTTTGTCTTCTTCAGATAAAGTGTTTTTTAGCTTAGCTAGATATAGCTGTTCTTCTTTAATTAACTTGTTTTCCAGAATTTTTGAGGGTAGTATTTTAAGCTCTAATTTTGAGCTGTTTTGAGCTAGATATTTACCGATAAATTTTTCAAAATAACCTTTATGAGCTTGTTGGCTTATGTAATCCAGATTATGTTGGAAACTTAATCGTGTCAGAGGCACTAAACCATAGTGCCATCTGGAAAAAAGGTGCATAGATTGAGAAACAGGTGACGAGGTGTTGGGATCTTTCCAAGCATAAACAACTTTGTTCATAGCGGCTTCTATTAAGCGGGGGTCAATGTTTTGTGACATCTCGGTAATAACCTGTTCAATTATCTTCTTGACCTTAACCAAGTTAACCGGTTTAATCCCCTTCATGCCCACGCTAAAAATTGGCTGTTTCAGATTGGTATCCAAGCCACACATAAAGAGTTCTTTACCCAGATCAGCTTCCAGTAGGGCTTTAATAAGCGGTGAAGCGTGGCTGGAAACAAGCATCCACTCTATAAACTCAAAAGTATCAAAAAATAAAGAATCTCTTGAGGAAGGCAGTGACCAGGCTGTTAAATAGATACCATCTTGGCTATTGGCGTTGGCATAATATTTGGTTACCTTTTTGGGGTGCTTAATTGTGGCTATCTTAGGTACCTTAGCTGGTTTCTGATAAGAATACGGGGAAAAATAAGTGTCAATTTGCGTCAGGTAGTCATCAATATCTAGATCACCGTGCATGATGATCTTAGCGTTACTGGGGTGATAGTAAGTTTGGTAAAACTTAATAAATTTGCGATAGCTTAACTTTGGTAGCTCTTGTGGTTTGCCGCCGGCATCAAGCGCATAAATTGAATTTGGGTATAGTGCTGACAAGAGATAGTCATCGGCTATTTTTTCCGGATTGCTGACCGTACCCCTCATTTCATTGTAAACAACCCCCTTAATTAGCAGAGAATCGTTGTCTAGTTCAAAACGCCACCCTTCCTGTTGAAAAGTATTTTCGGAAAGTAATGGGTTGAAAAGAGCATCCAGATAAACATCCATCAGATCATGTAAATCTTGATCATTAAGGCTGGAGACGGGATACATGGTTTTGTCGGGGTATGTAATGGCGTTTTGGAAAGTACTCACCGAGTGCTTTAAAAGCTCCACAAAAGGTTCTTTGACTGGGTATTTCTTACTTCCGCCAAGCACTGAATGTTCAAGGATGTGAGCGACGCCAGTTGAATCTGAAGGTATTGTGGTGAAGCAAACATTAAACAACTTGTGTTGGTGTTGATTCTTGAGCCATAGTAGGGGTGTTTTGGTGACAGCATGTTCAAACATAATAGCAGTAAGATTTAATTCTGGTACTTTCTTCTGCCACTGTTGGTGAAATTGGTGGGGGTGCTTGTTGGTCATGCAAAGATGATTATAGCAGAGTAATCTGCTATATTAAGCACCGTACTTTGCTTAACATGCGGTTAAGCTTCATGGCTTAGGGGGGAGATTATGGGGTGTGACGGTTGGGCGCCGCCAGCCCAGCAGATGTTTACCGTAAGCCATCATTTGCGTCATGGTGTGGCTGTTCGTACGCTAGAAGCGGTATTTCCGGTCTTGCGCACACTCAATACAGAGGTGGTGAACTTCATACCTCGCTGGACGACAGAAAATAAACACCACTGTTATTGTCAGTGGAAGATGGAGGGCGGTATCATTGAAGTGGACTTTTGGTTTTCCACTAACATCTCTCCGGCAACAATTACAGTGACGGTGCATATACCAAGAGGCTACCCACCCTTTAAAGGACAGGCACTAGTAGAAGCGCTAAAGGATAATCTGCAACGGGCGCTCAAAAGACCACTTGGTAAATAACCAATGATCCGCGCGGTACCCAACCCGCGCGGTTTTCTTTTAATAATATAAAGGTATTAACAAAGTACTTCTTTACACCCCTACCGCTTTTTGGTATGTTCCACTGATGTGGCTTAGCTGACAAACTTAGTCAAACCAACAAGGAGTGAGAGATGAAAGCTGTGTTACCTTGGGTTGTTTTGACTATGCCCCCAAGTCAAGTGAAAGAGTTCTTCATTAACTCAATAATGGAGAGCCCGGTCTTTCACGCCTTGGTGGTAGTACCTGAAGCTAGCAGTGGTAATGAGTGTGTTTTTCATGTTCGTTACCAAAGTAGTACTTGGTTGGAGGTTTCCCTGAAACCTGCTGGTGATGATTTGACTACGGAAGTAATCATTACTTATCATCTGGCGCCAGCTAAGTGGGGGGTCATACAGCGGTTGTTTTATAAACGCGTGCTCAAACTCCTGCTAAGCCATCCAGCAGTGCTGGTAAAATAGCTCCCGGCTGGATCCCCAGCCGGGGGTTCAGCTTGTTATAATTTAAAGGCATGACTGTTGATTTTCACGCTGTCTTGGCGGAATATAAAATTTTAATTGTTCCCTATATTAATAAACACCTCAATACCAATATTCCAGGCTTAGCTAACGAAAAAAGGGTGCCAGATTTTCACTGGCAGTTAGTGGCAGATTACCCAAACCGGGGTGGTAAATATTTACGCCCCACCTTGTTATGCCTAGCAGCTGAAGGCTTAGGAGCAAGCTTGCAGGAAGCTCTACCGGTGGCGGCAGCGATGGAAGTATGTGAAAACTGGGTGCTGCTTCACGATGATATTGAGGATGATTCCCTGTTACGCCGGGGTGATATGACTTTGCACCGGAAGTATTCTTTGCCCTTAGCTCTTAACGCTGGTGATGTTTTACATTTAATCCAGTGGCAGATGATCAGAAATACTAGCGCTACTTTGGGAGCAGAGAGCATGCATAGAATTCATGATGAGTTTTTCCGAATGTTGATGCGGACGGCTTGGGGACAAACGGAAGAATTACGTTTGAATAAGCAGCTAACGAAAGAGTTAACTGAAACTGATTATTACTACTTGGTTGATGGTAAGACAGGTTATTACACCATTGGTGGTCCTTTACGTTTGGGTGCGCTAATCGCCATCACTGATGATACTAGACTCCAAACCGAAATCTTTCCATCTTTAAATGAGTTTGCTGTTAATTTTGGGCGGGCTTTCCAAATCATAGACGATGTATTAGACATTGAAAGTAGTTTTGAAGGTAAAAAACAACAGGGTGGAGATATTTATGAAGGTAAACTGACCTTGATTGTGCTTCAGGCACTAAAGAATTTAAGTCCCAGCAAAAGTGATAAGTTACTTTCTATTCTGAACCAACCCCGCAACGCAACAACTAAAGCTGATTTAGATATCGCCTTAAACTTGATGACTGAATCTGGTGGGTTGGCTTACGCTAAAAAAGAAGCGTTATTTTATGCTGTTTGCGCCAATAAACTGCTGGAGAAAATGGATTTTCTGGCTGGTAAAAAATCGGTTCTTAAGGCGGGGATTGATTTTGTGGTTAAGCGGACGTATTAATTGCCTCTGACGATGACCCTTGTACCCTGACCGACAGTTTGAGAGCTGGAAAAGGGTGTTAGCTTAATGATTTGTTTATCCTTTGAGCGGTTATTAAGATTGTCTTCAGCATAAATTACCAGGGTCAGATAATCTGTTAACAGATGACCGTGATCGCAAACCCCGCTTCCACAGATCATACTATCATAGTGCCTTGTTTGCTTACGATCCCAAAGCTCAATCACCATGGCATTATCGCTTTGTAAATTAAATCTTAAGGGTGAACCCCAAGCCGCTTTAACGTTCTCATAAGATAGGTCAATCGCGTTGAAACTTAAGCTAAGATCTTCAATTTTAGGAGGCGTCTCATCAACTTCAAACTGATACTTGCTGCTTTCTTTGGTACTACCATCAGTATAAACAGTCTTTAAGTACCACTCCCAAACCCCTTCTCCCGGGTCAAAGTGCACACTGTCTTGCTCACCTGCTACAGCTTCGTAACGCCAAGAATTAGTGTTTCCGCGTTGGCGGTAATAGATTATGTATTCGTCAATAATTGCCGTATTGGTCGGTCGCTCCCATTTCACCATCACCTTATCCGAGTTAAGCAAAGTATTTTTGCCTAAAGTAGTAGTATTACTTTGCCTGGAATTCCCAGAGAGCACAGGATTAGAGATCCCATCGGGTCCAAACTTAATTTTAGTTGCTCCATAGCTGGTGCTTAAACCAGAAACCATAAAAGAATCATTGCTTTCACTACCAGAGGCAGAAGTATTACTGCTGTTATCTGTTGCTCGTACATAAATAATATGGGTACCGTTTGAACTTAAAGCGTTACTAACATTACAGGTAAATGCTTCGCTAGCTTCATCAAAGGTACCATCATCAGCCACACAACTAACCCAAGAGCCACTAGTACCATCAATTTGGTAAGAGACACTAGTTATGGTTCCTAAAGCGTCAGTGGCAGTGCCAGTAATACTCGGAGTAGTGTCGCTAGTTGTGGTGACATCGGTTATAGTAACCGTTGGGGCGGTAGTGTCTATGGTGTAGTAACTGAAAAAAACATCTCCTAAAGCATCGGCGGCCGTGTAATTATCAGTAGTATCTGTTGGATCAAAGTCAACCGTGTTACCAAAGGTACCGGTGATCAATAACTTTGAGGTATCAGTAATTAGAATATTATTGCCATAATCAAGTACCCCTGTAGAACCAAATGTTTTAGTCCAGTTATATTCTCCAGCCGAAGAATATGAGGTTACAAAAATATCAGCTCCACCTGCTGATATATAACTATGGGTTTCATCCCCAGCATCAAAATCTACCGTATTGTTAAACATACCAATTACATAAGGATTGTCTTCACGGTCCACGGCTAAACTTAATCCTTCATCATTACCACTTCCTCCCCAAGTGACTGTCCATTGATACCCGTCGTCGGCGTTATATTTGGTTAAAAAGACATCTTCACCACCTACGACAATCTGGTTATCTGTTTCATCGCTAGGATCAAAATCAGTGGTGGTTCGAAACCAACCAGTGACATAATAGTTATCTTGACTATCAAAAACGATATCGTAAGCACTGTCTAGATAAGATTCCGAACCGATAAACTCTCTAGCCCATTCTAGCTCGTAAGTGCTGCTATATTTCCTGATAAAAATATCACCCGCTACTGTTGAGTAACCAACAATATAAATATCATCCTGGGAGTTAAGACGAACTCTATAAGTTGCATCTTTGCCGGTATAACCCCAAGTTTTTGTCCACTGATGGTTTCCCCCACTGTCAAAAAAACTTAAATAACAATCGTAATCCCCTGCCGAGGTGTGGTTTTCGGTTTCGTCTCCCGGATCAAAATCAACCATACCGTTAAATTTACCCACCAAGAAATAACTATTGTTTGAGTCAATATCGACATACATTCCCCAGTCATGAGAAGTTGAGCCGAATGTTTTTACCCAGACAAAGTTACCATCATTATCCAGTTTTAGGAGAAAGGCATCAGTGCTACCAGATGAGACGTGGTTTTCGGTACCAGCACCAGGATCAAAATCAACCGTGTCATAGAACGCTCCAGGGATAATCAGATTATCTTCTTGGTCAATTGAAAAACTATCCAGTGACTCATTAGCACTGCCCCCAAAAGTTTTAGTCCATTGATGTTCATAGTTGGAGTTAAATTTGGAGATAAAGATATCATACCCACCATTGGTGTCATGGTTTTCGGTACCTACCCCCGGATCAAAATCAACGGTACCCGCAAAATAACCACCCACAAAAATGTTACCTTCAGAATCTACAACTGCGGCTGCACCCCAATCTAATCCGGTACTGCCCCAAGTTTGCGTATCTAGATAAGAGGTTTTATCTACAGCTTGAACATTCTGACCAGAAAGGGCAAAGATAAAAAGGCAGATTAAAATAACAAGATATGTTCGCTGGCGCATAGCTATAAGATAAACATCTCTCTTAGCTTATAATATCGCTAGTGGTTTAGCAATTTAACTCTTAGGCTAAAAATATAGTTACCCTAGTTCCAAAATCTTTGCGTTTAATTACCTGCCTGGTTAGGATCGGTTGTTTCGGAGGACACTGGCAAAGTCAGCTCTTCCTTTTTCTGGTCAATCAGCTTTATTAAGCTTTCTAAATCAGTTGGTAAGGTGATTAATGAGCCGTTTAGAAAAAAGGTGGGGGTTTGTGTTATTGCGGAGGACAGACCACCGTAAAGGTCAGTTAACACCTTTTGTTTGCTATCTTCACTGTTTAAATCATTGTTAAATTGCTCCATTGCTAAAGACAAATCATTGGCTAAACCCAACAGTATTTCTTGTGGGTTATCTTGTGTGGACCATTGCTCAACACTTTCATAGATTCTGTCATGCATGGACCAGAAGTGACCCTGACTACCAGCAGCTTCACTAGCCTTGAAGATTAAATCCGGGTCACCTTGCAAATCAGTGAAATAATGACGATAGACTAACCGGAGCTTGTTTTGTTGGCGTAATTCTTTAAGCACAGGATAATATTGCTGGCATTCTGGTGCCCGGAAATCACAATAAACCACTAAAGTAAGTGCGGACTCTCGGTCGCCAGCGATCCAATCCTGGTCTTCTGCTACGGGTACCAATAACTGTGGTGGCGCTTGTTCTGGTGGGGGTGGCGGTGTAAACAAATAATCGGTTAACGCGTACCAACCAACTACTACTATTATATAAACAGCAACCCAGATCATAATGGCGCGAAGTCGGTAATATTGCATAGGTTTACCTATCGTCTTGGGATCCTTGTGGCTCTATAAGCTCAATGCTGCCAGAGCTTTCTGCTTGGTTATTGGATGAATTATCACTAGTCATATTTTTACTCTCTTGGTCCACCAATTTGGCTAGTTGTTTAACATTGCTTGGTATCGGTATATTTTGGTTATTGAGAAATAAGGTGGGTGTACCGACCACCCCAGATTTTAACGCAGATTGTTGGTCTTCCTGCACGGCTTTTTTCACCAGCTCGGAATTAAGATCTTGGTTGAATTTGGTAACCTCTAACCCCAATTCTTGGGCATAACTTATAAAAGTGTTGAGTAACGTTTCTTGTTGGCTCCACTGGGATTGGTAGGTGTATAACTGGTCGTGCATTTGCCAAAACTTGCCTTGCAAGCCAGCGGCTTCGGCAGCGGAGGCTGCCAGCTCGGCTTGGGGTGAAGTGACGGGAAAGTGACGGAATACAACTTGAAGCCTTGGTTGGTTTTGGCTTAAGTAGTCACGGATAGTTTGGGCAACTCTAGCTGAAGTTGGGCATTGGAAATCTGCATATACCACCAGAGTAATTGGTCCTTCGCCCTTAGACCAATCACTTTCTGTAACCGGTAGTGCTAGTAATGTGGTTGCTTGGGTTGACCAGTTTTGTTTCTGGTGGCGGATATAATAAAAACCGTAGCAGACTAGCGCTAACAGGAGTATTACCACAAGCCATAGAACCAGATGACGACGCGTGTTATCCATTTCCTTAAGTTATCAAGCACTTAGCGACAATG
The DNA here is from genome assembly GCA_964592525.1 of uncultured Candidatus Saccharibacteria bacterium. Classification (GTDB taxonomy): domain Bacteria; phylum Patescibacteriota; class WWE3; order CAZQFB01; family CAZQFB01; genus CAZQFB01. Next base: position 85,608 of record CAZQFB010000003.1, on the reverse strand, counting down.
CAAGGTACCATTAATAAATGGTTTATTAAGTAACGGTGATAAATCAGCTACTGGGTAACAGTTATCTAGAGTATAACTACCTACCCTAGTCCGCACTAAACTTTTTAAGTAGGCTCTTGTGCCTAAACTTAATCCCAGGTCTCGCGCCAGCGCACGGATATAAACTCCTGACCCAGTCACCAGGCGTAGGGTCAGTAGCGGTGTTTTAAAGTCCAAAAGCTCAATTTTATTCACTACTACTGGGCGAGGCTTTAGCTTTAATTGCTCTCCCGCTCTAGTGCGTTGATAAGCTGGTTGACCCTTAATCTTGATGGCACTATATTGAGGAGGTGTTTGTTGAATAACTCCTGTCAGCTTAGTCAAGGCTTCATTAATCTGCCCCAAATTAACCCTTATTGGTAAAATCTCTCCCACTGGATATAACCCTTCGGCATCATCGGTAGCACTTATTTGCCCCAGCTCAATGATGGCTTGATATTCTTTATCCTTAACCAATAAATTGGTTAATTGTTTGGTGCCTTCATTAATGCCAACTACCAGCACTCCTTCAGCGAGGGGGTCTAGTGTACCAGCGTGACCTATTTTATTAACCCGAAGTTTAAATTTAATGTGTTGTATAAATTGGTGTGAGCTTGGTCCTATCGGTTTATAAACGGCAAAGATATTATTGTCTGGCATTAATTAATCCTCTGCTAGTTGATCGGCTGACCAGGCATGTTGACCAATTAAGGGAACAAAACGGACGGGTAATAACTTTTGAATTTTTACCTGGGCGGGTTGGCTCGGATCCAACTGTTTTTGTCGCCGACCGACTTTTAGGGTTTGCACTAGATGGTTATTACCTACGGGGATGACAATGCGCCCACCAACTTTCATTTGCTCAATTAAAGGTTGAGGTATAGCATCTTTAGCTGCTGCGGTAACAATCACAGCGTCATAAGGAGATTGTTCTGGATAGCCTAAAGAACCATCTTGGCACAAAATAGTGATATTTTCATAACCAAGGGAATGTAACCTAGTGGCAGCCTCATTAGCTAATTCTGGTATGCGTTCAATACTAATAACCTGATAACAAAGTTCCGCTAAGATGGCAGTTTGGTACCCAGAACCAGTGCCTATTTCTAAGACCCTTTCAATACCCGTCAGTTCTAAGGCTTGGGTCATAATACCAACAAGGGAAGGGGCAGAGATCGTTTGACCATAGCCAATAGCTAAAGCAAAATCAAGATAGGCATATCTTTGCATAACGGTTGGCACAAACTTATATCGGGGTACTTTTTTCATTGCACTTATCACTTCCCCATCAGTTACTCCCGCTGGGATTACTTTGTGGGTAATTAATTGTTCTAACTCGTAAGCAAACATACTTTTAGTTTAAAACTAAAGACAAAAAGTGGCGAGGATTTATTTGTTGGCTAAGGCTGGAATAAACCAGGAGAAGGTAGACAAACCCTCTCCTGGCCTGATTATCTCTGCTTGCCATACCTGATGACCATTTGGCGCAAAAGCACTGCCAAGAGGGCGTCATCGGCTATGAGCAGAGGTAGCAGATACGGTGCCAATAGGGCTGCTTTTTCTGGGAGCAGGTCAATTGGCGAGAGGATCAAAGCGCTGGCAACAAGTACCAATGCCTTTCTCCTCTTGGGGACTTTCGGGTCCTTGACAAATGTGACCAAGCGACGAATGAAAGACATAGCCCCCTCCTTTAGAGGACCCATAGTACCTAGTTTGGCTGCTATTGTCAAGAGTACTAAATTTTGGCTTCTAAACGAGGCAACCATTTTTTTAGGCTGGGTAAGATGATTTCTGGTAGTACCAAGCCTCTTTTGATGAGGTTTTTTGATTGTGTTGGCCAAAGCCAACGAGTATCTAGATAGCGGACTTCGTTTTGGCTAGTCAAGATAATGTTATCAGTTGAATAAAACCAATCATAAAATTGTGTCAAGAGATGACGTGGCCTGGTATCTGGTAGTAAACCAGTGTTTAAATGAAAGTATAAAATAATAATTATCAGCAGTAACAGTTTGCTAAGCTGCTCTCGGTTTAATTCCGTTAACTCAACATCATGAAGCACCTTGCCGGGAAGATATTCTTGAATAATGTAAGAGGTTAGCTGCTGTTTGGAGTTCTGTCCAAGCACAGGTCCGTAAAGTAAGTACTCTTTGGGTAGATAATTAGTATAAAGTAGTGGGCTTTTGACAAGCTGCTGTGTTTTGTGGCTAAACGACAAATGATATTTATTTTCTATGGCTGGTAATAAATCCGATAAGGCAGCACGGATTTTTTTTTGCCGATACCTTAATTCTTCTAATTGGGGATGATAGTAATTATCAGGGGTAAAATAGCCGAAATATTCACTGAATAATAAATAATCGTTGTATTGGCGAATAATTTCTGCTGGTTTTGGTTGAAATTCTGCCTTAAATGGTTTTAATAGCCATTTAAGATATTTAATGGGTATGGGTATTTTTAGGTCAGGTGCTAGAGATACATCCAAATCCCAGCGTCCTTCTTTAACAACCCATTGTTGGTTCAGTAAATAAACACGAGAAAAACAACCAGTAGCTAATAAGGTCAGGTTACAACCTAAAATAGCACTAATATCGGTCGGTTTAAGCTCATCGTTATTATAAAAAGCGTGGCTTCTAATTACCTGTTCAAATTCATCGTTAGTCATGGGCAGACGTTACATTTTTATGTTATCACGTTGCCCGGCTAATTAAAGACGAAAGACCTTGAAGATTAACCGGGAAAACAGATCAGTGCCTCTAGTAGCATGTAACCGTATGGGAAAAATAAAGTCTAGCGCCAAACCAGAAAGACTCGCTACGGCCATTGACAGTACTTTCAAGCGTGGGAAAAATAAAAAGACACACAATAAAATCGTAGTGAAGGCAATAAACTTAAGGGTGTCGTCTTTTGATTCGCCAAAGCTACGTCGAATTGCTCTTTTAATCACTTCCGTTTTGACTTTAGGTGTAGGCTCTTTTCCATTCATTGCTTCATCATAATAATCAACCGCAATGATAATAATACGTATAGCATTTTTTAGGATTTCTGAAGTCACTGCTAAAATGATTAAGGAAATAGTAAAACCGGCGCCTAGAGAAGTAATGCTGGAACGCATTAGATCATAACCCAGAAAATCGGCTCGAATAGGTATGTTTAACGTGGGGGGTAAAAAAAACAACTTAGTACTGTCCAAAGTAATAAAAAAAACAAAAACCGCTATCTCTGCAGCATCAGAAAAGCCAGCTTTAAAACGGTTGAGGATGCGCACCTTTGCGGTAACAGGCGAAACCTTGTTTTTTCTTGGTAAATTCATGATACCGATAAAGGTGATTAATAAGACCGTCAAAAGGACGGTAATCATCGTGACGTCAGAGGTTTGACTGAAATACTTATAAATAAGTAACAGTCCAAAATAAAGAACAGTAACGATCAAGTAAGCAACAAAAGGAGAGAAAAAAACTAAAAATTCCTGTAGCTCTTGCCAAAATTTCCTGATTACTTGCTTTAATAACTCAACAAAATCAAAAAACGATAAAGTGCCCTCAACTAACATATCTAAGATGTTACTAACTTCAGTCTTCATTCCTAACAACACAAAAGACCCTAAGCTGATAAAGATAACGACAATAATCAGCAGTAAAAACCACAAGGTTGTGAGAATAAAAGCTGTTACTTGGGGGAAGAAAAGCTGCCCAGCAAAGAGAAGCAACAGGCTATTTAAGACTACAGTAATTGCCAGATAAGCCCTTTTTGTTTTGGGGTTCTTTGCTAATATCAATCTTTCTCCTCTTCTTTCTTTTCGCCTTCGGGTGGTTTGGGGTCTAGGCAATAAAGAGTCGGCTGGGTTTTATCAATATAATACTCCTCGCCAGTGTTACAGCTTTGACAAGGCAAAGTGTTCCTGGGAGCACAGACTTTAACTTTCTTGATGGTTTCTGGTTGCCAATCATCCAGAATAATTTTATTTTCCTCGTTAGTCACAGCAACAATAAGTTTATGCCAAACGGTAGCTGCTCCAGTTAAGCCACTCGCAAATTCCGTCATAGGCGAATTATCGTTGTTGCCTACCCAGGCACCAACGGTGTACTGCTTATTAAAACCAAAAGTCCAGTTATCTCTTAATTCATTGGTCGTGCCGGTTTTGGCAGCAACACCATCAATATTAAGCTCGTTTTCGGTGCCAAAAGCTTCTTTTCTCGTTTTTTGATCGGTCAGCACCGAGGTAATCAAAAAGGCTGTTTCTTGGTGAATAATTTGATGACTGCACGATTGCTCAACCAGCAGAGCAAGCTTTGGAAATGATTCCTTTAAGTATAGACAGGAATTAAAATATAGGAGGTTATTATTACTATCTAGAATGTAACGAATAGGAGTCACTCTAATCCTCCTACCATGATTGGGAAAAACGCTGTAAGCCTCGTTCATTTTCACCATGCGTATTTCTGCAGAACCTAAAGCCAAAGCTAAACCCCATGTTTCTGGAGGCCATGGATCAAGACCAAACTTAACCGCTAAGGAGGCAAATTCTTCAATGCCATTTTGCTCAAGGGCTTTAACCGATGGTATGTTTAAGGAATTCGCTAAAGCTCTTCTCACCGTGACATCACCTCTAAATTTATTATCGTAATTAACGGGTTCATATTTTTCACCGTTTGCTTGTGGATATGATATTTGGGCATCTTTAATCAGGGTAGATAAGGTGTTTCCGTTTTCTAAAAACAGCGTGTAGTTAATTGGCTTGATGGCTGATCCGGGTTGACGAAAAGCAGTTGTTAAATTAACAAACCCATCTATGTCTTGGGCGTAATAATTTTTACTACCGACCATGGCTCTAATCGCTCCTGAATCATTTTCGGTAATTAAAGCAGCAGCATTGGAAATGTGGTATTGCCTCAATTCGGGTAAGGTGTTGCTGGTGGCATCTTGCGCCAAGCTTTGCAGATTAGCATCAATGGTGGTATATATTTTTAAGCCCCCTTTTTGCAGCACTTCCTCACCGAGTAAATCAGCTACGTATTGTTGCGTATAAAAAATAAAATGGGGGTGGGTGATGGTAGCCACTGGGGCATAAATCGGCAGCTTGGTCCAGTAGGCTTCGCGAACGGTGTGCCAGTCAATAAAACCCATTGCTTGCATGGCATAGAGGACTTGTTTTTGTCTTTCTTTAGCTATTTCCTCTGAATTATAAGGAGAATATTCTGTTGGTGCTGCTGGCAGACCAGCCAAGAAAGAAGCTTCCGCTAAAGAAAGTTCTTTGGTGGTCTTGTGAAAAAACTGTTGGGCAGCAGCTTCAATACCGTAAGCCGTGCCACCAAACGGTACAGTGTTTAAATAAAACTCCAGTATTTCTTCCTTAAGGTATTGCTTCTCAATTCTATAGGCATAAAGCATTTCTTTTAATTTGCGTTCAATTGTCTTTTCTGGTGAGAGAAATAAGTTTTTCGCGAGTTGCTGCGTTATCGTAGAACCACCTTCCAGATAACCTTGCTTGAGTAGATAATTATTGTATAAAGCTCGGGCAATACCTCGGTAGGAAATACCCGAATGCTCAAAATATTCCCGGTCCTCAATCGCCACAATGGCATTGATAAGTTGGGGTGGGATCTCTTCATATTTAATAATAGTCCTATTTTCATTGTGATATTCCCGGTATATTTCGTTATCATCATTGTCATAATAATAAGAAGCTTGACCTAATTTGTAGGGTTCAATAAATATTTGTCTGGGTACTTCCGGGTAAATAGTAGTGTAAAACCAATCATAAAAGGAAAAAGCATAACCGATACCTAAACCAAGCCCCAACAACAAAAGGGTGCTTGCAGAAAGAATCATGGTTTTGATAAAGCGCTTGCAGTGGAAGAAAATGACGCCAATTAAGAAGTAATATTTATGCAGCTGCATGTTACAGGTATTTTATCATTAGCTAATGTAGTGTCGGGGTGCCCGGGCTCGAACCGGGGACCTCACGCTCCCAAAGCGTGCGCGCTGCCAACTGCGCCACACCCCGCCTTATTGGAATTAACCTTTACTTCTTTTTTCCAAGGTCCGTACTTTCTATAGAAAAAGCACAGACAAATAAAAGTTACACCCGTGAATAACCCAAAGTTTAACAAAAGTAGCTCTAAAGCTCAAAATCAATTAGTACTTACTACTGGCTGAAAATAATTATCTGAAACAAGGTTTAGTAGCTAAGCAAAAAGATTATATTTATCTATATTATGGAGATATTGACTCCTCCAGTAACAATTCACCGGTAGCAAGGGTTTGCCGAGGTGATAACAGGTTTGAGTTTGTCTATGAGTTTCTGCCGCTACCTAGTGCTCAACTTGCAGAAAAAGCAAATATTGAAAAATGGGTTTTAAGTGAGTTAGAGTATTTTTTAGTCACCCTCGACCCCCTACCCGATAATTGGGGTTACGCCAGCTATCATTCTCAAATGAACTATCCAGATTCATGTGGCGGTTTTTACTGGGTTTATAGACCAGCTAACAAAGAGACTATTACGCATGGTGTATAATTAACCCTCTTTACTTTTATCCAGTTTGTCTAAGCCTAATTTTTTTACACCAAAGTAAACCACCAAAGCCACAATGAAAAAGTCTATTAACACGGTGATAAAGTTACCAACCATTAAGTTAGCTGGACCAATGGTTAAGGTGGCTGTTTTAATGCCCCCCACACTACCAATAAGTATGCCTAATAAAGGATTAATAATATCTGCTACTAAAGAAGCGACTAGTTTAGAAATAGCACCACCCAGAATAAAACCAACAGCTAAACCAACTACGCCTTGTTCTCTAACAAAAATTAAAAATCCTTTCATTTATGTATCCTTTCTAGTTAATAAGGTAACTATGTGAAATGTGGTGCCGGGAGAGGGACTCGAACCCTCACGATCCGCATAGGATCAACGGATTTTAAGTCCGTCGCGTCTTCCATTCCGCCACCCCGGCAATTTAGAATACATAATTCTAGCATAAATCAGTTAATTAATACCCCATAACTAGCTACTTAAAGTATAATAAATTCTGATGAACCCATTAACTGAAATTGAAGAAATTATCAAAGCATCTTTAAAAAAGATTGGTTTAACTAATGTACCAGTTCAACTATCAATACCCCCCCAGCCTGACCAAGGAGATATTTGTACTAACGTGGCGCTAACCTTAGCTAAGCAGACAGACTACACGGCACTAGAATTAAGTCAGGTTATCTGTGAAGGCTTGGAAAGTAACTTTATAGAGAGAGCGGAAGCGGTCTCCCCTGGATTTATCAATCTTTATTACTCGGATCTTTTTAAAGTGGAAATACTACAGAAAATAGCTCAAAACGACAGTATGAGCAAAGGTGATTCCTTACATAATCAACACATTGTGGTTGAGTATACCGATCCTAATCCCTTCAAACTATTTCACGTGGGTCATGTCATGAGTAATGCTATTGGTGAAGCGATTGCTCGGTTGTTGGAAACGCAGGGGGCGCAAGTTAGCAGAGCAAACTACCAAGGAGACGTGGGACTTCATGTAGCTAAAACTATTTACGGTATGCAGTTAATGTTTGCCGAGACAGGCAGCGAGCAAAAGGATCTTAGTACTAAACCTCTCCCCGAGCGAATCGCTTGGCTAGGACAAGCTTATAAAAGAGGATCCGAGACAAATAAAGAAAACTTGGAGGCAATTGAAAAAATTAATATAGCTGTTGCCCATATCGCTCACCAGGAATTGGTAGCTAAAGGTGAAAACCCCTACCCCCCACCTACTGATTTACCTATTCCCTATGAAATCATCAAGCGTTGGTACTTAGACGGTCGCCAGTGGAGCTTGGATTACTTTGAATTACTTTACCAGAAGCTGGGAACCAAGTTTGACCAGTATTACTTTGAATCACAAACGGCAGTTGTTGGTGAAAGGATAGTACAAAAAGGTTTGAGGGAGGGTATCTTTGAATTGAGTGAGGGGGCAGTTATTTTTCGGGGTGAGCGGGAAGGCTTGCATAACAGAGTGTTTATTAACTCACAAGGTATGCCAACCTATGAAGCCAAGGATTTAGGCCTGGCTTTTGTGAAAAAAGAAACATCACCCTATGACCTATCAATAATTATCACGGGTAACGAAGTTAATGATTATTTTCAGGTGGTGCTTAAGGCTTTAGGCAAGATTGATTCTGATTTAGCACGTAAAACTAAGCACTTGGGTCACGGCATGATGCGGCTAGAGGGCGGTAAAATGTCTTCCCGAACAGGAGAAGTGGTGCCAGCAGAAGCTTTACTTGAAGCTAGCCTTAAAAAAACGTTAGCGTTGGTGACTGCTAAGCATAGCGCCGAGGAACTAGCACTTGGCGCCATTAAATATAGTATTCTTGCTCATTCTATTGGCAATAACATTACCTATAATGAAGCTGTGGCTACGCAAATTGTGGGTAATACCGGTCCCTATCTACAATATACACATGCGCGAGCTACTAGTATTATCAACGAAGTGCAAAGCATTAAGCTCAAACCACTCCAAGGTCCTTTTCACAGCACAGAATCAGCTTTACTAAATGTGTTACTACAGTATAACCAACAATTACTTAGAGCTTCAGAGCACTACAATCCGAGTATTTTGTGTGCTTACTTATTTACTTTAAGCCAAGGATTTAACAGTCTTTATAATGATTTAAGAATACTGCAGGCTGATCAGGAAACAGACCGTTTAAGAAGAATCGCCTTGACTAAGACAGTAATGATGGTTTTAAAGCATGGTTTGGGAGTGCTGGGTCTACCCGCTCCGGAAAAAGTGTAGGTTTTCCCGGGCAAGTAAGGCAGCTGCTTCTGCATACTCAATTTGAGGCTGACAGATAGTGCTATCAGGGTACTTATTCTTGACTTGAGTAGTTAACAAGTCACTAACAACGAGTATATGTTCTAGTATTCCTCCAGCGAGCACCAAATCAAATTTAGTTAGCGCCAAGTTTTGGATCACGGTGTCAACCATCAAAAACAAATTGGCTGATGCTTGGTGACATATAGATAAAGCGTATTGGTCGCCTTCTTCAAGTGCTTCGCCCACTAATATGGCCACCGCTGCGATTTGTTTTTTATCCCAGCCTTGTTTACTTGAGGAGCTGTAGATTAGGTTATGTAACTCTTCCAAAGTAGCTACTTGGTAATGCTGTTGAAATCTTTGTGATAGTGGCGTGGGTTTATCCCGACCGTCCATGGTGCGGGTAACATGTTTAAGTGCCTGGAGACCAATATCATAACCACTACCCTCATCAGATAAGATCTGCTTTAAACCACCGGTTTTACTACTTTCCCCTTTATGATTACGACCATAAGCGACCGAACCAGTACCGCTGATAATGACAGCAGCATTAGCATTCTGGGTCCCCGACCGCAGGGCAGCTAACGTGTCATTAATCAGATAAAACTGTAAGTGCGGATATTTACTTGACCATATATCATGCAGCTTGGTTTGCCACAAAGCGATATCATGGGCAGTATCTAGTCCCGATAAGCTGATCACTGCCTTTATTTCATTATGATTTTGTTGACCCAGCAATGCTTCCAACAATTGGTTTAAGTTATCTAGGGCGGTGTCTAAACCGACACTAAAATAATGGGTTGGTCCACCGCTAAGTTTACTTGTGTTTGAGGGCTCAATTAAACAAGCAGTGGTACCGGAACCACCCCCATTCACCCCCAAAAATAATTTAGTCATGACTTAAGTCTAGCATAATAGAATTAGTTAAAATAAGTAGCGCTCTGTCAGTATGGGTGCTACAGTGCAATGCTGGCGGGGTGTTCTTTTCTATTTACTCTTATGTTACACTGGATTTGGAGTTTTTTCATGCCCAAAGCGCTTACTTTAGGAAATGGTTCAGTTTTAGTGACTTTTGATCGCTATGGTCAGGTTTATGACCTCTACTTCCCTTATGTTGGCTTAGAAAATCAAATAGGTAATGGCTACTTGCACAAAATCGGAGTGCAAATAGATGGCAACTTTTCCTGGTTAGATGATGGTACTTGGGAAATTAGCGTTGATTGTGCAGATGATGCATTAGTAAGTGACATAAAAGCCATAAATCATCGCTTTCAGCTAGAAATACTCTTTAACGATGTGGTGTATAACGAGAAAAATATCTTAATCCGTAAAATTCAATTACATAACCTAGTTAATGAGCAAAGGTATGCCAAATTATTTATTAATCATCAATTTGAGTTGTATGAATCGCATCGTGGTGATACGGCTTATTATGATCCGCTAGAAAAAGTGTTAATTCACTATAAAGGTAGACGCGTATTTTTAGCTAATTTAATAACCAATGGTGAAATTGGTATTACCGATTACAGTATTGGTTTACTAGGCATGGAAGGTAAAGAAGGGACCTACAAAGATGCTGAAGATGGTAATTTAAGCAAAAATCCCATCGAACACGGCTTGGTGGATTCAGTTTGCGCCGCGTCACTAACTTTGCCAGCCACAGAAACGGTCAGTTTTTATTATTGGTTAACGGTATCTAAATATTTAGCGGAAGTCTATTTCTTAAACAACTATGTTATTCAACGAAGCCCGGAATATTTAATTTCATCCACGCGTAATTACTGGAAAGCTTGGGCTAGTAAGGAAAGATTTAGTTTCTACGGGCTTAAACCTGAAGTTGTTAAGCTTTTCACTAAATCGCTTTTTAATATTAGAACTCATTTTGATAACCACGGTGGGGTGATTGCTTCTGGAGATTCTGACCTACTTAAACAAGGTCGTGATACCTATTGTTATGTCTGGCCGCGCGATGCTGCCTTTGCCTCAGTAGCGATGGATAAAGCGCGTTATTTCTCAACGACTAATAATTACTTTCAGTTTTGTCGCAAAGTCCTTCATCAGGATGGTTATATGTTGCATAAATATCGTGCTGATTTTTCGCTTGGTTCCTCTTGGCATCCTTGGGTTAGAGGTGACTATGTGGAATTACCCATTCAAGAAGATGAAACGGCCTTAGTGCTTATTGCTCTTTGGAATCATTACTTGTTAGATCGACAAATTGAATTTATTGAGGAATTGTTTAACCCCTTAGTCAGAAAGGCCGCTGATTTTATGGTCAGTTATATTGACGAGCGAACTGGTTTACCTAGACCCAGTTATGACCTTTGGGAAGAAAAGTTTGGCGTGTCTACTTTTACTTGTGCAGCAGTTGCCCAAGCCTTAGAAGTGGCTGGTAAGTTTGCCCAGATATTAGGAAAAACCGAACTTTCCGAAAAATATCTGCAGCAGGTAGAAGTTATTAGGCGGTCTATTATGGGTCATTTATACAATGAACAAGAAGGATACTTTTATAAAATGATCAACACTGCTAAAGATGGCACCATAGAAATTGACCATACCATGGACATGTCTAGTGTTTACGCTGCTTTTAAGTTTCAACTTATACCTTTACATGATGAGAAGATGTCTAAATTAATCAAGCTAGCGGAAAGTAAGCTGACTAACCCCACCAAAATTGGCGGTCTACAAAGATACGAAAATGATAATTATTTTAGGGTGCACAAAGATAGCCCCAGTAATCCCTGGTTTGTGACTACTCTTTGGCTAACTCAATACTATATTGCGGTAGCACAATCAACCAAAGACTTAGATGTGGTCATGAAACAGTTGGCTTGGATAACGGAACATCAATCGGCAGCGGGAGTTTTGTCTGAACAATTAAACCCCGATTCCGGAGAACAAATATCAGCAGCGCCTTTAACCTGGAGCCATGCGGAATATGTGGTTACCATCATTGAATACCTAGAGAAATTAAGAGATTTAGGAGTGTGCGCGACTTGCGTACCACCACAATGATTAATACGCTAATTTTAGGTTGGGAGTATCCTCCCTACAATAGCGGTGGTTTGGGGGTAGCTTGTAAACACTTATGTGAAGCACTGGCTGCAAAGGGAGTTAATGTTTCCTTTCTCTTACCCTGGAAAATTGAGGCGAAGGATGGTTTAGTGCAGTTTCTGTTTGCCGATGAGGCAAGTCCGCTTACTGAATACAAGCCCTTTATGTCAGGTTATTTAACTTTAGCTGAATACCAGCGCCTAAGCGCGGAAGAAATAACGATCAAGGACCATGATTTAGCCCATAAGGTTTTAAGTTATGCGCGACAAGCTGCCAAAGTGGTCAAGCAAAAAAAGTTTGATGTTTTACACGCCCATGATTGGTTAACTTTTAAAGCTGGTTTAGCCGCTCGTGAAGTGGCACAGGTTCCGTTAATCACCCACGTCCATTCCACTGAATATGATCGTTCCGGCGCTTCTAGTCATGGTAACGCTTTTTGTAAAATGATTGAGTACCAAGCATTACACAGTGCTGATGGAGTGATCGCTAATTCACATTACACTAAAAATATTATTCACCAAGAATATCAAGTCCCCTTAGCGCAAATTAGTGTGGTTCATAATGGTGTAGATATGGGTGTTTATAAAAGGGAGGCTGAAATGCCTGCTATTATCAGCTTGCTTAAAAAAAATAACTATCAATGCGTCTTGTATTTTGGTCGGTTAAGCTTGCACAAAGGTGTGGATTTGTTTTTACGCAGTGCCAAAAAAGTATTAGCTCATTATCCACAAGCCTACTTTTTGGTTGCTGGTAGTGGTGAACAAGAAAACGAATTAATCAGCCTAGTGGCTGATTTGGGTATTGCCCAAAGAACTTTATTTACCGGATTTTTACGCGGCAAAGAGCTACAGCAGGTATTGTCTCATGTTGATGTTTTTGTCATGCCTTCAATTTCCGAGCCCTTCGGTATGACGGCTCTGGAAGCATTAGCCCACAAAACACCGGTTATTATTTCCAAACAATCAGGAGTGAGTGAGGTGCTACCAAATTCGCTTAAAGTTGATTGTTGGGATATTGAGGAAATGGCTAACAATATCATTGCGGTGTTGAAATATTCGGCATTAAAACAAGAATTAAGCGACAATGGCTATCAAGATACCTGTAAGCAAACTTGGTCTTTGGCAGCCGACAAAGTACTGCAAGTCTACCAAGAAGTGCTTAATAAATAATTGCTATGGCGGCTATATGTTTGTATCTAAAAGCTCATCAACCCTATCGGATTAAAAAATACCGAGTTTTTGATATTGGTAAGGACCACTCGTACTTTAATGGTAATGCCAGTACGGATGTACAAAACCCAGATAACCTCAAAATCTTAAAAAAAATAGTGGAAAAATCATATCGGCCGACTAACCAGATATTATTATCTTTATTGAAAAAATATCCCCAATTTAAAATCAGCTTATCTCTGACCGGCACCTTATTAGAACAATTGTTGGCGCACTTTCCTGATGTCGTTGAATCAATCCATGCGATGGTACGTACCGGAAAATGTGAAATATTAGCAGAAACGTATTACCACTCACTTTCTTTTTTTTATAGCCTTAAGGAATTTGAACGTCAGGTAGAAAAGCACCAACGTCTAATTATAGATGTCCTAGGTACCAAACCCGAGGTTTTTGTTAATACGGAACTAGCTTATAATAATCAGCTTGGCCAATGGGCTGATCAAGCGGGGTATAAAGGAATAGTCACTGAAGGTTGGGACCCGGTATTAGGCTGGCGGAGTCCAAATTTTGTCTACCGACCCGCTAATACCAAGAAGATTAAAGTGCTACTGAAAAACTTTAGATTATCGGATGATATTGCTTTTCGCTTTTCGGAAAAAAGTTGGAAGGAGTGGCCACTGACAACTGAAAAATATGCCCACTGGGTCAATGCCATAAATGGTACTGGTACTAATATCAATTTGTTTATGGATTTTGAGACCTTTGGGGAACATCAATGGGAAGCAGAGGGCATCTTTGATTTTTTGTCTGCTTTACCAGGTGAGCTACTTAAACACCCTGATAATACTTTCATGACGACAACGGAGGTCATAGATTCCTTTGAGGCAGTTGGCGAACTTGATGTTCCGCAAGTAATTACCTGGGCAGATACGGAAAGGGATTTGTCTGCTTGGAATGGTAATAAAATGCAACGAGATGCTCTTCACGCCATTTATGAAATAGAAAAAGAGGTATTGTCTTGTGGTGATGAGGACCTAATACGCGATTGGCAAAAATTACAAACTTCAGACCATTTTTATTTCATGTGCACGAAATGGTTTAATGATGGTGATGTTCATAAATACTTTTCGCCTTACGAATCTCCTTATCAAGCTTTTATCGTGTTTATGAATGCCTTAACTGATTTAAAATTGCGCTTAACTAATCAGTAGTTAAGTTTTCTAGGTGAGCAATTGAAACGTCACCAGCAATCGTGACCACATTAATCGATAGTTGGGCGGTTTCACTTTCCATATTACCGTAACTATGGCGATAAACATCATTATTTGGCATAGTTAATTTAGCGTTTTCTCCCAAGTTATAGGTTAGAGTATAGTCAGTGTTAGGTTGCAGCATAATTTCAAAATCAGCATATTCTGAACTCAATATTAAATTTGCAGCTATGCTTTCCCCTAAACTTATTTTACATTTTCCACTGTCCATATAAATATCAATGGTTTCTGGTCCAGCTTCCAAAAATTCTATTTCTGTATAACCACCTTTGAGGTTTAATATTAACTGGGTAGGTACCTCCAAATTACCTAGCAGCACTTCATATAAAGCGTTTTCATAAGGCATTAGTGGTAAATCGACTATGCCCCAGTTCCTTCTCATTTCTACCGTCACACGACCTTCTTCGTTCTGCTCCCAGACTATCTTTGGTTTATCTGCTTTTTTGGTATAGGTAGCTTCAAAAGTTAAAATATTGCTGCTTTTCTTAGCGCTAATGATTAGCTCTGGAGCCGTAGCTTTAATGTCAATCAATTGACTGGTAATCGGTGCAAAATCATTAGCCTTTACACTTGTTAGGGTATTGATTTCTGCGTTGGTGCCAAATTGGGGCCAAAAATCATACTTTAATGCCAGCTTATTATTAAGTTCTACGTTATCTGCAGTTAGAAAAACAAGAAGGGTAAAGGTGATAATAATGATCGCAATAACAAGAGCTAATAATGTTCTAAATATACGCACATTATAAAAATAGCGGAGTGTTGAATTAAAAGCAATTATTCTGAAGCTAATGTTGTAATATTTAGACATGGAAGCTAGTGATCTATCACGTAAAGAAAAGCTTAAGCAATTGCCCGATCTACTCGCCGTGGCAAAAAGAACGGTCGTTTATAGTTTTCATACCTTTCCTTCGTTAACCCTATTAAGTCTAACGATTACAATTGTCAGTTTTCTTTTCCCATTCTTAAACAGGTGGTTTGAAAAGGGGTTAATAGATGGTCTTATTAGTTACACCACATCTAGTAGTGATATCAGGATTATCTTGGTACCATTTTTGCTTCTTTCTTTGGGCACCATTACCCACCGGATAATCGGCATATTAGAGACTTATTTAAGTTTCATATATTTCCAAAATATGATGGAGCATATGACCTATCAAATGGCCGAAAAATATTCGTCATTTGATCTAGAGTACTATGAAAATCCAGAGTCAATGGATTTATTAGATCGGGCACAACGAAGTTATTCGGGAAAACCCGCGGAGTTTTCAGGAAGAGTATTTAGCATGATTGGCGGTGTTGTATCATTAATTACCGGGGCAACCATTCTTTTTTCACTTTCTCCTTTAATAATGAGTCTTATTTTAATCAGCCTGATACCAGCACTAGCAAGTGATATTTATTTTGGTCAGAGGAAGTGGTCGGTTTGGAATCTTGACGCTGAAACTAGACGTAACTATGGTCGGACTTTGGGCTATTTAATGGATGAAGCAAGTCTTCTTGAGTTAAAGGTTTATGGGGTGCGCAAGTACTTTTTGCTTCTGGTGAAAAAGCTTTATCGCAAATTTAAGCAACGGGAGGTACTGGTGGAAACTAAGAGAACAAGTATGCAAGTAGTGTTAAGTATTATCTCTAATCTATTTTTAGTTGGCGCGGTGTGGTTGATTATTCAAGATGTGCTTAAAGGCAATATTACTGTTGGTTCTTTTACTTTTTACTTAAGTACGGTTAATGGCTTTATCAACAACATCAATGGCTTGTTTTGGAGGGTAACCCGCTCATTTGAAGATAGCTTATATCTTAAGGACCTATACGCGGTTATGAGTTTACCGGCCAAAATTATCAACGGTCATCACAAAATGACTTTGGGTCATAAACCACCAGAAATTGAATTTAAGCAGGTTTATTTTAAATATCCTGGTACAAATAAGCACATATTTAAAGATCTTAACTTTAAAATTACTCCTGGTACCAACTTGGCAATCGTAGGAGAAAATGGGGCGGGTAAAACCACCTTAGTGAAACTTCTATGTCGGTTTTATGATGTCACCAGGGGTGAAATATTAATTGACGGAGTAAATATTAAACAATTAGATATTAAAAGTTGGTACAAATATATCGCTTTCCTAACCCAAGATTATTCTAAATATCATTTTGATGTTCAAACTAACATTGGCGTTGGCAATATCGATAATATTTCGGATATTAAAGCCATTAAAAAAGCAGCTAAACTATCAGGAGCTAATGCCTTTATTAGTAAATTTGATCGGGGCTACAAACAAGTCTTAAGTCGCAAATTTAAAGGAGGTATTCAGCTTTCTGCTGGACAGTGGCAAAAGGTGGCTTTAGCGAGAGCATTTTTTAAAAACTCGCTGGTTCTAATCTTGGACGAGCCCACTTCAGCTATAGACCCGAAAGCTGAATATGAGATCTTCCAAAACATTTTTAAAAAGTTCGGGCAGGATAAATCTATTCTTATTATCTCGCATCGTTTTTCAACCGTGCGTAATGCGCAAAGAATTATTGTCTTGGAGAAGGGATTAATTATTGAGGATGGTTCGCATGAGCAGTTGATGAAAATGAGTGGGGTCTATGCCCACGCCTTTAAACTACAGAAACAAGGTTATGAAGATTAAAAGCATGTTGTTGAAAAACAGACTGCCGTGGCTAAAATTACTGGTTATTTATATTAGCTATCTAATTATTATTCATCTAACCATTTCTTTGGCGGCTACTCATTTACAGTTATCTAGCCAAGTACACACCATAAAAGAGCTTTATTTTGCCGTCTGGGGTTATGGTTGGGATGGTTGGCATTACTTGACCATTGCTACTCATGGTTATCATTTTCCAAACCAAGCGTTTTTTCCCTTGTACCCGCTCATTATTAGGATGCTGGATTGGTTTTTACCGTTAACTTTAGCTTACCGGGTTAATATAATCATCCTTCCCCTCTTGTTAGCTTCGCTGTGGCTTTTTTTGAAAGACCTTAAAATTGAAGCAGATAAAGCACTAATTGCCATTTGTACTTTCATGTCTTTTCCAACCTCATTTTATTTACAGGCTAATTACCCAGAAACTCTGTATCTGCTCTTTTGTGCTTGGGGCTTAATGATGATCCATCAAAAAAAGTTTAAACGGGCTTGTCTGTTTGCTTTATTAGCTGGTTTAACTCGTCCGCAAGGTTTGATTTTCATACCCTTAATTATGATTAGTTACCTACAAACTAAATCAGTTAAAAACATTTATGTTTTATTAACAAGTATTTATTATGGGTTGTTTAGTGCTTTAGGTACGGCAAGCTATTTTGTTTATCTACAACTTAAATTTGGCAGTGCCAGGATATTCTTTGAAGCGCAACAGGAATGGTACCGCTCTTCGGGTAATATTACTCATGGGTTGATCGCTACTATTAAAGAAGCTTGGCGGATGATTACTCTTTTGCTGGTTGACTTTCCATTGGTCAGTCGTCAAATAATAGATATTTGTTTTATTCTCTTTTTCGTAGTCCTGCTGGTTAAATTTAGAGGAAAGTTAAGTTGGCAATTGTGGTGGTATTCCGCCTGGCAATTATTATTACCGCTGTTGAGTGGTGGTACTATTAGTGCTCCCCGCTTTATACTATCAGCCTTTCCACTGCTACTTATCCTTGGTCTCCATTTAGCTGCTAAACCCTTAGCCTTAATTTATTACTTGGCTATCTCTATAAGTCTGCAAGTTATTTTCATCCAAATGTTTTTAAATAACAGTTTTGTCGCTTAGTTAATCTGGGGTTGTAGTTGTGGGTTATTATGCAAAAGCTCCTGCATTTTAGCCTTTGCCAGTAAGCCTTCTTGGGCGCCAATATACTGAAGCACCGACCAAGCGTTAATGGTTCCCCAACGCAAAGCTTCGCTGAATTCAAAACCATAAACTAGTGCCGTAATAACGCCAGTGGAAAAAGCATCCCCCGCACCCGTTCGTTCCACGACGGCACACTCTAAAATAGGTTGGTAATAATGATGCTCACCGTCATAGGCATAAGCGCCTGAAGCACTGTTGGTGACAATGACTTTTTTGGCACCTAACTGATAAAGACTTTCTGCTAATTGAGCTGGGTCTTGATCCCGACCGAGTAATTTTTTACCCTCCTCTCGGTTAAGAATTAACACATCAGTATTTTTTATGATTGGTTCCAGAGTAGATAAACCTTCCTGTAATTGATAAGTACCAGGATTAAAGCCTAATAAGCTCTGATTAGTTTCTAGATAATCTAATATCTGGTTATACAACTGGCCGTGAGTATGGGCTACGGAAGAAAAGTACAACCATTTAGCTTTGGGTAGTGGGGGTAAATTATAGTCGCGGGGTTCATGATAAACTAGAATGGTTCTTTCTGTCAGATAATTTATCACGGCTGAATAATTTGAACCCCGGTGTTCATCTTCTTGTAGGTAATCACAAATAATCTTTTCTTTAATTAAAATATCTTTGATTTGTTGACCGGCGTGATCTTTGCCAATAACAGTGTACAGTGCTGTTTTAAGTCCAAGCCTAGTAGCCCCAACAGTACAATTAGCCGCGTTGCCAACCCCAGGTACCTGCACCACTTTTTTTACCGGTATTTTCTCGGCATAATTAAGTAATAGCTTGCAATTATTAGTATCTAGTTCACAATTAACGGCAGCTTCTTCTAAATCAAAGAAAACATCTACTGTGGTGTCACCAATGGCGATAAGATCAAGATCGTCCATAACACTATAGTAACTAGTTTCTAGGTTGGGCACAAGAAAAAGTTATTTAGTCATGATATGTGCAAGTACACCTTAATATTAGCGGTGATACTGGTTATCCTCATCACCGTCACAATTAAATATCAGCCAGAGCAGGTTCATAATTACTTAACTTCCGTCAGAATTGAAAACAGTGTTTCTGATAAAGATAGTCAATCTCTGAAACTAAAAAACAGACGGGAAGTTTGTCGCTACCAAGCAAATATCAGTTCAATATCCTACCAGCCAGAAGCAACGACGCTTGTTGGGCGACAAGAAAATATCGGTTATATCAATAACAAATTTGGTCTGTATATCTATGATGTGGCTGATTTTATTGAAATAGCCGGCGATTTGGTTAACAGTCAGGGTGGCGCCTGGGGTTACGTGTTAATACCATATAATGTAAAGGACTTAGATTATGATAAATGGCGTAAGCTTTTTGCACTGTTAACGCAAAAACAATTAATACCGATTATCCAGTTATGGGATGTTGATCCCGAGTTATATTTAGAACAAACTCAAGCAGCAGCCAAATTTTTAAATGCTCAAGATTGGCCTATTAGACCGAGATATGTCAGTGTTTATAATGAAGTTAATGATGCCCGATTTTGGAACGGTGGTTTAGATCCCGAAGGTTACGCTATAGTTTTAAGCGAAACCATTAATATTTTTAAGACACTCAATAATAATTTTTTTATGCTAAATGGTGCCTTCAATGCTACCGCGCCAACTACCAATGGTTATTTAGATCAAGTTAGCTTTATGGTTAGAATGGATAACCAAATACCAGGCATCTTTAAAAAGTTAGATGGTTGGGCTAGCCATTCCTATCCGCAACCTCATTACCAAGGCAAACCTTACGAGCAAGGGCGACAGAGTATTCGTGGCTATGAGTGGGAATTAGCCGTACTAAAAGATTATTTTGGGGTGAATAACCTACCAGTATTTATAACCGAAACAGGTTGGCCCCATGCCGAAGGAGAGGTTGATAATGACAGTTACTATGATCAATTTACCACCGCTGATTATATTAAAGTAGCCTATACTGATGTCTGGTTGAAGGATGAACGAGTCGTGGCAGTCACCCCCTTCACTATTCGCTATGATCCACCGCATGATCATTTTTCTTGGATTAAAAAAAATAATCATGAAGTCTACCCCCAGTTCAAGGTCGTTCAACAACTTCCAAAAATCCGCGGTTACCCCCCAGTGCTAAAAAAACAAACCATCCCTAGTCTGGTGTGCCGATCATCCGATTGATTGCCCTAGCTACGTTGCCAGTGTATGCTTTGAGTATAGACCTTGCACTATGCTGAAGCTAAAAGCTACTGCCCAAACCCATGGCATTGCGACCACCGAACTAACTAAATTAGCTGATTCTTTAACTGATTATATTAACAAGCTAAATACCTCGTCGGCTGATGAAGGCTTTACCAGTTTTATTAAGCTCCCCTTTGATCAAAATTTATTAAATCAAGTTAAAGCGATCAGACAACAATATAGTCATGAGGGACTTAGTTACCTAGTGCTGATTGGTATTGGGGGTTCTAACCTAGGAGCCAAAGCCATCTATGATGCCCTGCAAGGTTATTATGAACATCTTAACCCCAATAAATACCCCAAAATTATCTTTGCTGATACTACTAACAGCTCTTTGCTTAACTCTTTAAATCAATTTTTAAATCAGGAAGTATCTGCTCCCGAAAAAGTGCTCTTTATTGTTATTAGCAAGTCTGGTACCACCACAGAAACACTTATTAACCTTGATGTTATTAGCCAGCAATTCCCACTTTTTGCTCAAAGGGTGCTTATTATTTCTCAAGCTGGTTCCCCGTTGTTTGAGTATGCACAGCAAAAACAATTACCTTTTATGGCTATACCAGATAAAATAGTCGGGCGCTTTTGTGTGTTTTCAGCCGCGGGTTTAGTACCGTTAAGTTTTGTGATAGACATTGACTCTTTGATTAAGGGAGCTTCTGAAATTACGCCTTCCTGTTTAAAACAAGGTGCTTTGGAAAACCCAGCCTTATTATCAGCCTGTATTCAGTATCATCTCTATCTTCAGGGTAATAATATCAGTGATCACTTTTATTTTGCCCCCGAACTAGAATCCTTAGGTAAATGGTACCGCCAGCTTATGGCCGAGAGTTTGGGTAAATTAGTTAATGACCATAATGATCTAGTCAATGTTGGCATCACCCCAACGGTATCTATCGGATCAATCGATTTACATAGTATGTTGCAGTTAAATATGGCTGGACCCAGGGATAAAATAACCACCTTTATTACCATTAATAATCCTCTACCCGGTCCTGTAGTTGCGACTAAATTTTCTTTTGCCAAAGTATTACCGGAGGTTTCTGGCTTAAATGTTAATCAAATTAGTTTGGCTATACAAAAAGGTACCGTGCAAAGTTACCAACAACTAGGGCTGCCTTTTATGGAACTTGAACTGGAACAGCTAACGGAAGCCGAGCTGGGTTCGTTTTTACAGTTTAAAATGATTGAAATTACCTACTTAGCTAAGTTGTTGAATATTAATGCCTTCAATCAGCCACAAGTGGAGCTTTATAAAGAAGCCACTCGTAATATCTTAGCGGGTAAACAAGCAACACCTCATACTAAACCACAATTGGGTTTAATCGGTTTAGGCAAGATGGGCAGTGGTATCGCTAAGAGGTTGGCAAGTTTTCAGTGGGAAGTAATCGGAACTGATAAGGTAACGGAAAAGGTAGAAGCACTAGCCAATACAATTACACCCGTCTTTGCTACTGATGAGCTAGTCAGACAACTTAAAACACCACGGATAATTTGGTTGATGTTACCTTATCAGCAGGTTGATAAAAAAATTGCCGAATTACTACCTTTACTTGAGCCAGGAGACACGGTCATAGATGGGGGTAATTCTTATTACCAAGAGTCAGTCAGACGATACCAAGAATTTAAACACCATGGTATTAATTTTTTAGATTGCGGGGTTAATGGTGGGCCAGAAAGTACTCTTAAAGGCGCTTCGTTGATGATTGGTGGAGATCGTCAGGTTTTTGAGAGATATGAAGCTCTTTTTAAAAACTTGTCCACGAATAATAGTTATGGCTATATGGGTGCTTCTGGTGCTGGTCATTTTGTTAAAATGGTCCACAATGGCATTGAATACGGTATGATGCAAGCGATTGCGGAAGGCTTTACCCTCTTGCATCAAGGTGAGTACTCATTACCCTTAGCCCGTATTGCGCAGATTTATGATGAGGGTAGTATTATTGATTCAGCCCTAATTTCCTGGCTAGGTAAAGCCTACCTTGAGTTTGGAGTTGATTTAAAAGGCATTAGTAGTGAGGTAGATCACACCGGAGAAGGAGAATGGACAATCAGTACTGCGCAGCGATTTTCATTATCCTTACCAGTCATTGAAAAGGCCTATCAGTTTAGATTACAATCCCCCAATAAACCATCCTACACTGGTCAAGTCTTATCTGCTTTGCGACGTATGTTTGGATGGCATAAAGTTGAGGGATAATGAAAACCTATTTCCCCCGGTCTTTAATACTAATTTTAATCTTGCTAGTGCTATTAAGGCTGCCCTCTTTGTTTGAGCCTTATTGGTATTTAGATGAAGCTATGTATCTGACGATTGGTCGATGTCTACGCCACGGTTGGTTATTATACCAAGACATATTTGATAACAAGCCACCTGGTATATACTGGCTAGCGTTACTTTCTCCCTCATTATGGGTCTTTCGTTTAATAGCTTTAGTTAGTCAGTTTGTGAGTGTGTTTCTCTTTTTCCATTTAACTAAGAAAATAGGTGGGCGAAACAACATTGCTTTTTTAGCTACCTTGCTGTTGGTATTACTTACTGCTACGCCAGTGTGGGAAGGTAACATTACCAATGCAGAAATATTAATGTCACCTTTTGTCATTGGTGCTTTTTACTTGGGGTGGTGCTATTTAAATAAAAGCCCAGCAAGTGCCTACCGATGGCTTTTTGGCGCAGGGTTACTATGTGGTCTTGCCACGCTAATTAAAGCTGTTGCCCTGTTTGATTTTTTCACTTTGCTCTTGATCATTTTAGTGTTAAGACCCCCCGCTAACATGACTTATTTAGTAAGCGAATTAATGGTTAGTATCACTGGGTTATTGCTGCCCTGGCTGGTAACGATTATGTATTTCTTAAGCAAGCAGGCTTTAGGCGCTTTTGTTTACAGTACTTTAATTTATAACCAGGGGTATATTGAGGTCTTTTCACCTCCCCTAGTCTGGGGTAGTCTATCTTTAAGTTGGTTACCCAAAATAATAATTTGGGCATTGTTTTTATTAGCGTTAATACTTCTAAAAAGGAGGCTTAGTCAGCTAACCCTGGTAGCATTAATCTGGCTTCTCGCCACCCTCTTTGCGGTCACTTTATCCAATCGTTCTTACCCTCATTATTTAGTTCAAGTCGCCCCTTCCTTAGCCCTCACCCTAGCCGTGCTCTTTAGTCTTACGAAAGATAAGGTAGTATCAATAATCTTTACCTTATTCTTTATTTACGTATTTAACCTCTACAATTTCAGCGCTGTTCCGGTGTGGTCTTATTATCATAATTTTATGCAATTCCAAAGTAAGCAAATAAGTGTGGAAACTTACCAGCAATATTTTGACCAGCGTATGTGGCGAATCGAACAATTAGGTAATTATCTTAAGCATAGTGTACTACCAAACCAACAAATATTGATTATTGGTGATTTACCACAACTATATGCTCAATCTGGGGTTTTACCCAGTGGTCGGTATCTAACCTTATTTCAGTTACAAGAACACCTTACAGATGCAGATTTAGAGACCTATTTAAATAAACAGCCACCAGATTTAATTGTTGATTTAGATCGCGACGCGATTAAGGATCCTAAACTCAATCACGCCTTTGACTCCTATATAAAGAAAAATGAGTACCAAGAAATACCACGCGTAGCTGATGTCCGTCTGTGGATAAAGTAGTGCTGCTAGCTGGTTTTGGTGTAAAATAAAGTATATCTTCATTGAAAGGTGGTGAGTATCAGATGAACAAAACTCAATTAGACAAAGTTTCACTGGTTTTACTTATCATTGGAGGTCTTAACTGGGGTTTATATGCTTTTGGGTACGATTTGGTGAATATGCTGTTTGGGGCATTTGCGCCTCTTAATTTAATTGTTTATGTTTTAGTTGGCTTAGCTGCTGTGTATGAGCTAATAAACTTCAACAATAAAAAATAAGCAGCTTATTTAATTACACACAAAACCTGCTGGCTTAGCAGGTTTTGTGTTTAAGTTAAATAATTATAAATTGTATATAGGCTAAAGCTACCGTAAAATATAAAGGCTAGAAGCATCATAATCAGCCTAAATTGGTTGGGTTGGAGTGTCTGATGTAAGAGAGTTTTATTAACCCACACTGTCAAACCAATATGAATAAACATGGCTACGGCATTAAGTACTGCTGCTAGTATTAATAATTGTAGGGGTTGGTTAAAACCCAGTAATATAACCATAATGGCTGCCAATAATTGCCACCACAGAACTCCATAATAAAGTTTGCGGATTGAGTGACCCCGGTTAATATTAGGATAGGCTAGTAGAATGTTTTCGGTTAATATGCGGCTGGTGGCATCATAAACAGTCATTTGTGTTCCAAACAGAGTGAGGCCGGTAACTAACAAAAAGGCAATACCAAATATTGGTAACGTCATTCTGCCAATCTGCTCTGCCTCTCTGATGACAAAGGTAATACCTTCTTGATTGCCGGGCATACCATAAGTAGTGACATAGGAAAGCAAACCTAAAAGAAGAATGGTCACAGAACCCGTAAGCCAAAAAATCAGAAAATGCTCAATATTAATATTACGCCACCATTGCTGAAATTCACGAAGATTGGCTTTTATAAGCTTAAAGGTATTACCGGTGAGAATTAGGTTTTCTGACTTACCGGTTAACAAACCAGTGATTTTACCAGCATATTTGCCCATACCGTAACCTTTTTCACGAATGTAGAAAGATTGTGCTAGATTTAAATTGCCTCCCGCTCCAGAATAAGCTAAAGCAGCCAAGAACGAAGCCAAAGGGATACCAATTGGTAACCACAGATATCCCTCGCCGACTCCCAGACTTCCTTTAAGCAGACTCAAATAATCACTTTTATCAGCTAAAAAGATACTTAAAACAAGAATGGTTGGTACACCAACAAAAATAACCATTTTTTGAAAGTTTTCTAATGTTTTATATAAGACTGGACCTAAAGTGAGTATAAGACCCATAATTAAGATCAAGATAATCGCTAAAATAGAGTAATTTTGATAGCCAAACGCACTTCCTAAAAGTGTAGCAGAAGAAACTGCTATACCGGGCCAGAGCCAAGGGATAAAGGTTGAGATAATAAACCACCAGGGAAGTAATCGGCATTTACGGGCAAAACCAACAAAGATACTTTCGCCGTTAATTAAGGCATAGCGTTCAATTTCCATATTCATAAAAAATTGAAAGGTCAAGCCAAGCAGAGCGCCCCAAATGATACCTAAACCATAATTAGAGGTTAAATACGGCCACAGTATGACTTCGCCGCTTCCCAAACCCAAACCCAGTAAAATAAAAGATGGTCCAATTAACCTTTTTAGGGGTAAGGCTTTCGGTAAGTCTTTAACTGGTAAGGGCTTCATAGTTTAATCCTAGCACATTGAGAAGTGAGCGGTAAAAAGTGCAGTTGTTATAAGAGCAGACACACATCATTAATCCTAATGAGTTATAAGTGTCACCAAGTCATCTCGTACCTAATATCCCATAGGATTACTGGTTGTAACTTAAAGCCTCAATCGGGTCTTTTTTAGCTGCTTTATAGGCAGGGGCTGTACCAAACACTACTCCCACAAACACAGAAAAACCAATAGCTCCTAAAATCACAGGTACGGTAACCAGTGAACTAATGCTAAAAAACTTTTGTAGCGGGAGGGAAACAATAAATACTAAGATTAAGCCAATAACTCCGCCTAGAATTGAAAGGGTAATTGATTCTATCAAGAATTGGGTCAGAATATGTTTATCTTCAGCCCCAACGGCTTTTCTAATCCCAATCTCCCTGGTTCTTTCTGTTACCGAGACCAACATGATGTTCATAATACCGATGCCCCCAACTAGTAGTGAGATTGAAGCAATACCTCCTAGAGCGGTAGTGA
The DNA here is from genome assembly GCA_964592525.1 of uncultured Candidatus Saccharibacteria bacterium. Classification (GTDB taxonomy): domain Bacteria; phylum Patescibacteriota; class WWE3; order CAZQFB01; family CAZQFB01; genus CAZQFB01. Next base: position 59,364 of record CAZQFB010000003.1, on the reverse strand, counting down.
TCATGCTCATGATCCTATCGACCATATCCAGCAGATCTTCTTGTGCCATTACCGTAAAATCGTCATCCCCTCTTATCTGCTTTAATTCCTTCTCCCATTCAAGCTGGTAATAATCCAAGCGAGATTCATCTGGCACAGTAAGCAACACCTCCTGCAACCGACTATTCTCTAAAGACTTATAAGCGGTGGTAGCAGGCACATACACAGCATCATCAATATCAAAACTACCAAACTTAATATCTTGGGCTTCTAATACGCCCATGATCTTGAAATCGTTACCATTGATCTTAAACTCTTTACCAATACTTCTTGCGGGTGAACCAAACAAATCTTCGGCCGCTTTAACACCTAACACTGCCGTTTTTTTAGCTGCTTTTTCTTCTTTTTTAGCAAATAATTCACCGGCAATTGCTTGTCGATCACCCATGGTGAAGTACTCTGGGGTTACCCCAACAACAAAACCAGACTTTTCTTCATCTTTATAGTTAAAATTACCACTAACGGTATACATTTCACTAAAGTAGCGATAGAGATCTTTCCTGTCCTTCATTTCTTCAACCTCACTGCGCTTAAAAGTAGCAAACATTTGCTCCGAACCTGGACCATATTGATTTGCATCAGCAGGGATAATATCCAATACATCCGCACCTAAACTAACAATTTGTGATCTAATATCATCTTTTAAACCAGTGACAATGGCAATAATCATGATCACCGCAAACACACCAATAGTAGTACCTAAAACCGTCAGAAAAGATCTAACCTTGTTCGCTTTGAGTGATCTAAAGGCAATAAGGACATTTTCCCAATACATTTCCATTAGTTTGTGTTTACTACCTCTCCATCGTGCAATCTAATAATTCTATGGGCGTGTTGACCAATATCTTCTTCATGGGTGACCATGACAATCGTTTTACCATCCTCATTAAGCTTAGCTAACAGATTAATAATGGCATCGGCGGTGACACTGTCTAGGTTACCGGTCGGTTCATCAGCAATAATTAGTTGCGGATTGTTAGCTAAAGCTCTGGCAATCGCGACCCGTTGTTTTTGACCCCCAGATAATTCATTTGGGTGGTGTTGTGATCTGTCAGCTAAACCGACATCAGTAAGAAGCTGAAGGGCGATATCACGCCGGTCATTGGGATTTAAACCAGCATAGATCATCGGTACTTCCACATTTTGCAGGGCGGTTAATTGCGGAATGAGATTAAATGATTGAAAAATAAAGCCAATCTTCTCTCGTCTGATTCTAGCTAAGTTAGCGTCCATATCAATATTTAATTTATCCAAAAGATAGGATCCTGAAGTTGGTGTGTCTAGGCAACCAATCAGATTCAGTAAAGTTGATTTTCCACTTCCCGAAGCACCCATGATCGCTACAAACTCACGCTCTTCAATTGAAATGGAAACACCTTTAAGAGCTTCAACTTTAACGGTATCACTAAGAATATAGGTTTTGGTAAGATCTTTGGTATAGATAAACATGCAAGGTCACCTTATTTTTATGCTGGTGCCTTCCTCAAGAGGTGCGTTGGAATCAAAAACTATTATGTCATCGGGTTCTAAACCTTGAATAATTTGAACCAGCTCATCGTTATCCTTACCAAGCTCAACATTTTGTTGGTGTACAGTATTTTTAACCACCAAATAAACGTAAGGATGCCCATTGTCATATTGAACTGACTCTAAGGGAATGGTAAGTGATGTGGGGATATTCTCCAGCATTATTTCAGCATCACCACTTAAACCTATAATATCTGGCATATTTGAACGGTCATCAAAACTAATTTCCACTTCAATAACCTTACTTCCGGTAGGATCTGTCGTGGTAAATCTTTTGATGAGGGCTACCGATCCAGGGTACCCTTTATCTTCGTAAGCATCTAAAGTTATATTTACTTTTTGACCTTTCTGTATTAGTCCAATATCTTCTTCGTCAACCTGGGCTGTAAAATAAAGAGAAGCTAGATCAACAATTTTCACTACGGGTTGCGTATCGGTGATTTTAATAATTTCTCCAGGTTGTTTATTAGTGTCAAGCACAATGCCATCAAATGGTGAAGTCACTTGGGTATAACCCAATTGAGATTGGTAAACAGCGATCTGGGTTTCGGCTTGCTCAATGGCTTGTTGAGCTTGTCTTAGTTTATAAAACCCAATTCCCCAGGTTATATCCTCTCCATAGGTTTCAGTTATTTCATCGGCAACCGCTATCGCCTTATTGCGGGCAATAACAGCGTTATTTAAGCTCTCGGAAGCTTGCCTGCTATCAACTGCTGCTAATACTTGACCTGCACGTACCGCTTCGCCTTCTGCTACCGAAAGAGCAATTAACTTACCTGTAGTATTAAAGCCCATATCGGCACTATGATTAGCAGCTACCTCACCTGATACAGAGAGGGTAATAGCCAGACTTTGCTGCTCTGGGTTTATGACCTCTACTAATACAGTTTCTTGACTTCTGCTGGTTATCCATAAAACAATAAGTCCTGCAACAATTAAGATTAGTACCCTTCTTACTGAAAAGAATCGTTTGCTCTTCATGTCCTGCATATCATATCAAAACATACTAATATAGTGAAGGACAGCTCTTTGTTAAAATATTAATATGCTAAGGTTTCATTCACCCGGTATACCAAGATCCAGTCAGCCACCGAATATCCTTGCCGGGTTGTCAAGAGTGTCCGAGTATGGGCTTGATGGTATAGAAATACAATTTGTCCAGGGAGTCAGGATGAATCCTGAATTAACAAATAAGGTCAGAGCTAAGGCCCAAGAGCTAAATTTGAGTTTGACAGTTCATGGTCCATATTGGATCAATTTTAATTCTAAAGAACAAGAGAAAATAGAAAAAAGCAAACAATATCTAATTGCCTCTTTAACAAAAGCTTATGAGTTAGGAGCTAAAAGTGTCACCTTCCATGCTGCTTATATGCATGATGATAGTGTGGATGAGGTCACTACTGTGGTCGTAAAAGGTTTGCAGGAAGTATTAACTCGGCTTGATGATAAGGTGTTAGAAAACGTACAACTTGCTCCCGAACTTACGGGTAAACCCAGTCAATTTGGTGATCTGAATCAGTTGTGTGCTGTGGCCAAGGAGCTTGGTAGTAATACCTCCGTATGCATAGACTTTACTCACTATTATGCTCGGACTGGGGGTCGACAAAATGGTTATGATTTATTTAAACAGTCTCTTCAAACGATTAGTAAGCACTTAGGGAAGGACAAACTAAAGCAAATGCATCTTCATTTTGGTGGCATGCTCTTTGGGGACAAAGGTGAGCTAAAACACCAAACTTTAGCAAAAGAGCACACTTTTAAATGGCAAGAACTACTCAAAGCTCTGAAAGATAGGCATGTATCTGGTTGGGTTAGTGTGGAAACACCCGATATTGAAATAAGTGCCCGACAGGCACAAAGGTATTACCAGTCCCTCTAGCTATAACAAGGAGCAGTGAGGGGTAGATACCCCTCACTGCTCATCTGCCACAAGCCTACGTAGTCAATCGACGCCTTTCGTACCAGCGTGGGCAATACTCGCAAACCACATAGCGGGTTAACGAAATCTCCCCATCCCCTGTTTCAACTCTGACAACAATCTCCTCTCCCTCTTGGGGTGCGGGGCGCTGATGCAGCGCCTGATACAACCCACTGCCCGGTATAGCGCACACCACACCTTCAGGTATTCCTTCACCAGGAGGGATTCCTTTAACCTTCACCAATAGTACTTCTAACAAATTACCACCCTCATCCAGGAGACTTACTAGATCTCCTCGGCATACCACTCCTAGATTTCTTCCCGTGGGTGGATCAACTACCAACCGACGTTCTGGTTGTTGTTGCTGCATTTCCTCAAGCCACCACTGCCTCTGCCGCTCCGCCCACTCTTGCGCTTGGTCGATGAGATCCATCTCCTCCGCCTTTCTGTTAGAAAAGACTAGCTAATTTTAATTTTACTCAATTTCTAAGCCATTAGCAATACTATAGGGAATGGGTGTCTAAAAGAGCCTTATTTATAAGCATAGTTAGCTAAACTAAAACTCATAGTTAGCAGTAATTAAATTAATCAACGCTACTCCGGTAGTCTGACCTGGTCTAAGACGCGGTAATTGATAGCGATTAGGATAACTAATCAGGTTACCTGGCTTTGTCGTTACCGCCGAAGTTAACCCTAATTCATTAAGCTGGGTAAAGCACCTCTCCTCGTATATGCCGTAAGGATAAGCGTATGAGACTGCTTTATTACCGGTTATATTTTCTAAAATCTGTAGTCCCAAAATAAAATGAGAGTTTAATTCGGTTTCGCTTAAGGAGGTGATTGTCTGGTGGGTGTAGCCGTGAAAGCCAATTTCAATTAGCTTATCAGTGGCTAAATCTTGCACTTGCCATGAGTACATATAGTTTGGCTGGTTTAGTAATCCCGCTAACACATAAACGACTACCGGTATATTTTGCCTTTTAATAATGGGGTAAGTTTGTTCATAAAAAGTCCGGTAGCCATCATCAAAAGAGAGGATAATATACTTAGTGTCACTATCATCATCTAAAGCCGCTCTAAGTTGTTGGGGAGTAATAAAGGTATAACCAGCTTGCTTAAGGTCAATTATTTGCTGCTCAAAAACACGGGGAGGAATATTGAGACTTTGCCGAGTAGTATCATTAGCATCCGCTACTATCTCCACATAATGATAGAGCAAGATGGGTATCTTTTTAGGCAGCAAGGGTTTTTCTGCAATGATATTGGGCAAATTATCTGAACTAAAGATAGCAACACGGTGTTGTACAAGCCAGACAATACTAACTAGCCCTACTGCTACAAATACCCAAAAGTACTTATTCATTTAATTAGAGGATTAACGAAGCCAAGCCTAAAAAGACAAAAAAACCAACCATATCAGTAGCGGTAGTGATAAATATAGAAGCCGAGCTTGCGGGGTCTTTACCTAATGCCTTCATTAAAATGGGTATCAGGGAACCGACCATACTGGCTACTACCATAGTGATAATTAAGGACACGCCAGCAACCAAACCAAGTAATAAATTAGACTGGACCAAATAAGCCACAAGCGTCACAATTACACCAATAACAAAGCCATTAACTATCCCCGAAACGATTTCCTGACTGATTACTTTTTTTGCCAATGATAAGGAAGGCTGGTGATACACCAAACCTCGGACGGTAACTGCCATGGCTTGTGTGCCGGTATTGCCCCCCATGCCAGCCACCACTGGCATATAAGCAGCCAACAACACAAGTCGTTCAAGGGTACCCTCAAAAATAGCTACAACCCAAGCAGCCATAAAAGCAGTTAACAGGTTGAGAATTAGCCAGCGATAGCGAAAATGGACCTTGTTTAAGCCTGAATCCAAGATATCTTCCTCACTTTTAACTCCGGCAAAGCTATATAGTGAATGCCCTCGTTCTTGGTTAAGCAGCGCTAAGATATCGTCAGTGTGAATTAAACCCAAAACACTACCATCGTCATCTAGCACCACCAATTCCTGATGAGGATGTTGCTGGAATTTATGGGTGACGCTTCGCCAGTCTGCTAAATAACTTATGGAAGGAATCGGTTTTATAGAATCAGTAACCTTTTTATGACTCGGTTGACGTAATAACTCCTGCAGCGGTACTTCACCAACTAGTTGCCCATTATCTTCAATTAAAATGTTAGGAAAGGTACCAGCTCTTTTTTCATGTTCTAGAGCTAGCTCGGCAGCTTGGCTGAATTTTATTTCCTTGGGTAATAACACATAATCAAGATTCATTAAACCCGCAGCTGTATCAGGAGCAAATTTCAACAGAAATTCAACTTTTTGACGGGTTTCATAAGCTAACTTTTGGGTTACTTTCTTTGCCTTGCTCACTGGCAAGGTTTGCAGTAGATCAGTCGCTTGGGTTGGGTCTAAATGATTTAGTATGATCAGTAATTCTTTAATCTGTAAAGTGTTAATGATTGGTTTTCTAATTCTGTTTGGCAGCGCACCAAGCACTTGACCTTGCAGATGAGGTGCCTGCGCTAAAATTAAAGGCAACCGTTTTTCTTTTTTGCTAGTTCTAATGGAAGCGACTATTTCTGGTACAGTGGGAAGGGCAGATGCCATGATAGTCATATTATCTCTGTTTAAAATAATTAAAGCAAAGGTGTTGACAAAAATTTAATTGTTTGGTAAAGTAGCTTTGTTGACGAATTAACGTCGCCAACACAAATGGGCACTTCCTTTTGGGAGTGCCCTTTTGTGTTATCAATGAACAATAGTTGTTTGCTCTGTTTCTCGATCTAGTAGACAGTACAAGTCATTATTATACTCATCAACACCAACCAACTCCCCCTCACCTTTTATAACCCGTTCCAAGGGTAAACAATGATTACAGCCCTGATGTGGGCACTGATACTTATTTAATTGACGGTGTAACTTTATTTTTTTGGCGATCTCCATAATTTGTTGGTAAGACTTTTCCAGCGTTGGTAGTTTACAGTCCACAATTTCCCCACCTAAATCTAAATACCAATAACTAGATCCATGGATTGGGCGGGTTTGGATATTACTCACCAACAGTTGGTAAATAGGTAATTGATAGGATTCTTCGTCTTTTTCTCTCTTACCAGTTTTAAAATCAATGATATGAACAGCAGTTGTCTTAGGTAAATATTGTAGCCAATCAATTTTACCGCAAAGAATAATATTGTCCTGATCGGAGAGCCAGAAGTAAGGTAGGTCTCCTTTAATCTTCACGGCAGGTTCAATTAACACTCCGGGGTTGTCCATAAGTGTTTTGAGCATTGCTTGCGCTCTTGCTTTGTAGGTATGTTCAATATCCACAGACAAAAAGCCACCCCTTTTACCAGTAATCTTAGACCAGACCGCATCTAACCTTAATACTAAAGATTGCTGAAACCTTTCTTTAGCAGGTAGCACACTAATTTGTTCCAACACCTCATGTACCACCTGACCCATCGCTAAAGGAGGATTAATGACTCTTATTTTATGATGGGTGGCGGGATCTTTATAAACATTGGCTAAATAATACGCTCTGGGACAGTGCCGGAAGGTGTTAATGGAGGAATGAGATACCCACAAAGCTGAATATTTATCTTTAGCCACTATTTATATCTTTATTGGCAACCTAAAGTTGCTTTACATTGGTCTTGGGCTTCACCTGGTGGTAATTGATTACAATTTTCACATAACACATCCAATTGTTGTTGTGTTTTTTCCTGTACTTCTTCCAATTGCTTTGTCGCATCGGTAAAACTTATCTCTTGGGGCGGTTCAAAAAGACTACTTTTTACTACCCAAGGCAAACAAGAATACTCTACATCAGTTTCTTGCGGTAAGACCTGCATCGCTTCGTTTTGCTCTGCCTCTTCCATATCTGGGGTGATGGTAAATTTTGTACCTTGACCTGGTGTCATTGAGTTCCAAGTATAATAAGTATCTCCATCTTTAATAATAAAGCTGTCCATATCCCCAACTTCGGTATTAGTTAAGGTAAAATCTCCGCGCAACCGCTGACCAGACACATAAATTTTACCTTCCGTATCCCCGGCTTTGTCTGAAGTAGTAAAAGTACATTGCATAGGTAAGCCCCTGGCTACTAATTGTTCTAAGCTACCTTTAAATATTTCTGCTTGGTTACTTCCTTCGTCAAGCATGTTTTTGGTGGCTTCCTTAGCTTCTTGCGTGAGTGATTTGTCAGTTGATCTTTGGCGGATAAATAACACCAACAGTATAACGGTAATGACAATGATTAAAAGAATGATTGGTTTTTTCATATAAACCTCCTCATGTCATTAGTATACACTATACACCCCTATTTCTCTCCGCTAGCTAATCTAGTTTAGCCAAAAATACTCAAGATAAGTTACAATAATTTGAGTGGTTTATGATAAAACTGCTAAAACCATTGCTTCTAGAATATAATCTATATAAGGGGGTGGTGAAATGTTATGAAAGTACTAAAATTTGGTGCGGTGTGGTGTAATGGGTGTTTGATTATGAAACCACGCTGGGCGGAAATTGAAAAAGAATATCCTTGGCTGGAAACGGAAATGTATGATTATGATGAGAACAAAGAAATGGTGGAAAAGTACAACATTACCGATAAATTACCTACCTTTATCTTTTTAGACCAAAATGGTAATGAGTTGTTACGTTTACATGGTGAGGTGGACAAGGCAGAGCTAGTCAGGTTAATTCAGGAACATAAAGATAAATAAACTATGATCAAGAAATTAAGCTCATTAAGCTTGGGGTTGTATTTATTAGCGCTTATGGCGTTACCGGCTAATGCGCAAGAACCACAAGCTAATATTTATTTCTTTTGGGGGCATGGTTGCCCTCATTGTGCTTTGGAAAAAAGATATTTAGACAACTTAGCCAGAAATAACCCCCAGGTTAATGTTTATGAGTATGAGGTTTGGGATAATGAGGCTAACTTTGAGTTATGGCTCAAAGTAAGTGACAAACTAAACGCTGATGTGCAAGGTGTTCCTTTTACTGTGGTGGGTGAGGAATATTTTATTGGTTGGCTTAATGAAGCCACCACCGGTGCTTCTATAGAGAAAGCGGTAACGTGCCTCTTGAATGATGGCTGCCAAGACGTCGTGCAGGAAATAATTTCACCACCAACCACAGACCCCATGCCCAACACAGAGCCTTGTGATTGTGTAGACAAGGAAACCCCAACACCTGTGGAACAACAATCCTTGGTATCTGATATTACTCAAGAAATTAATGTGCCTGTGCTTGGCAAGGTTAACTTAAAAGATTTATCTCTACCTTTAATCACTATCGTCCTAGCTGGTCTAGATGGCTTTAATCCATGTGCCATGTGGGTACTCTTATTCTTAATTAGCTTACTCCTTGGTTTATCGGACAAAAAAAGGCGCTGGTTTCTGGGAACAGCTTTTATTATCGCATCGTCGTTGGTTTATTTTGTCTTTATGGCATCTTGGTTGAATTTGCTCATGTTTGCTAAGGAGTTATCTAAAATCCAAATTGGCATTGGTTTGGTAGCTTTGGGCGGGGGTCTGTATAACCTTAAAGAATTTAGTTGCAGCAAAGAAAGTGGTTGTAAGGTGACGGGAGGAGCCAAAAGGCAAGCCATCTTTGCTCGGTTACGAGCCATCACGCAACAACAGCAGTTGTGGCTAGCTTTAGTTGGTATTATTTTGTTAGCCTTTGCGGTTAATCTGGTTGAGTTAATCTGCTCTGCTGGGTTACCGGTCATATTTACGCAAATACTAGCGATCAATAACTTATCACCTTGGCAGTATTACGCCTATATGCTTATGTATATCGTTATATTCATGCTGGATGATTTACTGGTCTTTTTTTCCGCCATGCTTACTCTAGAAATGACTGGTTTCAGCACTAAATACAGTCGCTATTCACATTTAATTGGCGGTCTGGTCATGGTAATTATTGGTTTGTTACTCATCTACAAACCAGAAGTCTTGATGTTTGGTTGATGTTCTAGTGTTGTTGAACAGAGAGAAGTTAATTATTTTTTAGATCTTTTGGCGAAGCTCAGAAGTTTTTATATCTAAACTTCTAACCTCATTTTTGAAACCGTTTTTCAAATCTTCAATAAGCCAATCTCTAATTTCAAGCGGGTATAGAAGCAAATTCGGTATTAATTTTGTATCTACCCATTCTGGACCATATATATCACTGGATGCTTTCTCCATCCTTTCTTTCTCAATTGCGTTCCCAAGCACCGGCTCTCCACTAATATAAGAGCATAGATAGTAATATTGATCACTGCTTTCATAATGGTGAGCGTACAACAACCGCTCAATATTTGTGGGCATTGAGGTTTCTTCCATGACTTCCCTAACAACTGCTTCTTCTATTGATTCTCCTTCTTCCACCCCACCACCAGGAAAAGTGAAATATTCATCACCGTCTTTTAGGCGATGCATTAAGAGAACCTTATTATCATTAAGCATGATGCATACTGCACGAGTTTGTCTGGTAGGTTGCATTTTACTATTGTATCAAAGAGAATTATTTGAAGATCTTTATATTCTAACTATTAATAAAAACGCTGCAAATAACATTATTTTCCGGCTCATCTTCAGACTGTTGATGCTGCTACAGCTATTTTGCATATCCAAATATATATTAATTAAAACTATACCCCAACTTAAAGGCGTATATAGTATTCTTTCGAATGCCTTTAGTTTGTAGGTGAAAAAAGATCTTCAATTAGAGGGAGCCTTTCTGGAGTGAGTTATCGTGCCTTTACCTAGGTGTGAAACGTACTTAGGTAAATTAGCGAAGGTTATGTCAGCTGCCAATAGGTGCCCAGTTGATTGCTCCAAAGGCCGCTATTTGTGTGGCAATCAAGTAACAATACAGCAAACGGCGCCAAACTGGGATTCCCTTGGAATATTTAAGCAACAGAAAAACAAACACCACGGCCCCAAGCCACAAAATATTAGCAATCAAAATAGGTGGTTGAAGAAGAAGGTGAAGAAAAGCGGAACCAGAACCAAGCCATACAATGGGAGTCAGCAACCAAAACCCCAATAACTGCGCAGGAAACACCATCAGGAAGTAACTCAATGTGAAGTCAGTCAAAAGCTCTTTCAGAAAAAAAGGTGCGGGTTCGGGTGGGACTAACTCCGTCGAAGAGCTCGACGAGCCATCTATGTTCAGGTTTATAGAAGGAACAGAAATGGGCGCTGTGTCTTTTGAATATAGATACGATTTGAAGGTTGGGTATAAAATACTAAAGGCTAAGTTTGAAGTGTACAAAACCAGAATTAATATCCATATCTTCTTTTCTTTAACCATTTGAAATGATTATACTCCAAATCGAAAAGGGCTACTAGCCCTTTTCGATTTGTTGCTGATGGACAAGGATCATGAGCTTGCTCCGGCGCGGCACCCCCACCCGCCGCGCCTCCGAAACTGTCGGCTCGAACTTCTTATTATTGAATCGGCGGCTGTCCGCAAGTTTCAAAAAAGGCGGATTTGACGCGCTTGCCGCGGAGGCGGGCGCGGCAAGCGCCACCTCTTCGCGGCTTTCCAATTCTTTCTGGCTGCCCCTAAAGGACTTATTCTGCAACAAAAAACTAGAGTTTGGCGTAAGTTTGAGCGACCTAAAAATCTTTTCTTCCACGTTTAATCTTAATGAGCAGTATTGTAATTTAGGCGTTTAAGAAGTAAGTGCCGATAAACATTACCAAAATTGCCAATATTTTCTGAGATAAGGATTTTCGCCCAATGTCTTCTTTTACCACTCTGGGGAAGAGAAGAGTGAGAAACACACCGTAGGTAAAAACAAAAAATGGCTGAAACCCATCAACAATCCAAGTTACTGTTATCGGAGTTAGAAGTGAAGCGAAGTTAAAAGCTAGCTTTGCAATTATATTCGCAATCTCATTTAGCCCATTAAGGCTCAATACGAACACCCGATTAGTTTTCATTACCGTTACGAACTGTTTTCTGTATGACTTAACAAAAATCATAAGAAGAAAGGCAAAAACTGCAAATCCCACGTATTCCCAGAAGCTGGTAAACCAGAAACTAGACTGAATAGCAAAATACTTAAAGAATAGAAAGTTAAGGGCAAAAATCAGAGACGACAACATCATTAACCCAAAGACCTCTTTTTTGAACTTAATCTTCTTTATGTTGGTCAAATCAAGTGATATTCCAATAGCTCCAGTTACAACTAACAACCCGCCAAGCAGTTGGTTGTTAGTAAGCGTTTCACCCAGAACAAAAAATGCTAAGACATAGGTAAAAACGGGTATGAGCTGGAAAAGAGGTACACAAATTGATGTCTCATCCTTTTGAAGGGCGTAAAAGTAAGGCAGAACGGCAAGGATGTAAAGGAATCCATTTAAGGCTATCAGAATGCTCGTATGTGAAAACGATATTACCTCTGGATGCAGAAAGGCAATAATCGGCAATAGGAACACTCCGATTAAAGAGGAAAATACCATCAAAGCTCCAACTCCAGCCCCTTTAAAGTATTTGCTTACTAGGTACTTATCTATGTGATTAGTGGCTGCCCACAAAGCTGGTGGGATGAGAGCTATTAAAAACCAGTTCATTTCCAAATTATAACTCAATGTTAAATTTGATAAAAAGTAAGGAGGTTGAGTTTGGCGTATTACTGAGAGCGAGTATGAGAAAAAACGAAAAGAGTATAGGGCTAAACAGGTGGAACTTGAGACTAAAACTTCAAGACTGCGCCTTGCGGATGAGGAGTATTACATAACCGCTGACTATGTGCTAAAGCTAGCTTCCAATGCACAGAAATTGTTTGAAAGTTCTGAAGCCCACGAAAAAAGGCAACTTTTGAAAATGACACTTCAGAACATTGAGCTAAAGGGTGATAAAGCCCAATTTGACTGGGTAAAACCCTTTGACAAGATAGCTAATTATGCCTCTCGTCAAACTTGGCTGCCGGACAAGGATTCGAACCTCAATTTTCGGGACCAAAACCCGACGTGCTACCTTTACACCATCCGGCAAAGTAACGCTATTTTAACATTTTACCTCTAAATGCTAAAGGGAAGCTGGCTTTTAATCTTTTCTACTAATGCCACCTGTTCTTGCTCATCATTAATACTTAAAGTAGCATTATCTAATCTAATCAGAGGAATCCCACATTTAGCTAACCAGTCACCAGTTAACTGATGTAACAAAGTCAAATATTCGTGGCTAACAGCTTGCTCAAAGGATCGCGCTCTGAATTAATGCGCTCCAAAATAATTTCAAGGGGTGTGTCAATGTAAATAATCACATCTGGTTTGGGTAAATATTTAGCTAACAAATCGTAATATTCCCTTAATAATAACCATTCTTGTTTATTCAGGTAACCCAACTTATGTTGAGCGCTACTGTAGCAAAACATAGTTTGTTCTAAAGGCGCATCTACCAAAACATGGGTTTTAGCTAACTGGTCTCTTAAGATTGATAATTGTTTACCTTTTTCTTTTAAAAAGAATAGTTGCGAGTGAAAGGACCACCTATTCATATCTTGATAGAAAAGCTCTAAAAAGGGATTATTTAAAAAGCGCTCTTCAAAAAATGGTATCTTGAAATGACTTGCCAACAACAAGCCAACAGTAGTCTTTCCGGCTCCCATGGTACCCGTAATCGCTAAATATTTATGACTCATTTACCATTATTAAATACACTAGTTATACAACATATTAATGTGGCTATTAAGTGAATTTTGGAACGTTTTAGTATAAATTTAAGCTAACGGCTGGTTGTAATAATCAAAAAAGCATAACAATTTTACCACCCATTTATACACCACCAATTACGAAAATAAATGTAAGTTGTTAGTCACTATTTTATTCTTACACAATAAGACATGAAGTTATCAAGCCCAACGCTTGATATGCCATGTGTGAAATTAACAAAATAATATTAGAAGACCAAATTAACGCTTAACGGGCTGGCTAGTCGCATCATCAATACATTCCGGTATAAGATAAGTGGAAAAATCGGGGTATTCTGCCAAGGCACTGCACATAATTGAACCGTTACCATCAGCCACTATAGAAATAATGCCACCATCAGACTTGTGGGCAAAAACATAACCACCACCAGCTTCTCCGGAGGTTGCTACCACACCCCCACCAATATCCCTGCCTAAATGGTTATGAATAATAACCTCCGACATTGATAAATCCAAGCCTTTGGCTACTAAGGCTTGCTTGATCGCAACTTGATCCTCTTCTATAGTGCATTCACCCCTGTAAAGAGACCATTCTTCACAAGCATAATCACCAAATTGACAAATTCCCAGCTGATTTCCAGAGGAAAGTGTTACTAGTTCCAGTTCCCCTCCCTCCTCCTCGCAAAACACGGAAGCTGGGTTGGCTAGATTGACTGAGTCATCTTTAACGGCTGGGGATTCTTTTTCCGGGATCTTGGTTTCTACAATTAAGTCACCCGTATCCTGGGGACGTAAAAACAAAAACCACACTCCCGCCAGAATAATAATTAGCAAAACAAGTATTTTTTTCATTTTTTCTCACTAAGCGGGTAAAGAGTCGTTTTACCTGCAATTATTTTATAGATGTTCTCAATTAAGTCACCCCCAGCGTAACCCACAATAAAAGCTATGGCTGGGTTAATCTCCTCCATACCCGCTATCGTCAAACCGCTTTTCACAATTGACCAGGTCACTACCAAACCAACTAAAGCGGAAAGTAACATGATGGCAGTTATATACTTGGGTTTAAAAGACACTTCTTTATAAGCAAACTGGTGTTTAAGAAAACCAACTATTCCCCGCACTAAACCACCAAACCCACCAGCAATTAACAACGATACCAGATGGTATTGCATAATATTAAGTTATCATATTTTCTTCACTTTTTCTTATGCTTCCCAAGTTATGGGGTGAGTGTCATACTTAAAGTATGTCCCTCCTACAAGAATATCGCTTACGAGTGTTTTGGCTACTTTTGGGTTTGGGGGGCAGTTTTTTTATTGCTCGCATAATTGGTTATTACGAAAAGCTCATCAGCCAATATCTTTTTTTAGCAGCGTATATCCCCATGATTGTGTACATTTCAGATGCGGTGGGGACACAAATGGAAAGTGTCATTATCAGAGCTATTAGCACCGACAAGAAATTTATCTTTCAGTCTTTTTTAGTTAAACAGTTCTTACTAACCATCTTAGTAGGTTTTACTATTTTCATCATCGCCCTACCCACTATTACTTTGATCCACAATTCAGCTAAAGTAGGTTTAGCGGTGTCTGTGGGGGTATTAGGTGGTATATTAAGCTCACTGCTCTCGGGTACTATCATCCCTTATTACTTTTGGCGTTTCCACCAAGATCCAGCGGAAGCGAGCGGACCAATTGCCACCATTATTCAAGACACTTTAAGTATCATCGTGTTCTTCTTCGCTGCTTCTGTCATACTCTCTTAAGATAATTTTTCCCAAGGCAGCTCTTTCCTCCCGAAGTGACCATTTTTGGCTGTATCCAGATAAATGGGTCTTAGAAGATCAAATCTTTCTATAATTGCAGTTGGTCGGCAATCATAAGCAAGGTTTATTTCTTTGCCATCAACAACGGCTTGTTTCATTAAAGGTTCTGCCTTACCAATGACGTATCCAAGTCGGACTAATGTCTCTTTGGCATCATATTCATGCAATAACTGAATGGCTATCCAACGTGCCATATAGGCAGATGAACGATCTACTTTAGAAGGATCTTTACCAGAAAAAGCACCCCCACCAACAGGCACTCGTGGTCCGTAAGCATCTACTACAATCTTTCTACCCGTACACCCACTATCGGCTTCAAATCCCCCAAGCTCAAACTTGCCCGTCTGATTAGCATAGATATGATTTTTATCTACATTTATGCCAAGATTCAAAACATAATCAACTAATTCCTTTTGCTCTTTACCTTGAACTGAAATCACTACAGACTCTACCTTAGAACCATTCATCACCACCTGTGATTTAGCATCAACCTTAAGTCCTTTAAGCAATTTTCTGGCAAGATACATTTCTTGGGGTAGAAGTAGTTTGTTTTCACTACAAGCATAACCGATCATGATTCCCTGATCACCAGCACCACCCAAATTTACACCCTGTGCAATATCAGCCGATTGTTGGCTTAAATATGAATTGACCTCAATATCCTCCCCGGTTAGTGCTTGGTAATATTTACGAGCAACCGCAGCAGCATCCAGTTGCGCTTGAGAGGTTACTTCCCCAAATAATGAAAGGTGGCCATGACCTCCCACACATTCTACGGCCACACGTGACCTGGGATCTTGCTTTAAATACTCATCTAGTAACAGATCAGAAAATTGGTCGCAGATTTTATCAGGATGCATAAAAGATACTGCTTCAGCTATTAATTTAGACATTTAAGCCTCCTTTGCTTTAACTATTATGCTGAATCTTTTATCAAGGGATTAGTCTAAGGCTTGCTCTCATCGTTTTTGGCGGAGGCACCTGATGCTAAAGCATTGGTTGCCGGCGGGTCATTGAGCCAAATCTCTAACCGCACTCTTGATAAAAGAAACAAGATAATTATAACAATAAAAGAGTACTCATGGCACTGCCTTACTACCAGCTTCCGCCCCCACCCCCACCAAAACCACCACCACTAAAGCCCCCACCACCACTACCACTGCTTTTTGGGGCAGTTGCTCGGGAAAGATTTGAACTTAGGGAGGACATATTGTCAGCAAAGGCATCAGCACTAAACGCTTTGTTGGATATATACCAATTAGGGGTGTTTGGTTTAATACCTGTTTCCTTCATTGCCTTAGCAAATCTTTTCGTAAGACCAAACATCACAACATAGGGTAATACTTCGTTTATTAAGTTTTTATCCTCTAAAAATTGTTGTTTATGTTTCTCTGCTGTTTTGAGGAAAAGCTCATAACCTTTAGCTCTGCGATATAAATCCCTACCATAGGCAGTCTTTTTTGGCATGAATTTTGATATTAGAATAGTTAATATGCCGAATATGGTAATTACCACAGCAAGATCAAATATAAAAATATACGGTGTATTTTTTAAAGAAAATATTAATATTATCCCAGCCACACCTATGATAAAGCCGATGCCAAAATACTTAGTGCGTACGGTATCTGGATTTGAGAAAAAGATTCTTTTATCTGTAAGTTCCCTATAAAGGTAAAATTTAACAGAATCAAGGTGGCGGTATAGGTTACGTTTAAGATTGGATACTCTAACTTTATCACCATCAGAAAATATACCTTTTAAAAGAACCTTTTCAAAACTTTGTAGCTTAGTTTCGTCATTATCTAATTTCTCTAGTTCAAAATCATCTTTCATAAGCTTTTTATCAATTTCGGTAATTTTTATATATTCCCTGCTGGCAAGATCTATGATAATTGAAACGATATCGTTTGAATCCGCCGTTTCATCAATTGTTACGCCAAGTTCTGCGGGGGTGAGTTTATCCGGTGGGGTATATTCCACCACTATTGTTTCATGACCACCTATTGGCTTTTTCGCCCCTTTAATATTTTTATCACTCAATACTTTCTGACCAAACCAATAATCACGACCATACATTTGCCAATGAATTATTAGGTAAAGTATCCCAGCAAGAATTCCTATTCCCGTTAGTGCCATTGATCTTCTTTGGAAAAATAGAGCACTAACTGTGAGTGGTTTTTCCACTTTTACAATGGGCATCCTGTCTTTCTCCCAATTGACAGCCACCGTAAGACCTTCGTAAGGTTCCAATCTGCCATTCGCCTTAAAATAGACTTTGGAATCTGATAAGGTTTGAGATTGGCAGAAATCTGTTTTTTGACTATAACCCTGATAACAAGCGGTTTGTCCTATTTTCGTGGCCCTCAAATCAATGGTAGCTGATGAGCTAATAATAGGCACCTCCCACTGATTGCCAGTAACATTCCAATATAATTCATCAAAATCATGGTACGAAGACAAAACACCGAGAACCTTGTATTTAATAGTGTAGCTATGCCGACCACTTATCGTTTTTGAGGGAGAGCCAATTTTAATTGAGATGTTGTTGTTATCTTTGGAAAGCTCATACTCCACTTGAACACCATCCTGAATCACAGATAAAATATCAACTTTTGTATATATTTCACTTGTTGTACTTGTATATAAATAGGGTAGTACTCTAAAAATGCCGTGCTTTTCTAACTCCTTAAAATCTACGGTGATGGTCTCCTCCACAAATACCGAACCGGTTTCCTCTATGTCAATCTTAGAATCAAAGTTGTTAATAACCCATTGATCCTCTTGAGCATATATATGAGAGGGGAAACAAAAAACTAAAGTGAGCAATAATAGTGCTGTTTTTAAAGGACTCATAATCAAATATTAACAAAATAAAAGCCAAAATATGAGAGATATAAATAGCATCTTTAAAAATAATATAGAGGGTGAATAATCGAAAAGGCGATCACCACAAGGGAAATCGCCTGATCGTGCACTCAAATAAGGTTGAGCCTTATTCGAGTACAAAAGTATTAATACGCTGATAATATTTAGTTGTCAATATTTTTCTAAGCCAGTCTGTAATCTTGGCAATGAGGGTCTAAATAGTTATACTGAAGGTATGAAAGTTACTAATTTGTTCTTGACGCTCATAATCAATGGTTTAGCGGTTTACACTGCAGCTTATATATTAAGTGGGGTTACTATTGACTCCTCCACCGCAGCTCTGATTACCGCTATTATCTTAGGCGTAGTTAATGCCCTGATAAAACCAGTACTGCTGATCTTAACCCTACCCATTAATTTAATGAGCTTTGGCTTGTTCACTCTGGTGATTAATGCTAGCTTAATTTTACTCGCTGCTTGGCTGGTGCCGGGGTTCACTGTGCAAGGAATTGGTTGGGCACTTTTGTTTAGTATCTTGCTCACCATAATTAATTGGTTTTTTAACCGTTTTCTTAACTAAGCCTATCGCTATAGCTAGTAACCTTTGCTAAACTTAGGGTATCATGCAAACTAATACTGCCCGACTATTAGTCCATCCCGGTAAAGGGATCTTGGCCTCGGATGAGAGAATTTCCTCCTTAAATAAGAAATTTACAAGCTTGGGCATACCCCCAACGGCAGAAATGCGACGAGCGTACCGTCAACTATTTATCTGCACTGATGGCTTGGAAAATTACATTAACGGTATCATCTTAGCCGAAGATACTATTCAACAAACAGCTAGTAACGGGCTAGGTTTTACGGAAATATTAAAACAAAAGGGCATCTTGATCGGGGTTAAAGTAGATCTTGGTACTACCAACTTGCCGGGTTTTCCACAGGAAAAATATACCGAGGGACTTGACCAATTAGCCGTTAAGGTTAGGGTTTTTAAAAGTTTGGGGGCAAGCTTTACCAAATGGCGAAGCGTTTATAGTATTGGCGATGGCATTCCCTCCCCACAAGCAATTGCAGTTAATTCAAACCTGTTGGCCTTATATGCTTCAATCGTGCAACAGGCAGGTTTAGTCCCTATCCTTGAACCAGAGGTATTAATGAATGGTCAGCATAGTGCAGAAAAATGCGGCGAAGTTTCTACTGAAATATTACTAAGCTTGTTTCGTGAGCTTGATTTCCTGCGCGTTAATCGCGAGCAAATTATTTTAAAAACCAATATGATCCTACCCAGCAACGGTCAACCCAGCACCCCCGCAGAAACTGCGCAACTAACGGTGCAGGTATTAAAACAAACAGTGCCTAATGATGTTCCGGGCATTGTTTTTTTATCGGGTGGTCAAACGCCTGACCAAGCAACAGCTAACCTTAATGCTATCGCTCAACTTGAACCCCTCCCTTGGCAAATATCTTTTTCATTCCTGCGCGCTCTTGAACAACCTGCTTTAGAAACTTGGCGTGGAGATAACTCCAAATACCCAGAAGCTAGACAAGTCTTTAAAGAATGCTTAGCAAAAGAAGTCGCAGCCGAACTTGGTCAAACAACCCTAACCAGTGCTACTAAGTATTAAATAAGCAATAAAAAAACCGGCGGCCTCGCCGGTTTACTTACGCAGCAAAGGTCGCCTACAATCAACTAACCAATAATAAACACACAGCCCCAACCAAAAACAAAGAGCAACTACCAAAGAAACCATTAGCCACTGCCAAGTGTACTGGTTGAACCACCAATTAACCGCATTACCAGCAGCAAACCCACAACAAGCAAACACAACTGCCATCCAACAAACCGGGTGTTTGACTTCTCGACCCTCATTCCACCACCAAATCATGCGCGCTAGGACAAGTCCGAAGAACAACCCGAGTAGATTAAGCACGGCAACGCTCCTTTTTGGGATTGCTTAATAATATAGGATATAATGCCCTTAGTCAAAATTAATGCTTGTTGACCATTACATAATAGCTGGCTGGTCCCTGGCTTCTTTTTTCTATCAAGCCGTTATCCAGTAATTCTTTGATCTTTAATTGCGCCGATCTTTTAGAAACCTTTAAGATATCCATCACGTCAGTACTAGTTATACGACCCATACTGGCTAAAAAATCAATGATTCTAATTTCATCTTGATCCAAGTAGATAGTCTGGTGTTGATCATCTTTAGTTTGCACTTTGAGAATATGGATTTGTTCTCTTATTCTTTCCAGTTCCCACACAAAACCAGTGGTAAAGTACTCTAACCAAGGAGTTAAATTAGCTTTTTTCCTAAGGGCAAAGGTCTTACCAACATCCAACTGTTTATAGTACTCTAAGCGGTCTTGGTTATAATAAGAATCTAGTGCATAGATCTTATCCAGATCCAAACCGCCTTGATATAAGAGGTAGGTAGTGAGTAGACGGGTTGTTCTGCCGTTACCATCTGTAAAGGGATGGATGGTCACAAATTGGTAATGAAACAAGGCAGCAATGATAACTAATGATAATTCCTCGCTTTTAGCTTCATCCACCCATTTAAGTAAATCCCCCACATGATGTCGTACTTCTTCCGCTTTGGGGGCAGTGTAAAGAAGTTTATCGTTTTTAGCCGTAGCTCCTAAATTAACCACATACACCGGACCAGAGCGATATTTGCCTAACTTCTCATCAGGCAACAAACCCGCCATTAATATTTTATGAATATGTAGAACCAAGTGATGATCTAATTTCAGATTATCCACTAATATTTTATTGACAAACTCAATCCCTCGTTTATAGTTTTTTACCTCTAAAGCGTCTTTATCTGGGGCGTGGGTGTGTTTACCTTCAAAAACACGTTCAACCTCGTTTTCATTAAGAACATTTCCTTCTATCGCTGTAGAGCTGGCTGCCATTCTGATAGCCGCTTTGCGCTTAAGAATTATCTCTTGCTTAGGGACAATATTTGACTGCTCAATAAATGTTTTTAAGGTCGCAATTCGCATTAAATTATTCAGTACTTTATTGGATATTTGGTAATTAGGTCTAAACATAAGTTGATTATATCACGCAAGTTACGCGTAAGTTAGAGGGTCTGGTGCTCAAACTGTAAAGTGTTAATAATAGTTGATAGTTCACTTTTTTCTGCTTCGGTTGTCTTCACGGGGTGATAAAGATAAGACATAATCAGGTAATCCGATGACGTAATTGGCACGAGGAAATGTACTTCGTGGAATCCTTCCGTTACTAAGTATTCATATTTATAAGCCTCTCGTGAGGCGATGGTTTGGTTTTCTGAAGTGAGCAATAATTTATGTTTAAGCTCTTGCTCTTTGTTAAAGTTTTCGGGAACTAGTTTAAGTTGCACCCGAAGCATAACATTAGGCACCTGATTTTTGGTGTAATCAGTTAGCACTGGGGGGTAATTAAGCAGGCGAACATCACTAGTAGTTGGAGGGAAAAGTAGCGAGAAGTGATGCTCTTTGTTGACATAACGCACCCAAGCACCAGGTATCTGTCCAGGTATTTCTGTTTTCACAGCCTCGGTGAGAGAAGTGTTGTTATGATTTTGTAGCTGAAGATATGCTGGTATCTTGGTGTCGTTTAGCTTAATGAAGTAAGCTGTTAACCAACCACCACAAAAAGCTATGATCAATAACAGCAGGGTTAGTAAAATACTAGTTAAATTAACTGTCGCCTCAATATTAAAAGGATTAGTATAATTAAATTGTGGGGCTAGGGGCTTTACTTTTTTGTTCATGGCAATAGTCAAAGTATAGCACTCATGATTTGGGTAGAGAGGCTATATTTTGTTAAAATAGCCTAATTGGAGCGGTTAGCTCAGTTGGTAGAGCATTCGGCTTACATCCGAAAGGTCACTGGTTCGAGTCCAGTACCGCTCACAGGTATTTATATTAATGGTCAACTTTTTGTTGGTGTTTTCTTCTCTCCTGCTTTTCCAATCTCTTTAATGCTTCTCTAATAGCCAAATCAAGCTCCCAACCACCGGCATGGGCAACCAAATATTCACCCGAAAAAAAATTCAGCTTGGTGGTAATTTGAAAAGTGTTAGCTTCGCCTACAGGGTTTTTTTGTACTGTTGCACTGACCTCAATTTTTTCTATCTCTTCTTGCCGACTGATTTTTAAACAAAAATTAGTAATAAGGTGATTAATATTTTCTCTTTCTTGCTCGTTAAGGTATTCCTCCAGATTGTTATAAATCACCGTAACGTCATGTACATCGGTCATGATTTTCCTTTCTTTGTTTAATAATTGAGATATTGATAAGCATAAGTGGGATAGTGATTCCCAAGATCATTTTAGCACCAGAGCGGGAGACGGGATTCGAACCCGCGACCTTCCCGCTAAGCGGGACGCTCTTCAAACTAGTTTTCTAAAACTATTACCTCCCTTAAAGCTCTTAATCTTCCCTTCTCTCTTAAGCGCTTCTCTCTTTGTACTATACTTTTCAACCCTAATGACTTCAAATGGTTCGTTGACCTTATCAAATAAAGTGTGCCCCCGATTATGCTCAGCTAATCTTCTCTCAAAATCAGCTGTGCTACCAATATAATACCTGCCAGTAGCTCTACCTCTAATAATGTATGTCGTGTACATTATGAGCGGGAGACGGGATTTGAACCCGCGACCTTTTCCATGGCAAGGAAACGCTCTACCAACTGAGCTACTCCCGCAGTGTGCCGAGGGTCAGAGTCGAACTGACATCCCATGTTTTTCAGACATGTGCCGTGACCACCTTGGCTACCTCGGCAGGTTCAATGATTGCTTACATACTAAACATCTTTTAAAGCGACGTAAAGCACCTGCACCTCATTATTGGTGGGCGAGAGAGGACTTGAACCTCCACACCATTTCTGGCACTACCCCCTCAAGGTAGCGTGTCTACCAATTCCACCACTCGCCCAGATGAGACCTTATTTTACCAAATATGTACCCACGAGAGGAGTCCACACTTCGCTGATAAAACTACGAGTAGTAAAGACACCTAGGCAGAGCTGTCTTTCTCTCTAGCTATCTGAAGCTTTAGCGAAGGATAGTGCCCACGATAGGATTCGAACCTACACTTTCTTGCGAAAACTACGCTCTGAACGTAGCGCGTCTACCAATTCCGCCACGTGGGCAATAGCAACATTTGCTGCTGTAAAGATACATAATTTAGGATAAGTAGACAAATAAAATGGAGGGAGGGTGTCTGCCCCGGGACACCCTCCCTCCAGCAAGGAGGAGGAGAAAATGGCATTAGTCTCATTCCGCATATTTATTTTAGCACACTACTTGAGAGAATGGTTTCTGCACAGTACAATATCTTGTTAATAGGCAGCTATGCTAGCTGGTAAATATTAGTTTCCTAACTTTGGAGAGAATAACGCTGCTTTTTGTTACCATATTGCACAGTAGTGATAAAGGATAGCGGTGTCGTCATCTTACGGCTACGCCCCGTTAGCTCAGTGGTAGAGCACTCGGCTCTTAACCGATTGGTCGCAGGTTCGAATCCTGCACGGGGTACACTTAGTTAAGCGCATACTTTTAAACTCTAAAGCTAGGAAAGCCGAAAGATCAATTACAACTCCCCAGGTTACTAAATCCGTAAAAGGACGGTCCTTTTTGGTTTGAAGTTCGGTATTACAATTTTGTAATTGACTTCAAGATGCTAACTTGCTATAAGTCTGTCAAGTATCAACCACACACCACTAGGGGGAAGACGTGACCGAGGTTGAAAGAATGTATGTGATCGTAGGCAGCTTGATGGCTTTTTTGGGATTTATGTACGCAATGATCAACCTAGAAAAGTTGTTTCGGTTACTGGACGAGGAGGAGCACCTGATAGTTACAGGAGCTATACTAAAAGGCATGGTTGGAACAGCGGTTGGTATTGCAGTAGTAGTAACAGCACTACTTGTCTTCTAGACCACCATGAACCCGTTAGATATTCTAGCTAACGGGTTCGTTTTTATACATAAGTATAAGATTACTATCAGCCGGGTTAATCACTTTGCACTGATTATATTTTTCAAAGCATCCATATCCCCAGACCAGCTACTACCATCAAACCACTCTAGTGTTATATAAAGGAGTCTCCTTGTAAGGAGACTCCTTTTTTCGACGTTGCTTATGATAATAGGAACACCTGACTTTGTAATTTGTCATTCAGGATGGGAAGCATCGTCGATGTTCTGGGTTGTAAAACCTACTAACCACTAGTGGGCTATCCAACAAATGAAAATATTCAAACAAATTAAATGTGGCTGTGGCGAATAAATAAGAGTCCTATGACGAAAGCCCGCCTTAACAAAAAGAAAATGCTGAACCTACACGAGCAACAACTATTTAATAATTTGAATTATCTTCTAATTAAATAAATAACCCCGCAACTCAAATACACCTAGTGCAATGATACGGGGTCATGACAAGTTACTGGACCAGGTACTTCTGGATCTCAACCAAGATTTGAGCCTGCTCTTCAATCATTTCCGCCAACTCCCAAATCCGGTAACTCACTAGATAGAGCAGGGTGAGAACCGCCAGTCTGTAGGTTCTGCTTAAGCCCTCTTCCCTCTTATCCGAAACGAGCACCAGTATAAACACCACTACAAAAACAGTCGTGAAACCGAACATGTTCTCTCTCCTTGTTGCGTACGGATCAGCAATATAACCTACTATAGGTCTAGTGTCAATTACAAATGTTTGCTTTGAATAATATCTTTTAGCTCTTTGGTGCTACTATGCCAAGATATTCCATCAAACCACTCTAGGTTTTCAAACTGAAGCTTATAACGATCTTTTGGCTTGCTGGCAGAACCTAAATATAAATACTTTTTACCGGTGTTAACAGCGTATTCTACGGCCCTAACCATCATTCCCATACCAAGACCCTTATAATACTCAAACTTATAAAACGGATAAGCATAATGAAATAGGTCATTATTCTCGTAACATATTGCATACCCAACTTTGTCTGAATCTAAAACATATTCCATAAGCATATTAAAATTTGAGCTTTCTTTATCAGTAATTAATTGCCGAATCTTATTAGCACTAAAAGTATCCGGACCAAATTTTTTAGAATAATACTCATTTCCCAGCTTATGAATGCCCCAACTATAGTCGCACAACGGTAGTGGGAGGGGGGTGGGTTGGAGTTTTAGATTTGACCAATTTTTCAATATTCTGCGGTTTTCCGAATTAAACTTAAACTCACCCAAATTAGCTCTTAAGGATCTAGTTTGGATCATGTCCCCTTTCCCGGTGCGGGTAAACAAAAAACCGGAGTCATATTTTATTGTGATTTCTTGAGCATGTGGATTCTTTAAATTTATCTGCTCCCAGATTAGATAGTCAGCTGACATAATGTTTCTATTCTATACGCTTAAAGATACCTTTTCTAATAGGCTTACTTAATAGACCCATGCTTAAATTTGTACTCCAACTAAAATATCTAAGCTACATTCTTGACCAACACGCACACTAAACGATAGCTGCTTTTGGGTGGTTGGTGCTTTCCTCTCCTCGTGCGCCTTCAACTTTCTTGCTTACACAATTGTGGGACCTAAATACTTTCAGTTAGTGGGTCAAAATCCCAAAAAACAAATATATACTATGATCGGCGCCTCCGGGAGGACTTGAACCCCCAACCTTCTGGTTCGAAGCCAGACACTCTATCCTTTGAGCTACGGAGGCAAAATAGATACTCAAGATGATATTTTGCCCTCTTATTCAGAACCAAGCAACAAACGACCGACTCCTGTCGCTTTGAAGTATTAGCACGGAGCCAGGCTACGAAAGCAATATTACATTTACAACTAAATATTTTACCAATTCTCTCGCTTAGCCATCACCCAGTTATTTTTAAAAGTGCTGGGTTAACTATAGCTCTAGCTTAATTCGTTTGCCTTCAACAAGTTTTCATTCAAACGACAAAGTCTTAAGGGTGATCTAAATATATTAACACTTATTTTGTGCGCTTAAGCAAAGCTGGTAGAGTAAATTAGAAAAGCGCTGGTGGATAATACTATCCACCAGCTGTCACTACAAACAACAATCTCACCAACGCAATGATGGTTACTTGGGACACCGCAGTAAAGCCCAGCAGCAGCCATTCGTTCTCATTTCGTAGCGGCCAGCCAAACACTACTCCCACCAACCAGACAACAAGGGCCAAGAATACCGATTCCAGCCTGTCTGGTAAAACAGTCAACACTAGGGCTGCCACCGGGATGGCTGCCAACAATGAACAAGACGGAGTGTCATCACTCATTGCCCATCCTCCTGGTGATATGGTTGAGATTTGCATACATACTACCACACTATAGGGTTCTAGTCACCTGTTATGATAGATATTATGAAAATATTAGTCACTGGCGGAGCTGGGTTTATTGGCTCTCATTTAGTTGATCATTTATTACAGCAAAATCATAATCTTGCCCTTATTGATAATTTTGATGACTTTTATAGCCCAGAGGAAAAAAGAGCTAATATCAATCAATCTGTGCAAAATAATAAGGTCAAGCTTTTTGAAGATGATATTCGGGATTATACTTTTTTAGAGCAAGCATTTTCACTGTTTAAACCAGAGGTCGTAATACACTTAGCAGCTAAAGCTGGGGTAAGACCTTCCATTGAAAACCCCCTACTCTATGAAGAAGTAAACATTAAAGGCACCTTAAACATATTAGAAATGTGTCGCCAATTTGGGGTGGCTAGGCTGATCTTTGCTTCTTCATCCTCGGTCTATGGCAACAGCACTAGGATACCCTTTAGTGAGTCCGATCCGGTTGATCGTCCTATTTCCCCCTATGCTGCCACGAAAAAAGCTGGTGAGTTACTATGTTACACCTATCACCAACTATACCAATTACCAGTGGTCTGTTTACGCTTTTTCACGGTCTATGGTCCACGGCAAAGACCCGACCTTGCCATTCGCAAATTTATGGAACTAATTGAAGCAGGGCAAGAAATACCTGTCTATGGGGATGGTTCTATGAGCCGAGATTTTACTTATATTGATGATATTATCGCGGGTGTGGTCGCCAGCATAACTAAAAACGTTGCTTATGAAATTATCAATTTAGGCAACGCCTCTCCCATTAGTGTCCTTGAACTGATAGCTGAAATTGAAAAGGTGCTAGCAAAACAGGCTGTTATTAAACATTTACCAGAACAGCTGGGTGATGTTAAGCAAACCTTTGCTGATACCACCAAGGCAGAAAGGCTGCTTGGCTTTTCGCCACACACCCCCATATCTCAAGGCCTAAGTGAAATGGTCCGGTGGCTTAGGAACCGTTAATGTGTTATTTAGTGTTAAAATTGAAGCTGTGAACAACATCAAGCCTGAAACCAAACTAGATATCGTCACTGGAATTAGACCTACTGGTAATTTAACCTTAGCTAACTACATTGGCGCCATTAAACCCATTGTTGAGCTTCAGCAAAAAGAGCTGGAGATGATGGTCTTTATCGCGGATCTCCATGCCTACACCACCCATGCCCCAACTACAGCTGATCAATACGCAAAAGAGGTCAGCCTTGATTTATTAGCTTTAGGTATAGACCCGCATAAAACAGCTCTTTACCAGCAATCATATTTATTTAAAGAATTAAGCCAGTTGACCCTAATCTTATCAAAGCACATCAGTGTAGCCGAATTATTGCGCGTTCCTACCCTGAAAGATAAAATTGATGCTAAGCAACAAACGGAAACGGCTAACACCCTGCTGCTGCTTTACCCGGTTTTAATGGCAGCGGATATCCTTTTAGTTAGAGCCGCTAAAGTACCAGTAGGTGAGGACCAACTAGCCCATCTGGAAGTAACAAGAAAACTAACCCACCGTTTTAACTCCACCTACCACAATATCTTTGTTGAACCACAACCCCACACCATGAGGGCATTAAGGATTTTATCTCTTAAAGGATCTTCAAAAATGAGTAAAAGTTACCCAGAAGGTGCTATTTTTCTTAGTGATACTCCAGATGAGGTAGCCAAAAAAATTATGCGGGCCGAAACCGCAGAAGCGGGAGAGATGAGCCCTAACCTGCAGAGTTTAATCACCATCGCGCGTAATTTAACCAGTAGTGAGGAGCAACGGACACAACTAAAACATTTGTGCCAACAACACCAACAAGGTAACCAGGTCATGGCCGATTTTAAGGAGTTGTTAATCACGATCATTAACCACTTTTTAAAAGAGTATCAGCATAGAAAACTGCAATATGTAGATAATCCCCAAGAGCTAGAAGAAATAATTAACCAAGGTAACCAACGCGCCAAAATCTTAGCTACCGACACCATGTTACTGGTTGAACAAGCCTTACACCAGCTTTAAAGATCTTGCTGAAGAGAGGCTTTTAATTCCAAAAAGGCAACCATGATTTTATCTTCTAAATGGTCAATCTTTTTAGATAAATGAGACCACGTTTTGTCATGATCATCTTTAGTTAAATTACGTAAAAACACCTTTTGATCCTTAGCTGATAAATTAATAAGCACCACATCAACCACCACATGATGAACCATTGATTCTGTTAGCCGACCAAACTCTTGTCGTTCGGATTCACCCAACTCTCCTAAAAGCTCTAATATCTGACTGATATCAATACAGTTTTTATAAAAATAGGTCATAAATATCCTCCAGCTACTGGACCCAGTGGGATCTTATTTTCGGGATCGTTCACAAAAAAATAGAGGACTGCTCCTTCACCACGCAAACCCAGATTATCCATAACCTCTGGAGAACCTCCTAACTGCTTACCAGTCCAAGGTGCCGGACCGGCATCACCAATCACCGCCACTACCGCTTGTCCAGTTTGCGGGTTAACTACCAGCATCTTGCGGTATTTAAAGAAATCACGGTATTCCTGAAATCTCTCATTGTAATCAGGCACTAAAAAGGTCTGCACTGCCAGATACCAACGTTCTTTTTCTTCATCTTGGCTCGTAAAGACTTCTTGGGAAGGAGCAAAATAACCCCACGCCCCCAAACCAGGAGCAATCCCCGCCGCGATATATTTATCACCTTCAGTCAATGAACTATGGTGGGCGAGAGAATCACCCGGATAACGATAAAGGTGTTGTTCCGCACCCATAATGCCATAAGTCCGGTTTAACCTTTTCTCGTCTAGCTCTCCTGCTACCGAAAACCCAAAATAATCACTCAACGTAGACGCCAGATGCCATTCCTCATCGGCATTAAGGTTACGTGTTTCTGTTGGCACTAAAGCTTTAATCAGATTAACCAAGTTCTTGTTCTGATTAATCTGCCAATCCGGATCGGCTTGGAAAGCAGAGGCTATCTCGTGGGCGGATGGTAATAGATTATGAGCCGGACTTAATAATAACAACACACTACCCGCAGCACCGGCAGTTAACTTTTTAGGATCAGCTTTTTGTTTAAGGTATTTAAGTGCTTCAGCATGTTTGGCTTGAACTCTTTTGGTAATTAATTCGTGTTTTTGAAGCCAAGCCGTTTTGATATCGGCTAATGGTTTTTGGTCTTTTTTTTTAGTCATGGGTATGGCTTATTTTCTTGTGTAAGCGCATTGAAGCCGAAGCCAAGAAGGTGAACATGAAACCTAACAGAAAAGTTATCACCAGAAGAAGCGCTAGCGAGATATCAAACTGCCAAGCTAAAAAAGTAACTCGCACTACAAATGCGTTTTGTAGGGCAAAAACCACACTTAAGATTACAATTATTAGCAGTGTGACTAATTTCAGCATAATATAAACCTATACTTAAAGAGTAGTGAAATCAAGTTAAGATCAACATGAAATGGTCAGATTTTTACCAAAAAGAAGCACACCCTTGGGGGATCAAAGCCACTCACTTTGTCAGAGAAAACCACCAACGTCTTAAAGGACCAGAAATTTTGGATCTGGGGTCAGGAGACGGCAAAAACGCTTTGTACCTATCGTCTAAGGGGTTTAGAGTCACAGCTGTGGATAATGACAAAAAAGCATTAGCTACTCTTCAGCAACAAGCCCGGCAAAGCCATTTGGCGATCAGTACTTGCGAATGTAACATTGAAGATTATTTGTTTGCGAGAGATTATGACAGTATCGTGTGTACTTGGGTACTGCACTACTTAAGTAAAGAAAAGGCTTATCAATTAATTAACAGGGTAAAACAACACACCATGCCCCAAGGGGTAAATTTAATCATTGCTTTTACTAATAATGGTCAGCTTCAAAATGAAGATCCTTCTAGGTTTTATCTTGAACCAAACGAGCTTTTAGAGCTTTACAGGGGTTGGGAAATACTAGCGTATAAAAAACAGATGGGAGGAACAATCAGAGGCATAGCACAAGAGCGAGAAATGATCCTAGCTAAAAAATGTGGTTGAGCAGGGGTAGTGTTCTCCACCACCCCTGCTTAACCCCTCAAAACCATCGCATAAGATATGAACTAAGCAAAATAATACCTACAATCACAATTTAATTGTACTGATACCATCAAGGGTGGATTAAATAACTATCTCGGTGTGAAAATAATTATTAGCATTTATTTCATGCCAATCTAAATGCGACCGTACTAATAGGTAAGTGGAATACTTGCAAGAATAAATTGTATAATCAATGACTATGAAGTCCCTATAAGCACTAACAGAAAGGGATTAAGAAATGCCAGATGGAGGTGGTTGGAGAACGAGTAGCTCTAATCGTGACCGATGCGAAGAATTTTGCAGAGAATGCTGCAATAGGTCTGTCCACGAGGGTACTGGAGAATATTATGTAGACGGTGTTAGTGGAAATGGGGGTGGTGGGTATAGTGCTTATGGCAAAGGTTTCTGGGCGGACTACTTTAGATGCTGGAGAATCATAAATCACAATATCAGGTACGTCTTCACTCTAGGTGCGCATCCCTGCTCCTGCTATGATGGAAGTAATTCACCAGCACACTACCTGATGCACGTAATTTTCCTAGTACCTACCACACTACTTTTCATCCTTGCCAACGCAATGATGCTTGGTACTGCTGTCTTAGTAGTAGGTTTTCTACTAATGATAGCCGGTGAAATAATGGCTGTGTTTTGACAACCCCACTAGGTAGTAAATGCACCCTACCTCGGTGGGGTGCCTTCTTTAATTTAGTCTTACCAGGTAAAGCAATCTCAATCAGCCTTTATCGCAAGGATAATCATCTTTTCCATTAAAAGTTATTAGCTACAAGTGAGATTAATTAAATTATGTATACCAAAACTAGGGGTGGGGTTGGCTAGCAACCACCCCACCCGCAAACTCAAAGGCTAAAGGTAATCCTCCAACCAATAGTATCCTAGGGCAAACAAAGCCACAATCAGGAGCACAAGATGCTCACCACCAAACCTTACGGTTGCTTGCGCTGACGAGTAAACGAAGGTCACTAGCGACCCGATGATGAAGCAAAGAAAAGCGATGGCTATTTCTCTACCCCACTGGGCATGACCTCGATCAACCAGCCCTATATTAGTCATCCCTATCAAGATAAAACAGACGACAAGCAGCACCAGAAGTATCAGAAACACCGTTTCCCCCTCTCGGGCTATAGGATTACTGGGCAGCATAATAACATAACAGTTTCAGCGAAACAAGAAACAGGAGCTCTTATTTGCACCACAGTGATATTGGGGTGACGAACGGGAATTGAACCCGCAACCTTCCGCTCCACAGGCGGACGCTCTAACCAATTGAGCTACCGTCACCATCCTATATGTTCAAATAACTTCCAGATCACAAACTTCCTATCCAATTGCCCAGCACTTTGTTTTAAAGTGCTGGCTTAATTTGACTAGGGTCGGCATTAGATACTAGCTTTAACTGACTGGTATTGTCTTACCATTTTTCTCATTTCGTTTCAAATGTGTAAGATATAGATACACTTTAACTAATGACGATTAAATCTTTAAGTAATGCTAGTCTGGCGATTATATTATTTTGCTGCTCCTTACTTATATATGTCAAGGCGCCAAACACCACCTCCTTTGATTCTAGATGGTTTATCCATCAAGGTCTTAGCATAATTGAAAACGGCGATAACAACTTGGATGAATATAAAAGCGTCATTCCCCCCAACGATTATCGAGTCGAAAAGGTCAAGGGTCACCTATATTCCTATTTCCCAGCAGGGACTGTCTATTTAACCACCCCCTTTTTAGCGGTAATAAATTATTACTATTCAAGCCAAGGTGTAAATTTATACTCTCTAGCCAAACACAACCAACCAGATCTAGTTATTTGGGATATTGAACGACTTTTAGCCTCAATTATTACTGCCCTTTCCGTTGCCTTTGTCTTTCTGTTCCTGCGCCGGAAACTAAAACTACCTAAAGCTCTCTTTCTAACTTTATTTTACGCCTTGGCTACAGCCGCTTTATCTTTAAGTAGCCGTGGTTTGTGGCCACACGGTTCGGTCATGCTCATGCTTAGTATGGTTATTTATTTTCAGCTACTAGCGCTAAAACACCCGTGGGTTATACAATTTAGCGCGCTCCCGCTAGCGTATTGGTGCCTAATCAGACCCACTGGTTTTATCGCCTTAGTACTTTTTACGCTGCTGGTACTGATCAAATACCGCTCGTATTTAGTTTATTATCTCTTTTGGATAGCTTTAACTCTTATTCCTTTTCTCCTCATAAACCATATACAATATGAACAACTATTCCCCAACTATTACCTTCTACAACGAATCAGTTTCCACCCCCAACTCACCACAGCCCTAACAGGTAACCTTTTTAGTCCTGCCCGTGGACTTTTTGTGTTTAATCCCCTCTTTATCTTCTCTTTTTGGGGAATTGGCATTAAATTAAACCGTAATCGCTTCACTCTTTTTGATACCTTGCTCTTTTTAATGATTGTAAGCCAATACCTCGCTGTGTCTATGTTTCCCGCTTGGTGGGGCGGACATAGCTACGGTAATAGGTATTTAGCAGAGTTAACTCCAATATTTATCTACTTTTTAACGCCAACGCTGAAATTGATTACCCACCGTAAAATATTATTAGGTATATTTATTGTAATTGTTGGCTTCAGTATTTACGTTCACGTTAAGGGGGCTTTCTCTTGGCAAACTTGGTTATGGAATACCACTCCTACTAATATTGACCAAGACCAAACCAAATTATGGGATCTAAAGGACCTACAATTCCTAAGGTAAAAGACTAGAATTTCTAACCCTATCCAAAATATTTTGTTTTAAGGCTTCGTCTTCAACAACAATCGGCTTGCCATAATCCGCCATATAAATGGGTACTAAAAATATATCCACCAACTTATCTTCATAAAAATAATATTGGGCAAGCAAGCCAATTTTGGTTTCCTCACTCCACATCTGATCAAATACCAGGTTACCCCAAGCATAAGAGATTAATTTGTTTTGGTATATCTCCATACTTTGTAGCCAGTGGGGGTGGTTGCCAATAATTAAATCCGCCCCGCTATCTACCGCCGTATAAGCCAGCTCTTTCTGACGCGTGTTGGGCTGACGGGTATATTCATTACCCCAATGAAACATCACCACCACCACATCAACCTGTTCTGAAAGAGATTTGATATCACTTTCAATTATTTCTGTTTGCGCTTCCGCAATGGGTGGTATTCCACCAGGGATGTCGTTGTAAGCTAAAAAGCCAAAGCTTGTATCATTTACCCTTTTAATAACTGCTGCTCCCAATCCCACAACATCCGCTCCCGCACTGTTAAATAACCGAACAGTATTCTCAATACCCGAGATACCCCAGTTACCAGCATGATTATTAGCCAGAGACACCACATCCAAACCCATAGATGCCAAACCCTCAAGCTGACGCTCATCACCACAAAATATCATGCCTTCTAGAGTCGTCGGGCAGTTGGCGACTAGAGGTGTTTCAAAATTTATCAAAGCCAAATCAGCTGCTTTAAAATAAGGAGCGATCTCTTGGTAAGAATAGTGAAAGTCATTATGTTTAACTGCCGCAGCATTACCTGATCGAGCAGGTATCACATCCCCACCAGAAGTTAGAGTGATGATTTTGCTACTATCATATTTATTTAGCCATGTTACGTCCTGATCCAGTAACAGCGATAAATCTAATTTATTTGCGGGCACTTTAGGGAACAGCGGGTTTGCACTAAAGGTAGGAATGGGAGTAGATAAACCATATTCCACTGATTGATGATCAGTTACACCGTCTAAATAGTCACCCCTCACTACTAAATATACCGCGAGAATAAATAAAACGAGAACCAATAACCAGTACTGTCTGGGCATACTATGATGATACCAGTAAGTAAAAGTTAACGGTTATATTTTTCGGGGAGATTTTTAAACAAAGGCATAACTTGAGACAAAATTAATTTCTTAACCTTATATACTAAATAGCGGTTCTTGGTGAGTTCCACATATTGAGCCAGGTTATTAAATACCCCACCTCGCCAAGCACCAAAGCGAGCATCAACCACTTTGCCTGAAGCACTCTGCCAATAGCGATGACCGTAAGGTCCTCTTTTTCTCTTTATCTCTCCTTTTACCCCCATCTCTGCTGCTAAGACATGGGTTAAAGAAGCAACATCCAAGCAACAAGGGTGACTGCCTTTTTGTAGAAAGGTGGTTACATCATGTCGCCCACCACGGAGTATTTTGTTAGCAATCCGAAGGAATCCCGCCCAAGAATCAGCATTTTTAAAAACCCACATACCAATCGCTATCAATTTCAGGCTCTCATCATCGCCGTATCCATCAGCATAATAGCGAGATAAGACCTTACGGATATCTTTCTTATAATTTTTGCCTGCTAACACTGTCGCCAATTCAGCCTGATTATCAGACTTAAGTAAATAATAAATTTGCCACACTTCTTTAGACCATTTTTTAGTTAATTGGGGGTGGTTGTGGGTAATAGTATAATGCCGCACCCCAAAACAGGTTGAATGAACAACTTGATGTCTGGGGAAAAACTTGCGAATGACTTCCGGTAAAGGAAACAAATCATAAACCGGAGTAGCAAATACTTTGGTCGCCAATCTCTGATACATACCTTAATGATACTATGAATGGGATATCTATTTAAAGATAATTCTCCACTGGTCTAAGGATTTATACCGATCACTGGCAGTGAAAACATCATACAACTGCACCTCTTGAATATTATTACGCAAGGTTAAATAATAACGGGGTTGATATAAATAAATAGCGGGTACATCTTCAAAAATCATTTCCTGAAACAAATCATAATGCTCTTGACGATCCTCCGCTGACAACACCTGTCTGCCTTTTTCCAGAGCCTTATCAACCCTGACTTGCTTATAACCGGTAATGTTTAAGCCGGGATAATCTATTTGCGTTGAATGCCAATAAGAATATCGGTCTGGGTCATGACCCACCTCACGTCCCAGGAGCAATAAATCAAAATCTCTGGTTTTAAAGACTTTTTCCTCAAGGTCACTAGGCTCGACAACCTTAATCGTAATGTCTACTCCCAAGCGACTCCAAGACTCCTGCAGTACTTTAGACACTGCTTGGTTATCCTTAGTGCGTGGAATGACAAGGGTTAATTCACCTTCATATTGGGGCTCCACATCTGAATCAAAATAATATTTATCTAAAGCACGATTAGTTGCCCAAGAATCGTGAATCGGACCATCAATCACAGTGTAGCGATTATTTAATACCTGTGTGGCTAACACACCCTTGGGGGTACTTTGCGCTAAAGCTTTTCTAAAATCAATATCCGCTAATAAACCTTCCCGGTTAACATTAAGATAAATGGCATACTGAACTCCCTTTAAAGAAGCCACTTCGGTGCGAAAACCTTTCCATTCAAAAGGCTCACCCGCATAAAGGTCTATCTCACCTAGTTGAATTGCACGCTCCAATTCATCTCGATCATTAAAAAACTTTAGATTTAGGTTATTAATCCGACCATCCTTAGCCTTATTCACCCTTACTAGCGTAATACCTTCAATAAAGTTAGGGGCGGGATTAATGTAACTAATCATAAAAGGCCCAGTACCAACACCCAGCAAGGGATCTTCTTCCAAAGAAATGTGTTCGGGAGCAATTGGTATAGTTAATAAATCAGGAAAGGGGGCATAAACTTCAGATAGCTTAATTTCCAATGTATAATCATCAAGCTTCACCACCTCAACCTGTCTTAGCGCCTCGTGTCTGGTAGCTGTAAAAATAACATCATCCGCCGTAAACTTTTGCCCATCATGCCACCAAACATTATCACGCAACCTGACTTTATAAACCAGACCATCAGCCGACACTTCCCAAGAATGAGCCAAATCGGTGACTAACTCACCAGCTAAGTTATATTTCAACAAAGAACCATAAATTAAATTAACTAAATCTATGTCCACTGGATTTTTCTGCATTAACAAAGGATGGATATTTCTGGGTTGACCAACAATCCCTTCGGTAATGGTATCGCGCGGGAGCTGACTATAAAAACGATCAATAAAGATAATACCAGTGATGGGCAGAAGTAAAATAATTAAAGGAATAAGTAATTTTGACTTCATTGAAGTTATACCGCCAGACTGTAAATAGACAAAGCTATTAACAGTAGGCTTAGCATAATCGTAAAAAAGAATAAATATTTTTCCAGACCTCTTTTAGAACGGTAAATAGCCGTACCAGAACCACCAAAGGCCGATCCTGATAAACCTGTTCCCCGGCCTTGAAGCAAGACCACTAAAATGAGCAGAATACTTATTATTAGTTGTGCTATCTCTAAATACATTAGTCTATAATCCAATAAATAAACTTTTCTAAGATGCTTATGGCGAAGGATACCACAATATAAGCACCAAAGAGAGAGATGTCTCTAGCAGCCACATAAATTCCTAAACCAGAATACCCAGAAAACCAAAAAGGAGCAACCGTCAAGCCTGTAACCAATTTAACAGTCAGATACAAAATAATGACATTAATCAGCCAGCTAAAAAGACCCAAGGTGATAATATTTACTGGCAAAAACACCACTTTGATAAAAGGTTTAGCGATAATATCTAGTAACAAAAAGACAGCCACCCCAAGCGCTAAGGTTTTAAGATCATTACCATAACTAAAGCCGCTAATACTCCGAGCTAAAAAATAAAAAATAAGTAGGAAAATAGAAAAATCACGAATTAAACCCTTCACAGCATTAAGCTTAGCACTAAATTACCTTTACGAAAAACTAACTCGGGTGAGCAGAGATAAACAGCAGATTCTTAAAATTGGTGGCTACCAGTTGTTATTATTGTTATCTACTTCTTGACTTTCGGCGTTAACATCTTCTAATGTCCTGGTAGACTCGCTTACAGTTTCAGGTACTGGTTCGCTCATCTCTTCCACTAGTGGCGTCTCCTCTGTTTGTGCAGAGCTATCAGAGCTAATACCCTCCGCAAAGGATTCTGTGTTCTCCGTCTCCTTTGCTTGCGACAATGGTACTGTTTCAGAAGCTGGGGGGGTATTATTTTCCTCGGCGGTCATACCCACAAAAACGACCCCATAAACCAAACCGAATATCAGATCAGCTAGTAAAGACATCGGATTAGCTAATAAATTAAAAGAAATGGCACCACTTTTGAAAAAAGGTATGAGCAAGAGATCACCCACCAACCACCAAAGCAGACCTAACACCAAACCAAAAAGCAACCCCGACTTCAAATCTTTTAATAAGCGACCACTAAATAAAGTAAATAATATGGCTAACAACGCCATCAATACTAAATGCAGAACAATACCCAAGTAGATGTTACTTGAGCCAAGTAATAGGGATAGTTTGGTGATCTGATCGTTAAAGGCTAAGACGATTGAAGATAAGGCACCCCCCGCTAACCCCGCAATCAGAGCAGCTTGTATTTTTTCGGACAGTGTTTTCATGATAGCTCCTTTTGTTAATACTGACTTAATCGTAATTGTAGAGTGTCCTCCTGTCAATTCATGAGTTAAGATAAGCTAATGAACAACCTTGATCTGCGAACGCTAGTACTGGGAAAATTAAATACCAACTGTTATCTGCTCACTGCTTCAAGTAGTTTAGACACTGTCATTATTGATCCTGGTGATGATGCGGATTATGTGATGGAGATTATTGCTGAAAATCAATTATCACCACAGGCAATCATAGCCACCCACGGTCACTTTGACCATGTCCTGGGAGTGACACAGCTCCAGTTAACCTACAACATTCCCTTCTATATCTCAAAAAAAGATGTGTTTCTGTTAAACCAAGCCAAAAATTCAGCCCAGTATTTTACCGGTAACCTGGACGCGCTAGCCCCAAAAGCAAATGGTTACCTTAGTGACAATGCAACCTTTCCGCTAGCATCTTATCAGCTACAAGTAGTACCTACACCGGGGCATACGCCAGGTAGTATTAGCCTCTATGTGCCTGATTACGCTTGGGCTTTTGTCGGTGATTTGCTGTTTTGGGGGGGTGGTATGGGGCGAACCGATTTTTCTTACAGTGACCACGAACAGTTGTTAAAATCCATTGCCAAAGTTATGACCTGGCCAGACACAACCATACTATTTCCGGGACACGGTCCAAATACTACTGTGGGTGAGGAAAAAAAAATTAAAAACTTGCGAGCTTTAATTTAATAAGCTCCTTAATTTGATTAAAATTTTCATCCTTGGGTCTTAAGACATAAGCACCACCATAATCAGCAGGTGGTGGTTGGTATAAAAGATCATGATCAATCACAAAATGTTCAACCGTAACCTCTTGGTGATTAACTAGTAAATCATAGGCCAGAGAAACATCCTGCAAACTAAAATCGGTTTTCATTTGCCCAGTGACCGCTGTGTAAAAGTTATGTAACACAAATGGATTAAAGAGGCACTGGGGAGAAAAGAAAGCTTTAGGCATTGCCTTTAATACTTGCTGTTGCCTTAACATGCGTGCAAAGTCAGAACCCTCACCATTGTCACCTTTCCGAGAGCGGGAAAAAATAAGAGCGGTTTCCCCATCCATGTGCTGAACACCCTCCTCAAATGTCACGGTGATTAATTCCTCTTTACCGGAGCGGTCGTTGGGGTAGTTAAAATCCGTAAAAGTGCGTTGCACTTCCACAGCTACCCCACCCAAAGCATTAACCCCTTCAACCAAAGCATCAAAATCAATTTGTATATAACGATTAATAGTCAAACCGGTAACTTGTGAAACTTTTTCCTGCAGCGCTTCAATTCCCTCGCTGGTGATAAAGGCGTTGATTCTTGAATTATCTATCCACAAATCACGCGGAATAGAAGTTAACAGCACCTTTTTTCTATCGGGAGTAAAGGTGGCAATTAAATTAATGTCAGAACGAAAAGATTCGTCCCAGCGGTGGCGACGATCAATACCCGCTAGCAAGACACTAAAATAACCACTGTGAGCAGACAAGTCATCAACATTATTACCTAACACCGCTGCTTGACTAGCCTCTGCTTGGACAAGTATTTCCTGCTGTGGGTAACTCAAAGGCAAATTATTATTTGCCTGGTAGTAATAAGAATAGAGTAGAAAAAAGAACTCAATCAAAAGAGCACTAACTAAAACGAAGATGAGTAGAAAGGGCATCTTTTCTTTGCTTGTTAATCCTGGCAGAGTCAGATTGGGGCGAATAATTGTCAGGTGCATAAACACCATTATATTAAAAATATTCGTCGCGGTAAATTGACCACAGTTTAGATATCCACTATATTTATGTTATATGACCGCGCCAAAGATAACTGTGGTTGTAGTGGTTCTTCTGATGCTGATGAGCAATTTATTTGCTGGTTTGATTATCAACCAAGTATTGGCCAATGAAGTGTCTAACTTATTAACCACAAGTCAAAACAAGCTTCAACAAAGACAAGCCGCCGAGGCTAGTTATCAAGAGAGTCTTAAAAATCAAGCTACTAACCCCACACTTAGCCAACAACAAGAACACGTCAGTCAGATTTTGTCTTTAATGGAGGCTCACTATAAGCTGTTAGCTGATAATGCTGAACCAAGTCACACCGAAAACATACAGCAACTGCAAGCCAACTTATCAAACTATCACACCTTGATCAATCAAGTCACCAACGAAACCGCACTAGCAGAAATTAAAACTCAATTGCAACAGCATTGGCAGGAAAATCAGGCGTTTAGACAAACTCTAGCCTCTAAACAACGCGAGCAATTACACACCCACATCTTAAATGGGTTGGTCGCTGCGGAAAAACAGCTGGAACTAAAATACGATCAAGCCAATGAGCCTAACCCCCAGCTAGAAGAAACTTTAGTTTCCAGTGCTGCAGAATTACATAACCTGCAGCGGGAACTTTTAAACAAACACAATGATGATTTTAAGACTAGGCTCCAAAATGCTTATTTCAATTTGAATATTGTCATTAATCTTATGAATCAAGAAGAGGTCTACAATTGATTGGCGACAATAATAACTCGGGCGACCCCCAAGACAAGGTAGTAGTATTTTTGGGAGCTGCTTTATTCTTAGCCATTTTATTTTCGGTAATTATTTTAGTCATCGTCCAACTGCATACCAAAAAACCCGAAGCCGCTACGATTAAAAATGAAGCCGATACTGAAAATGTATTGATTACCGAAACCGCCAATCCCACTGCTCCAGCAAACAAGTCCTTATTATCAGACGAAATGGCTGCCATTGAACAAAAGCTCACTGAACTGGAGCTGTTAGATAAATTGCTCCAAGACCCAAAGATTTCCTTTGACTAGTCTTTGCTCAAGCCCATATTGTTTATTATAATAGACCCAATAACCTGCCATGAACAAAGCTTATATACTCTATTTTAAAGACATTTCCAAAAAAGATATTGGTAAGGTGGGTGGTAAAGGTGCCAATCTGGGCGAAATGTATAATCACAACTTCCCGGTACCGCCGGGTTTTGTCGTCACCGCTCAAGCCTATTTTCATTTTCTAGAAAAAACCGCCTTGCACAATAAAATCGCTACCACCTTAAAAGATTTGGATAGCCATAACGCCAACCAATTACAGAAAGCTTCTCAAGCGATTAAAACAGCCATACTACGAGCCAAAATGCCCACAGAAATAGCCACAGAAATAAAAACCGCTTATGAGAAAATATCTGGTAATACCGACATCAAGGTCGCTGTCCGGTCCTCGGCCACCGCCGAAGACTTACCAGACGCCTCTTTTGCCGGTCAACAAGCTACTTTCTTAGATATTACTGGCAAAAACAACGTGGTGGAGGCGGTACAACAATGTTGGGCATCACTATTTGAAGCACGGGCAATATTTTACCGAGATGAGCAAAAATACAGTCACTTTAAAGTTGGAATTGCCGTACCGGTGCAAAAAATGGTTAATGCCGATGTTTCGGGTATCATGTTCACCGTAGATCCACACACGGGCGATCTTAATACGCTCGTTATTGAAGCCGGCTTTGGTTTAGGACAACCTCTGGTATCCGGAGAAATTACCCCCGATCAATACGCCTATGACAAAATAAACAACAAATTACTGACAGCAAAAATAGTCAACCAAACCTGGCAATGGAAAAATAATAAGAAGCAACCGTTAGCCATTAATAAAGGCAGTCAGCAGAAACTAGCTCATAATCATATTTTGGAATTAGCCCGATTAGGCACACTAATTGAAAAACATTATCGTAAACCCCAAGATATTGAGTGGGCTTTAGAAAAAAACAAGCTTTACATTGTGCAAAGTCGCCCCATCACCACTCTTAATGACACCAAAGAAGACACCAAGACCTTTTCCGTACCTCAACACGTCTCTGTAATCTTAGAAGGTTTGAGCGCTAGTCCTGGCGTGGCTAGTGGTAAAGTTAAAATTATTAGCGGTGCCAAAGAATTAGACCGAATCAAGGAAGGTGATGTATTAGTCGCAGAAATGACCGATCCTGATTATGTCCCCGCCATGAAAAGGGCCGTGGCCATTGTCACCAATGCCGGTGGTCGTACCTCACATGCTGCCATTGTCAGCCGAGAGCTCGGCATTGCTTGTATTGTCGGAACTGAAACAGCAACCCACGACCTTAAAAACGGTGAATTAATAACCGTAGATGGCACGCATGGCAAAGTATATCAAGGTGATGTTATAGACAAAATCCAGTTTGCTAAAAAAATCACTCCTTTAGACCCCAAAATTAACACCGCCACTAAGCTATATGTAAATATGGCTGACCCGTCCCAAGCCCATGATATCGCTAAACAACGAGTTGATGGTATTGG
The DNA here is from genome assembly GCA_964592525.1 of uncultured Candidatus Saccharibacteria bacterium. Taxonomy (GTDB): domain Bacteria; phylum Patescibacteriota; class WWE3; order CAZQFB01; family CAZQFB01; genus CAZQFB01. Next base: position 17,335 of record CAZQFB010000003.1, on the reverse strand, counting down.
CTTATTACGAGCAGAATTTATCATTGCCCAAATCGGCATTCACCCCCAAGCCCTAATAGCCCAAGGCAAATCCGCCGAATTTACTAAAAAGCTAAGCGCTGGCATTGAGACTTTTTGCCAAGCTTTTAACCCCCGACCAGTAGTGTATAGAGCTACTGACTTTAAAACTAACGAGTATCGCTCACTCAAAGGGGGCCAAAAATACGAGCAGGAAGAAGCTAACCCGATGCTGGGATATCGGGGTTGCTATCGTTATATTAATGATAATAAGGTGTTTAACCTTGAATTAGATGCCTTGAAAAAAGTCCGGGAAAATTACTCTAATTTAAACTTAATGATACCCTTTGTGCACTCGGTAGAGGAACTAAGGGAGGTGAAAAAATTAATCACCCGACGGGGTTTAAAAAGGAGTCCCTCATTCAAGTTGTGGTTGATGGTTGAGATACCCGCTAATGTTATTCTGCTGGAAGATTTTCTCTCGGAAGGAATTGATGGTGTATCCATAGGTTCTAATGATTTAACCATGACCATTTTAGGCGTTGATCGGGATAACCCAAAAGTGGCACCAGTCTATGACGAGAGAAATCCAGCCGTCTTGTGGGCCTTAGAAAGAACCATCAAAACAGCTAACAAAATGGGTGTTACCGTTTCTATTTGCGGGCAGGCCCCCTCATATTTTCCTGATTTGACGAAAAAATTAGTTGGTTGGGGAATCACTTCAATTTCAATTAATCCGGATGTGATTAACCTAACCCGAAGAATTATTCACGAATGCGAAGTTGAGTTAACCAGCTAATAATATTTATGGCACTAATCAAAAATATCACCGCTCAAAAAATACTAGATTCAAATGGTCACTGGACTATTCTGACCACGATAATCCTAGACAATGGCGTCTTAGGACATGCTTCGGTTCCTTCTGGACACTCGGTGGGTAAATACGAAGCAAAGCTGGTCAGTCCTGATGCGGCTATTGAGAAAATTAACAACCAACTAGCCGAGGTTTTCATTGGTCAGGATGTCAGTGAGCAAAAACAAATAGACCACCAACTTATCAGTTTAGATAACACTACGGATAAATCAAACTTGGGTGCTAACACTATTCTGTCCGTCTCACTGGCCTCTTTCCAAGCAGCTGCTAACGTACAAAGGATGCATCTTTTTGATTACCTAAATCAATATTATGAGTTTGCCATACCAACCATTGATAATTTCCCCACCCCACTGTTAAATTTAATTAACGGCGGTGCTCATGCCTCAAATAATCTAGAATTTCAGTCGTTCATGGTTTCTCCCGCATCTTACCTAGAATACAGACAAAGTTTGGAATTGGGAGTGACTGTTTACCACAAGCTGAAAGAGATATTACTCTATAAAAATTTAAACGTTGATGTGGGTGAAGAAGGTGGCTTTGCGCCGATGGGATTAGATGTTGAACAAACCTGCCGTTATATTGTACAAGCTATTATTGATTCTCAAATCAAAGCCGGTACCGAAATGTTTTTAGCTATTGATGTGGCAGCAAGCACCTTCTATAACCCACCTAATTATCAAACCAGAGGGGTTTTAGGCGCTATTTCCGCAGAGCAATTAAGAGATCTCTATGTCAATTTAACCCGCAATTATCCGATTTTATACTTAGAAGACCCTTTCGCCGAAGATGCTTGGACTGATTGGGTAGAATTGAAAAAAGTCATTGGCAATAGTGTGGAGATTATCGGTGATGATCTAACAGTTACTAACCCAACCAGAGTAGAACAGGCTATCCAAAGCAAATGCATCTCGGGTGTCATTATTAAAACCAATCAGATCGGTACTTTAACAGAAGCGGTGAATGTGATCAAACAAGCCAAAGAAAACAACCTGACTGTAGTCATGTCTCATCGCAGTGGTGAAACAGCCGAGGACACGTTTATTGCTGATCTTGCCGTGGGCGCGGGGGCAAATTATATTAAAGCCGGTGCCCCCGCTCGTGGTGAAAGAACTTCAAAATATAATAGGTTACTAGAAATTGAAATGCTAATTAGAAATAAAAATAACATTATTAGACCTAATTCATTACAGTCTGAAGGAGACACTAAAATGATTGACAACACACCAATTAATCCTTTTATTAACCCAACGGGTGAAGCTAACCCACCAGCCCCGGTAGAACCCACACCTGATGGTACTCCGGTAACTACTTCCGCACCACCAGCCACTACCCCTTACGCACCAGCTGCACCGACACCATCAATAAGCACGCCCGCAGCACCACCGGTTTCTGCTGAACCTTCCGTACCTAATACACCAGTTGAACCGATACCGACAGGGACCGAGCCAATAAGTATGCCTCCCGAACTGCCGGTTGGACCTAGTGAGACACCAATCAGCAAACCGGTAATACCAACTACTCCCAGCGACACACCCATGAGCAGCCCACCGCCAACTGCTATTTCGCAAGAGCCTGTCGCACCAACACCTGTTGTGGAAACTGATGCTGAAGTTGGCGGACCACCTATATATACGCCCCCTGCACCAACACCAGCATGACTCCGCTTGTATTAGTCATCCTTGATGGTTGGGGAATAGCACCTGATAGTAAGGGTAATGCTATCAGCTTAGCACGAACACCAATGTTTGATGGGTTATGGTCAAAATATCCCCATGCACAATTGGAAGCTTCTGGACCAGCAGTGGGATTACCACCCGGTGAAGAAGGTAATTCAGAGGTAGGCCACCTTAATTTGGGGGGTGGCAGAATTGTGTATCAAGAGCTACCAAAAATAAATATCCAAATAGCCGATGGTGACTTTTTTCGTAACGAAGTCTTAATTAAGGCTGTTAATTTCACTAAAGAACAGCATTCATCTTTACACTTATTAGGTTTAATAGGCCCTGGTACAGTTCACAGCAGCCAAGACCATTTGCTTGCCCTGCTAAAACTAGCGAAACAAGAAGGATTAGAACAAGACCAAGTTAAGCTTCATTTATTCACCGATGGTCGTGATTCACCCACAGATAATAGCCCTATAGCTGTTAATAAAGTGGCAGAAGCCATTGAGCACTATGGGATTGGGGTTATTTGTAGTATTTCTGGTCGTTACTATGCAATGGATCGGAACAAGCGCTGGGAGAGAACTGCCAAAGCGTATCAGACGATTACGTCTGGCTTGGGTGAAAAAGCCACAGACGTGCAACAAGCAATTACCCAGTCCTACCAAAAAAAGATTTACGATGAACATATATTACCCACCATTATTACTTTTCCCGACGGTAAACCTAAAGGGATAATCCAAGAAAATGATGCTGTTATCTTTTTTAATTACCGAGCTGATCGCGCCGTGCAACTAACTCAAGCTTTTGTGCTTGATGATTTTATCGGGTTTGAGCGACCACCTAAAATACGGAACCTTTACTATGTCACATTAACTGAATATGATGATGACCTACCAGTTTCTGCTATCGCTTATCCGCGAGATAATATAAAGATGGGTTTAGCAGAAACCATTTCTCAACAAGGGCTAAGGCAGTTTCACATTGCGGAAACGGAAAAATATGCCCATGTCACTTATTTTTTTAATGGTCGTCGAGAAGAACCTTTTAGCGGTGAAGAAAGACTTTTAATACCATCACCCAAGGTTGCCACCTACGATCAACAACCAGAAATGTCCGCTACTGAAATAACCAAAACCGTAATAGAGAAGCTTCAAGATGGTGCGTTCCAATTTATCTTGATTAATTATGCCAATGGTGACATGGTTGCCCATACTGGTAATATAGAAGCGACCATCAAAGCCATAGAACATCTAGACACCTGTTTAGCGCAGCTAGTCCCTAAAATCCTCGCCGTAGGTGGTACCTGTCTGCTCACCGCTGATCACGGTAATGCCGAAGAAATGTTAGTACACGGGCTTTTCCGCGCGCACATGGATACTAAACACAGCATTAACCCAGTACCCTTTATCTTGGTTTCCGCTAACGAAAATATCCACAAACAAAACCTAAATAACGGAGTCTTGGCAGATGTGGCGCCAACCATATTGTACTTAATGGATTTAGCGCAACCGATGGAAATGACCGGTAAGGTCCTGTTTATTTAATAACGATAACGCCTGATCAAGCTGACTAGTTTACCTTGGATTTTTACATTCCGAGAAAATATTGGTGCCATCGCTGAATTAGCCGGTTCCAACCTAATACGAGTAGCTTCGCGATAATATTTTTTTAAAGTAGCATAACCCTCATCAATTAAAGCAACTACGATATCTCCGTTATTAGCAGTATCTTGCTCTTGAACCACAGCATAATCACCATCCAAAATACCATCCTCAATCATGGAGTTGCCTTTAACCTGAAGGACAAAATTACGTCGGGAAGTATTAATTAAATCCGGTGGTATTTGAATGGTGCCGGTTGTATCTACAATCGCTTCAATTGGTTGCCCCGCAGCGATATAACCAACTAAGGGAATCGACACAACCGGTGCAGCTACCAGATTACCCTTAGCTAGTAGTTCAATACCCCGTACTACACCAGTAGTTCTTTTAATAACCCCTTTCTTTTCCAGAGCCTGAAGATGTTCGTGGACTGTAGCTAATGAAGATAAGTTCATCGCCCCAGCGATCTCTTGCAGAGTGGGCGCATTGCCTTTTTGCTGAATATATTGAGCTAGATAATCAATTAATTCTTTTTGTCTTTTGTAAAGTACTACTGGCATAATTTAGTTAATATTTTAATTGAAAAGTAAATAAAACAGACTTTTCTAACCAACCCCATGCTACCGAATATTACCCGAACTAGTCAAGAAGTATTTTGGCAAGACATTTTCTGGCTTTAACCGACAATAATTATTAAAGATCTCATTTCGTCAGTATAATACAACCATGGATAAACCCCTCACGTTAATAACACCATTTGAACCAACCGGAGATCAACCCGAAGCCATTACCAAGCTAGCCACAGCAGCTAAGGCTGGCTACCAAAATCAAGTGTTGTTGGGTGTAACCGGATCAGGCAAAACTTTTACTATCGCTAAAGTGATTGAAAAATTACAGAAACCAACCCTCATTATCTCACACAACAAAACCCTGGCTGCTCAACTTTATCAAGAATTTAGAGATTTCTTTCCTCATAACCGCGTGGAATACTTTGTCTCGTATTATGATTATTATCAACCAGAGGCTTACGTACCACAAAGAGATTTGTATATTGAAAAGGAAGCCGATATCAACGAAGAGATAGATAAATTAAGACTATCTAGCACCACTTCGCTGCTTACCCACACCAATACCATCGTGGTCGCTTCAGTTTCCTGTATTTATAACTTGGGCTCACCCCTTGAATACGCCCGCAGCATTCTTGAACTTCAAGTCGGTATGAAAGCCGAGATCAAAGATATTACCACACTGTTACACAATCTCCAGTACGAGAGAAAAGACTATGAGTTCACCAGAAGCACCTACAGAGTAACTGGTGATACTTTAGATATTTATCTAGCCTACATAGATGAGGCAATCAGGGTTGAGTTTTTAGGACAACAAGTCAGCCGTCTCAAAAGAATCAACCCCCTAACCGCCGAAACGATTGAATTATTAAAAAGAACAGCCATTTTTCCAGCTAAGCACTATTTAATGGCACAGGAGAAGCAACAACAAGCTATTCAAGAAATTGAATTTGATTTAAAGGCACAATTAAAAGCTTTAAAAAAAGACAATAAACAGCTAGAGGCATATCGCCTGGAACAAAGAACAAATTATGATCTTGAACTACTGCGGGAGTTTGGGTATTGTAGCGGGATTGAAAACTATTCTCGCTACTTTGATGGTCGTAAAAAAGGCGAGCCCCCCTATACACTGCTAGATTTTTTTAAACAGATCAACGGTGGTGATTATCTGACCATTATTGACGAGTCGCACATTACGATGCCCCAAATAAGAGGTATGTACAATGGCGACCAAGCCCGCAAAGAAGTACTCATTCAATTTGGTTTTAGATTACCGTCGGCGCGTGATAACCGTCCTTTGCACTTTAATGAGTTTTTAGCTAGAACACCGCAACTAATTTATGTGTCAGCCACCCCAGCCCTGTGGGAAACAACCCGAGCACTCCAGGAAGCAAAAAGGCTAAAGACCACCTCAAGATATGTTCATCGAGGCATTGTTGAGCAACTCATCAGACCCACAGGAATCCTTGACCCGCAAATAGAAATTAGACCAACAGCCAACCAAATCCCAAATCTAATTGAGGAAATAGAACAAAGCGTCAAGCAAAAACAACGCGTTTTAGTTACTACCCTTACCAAGAGAATGGCTGAAGAATTAAGCAAGTATCTAGACGATAAAGAAATTAAGAGTGCCTACCTCCATGCTGATGTAGAGACATTAAATAGATCGGATATATTAGAAGATTTAAGACGGGGTGTGTATGATGTGTTGGTAGGTATTAATTTACTGCGGGAGGGTCTTGATCTGCCAGAAGTAGCCTTGGTGGTAATTCTGGATGCTGATAAAGAAGGTTTTCTGCGTAGTACCACCGCCCTAGTGCAAACCATGGGTAGAGCAGCACGCCACGTTAATGGCAAAGTCATTATGTACGCAGACAAGAGTACCAAATCAATGACCGAAGCCATTAATGAGGTTGAAAGAAGGCGTGCGCAACAGCAAGAATATAACCAACAGAATCAGATTATTCCACGCTCAATTAAAAAGACTATCAAAGAAAAAATAGTCAGCGCTGTAGAAGAGCTGGATGAGACCATACAGGAAGGTTTACTGACGGATGAAGCTGTTGTGCAAATGTTACCTTATGAAAAGAAACAAGTAGCAGCCAAACTTAACAAAGAAATGAAACTAGCTGCTAAAGAGCTTAGATTTGAAGAAGCCGCTAGAATAAGAGATGAAATACATAAACTGCAATGAATAGCAACCAAAAAAAATATCTCTTACCCCAATATCTGTTTTCTTTAGGAGGTTTAGTTACTATCACCTTTACCAACCTGTATCTGTGGGAGTTAACTAACAGTCTAACCAATAACCTCCAATTTAATATCGCTGTCTTTACGGGTATTATTTTCGGTGCTCTTTTCTCTGGGGTTATCAACAGCCATCTAGGACCCAGATTTTCCTTATTGGTTGGAGCGTTAATTGCTGCCCTGCAACTTACAGCGCAAGCGACGTTAGGAGCAAACCTTAACCAGCACTTGACGGAAGTCGGTTTATTATCGGGTATTGCGTTTGGTTTAATCCAAGTCAGTAGCGAAGTGATAAATCAATTAATTGCCGATTTGGATTCCAGAGCAAAACTGGCCGCTGCCAAAATCATAGGCGCTACCATCCTCGCTATCCTAACAGTACCAGCCATCGCCTGGCTTATTAAAAACACAGGTGATTACAACGTCATCTTCACCACTACTATAGGGATGTACCTGGCGGCTGCAATCGCTTCTTACCTACCACAAGTTACCCCCAGCCAAAACAGTCGGTTTATCTTTCGTCAAGGAATATTAATGGCTCTAACCACCAAAGATCTTAGAAAGTTAATGGCAGCACAATTTATAAGTGGCATTTCTCAAGGTATTTATTGGGTCATATTAGGCATTGTCACCCTTGACCTTTTTGGTGATATTTTGCAGTGGGGTATTTTTGCGGCCGTAATTTACACCGTCACGATTATAAGTGCTTTTCTAATCAGTCGTGTAACAAATCCGTACACCTCAAAAACAATTGATGTTATCACCACTTTTATGTTCGCTAGTGTAACCCTAATACTAATACAAAACTGGGATTTATCTTGGTTTATCCTCTACCAGCTTAGTTTGGCAATTTTAACTGTCGTTATGGCGAGTGACTTTGGTTCAATTACAACCGATATTATTGCCGAAACAGAAGAGACTAAATTATTAAGAGACGAAATTAATGCTTTAAGCGAAGTTATATCGTCACTTGGTAAATTATTACCAATTTACTTTCTCCTACTCGCACATGTCACTGTTTTTGAAGATATTATCATCAAGGCCTTGTTTTTAGTTGTAGCTCCAATTCCTTTTGTGGTAATGACACTACTTAGTAAAAGATACACCCTAAAATTCAGTCATAACTAATATTAATTATCCTCCCCCACCCATAGAAAACACGAATACAATAAGTTAGAATAATTGTTTGGAGGTAATTAATGAAGGAAGTTATTAATATTAGTGGTGCACGCGAACATAACTTAAAAAACGTTAACCTGGAAATCCCCAAGAACAAACTGGTAGTATTTACCGGTGTTTCTGGCAGTGGTAAATCATCTCTGGCAATGGATACCATTTATGCTGAAGGGCAAAGACGTTATGTGGAAAGCTTGAGCGCCTATGCCCGACAGTTTTTAGGTAGACTAGAAAAACCCGATGTCGATAACATTGAAGGTCTATCCCCAGCCATTGCCATTGACCAAAAAACGGTTTCCCACAACCCCCGTTCAACCGTGGGCACCGTAACCGAAATTTATGATTATTTAAGGCTGTTATTTGCCCGCATTGGTCATCCACATTGCCCGCAGTGTGGTAGAGAAATTGCCCATCTAACGATTGATCAAATCACGGACCGCATTCAAGAAATAGCTTTAACTACCACAGGTTACAGCAAAAGCAAAGGAGCTAGGCTGATGCTTTTGTCACCAATTATCAAAGATCGCAAAGGCGAATTCACACAATTATTTAAAAACTTAAAGAAGGAAGGCTATTCACGAGTTCGGGTTGATGGCATCATCAGGGATTTAGATGAAGAACTGATCTTAATTAAAACTAATAAACATAGCATTGAGGCTGTAGTTGATCGTTTAGTATTAAGGTCAGACCGCAAAGGTCTAAACACACAAACCCGATTAAGGTTATCTCAAGCGGTAGAAAATTGTTTGAAACTGTCTGGGGGTTACGTTATTGCTTCCCTTATCCAAGATAAGCAGCTAGAATTTCCAGAAAACCCCCAACAGACTGAAGAACATTTATTTTCCGAGCAATTTTCCTGCCCACAATGCAATATCTCCTTACCAGAAATCCAACCAAGGTCTTTCTCTTTCAACTCTCCCCACGGCGCTTGCCCGAAATGTGGTGGCTTAGGAGCCCTACCGAAGGTTGAACCAGAAGCTCTTCATAACCCACGCTTATCGGTGCTGGAAGGCGGTTTATTTCCCTGGTCTAATATTGCCGAAAAAGAATCCTGGCGCTTAAGTATCTTACAAGCAGTTGCTGCCCAGCACCAAATTGACCTTTACAAACCGATAGGAGAACTAACAAAACAACAGCAAAAGATTCTCTTTTACGGTACGCCCCAACAAAAATACGCTGTCCAAATGAAAAATGAATATGGTCTCGAAAGACAGTATGAAGCTACGTATGAAGGCATAGTGCCCAATCTCGAAAGGCGATATCAACAAACTGATTCAGACTACATTAGAAGAGAAATTGAAAAATATATGGTTAAGGAACCATGTCCAGAGTGTCAAGGCGCGCGACTCAAGGCAGAAATGCTCTCCATTACTATTGACAACAAGTCCATTGTTGATGTCTCCCGTTTATCTATTAACGAACACCTAAACTGGATTGGTCAAGTATTTCACCAGAGTAAAACTATTATGAATGAGCGTGAAAAGAAAATAGCGCAGCCAATTCTTAAGGAAATCACCACCCGATTACAATTCTTACAGTCAGTGGGCTTGGATTATTTAACCTTAGACCGCACCGCCTCATCTTTAGCTGGGGGGGAAGCACAACGAATTAGATTAGCCTCACAAATTGGTACTGGCTTAACTGGAGTATTGTATGTGTTAGACGAACCATCAATTGGGCTTCATGACCGAGATCAAGGCAGGTTGATACAAAGTCTCAAGCATCTTAGGGATCTTGGCAACACTGTCATTGTCGTTGAGCATGATACCCATACTATCCTCGCTGCTGATTATGTAGTTGATTTTGGACCGGGTGCGGGCAAACTGGGTGGTCAGGTTATTGCCAGCGGTACTCCCACTGAATTAATGCAGCATAAACAATCAATTACCGGTCCGTACCTTAAAGGAACTAAAAAAGTCACCGTTGATACCAGTTATCTAGAGCAAAAATTAAAAAAAGAAGGCTTACAAAAAGCCTCTGCTGATAACTCGCAAAATTTGCAAATAATTGGCTGTCGTGGTCACAATCTCAAAAATCTTAATCTAACTATCCCCCTGGGTAAAATGGTTTGTGTAACAGGCGTGTCTGGTAGTGGTAAATCAACTTTAGTGAACGAAACCCTACTGCGGGCATTAAGACAGGAAAAAGGTCTAAAGAATAATGAAAAACCACAACCTTATGATGGGTTATTAGGAGCCGAGCAGATCAAAAGAATAATTGCCATTAATCAATCACCTATTGGTAAAACTCCGCGCAGCAACCCTGTTACGTATACGCAAGCATTTGACGGCATTAGAGAGCTTTTCGCCACCACAGCAGAAGCAAAAATTAGAGGCTTCACCCCCAGCCGGTTTTCCTTTAACGTCAAGGGAGGACGTTGTGAAGCCTGCCAAGGTGACGGTCAAATAAAAATTGAAATGCAGTTTTTACCAGATGTCTACATTGATTGTGACGTATGCCAAGGAAAAAGATACAACCGAGAAACCTTAGATATTTATTATCACGGTAAAACAATAGCGGAAGTACTGTCCATGACTGTCGCGGAAGCGTTGGTTTTTTTTGCCGGTATTCCAAAGATTGCCAAAAAACTACAGATGTTGTACGACGTTGGGTTAGGGTACTTAGAATTAGGTCAAAGTGCACCAACACTGTCTGGTGGTGAGGCACAAAGAATTAAGCTGGCTGCCGAACTTAGCAAAAAATCTGGTTCCCAAACATTGTATATCTTAGATGAACCAACTACCGGGCTTCATTATGCGGACCTAACCAAATTACTTAGCGTTCTAAAATTACTGGTTTACAAAGGCAACACGGTGCTAGTTATTGAGCACAACTTGGATGTTATTATAAATTCAGATTGGATCATTGATCTGGGTCCTGAAGGAGGAGACGCTGGCGGAGAAATAGTTTTTACCGGCACAGTCCCAGATCTTTACGCTTGCGCCAAATCACATACAGCCCAGTCCCTAAAACAAAGAGCAAACATCCCCCAATTACATAAGTAATTAGGGGGGAATAGGCAATTTCCGTCGTTCCCTCCCCTACCCCAGTCGGAAAATTTACGCTGGCATAAATATTACTAGTCAACGTGTCTAACAAGTTACCTCCTGGTAAAGTAAAGGCTACAGTTTGGTGTCCATACGGTGCTATAAAGTTCAGGGGGGTAACCTGTGTGTTATTCATGCTATCATGCAATTCCAAGGTACCTATCCTTAAGGCTCGACCACTAACATTTTTGACTAACACCTCACCTTTAACCGGTAAACCTGAAAGTTGGTTACGGTTTACTACCACAGTTACCGAGATATCACCCCCATATTCCGTAAAACTTTGCTCTGCTGAAGAATCAAGAAACTTAATTTCCATATCACCAAGCTGATCCGGATCTAATTTATAAGCTCCAGCCGGATATGGCCAGGTACTATCTAAACCACGAATAGCAAAATAGACATGGTTGGTATCAAAATAATCAAAATAATTTACCCCCTTCGTAGTTGAACCCCAAGTAGGATCAATACTAACCCAACCACGGGGAGGAATGTAAACCTCAACCCAGGAATGAAGCACATCCCCCAAAACTGGTAAATACTTATCATCAGTCGTAAACGCATAACCAGCAATCTCGCGAGCGGGAATGCCAATACTACGGGCTAAGGCAATGAACAAATCAGAAAATTCCGTACATACGGCTTGATCAGGTTGATTTAGAGCTTCCAGTGCGCCCAGCCTCTCCAAGTTTTGCGCTTGAGCTCTAGAGGGGTTATAGGTCAGTGTGGAAGTTACATAGTCATATACTAATTTGGCTTTAGCGTATACAGAGGCTTCCGCACTAGTGATGGTGTTTGCTAGCTGACTGATTTGATCATCATCAACTGGCCAATAGGCTTGAGCTTTGGTGTAATTCTGCTTGATGGCGGTCGGGATACTATCCAACCCAGCTTCTGACTTGCGTGGTTCTCGATTAGGATGAACTTTTATGTGAGCCATTACCGTCACATCAATCCGCTCATTAGCGTTTAAATGATAAGTAGCCAAATAATTACCGTCTTCATCAAGCTCCACCTGTTTGGGGTGGGGGCTCATTTCTCTAATAATCACCTCCTGATAATCAGGCACGTCTGGTGGTAGAGCTATCTGGGTTTGGACTTTTTGACTTTCGGGATTCTGTAAGTGATATTTTAACTTAACGTCATAATATTGCGTTTCTCCAAAACGCAACAGCACCCCATACTCACTCACAGCATTGTAGTTAAAATGATACTTGTTAGTACCTTCGGTGGCTTCATAAGCATCATATTGGGGATGAGCTAAATCCAGAGCACCATAAGAAAGAGGTACTTCCACAGACACTTGGTAGTCACTTATTTGCTCGACTCGTTCAATCCGAGGAATGAGCACTTCCCACACCGAACCGTATCTTTGGGCAATCGTTTTGTCTTGATATTTGAGCGTAAATATTTTGGTTTTATCTTTACCGATGACTTGCTGATTAAAAAGAAGACGAATCCGCACCTGACTTTCATCTTTTTCCACTTGCGGGGTAATCTCTCCCCCCTCATCTTGAGCAGTTACAGCTTCAACCCCGCTAGAACTAATCACCAATGAGTATTCATTAGCGTAATATTCTTCCGTTAAATTAGATAGCGCAACTTCTTGCCTTACGCGGGTTAAACCATCGGTACCTAACTGGTATTTAGTCTGATAACTTGCGCTAAACTGTTGAGCGTTAACAGGATTACCGATACCCCAGCATCCAAGCAACAAAAAAACCAGACACAGTGAACACCCAATTTTTCCCATACTACTATTTTAAGCGCCAGGGGTGCTTGACTCAACTAAGTTTGTTAAACTCACGTGGCAGCGATGAAAACTCTACCGCACCAACCGGGTGTATATTTATTTAAAAACAAAGCAAACACCACTATCTATGTCGGTAAAGCACGTGATTTGAAAAAGAGAGTAGCTTCTTATTTTAACCAAGCTATCACAACAGGTGCCAGGACTAAAAAAATGGTGTCTGAAATAGTTTCGGTTGATCATGTGGTCACCGAAACGGAAATGGAAGCTCTACTACTGGAAGCTGATCTGATTAAAAGGCTTAAACCAAAATACAACCACCGTCTCAAGGATGATAAATATTATCAGTACCTCAAAATTACTACCAACGAAGATTACCCAAGAATAATGACCACGCGCAGCCAACGCCAAGACGGAGCTAAATACTTCGGACCTTTTCCCGAAGGAACGGTGGTTTATCAAATTATCCACGATTTAAGAGTGATGTTTGGATTTTGTAACGAGCACAAAAAAACCGGTAAGCCTTGTTTTTATTATCACTTGCAGTTGTGCCCCGGTCCTTGCGCTGGAATGATTAGCCAAGCTGAATACCGCAAACACATAAATCGGATCATTCAATTCTTAGCTGGTAAAAAAGCAAGGGTATTAGCTTGTTTAAACAAAGAAATGGAACAAGCAGCTAAGCATAAAGATTTTGAACAGGCAGCAGTTATCAGAGACAAAATTAAGCGAATTGAATACATTACCCAAAAATTCCACAGCAGCGAAGAATATCTAGCCAACCCCAATTTAAGCAGTGATTTAAGAGAGCAAGAATTAACGGAGTTAATTAACGTACTTCAGAGCCATGGCTTATCTATAACCAGAAAAAATAAGTTCACCGGTTCTTTTCGTATAGAAGCTTACGATCTCTCAAATACTAGTGGTACAAACGCCACTGGCGCCATGGTGGTTTTTATTGATGGTGAAGCTAAAAAAGACGCCTACCGGAGGTTTAAAATAACCTTTACGAGTGGACAAAGTGATACTGATTTCTTAGGTGAGGTATTAACAAGACGGTTTCAAGCAAAAACCGCTAAATCAACAGATAGTTCTTTTACCCAGCTGCCCAAGCTTATCCTGGTGGACGGGGGTATCCCGCAAGTAAATACTAGTATCAAGGTCTTACAGCTTAAGGGTTTAAATATCCCACTGGTGGGATTAGCCAAAAGATGGGAAGTAATTGTGCTTCCTACTGGAAACCAAATAAAACTACCTCGGGACAGTCTGGCTTTACAGTTACTGCAAAGAATGCGGGATGAGGCACATCGGTTTGCGAAAAGCTATCATGTTAGCTTAAGAAACAAAACCCTTGTTAATTAAATTCATTCTTAGTATAATCCGACTATGAGCCCAGAGGACTACTACGGGAGCGTGGTAGTTCTCCACGTCACGGGAGGCGCATTTGGACCAACACTGTTGGCCAAAGCGGATTCGAAACGGTGACAGTTTGGGCTTCCCGGGAGTGGCTTTTTAACTTCCGGGCCTACTAGTACTCGCCCCAGTACTAGTAGTGGCAACTTTGCGGGGCATCTTGAGCGGCCATAATGGCCGCCTGGGTCAGAAGACCCAAACAAGCAAGGGGGAGGGTGAAGCTTACGCTTCGCTCAACCCCAGCCATGATCCGGGGCTCATGCCCCAATCATTCCGCTTGACCCATCAAGCGGTGGCCCGTCCTGGGAGCCATGAATCTCGTGGGCAATCATGCCACCAGATACCAGGACACTCTTCCACTTATCCCCGTTAATGCGGGGGCAGCGGAAGATACAGGGGCAATGCCCCAAGATGAGCCCAAGGGGCTCACTCGAACACAACGGTCCGCTTGCTCCCAGCGGACCGTTTCCTTTTTAGCGAACTAAACAAAGGACCGTCCTTTGTCGTATGGTAATAAAACATTAAGCCTCGCTGTGAACACCTGGACCTCTTGGTCACAAGGTACACTAAAGCGAGGCTTTCTCTATTTCCTCAAGCTCTGAAAGCTTGGTCACAATATAACCTGATCCATTAATCTCTGGAAGCACATAGCGACCACTCCCGCCAACTAAAATTGGTTATGGGTGGCTAGTGCAAAATGTATTTATTGTTTTTGAAAGACTCGCGCCGCAAGAAGTGTGGTAATAGGCACAGCTAAAACCAAACCAATACTGCCAACCAGTGTTCTGATGATTTCTTCCGCAATCAGTTCATGATTAATCACTGTCATAAAAGGCTGGGGGTTATCTACAAATAGTATAAGTAACGGTAAAGAAGCTCCGGTGTAAACCAAAATCAGGGTATTGACCATGGAGGAAATGTGATCGTGGCCAACATCCATCGCCCGAAAATAAAGCTCTTTTAAATTCATCTTAGGGTTGGCTTGCTTTAGTTGACGGACGATACTAGCCTGCGACACAGTCACGTCGTCTAAGATCCCCAAAACCCCAATAATGATTCCGGCTAAAAGAAGCCCTTTCATATCAATTTCTCCTGGACGTGTGGCTTGAATAAACCCCGCCTCATCAGAGGAAAAGCCACTCAAACGAGCGCCTTCAACAAAATAAAGAGAAAGCACACCGGTAATGATTAAACTGATAAAGGTAGCTACTATGGCAACGGTAGTTTTCTTGTTAAAGCCATGTGAAATGTAAAAGGTGACAGGAATAATCACTAATGACCCCAATAACGCTACTAAAATCGGGCTGGAGCCTCCAGCAATCTTGGGCACAATAAACAGAAAGAGGACCAGGAAGGATGCTAATAACCCAGCTAAAGAAGCCAAACCTCTCGCCCTAGCTACCAAAGTAACCACCACTACAAAGATCCCAAACAACCAAAGCATCGGGTTGGTTCGCTGGTAATCCACAATAGAGAAAAACCCCTCCCCTGCTGGTGCTGTTGAATAATTGACCAAGACCTTATCCCCCACTTTATATACTTGCGGATTGGCCGAACCTACTAAGCCATTTTCCACAATAATTTCCTCCCCCTGCAGAGAACCGGAGGTCACCAACAGTTCTAACTTCTGATAAAGCACTGGCTCTGGAGAAAATTCGTCTGTCCTCTCTTCTTCTGCCTTAATCTCTTTAACATAAGCCTTGAGAGTTTCCTGCTCCACAAGTGACTGTTCCTGGGCATATGCTGATATAGGAGGTAGATAGCAAAATATGATTACTAAGAGGAACATTAACTTTCTCACAAAAGAATAATAACATCCAACAATTGCTTATAATATGAGAAGATCATATAATCCCAGGTGAACAAGCCAGGTTAACATCTGGCTTTGCCTGTGGTAACCTGACAAATCTTTGAAAGAGCGTAGAGAATATTTATTAAAAGTTGTCTCTAAGCCAATTGAGGCCCCATCGTCTAACGGTCAGGACACCAGCTTAGCCGCTTTGGCGGGTAATAAAGTAAAATGACATCCTGAAACCCAGGATATAATAGCGAGGGCAGAGCATAAGCAAGACCACCAGGCCCCATCGTCTAACGGTCAGGACACCAGCTTAGCCTCTTGGAGGGTAATAAAGTAAAATGACATCCTGAACCCAGGATATAATAGCGAGAGCAAGGTAAAAAGTAAGACCACCAGGCCCCATCGTCTAACGGTCAGGACACCAGGTTTTCATCCTGGAAATCGGAGTTCGATTCTCCGTGGGGTCACCCTTCTATTGAACAGGTTAAAAGAGCAAAAAAGGAGTCTCCTTGCAAGGAGTCTCCCTTCCAGTCCTTTCCAGGTTGAATATAAATATTTTAACATGGTCCTTTAAAGGAAGGTCCTTTTCCTTGTAAACCCCTGATATTATTGATTTATTGCTCATGGTGATTTTCTCCTGTATATTTACGTTTACAATGAGCGATACAGAAATTAAAAAAATACTGTCAAAGCTGGATGTGATTGAGTTTAAGCTTGAGCAAAAACCTAGCTACGATGAAGTTATGAATATAGTAAGTGGTGTGGTTAAAGAAGCAGAAGACAGGCTAATGACTCACATTGATGGTTTCATTACCCTCCACCAAACCCTCAACCAAGAAGTCACAATGCTTCGCAACCGTTGTGACCAACTGGAAGAGAGGCTACTTAAACTCGAATCCCAACAAAAGTAAATAACAAGGGGTCTATTTCATTTAGAACATTCTAGTGTTTTGCAAAACACTAGAATAAGAGATTAGAACTTTTCACACAAATAATATATAATCCCCCGTATTCACACGATGCTACGGAAGGAGCATGGAGTGCCAAAGCCAGAGGATGATGGAACCTGTGGAACCTGCTTATTTTTCATAGCAGGACAGTTCGGGCAAGTCGGTGAGTGCAAATGCGAGAATGAGGCAACCATGGCAGACAATGAATGTCCCATCGGCATGTGGAGGCCGGTGACGCAGACGAAGACG
>CAZQFB010000002.1:0-107887 GCA_964592525.1 uncultured Candidatus Saccharibacteria bacterium | reverse complement strand
CCGAGCAAACGACCACACTTGGGTGCGGCAACAAAAATCTTCATGATGTGATTGCCGCGCTCATCCCGGATTATAAGCCGAAAATGCGTTATAAGGTGGTAGGTGAGTTTGATGCCGAAAATCGTGTGATATACTACGATATGTCCGCGGCAGAGGTTTCTGAATTCCGCGCAGTCAAGGACTAAAACGAGCTACATCACTGGTGTACCGCCATCAGCGCGGTAAACTTAGGGATTTTCTTAAAACGCAAAAAAGCGGCCATGCAGGAGCATAATGCTCTTACATGGTCGCTTTCCTGTTGCCGCCGCTTGAAGCTGTTCACTCAAGTTTTTTCGTTAATCCCTGTGTGAACGCTCCAAAAGGGAGCCTGCTACACTATTTCTCATGTGGCCCTATCAAAGCCCACCCCGCAAGCGGGGTGAGCTGTAATAGGGTAGGCACAATATACTACACTATGGGTTTGTTGTCAAGCACATACGTTAATAATAAAAGGGTGCTTTTATGTTATTCGGGTGTTTATAGTAAGGGGAGTACCGCCGCACCCGGATGGTGCGGCGGAGATACGTTGATCACCCCCCTTCAGATTTGGGCGCTCCTGGCCAGGTTTGGAAGGGTATCAAACCACCGCCATGGGTATTTCAAAAGCGCCTCCTGTTTGGTGTGATCACGAATGTGTTAATAGTATCACGTGTTAAAACGATTTTAAAATGCACATTTATTATCACTTATCATCAAATACACCTCCAAACATCTTTTTCTAGATTGGTTGTGGTTCTGTGGGTTAGTAATATCTCAAATATTTAGTAAAATATTGAAGGACCAGCGGAGTAAATCCGCCACCAAACGTAGCTAATGCAACTCTTTGGGTTGACTTGAACCTTCATAGCATCACGCTTTTTTACAAAAGAGCAGGCCATATGTTGGAAAAAGCAAGCAGATTCTGTTCGGGTGCGTTATAAATACTATTGAAAATACATTTTGCCTCCGTAGCTCTCCACCCTTTTTTCAAAAGAGCGGGGCAGGAGTCGGAACCATGCATATTGGTTGGTACTTAAATAGGTTTGATAATATTGAATAGTGATCTTGCCCCCGTAGCTCAGGGGATAGAGCGACTGCCTTCTAAGCAGTAGGTCGTAGGTTCGAATCCTACCGGGGGTACAAAACCAGGAACCGCATAATAGTGCGGTTTCTTGCGTTTTGTATCCTCTGGTTTGTGAGAGAATCTAATAGTTCAGATATTCGAGTAAATAGTCGATAGACTATTCTCGAATATACGAGGAAGCGCAGGTGAATGAGCTTAATAGACATAGGCTATGCTCAATGAACCGAGCAAGCTCTTAATCCCTGCCTGCCGGCAGGCAGGCTACCGGGGGTACATCTGACAGTACGAACCCTTCAATATCAACAATACCAACTATGTTCGGATAAATACCCAACTTTGACACCAACCCCATAGTGTAGTAATATGGCCACCATCTGGCCACGAGATTTCGTGGTGTCGAGAACTTTCACAGGAGGATGTACCGTGGACCGTGAGGAGTATCGTTCCCTTCTAGGACAACTCCCCGTCAAGTCGCCTTCCCCAGGCGTCCTAGCAGCATTCTGTCCCCACCTCTCAAGAGAACAGGCCGTAGAAGCCTTCCTCGAGGGGGATGGTTATGTTGCAGTACCACCCCTTCTAGTGGCATGGGGTCATCACGTCCTTCATTACAGCGGGGAGTGGGTCGAAGAAGTGAAGGTGTGGCGTGAAGGAACCAGGGTGGTCACTGGTACGAAGAACCACCCCACCATGCTTCACTGGGCCTTCTCAAAAAGGACTCTTGAGTCCTACTCGGATGGGAAGCCCCACGGCGATGTGTTCCACCCCTCACCCTACATGGAAGAGGCGATGGAATTCGCTGAGCAACACTGGGGTGACAGGCTGATACTCGATGACTGGGTGGATGTTGGAGAATTCATCGTGCAGGACCCAACGGACCTTGTCACCAACATCTACTTCCAAGACCAGCCTCGTACTAAGGCTGTGGTTCGCTGGGCAACCTCACGGGCTTGGAATGAGATTCACAATGACCACAGCAGACCGGAGAGCGTCCAGATTGACGAGGCACTGGTTCAGCTCACACTTGACCGCTTCATTGGAGCCGAGCTCAAGGGTGGTCGAGGGGGTTACACGGACTACAACTGCGCCAACTGTGGCTCGGGTCTTGGACTGCATGGTTGCAGTGGCTGCGGTCACTGGTTTCGGGACAACCATATGAGGTGTGGATGGGACACACCGCTGCCCGCAAAGGTGGTCGAGCTGCTCCGACAAAGCGGGCACACTTTCAGCATCGATCCAAGCGTTGCGTGGGAGAGGGAGAAGGATCTCTGCCAGTAACGCTACAAACCTCGCTTAGCACGAGACAGGAACCTTGTCTCTGCGAAGGCGAGGTTTTCTGTTTTTGTACATACTTCTTCAATTGTTCGGATAAAGTCCCATATGGGGTGCCATGCTTCCCTTATCCGAACAAGGTGCTTATTATCTTGACCCTTAAAAATTACACAAGTATATTTACATCATAATGAGCGACGACAAACTTAGTAAAATCCTTAACAAGATTGATGCCAGAATAGACAAGCTTTCCGAAAGAATAGAGCAAGGATTCTCAGAAAACACTATAAAATTTATTACTTTAGAATCTAAAATGGATATCTTCGCTACCAAGGAAGACCTAGCCTCTATGGAAAATAGGCTTATGACCCATATTGATGGGTTTATCTCCCTCCACGAAACCCTCAACCAAGAGCTCACCATGCTAAGAAACAGGTGCGACCGCCTAGAAGAAAGATTAGTGAAGCTTGAAAAACATCTCCCCAGTTAATAAATCTCTGTTTACATCAATTGTAGCATTGCTCTATATATCTCCAGCCATTGACAATAAATACCTATTTTGCTATTAAAAAGCACTTGCTGCACATTCCACAAAACAAGGAGAAGTTGACGATGATCGTTGACAAATGGAATCCTGTGTGCGAAGTGCCTGGATGCGGGGGAGATCTCAATACGGATGTCGTCTACCCCATCCAGACGGGGTGCTTCACGAGAACGGCAGCATTCCCCTGTAGGAGGTGTGGGCGAATGCACTTCCAGGGAGGTGGTAGAGTTTTCAATAGGCAAGGTCCTGCTCTGTATCTTTTTGAGGGGAGTTTCGAGCACGTGGGACCTGTTGCCAAGGATGCTAGCTGGGCTAACATTATCGTGGTTGCCAAGCAAGCCAGCATACCCCACCAGGCAATCGGGCATGAGGGGCAACAGAGTGGGTGGATGATTGGCGAACGCAGGTTCGACTACCCAGCCAGAGCCGAAGCTGCCAAACACCTCAACGAGCTCATCGCCTGTGGAATTGACTAGAAAACCCCAGACCTGGGGCAAAAAGACAGTCAGACCCTCACCCAGGTTCGGGTGCACAGCCCCGTATCCGATGATACGGGGCTGTTCTTTTTTGTTGTATTGATAATTGAATAATCAGATTAGCTTCTTTTACTTCATACTTCACTAGCCATAGCATCTTTGCACACACTAAAAATAAACATTATTTTTGAACCACAAACTGACAAAACTTGGATGAAGCTTAATAAGAGCCAATTTAACTTCCTGAATTTAAATAGGGCTGAATTGGCTCCAAGTTTGTGTAAGTTAAATAACCTAGAAGAAAATTAAATAGCCCCCAATACCTTGGGGGCTATAGTGTCATCACTCCACTTCTCCAGCAATAGGGGAGGGCTTGGCAACGAGGTCCCAGCCTCGCGGATACAACACGATGGTCCGAGGTCGTTTTCTCGTGCGTTCGGTCAACACCAAACGACCATGAGATTCCCGAACTTGCCAGTGATTCAAATCAAGCCCAAGCTCATTCACCTCGCAAACACCCCAATAAGAATGTCTCGGATCCAAACCATCAATCTTCTCGACCAGCCACTCAAAGTTCAGGTACAAGTAGTGTCCCTGAACTACTTCCAACTCGCGCGTTTTACCACAATGGTAATTACCCACAGATTGGCGGAGACACTCAAAATCCCCACCAACATACGTCTCAAGCGTCCCAAGGTCTATGTCCAGCATTTTTGACTCCTTGACGTGTGGTTCGTTGAATAAAGCCATTATACCACTATAAGCCTTATATGCCAAGCTTTGTTGGCCAGATTTTCCGAGTTAGCAAAAATGTATTATAGTACTAATATACCCCACTCATGGTGGTATGGCACCTTAACAGGAGGATAAACGCCTTGGACCTTGATGAGTACTTGCAGCGCCTTCACCAGCTGCCCATCACCAACCCCATGCCCGACCAAATTGCACACCTTTGTCCACACCTGGAAGCAGAAGTTGCCACCCAAGCTCTAAACACAAAGGGAATGTTGGCCCTGCCACCTTGCGCCATAAACCATGGTCACCACGTGCTTTGGCGGGAACAAAGCTGGCAGCAAGAAGATGATGTCTGGATTGTTAACCCAGCCGGTACTCTAGAAAGAAAGGTGGTCAAAGCCACCACCCATCCAGCGCAACTTAAGTTGGGTTTTCCCAGCAGGCTTGCTACTTCCGCCCCGACCTATCCCCATGCAACGGAAGCCGTCAAGTTTGCCGAGCAAAACTGGGGTCAGCGCTTGGTCACGGATACTTGGCAAGAAGTCCTCTACCTAGTGATCCTAAACCCTAACGGACATACCGCAGAGATTGTTTATCTAGCCTTGAATGACCGGTGGGACAGCCTCACCAAGGTGAAGCCGGTGAGCCAAGCTTTGGACGCAGCCATTGTAAAAATCACCTGCGATCCAATCATCGGCGCAGAATTCAGAGGCGCCAGAACCAGCCGTGTTGCCTATGCGTGTGGTCGTTGTGGCGCTGGGTTGACGAGTAATGTCTGTCCTATCTGCTACACCCACTATGAGGTGAGAGGGACCTTTCCGGCAACTCTGCCACCCAAAGTCGTAGCAGCTCTAGCAGCGCTTGGTCATGCCTTTAGCGTTGACCCTCAAGTCACCTGGCAAGCGGAACAGAGGGGTGAGCTTTAACCCCGTTGGTTGGTTCGAGAAAGTCTCGTCTTCCAACGGGGCTTTCTTTGTTTAATGCTTTGCTAGTTAGCATTATTACTACTTAAAGCGACGGCACCTTTATAAATGCTAATATTAAGTGGTGACTAAAAATAATTTATTCTACTTAATTAACGGCAGCATATTTATTTTTGCTTTCCTGGTATTTTGGCTTGAGCTGACTTTTTTGTACCAAGATCCGCATGTCATTTTGTCACTAGAACCACAAGCGTTACTTAAAATAATCTATATTGCTTTAACCTTGGCCGCTATTAACATACCCATTGCTTTACTAATCACTGTCCGCACTGATTTAAAAAAACGCTATCTGCTCTACCTCCTCGCAGCTGCCTCGGCTACGATTTATTTTCTGCACAAACCTTTAATTACTTTTTTATTAGCTCTGGGTACAATTATCGCCTTGCATCATTTTGATAGCCATAGTCGGCGTGAGCTGGAAAACCAATTGAAATTTAAACCATATAGTGTGTTTAGAAGAGGTATTAGTGGTTTTGTGACTACCATGGCACTAATTATCAGTATTGCTTACTATAGCTTTTCCGTGGCGTTAATTGGAGATTTCAAGCTTATTATTCCCGCTAAAATATTTGATAATCTAATTAGCGCGGTCGGAGACCAATTTCAACAAAATAACGACTCGGTGGATCTAACCACAGCAACCGAAATGGTTTTTGAGGGGGAAGTTAAACCACAAATCTTAGAACAACTAGCACAAGCTAACATTACTGATCCCGCGCAAATAGACAAATATCTGGCTGCTGCTAAGCAAGACTTAGACCAAAAAGCTAAACAGGAGCTTGACAAACTACAGCAAACAGGTAATAAGAATTTCTTAACCCAAGTGAAAGTTCAAGCCCAAGACAACATCAACACTTTAATTGACCGCTATCGGCATTTACTCCCCGCCATATTTTCCTTCAGTTTGTTTGCTGCCTTTCAGTTTCTAGACCCTATTGTGAGCTTGATCGTCTCGGCCGTCTTGTTTTTTATCGTCAAGTTACTAAAGTCATCAAGAGTCGTGCATACCAGAAAACAGGAGCAGACAATCGAAAGATTAAGCCTTTAATTATTGGACAAAAATTAAAAATAACCGTATAGTACCCAGGCAAAGCCATGCAAACAACGATTGAAAAACAACCAAAAAATACGTATGAGTTAAAGGTCACCCATTCAGCAGATGAGGTCACGCAAGCCAAAGCTCAAGTAGTCAAAGACTTAGCCCAGGACGTAAAAATAGACGGGTTCCGTAAAGGTAAAGTGCCAATGGATAAAGTAGAGGAACATTTAGACAAAAACACTCTCTACCGGGAAATCTTTACCTTGCTCATCAAAAATACCTATCCCCAATTACTCAAAGAGCATAAATTAGCTCCGGTTAGTCAACCACGCATTACCATCACTGCCTTTGAGCCCTACTCCGTTTTAAAATACAGCATTAAACTAGCCGAAAAACCCGCTTTAACTTTAGGAGACGTGAAAAAAGAGATCCGCCAACAAGCCAACGACATTATCAGCGGTAACGCACCCGAAAAGATCTTAGAAGCCATCCTCAAACATACTAAGGCAGAAATATCCGAGGTCTTAATAGAAGAAGAAAGCGAACGTATGTTAACCAGACTAATTGATCAGCTATCCCAGCTCGGGTTAACGCTAGAAAAATATTTAGAGAGCAAAAAGCAAACCATTGAGGAACTGCAGAAGGAATATCAAAAAGGCGCCGAGCGGACTTTATCAGCCGAATTAGCTTTTACGGAACTGATCAAAACAGAGGGAATTACCGTTTCCAACGAAGAGATTGAAGAAGCCCTAAAAGCCAACCCCGATAAAAAAAGTCGCCAAGAGCTAAGCGCGGAGAAAAACCGCTGGTATTTAGAAAGTATTATCGCCCGTAGTAAATTGTTAGACAATTTATTAAGCTTAGCAGAGCTAAACGCGAACACCAAACTTAGCCATGAATAAGGAGAAATTAATGCAATATATACCTATGGTTATTGACCAGTCCCCGCACGGGGACCGGGCTTACGATATCTTTAGTCGGTTGTTAAATGAACGGATTGTTTTCGTGGCAGGTCCCATTGAAGACGCCATGGCTAATTCCGTAATCGCACAATTATTATATTTACAAAGCAAAGACCCCCAAAAAGATATTCAAGTTTACATCAACAGCCCCGGAGGTCAGGCCTATGCAGGATTGGCAATTTATGACACCATTAACCACCTCAAATGTGGGGTGTCCACCATTGCCATTGGTACAGCTGCTTCCGCTGCCACACCACTCTTGGCCGCCGGCACTAAAGGTAAAAGATATTCCCTCTCCCATGCCATTATTCACATCCACCAACCCTTGGGGCAGGTCGGTGGTCAGGCAAGTGATATTGAGATAGACGCTAAAGAAATAATTAGATTACGTGATGATTACGCCGAAATATTAGCCAAGCACACTAAAAAAACCAAGACTCGTATCATTAAAGATATGGATCGCGATTATTACATGACCCCTCCAGAAGCTCTGGCATACGGTATTATTGATAAAATCATCAGTTAAGATTATGATTGGTTGAGCGTCAAACCCAAGCTTTTTTCAGGGGCGGTTAGCTCAGTCGGTTAGAGCGTTACGTTGACATCGTAAAGGTCACTGGTTCGATTCCAGTACCGCCCACAACACAGCCAACCTAGCTCCGTTGGTCAAGCGCGCCAAATTCACATAAAATTGGCTCGGGCTGGGTTCATTAAGTATATGAAACTTCTAATATCAAACCTGCTCAATTTAACCTTCAACTTCTATACCCACAATGGTCCTCTAATTTTTTACGGCTTTGGGATCCTCCTTTCTATCGCGCAACTATGGCGTAAGGGATCGCGCAATTATCTGCTAACCCTCTTAGGTTTTATTTTTCTAGTCCTTTCCTTTGAATACCAAAAACATTTTGTGGCACACTTCCATTCCCATTTAGTACTGCAGGTGGCTGACCCCGACACTCAAGCCCTTGAGTATGGTTTGGCGAATCGCTTTTTTAAGCAAGTATTGCCCATCGGCTTAGATAGCTTAGGATGGCTTTTACTCTATCTGGGTTTGTTTATCAACCGCCACCGTTCATAACCCTGTTTTAATTTGTGTTTTCCGTAACTTGGGTTTACCCCAACAGGAGAAAGCCTTTTTTCAAGTCCCAAGCTAAATATGGGGGAATGAATACCTCCGTCCCGACAAAGCTCCCCAAAGTCACCAGCACCTATCGTGCACAGACAAGTTAAGATTTATTTGACACTACTGCTCACCAGTAGCTACAATTTAATCAGCAAGCCCATCCTGGGCAAGCACACCTTCAAAAGGAGCTGATTGCCTATGATTGTTATCGGTTCTGGCGTGAATGTGCAGGTGGCGAGGAGCGCAGTCTGATCCCGAGTGGGGCGTAGGACTGCACGAGCTGCTCTGGGATGACGGGTGCTTAGGCACCAATGATCATTTAGAGGAGTTTTGCCTATGAATGTGGTCCAGAACTCGTCGGAAACCCAGACACGGGTTTAAGTGACCTGTACCCAACGTCTTGGGTTGGTAACGTCGATCTGACAGATGGAGACGAGCCACCATCAGGGATGGCTCCCTAAACGAGGAGTGTCGTTGCCTATGATTGCGTTCACACGGACAGTCGGCGAGTACCTGGTTGCACCTGCGGGGGCTTGAGCTACGGGTAGGTTGCTTGAGCCCAGCAACCAATTCCACTCCTAGCTGTCTTACCACAGCACCCTAACCGGAGAGGGTTTCTCTGGTTTCTACGCCCGGTCCAGACTTTTGGACCGGGCGTCTTCTTTGCTAAATACTTTACACCTGACAAAACTCATAGTATAATTAATCTGCCTCCTCTGGGACAGATGTCTACAGGAGTGCGAGCCTGGGCGTGAGCCTCGTCGTAAGCCAAGAAGCCAGTACTAGAAATACTTCACTAATACTGGCTTCAATCATTTTCTAAACCTCGTGCTACTTTCTTGACTCGTCAGAAGCCTCCCTTTAAAGAACTTTCCTGTAATTATTAATTAGGCACTAAGCTTAACAAGTTATCCCAATTCAGCACACTTTCCTGCTACAATAGTAAGGTTATGGATCATAGTGAACTTGATCAACTACGCCACTCCTGTGCACACCTGTTAGCTGCAGCCGTAACCGCCTTATGGCCAGAAGTAAAAACGGCCATTGGTCCCGCCATTAAAGATGGTTTTTACTATGATTTTGAATTTCCCAATACTTTCTGTGAAGAAGAGCTACCAATAATTGAGCAGAAAATGAAGGAATTGGTGACAACCTGGTCTGGCTTTAGCAAACATGAAGTGAGTAGGGCAGAGGCCCTGAAAGAATTTAGTACTAATCCCTACAAGCTTGAGCTACTCAATGATATTCCTCCAAACGACACTATTACTATTGTGGAAAGCGGTGCTTTCCGTGATTTATGCCGAGGAGGTCATGTCAAAAACCCACAACAAGACTTAAAACACTTTAAACTACTATGTTGTGCGGGAGCCTATTGGCGAGGTAACGAGAAAAATAAAATGCTCACCCGCATTTATGGTACCTGCTTTCCCAGCCAAGCGGAACTGGATGAGTATTTAACCAAGCAGTCCGAAGCAAAATCCAGGGATCACCGCAAGTTAGGGAAAGAGCTTGACCTGTTTGCTTTCTCCGAGCTAGTGGGAGCAGGGTTACCGCTCTGGACCCCGAAAGGCACAGCCATTAGGAATGAGCTGCAGCAATGCGTGGAAGAGTTAAGTTATCAAAAAGGTTATCGCGCTGTTAAAATACCCGACATTGCTCGTCTTGAGTTATTTAAGATCTCTGGACACGCCGAAAAATTTCCTGATATGTTTGAGGTTAAAGGCAAACACGGTGCTGATTTTATCCTCAAACCAGCCAACTGCCCCCACCACACCCAAATTTACAGCTCGCAGCTTAGAAGTTATCGCGACTTACCGCAAAGATACATGGAAACAACCATCCAGTACCGAGACGAAAAACCCGGTGAGCTCTGTGGACTAGCCAGAGTAAGGGCTATTGGTATTGATGACGGTCACTGCTTTTGCACCAGAGAGCAAGCTAAGCAAGAAGCGCTTAACCTATGCCAAATAATTGAAGGTTTTTACCGAGCCGTTGGGCTTTGGGAAAATCATTGGGTCTCTTTATCCTTACGGGGCTCAAACCAAAACCAGTACATCGGCGAACCAGAAGACTGGGACCAAGCCGAAACCATGCTTCAAGAAATATCAAACGAGCTGAAATTGCAGGGTCAAATAAGAAAAGGTGAAGCCGCGTTATACGGACCAAAATTGGATTATATTTTTGCTGATGCCCTAGGACGAGAATGGCAACTAGCCACAGTCCAACTAGATTTTGCTATACCCCAGCGGTTTGGTTTAAGTTATATTAATGAGCACGGTCAAAAACAAACCCCAGTCATGATCCACCGAGCTATTCTTGGTTCTTACGAAAGATTTTTGTCCATCTTAATTGAACATTACCAAGGTGCTTTCCCATTCTGGCTAGCCCCAGTCCAAGCCGTCATTATTAACATAAATGACCACGTCGCCGAGTATGCGCACAAGATCAACCAAACCTTGCAGCAAGAACATATTCGCACGGAAATATCAGACAAAGATGAGTCCTTAGGCGCCAAAATCAAAGCTGCCCAAAGCCAAAAAGTACCTTACATGTTGATCGTGGGTGAACAGGAACACAAAGAGCAAACGGTTTCTTTAAGATTGAGAACAGGTGAAGAACACAGAAATATGTCACTACCGCAAGTAGTGGCTAAGTTTCAAGAGGTCAGAAAGAACAAATCCCTAACTTTATGAGTTAATTGACGAGTCCCGCGCAATTTGTTACATTTTCGTATCAATTGCATAAATTAAGGAGGCAGAATAAAAAAACCGAACCATAATTTGAACGAGAACATTACCGCTCCTCAAGTGCGCGTTATCGCCGAGGATGGCACTAATTTAGGAATACTTTCTACCAAGGAAGCTCTCCAGAAAGCCAAAGAAGTGGACATGGATCTGATCATGATTTCAGCGGAAGCCCAACCGCCTGTCTGTAAAATCCTTGAATACCATAAATACTTGTTCCAGCGCAAGAAACAAGAGAAGAAAGCCAAAAGTGGTACCAAAAAAAGCGGTCTTAAAACTTTTCGTTTCGGACCAACCATACACGATCATGATTTACAAATCAGATTGGAGAGGGCGCGCGGTTTTTTAAAAGACAATAATAAGGTAAAATTTATCGTCCAGTTTAGAGGTCGTCAGAACACTCACCCCGAAGTTGGGTTTGAATTACTCCATAAAGTAACTCAAGAACTAACCGAAGTCGCCAAGGTGGAGACTGAACCGAACAAGCTAGGTAATTTATTAAGTGTCACTTACCTGCCAAAATAAGATGAACAAACAAAAAACACATCAAACAACCGCCAAACGGGTTAAGATCACCAAAACCGGCAAGATTCTCAAAAAAAGCGTCTGCATTGGTCATCTTAAAGTTAAAGTATCAAGCAAAACCAAAAGACGTAAATCTGGGTTGGAAGAGGTATCTCCCCATCGGGATAAACAAGTCAGGCGATTATTGGGTATAGGAGGTAAGCATGTCCAGAGTTAAAACTGGTTTTACACGACATCGACGACATAAAAATATTCTGAAAGCCACTAAAGGTTACTTTGGCGCGCGGAGCAAACTTTTCAAAACAGCTCACGAAGCATACTTGCACGCCGGCGAATATGCCTTTGCGGGAAGAAGGTTAAGAAAACGTGATTTTCGTAAATTATGGATTCAAAGAATTAATGCCGCTTTAAAGCCAGAGGGAATCAGTTATTCGGCTTTCATTAATCAACTCAAACTGAACAAGATTGAGTTAAACCGTAAAATCTTAGCTGATTTAGCCATTAAACAACCAGCGGTGTTTAAGCAGTTAGTACAGCAAATCAACGCTAAAAAATGAATTGGCTCTATTTTTTTCTCACGCCCATTATCATTACTGTGGTTGTCTTTTTTTTCCTGTGGTATGTGCGCTATAAAAGAGAGCGGGATCTATTCCGCGCTTTAGGCTACTTCACCCAGAAAGAACCATTATTCACCATACTAATCGTGTTTGTCTTTACCAGTCTGATGACATTGCTTATAAAATTAATTGAGTTATTGTAAGCAGGTAATCGTGCTAAAATAAGGCACAATGACAGCCGAGCTAGAAACCATTAAGCGTGAATACACCCTCAAAATAACTGCCGCTACCTCAACCCAGGAAATAGAGGCGCTAGCTTATAACCTGCAAGCCAAAAAGAACGGTGTATTCACTAACTTATTTCGACACTTAGCCTCTTTGCCTGACACAGCGAGGGCGCAGCAGGGAGCTGAACTAAACACCTTAAAAAGAGAGTTGCAGCAACAACTAACAGCCAAAACCAACCAATTAAAACAAAACCAGCAAGCGTCGTCTTGGCTTGATATTACCCTACCCACCGACTATGTGTTACCCAATCAATACGAACGTGGTTCCTTGCACCCACTCACCCAAACCATTAGAGAAATCTCACAGATATTTAAGCAGTTAGGTTTTTTACGCCGACGTTACCGCGAAACGGAAACTGATTTTTATGCCTTTGAAGGTTTAAATATGCCCGTTGATCACCCCGCGCGGGCGGAATGGGAAACCTGGTATTTAAAGAGTGGCTTTGTGGTCACCCCCCACACTTCTTCAGGCCAACTGCGGGAAATGGCACGTGGTGCATTACCGATTAGAATGATTAACATCTCTCGTTGTGGTCGACCACAAGAAGACGTCACCCACATACCCACCCTCAATCAGTTTGAGGGTTTACTAGTTGATAAAAAAACCTCATTAACAGAACTAAAGGGTGTGTTAACTTATTTTGTGCATAGTTTTTTTGGCCCAGAAAGCAAAATTAGGCTTAGACCATACAACTTCCGCTTCACCGAACCATCCTTTGAAATTGATATTTCCTGTCAGGTTTGTGGTGGTCAGGGTTGTCGTGTCTGTAAAAGTGGCTGGCTGGAGCTGGGAGGAGCTGGGATGGTGCATCCCCAAGTCTTAACTAATGCCAAAATCAACCCGACAGAGTATAAAGGTTTTGCCTTTGGCTGGGGAGTAGAGAGAGTTTATATGATGAAAGCAGGTATCACCGATATTCGTACCTTATACGAAAATGAGCTTCGCTTTTTAAAGGCAACTTAAGATGATTGTTAAATTAGTTGATAGTTGGCTAAGAGAATACCTCAACACGGAAGCAACTCCTCAAGACATTGCCCAATATCTAACCTTATGTGGTCCCACCGTAGAATCAGTGGAGCAACGAGCTGATGATGTGGTGTATACCATTGAGCTCACCCCCAACCGGAATGATTTGTCTTCGGTTATTGGTCTCGCCCGAGAAGCAGCTGCCATTTTACCTTTATTTGGCAAAAAAACCGAGTTTAATAATTTACCTAGTTACCAAAAACTACCAGCGGGGTCTAAACAAAACCAGCTCATCATCAAACTAGATAAAGATCTCGTCACCGCGTCTATTAGTGCCGTCGTCAATCTTAAGCTAGGTCCATCACCCACGTTTATCAAAACCCGTTTAGAAAAAGCGGGTATTCGTTCGCTGAATAATGTCATTGATATCTCCAATTATGTAATGTTAGAAACTGGACAACCCCTACATATATTTGATTACGATAAAATAGAGGGTCATCGTATGACCGTACGGGCTAGCCGGAAAGGAGAAAAACTGGAAACTTTAGACGGTGTCTTAAGATCATTACCAACGGGCTCTATTGTCATTGAGGACCAAGCAAAATTAATTGATCTGTGTGGAATCATGGGCGCCGAAAACTCCAGCGTAGATCAGCACACCAGTAAAGGACTGATCTGGATTGAGCTTTATCAAGCCAATAAAATCCAAAAAACGTTTAGGGCTTTAAATTTAGTCACCGAAGCTGCTTTGCGTTACGAAAAATACCTTGACCCACATAATCTCATAACCGCTTTTGGTCGGACCTTAGAATTACTAGAAAAACACGCCGATGCTAAATTATCAAGCCCCATCTTTCAACAGGGAAAGACAGAGGTGCAAAGTCCGACGGTGTCCGTGGATTTATCCTTAATTCAGGAATATCTTAACCAGCGTATCAGTGTCCAGGACTCCGCAGCGCTACTTAGAGCTTTGGGTTTTCAGGTGGAGGTGGCAGACAGCCAATACGCGCCACCGGTGATTACGGTCACGGTCCCAAGCTGGCGGGTGGGAGATATTGAACGCAGCGAAGATTTAATTGAAGAAATTGCTCGACTTTACGGCTATCACAAGCTAATACCAACCCTACCAAGTGGTGAACCTCCCGCTGAACTAGTCAGCAAGCAATTTGAGGTGGAAGCCAAAATGGAAGATAGTCTTGTCGCTGATGGTTTTCACCAAACCTACTCATACTCCTTTACCGCCGCAGAGACCATGCAGAAAACCAAGTTGGACACCCAGCAAGCCGTAGAAGTACTTAATCCGCTTAACGCTAATTTTGTTTATCTCCGGACATCTTTATTGGGTCATTTACTCAAAGCTTTAGCCACTAATCAACACCAAGCAACCACCCTCAAACTGTTTGAATTGGAGAGAGTATTTTTTGCTAATGCCAACGAACTACCAAAAGAAGTGTATCGGTTAGCCGGGGTAGTCTGGGGTTATAAGGAGCATGGATTTTTCCATGCTAAAAAAGCGCTAGAAAATATCTGTTGCGCATTGAACATTACTGATGTCCAATTTACCCGCCCAGACAAATGCCAACCCTACTGGACCCCCCAGCAAACAGCAGAAATCCGAACCCCCCAGCACCTTCTGGGTACCATGGGTGTGATTAACCAAGAAGTCAAAGATAACTGGAATATAACCGGAGAACTGGTTGGTTTTGAACTTGATAGTGATTTGTTAGTCGCCGAAGCGCAGCAGACCAAAAAGATTAAGCAGCTCATTGAACACCCACCTATTAATGAAGACTTGTCCGTACTGGTGTCACTTCACACAGACATCGCGGAAATCACCCAAATCATCGCTAACCAACTCAACCATCACAAGGGATTAGAGCTTTCCACCTGTCAGCTGAAAGATATTTACACCGGTCAAGCACTACCCCCAGAGACCAAATCTTTAACCTTTAGTTTGAGTTACCAAGCTGCCGACCAAACACCCATGCAAACAACCGTCACCCAAGGACGAGAGGCTTTAATCAAGGTTTTGCAGCAACAAGGATTTCAGGTCAGAAGCTAGTCAGCAGAAACAGATAACACGGAGATAGTATCCGACCCCACTTGACCAGTAGAGTCATACCCCAACACTTTAACCTCTTGAGACTCTTTATCACTGTGGCTGATATCAATATCAACTTGGTAAGGTATGCTGGTATCAATTGCCTGTAACACATCATTTAAGTAAAACTCGGTTCTGACCACCGTATGTGCAGAAACAACCGTGGCCAGCACTCTTATTTTACCCGGCTCAAGGGTATATTCACCGGAAGGGGAAGTGGTAATCTTCACTTTAGGACCAGACACTGCACCCAAATACTCACCTAAAAATGATTCATCGTCGTCGTCATCATCTTCTTCTTCAAAATCACTTTCCTCATCTGGTGGTTTCCATTCATCATCATCCTTATGATTTTCTTCAACCCATTTATCAACCTCGCCTTGCCAATCCTCTCTAATTGCCTTGAGCACAATAAAGTTTTTCTTATCAGCGTGTCCGGCATCTTTACATGCTTCATTAGCCAGCTTGTCATCATCTTCACAGATTTCCAGCTCCACGTGCATATCATCAATCTCGGTGGGAACACGACCTTTAATAAAAATCTCGCTTCTTGTTTCGGCGGTGTGCTCTCCCGGCAGTTTGCCGGACAGACGATCCACCTCCATGTTAATAATTCCCTCTGGTCTATTAAAGCTAACGGGTTCCTTATCCGCCAAATACTCTAGCATCGCCCGTCGCCAGATGGGGGTGGCACCTGTTAACCCAGAAGCCAAATTAGGGTGCATGGGTGAGTTGTCATTATTACCAACCCAAACCCCAAGCGCCAAATCTGGAACGTAGCCTAAAGCCCAGTTATCCCTTTTATCATCAGTGGTGCCTGTTTTCACAGCCACTTGGTGCCCAGGTATATTTAGTAAAGAATTAGTGCCAAATACCAATGCGCGCGCACCATCATCGGATAAGATATGGGAGATAAGGTAAGCTTCTTCTGGCGTGAGCACGACCGGACCAGCCGTATGTTTATGTTCTTCAAGCAAGGTCCCCTCACGATCTTCTACCCGTAAGATAGCTACTGGATCTTGGCGCACGCCTTGGTTAGCAAAGACACCATAAGCAGCAGTCAGCTCTAATAGTTTAACCTCACCACCACCTAAGGTTACCGATAACCCCAACCGATTGCTATTCTCCTGGGTTGGCTCTAGTGTAGTAATACCCATTTCATAAGCCGTTTCCAACATATCCTCAATCCCCACCAAAGCCAATAACTTAACGGCGAGAACGTTAATAGAGTTAGCTAAACCATAGCGCAGCTGGACTGGGCCGCGATACTTACCATCATAGTTAGCGGGTTTATAATCAGGGTTGTTCGCTCCGCCAGGAAAGGTGGTTTTGGCATCCACCAACATCGTTGCCGGAGTGTAACCTTGTTTAAAAGCGGTCACATAAGTAAACGGCTTAATAGAAGAACCCGGCTGTCTTAGTCTAGTCGCCACATTAACATTACCATCGTGCTCTTCGTCAAAATAATCTTTAGAACCAACCATAGAAAGTATCTCGCCACTGGCTGGATTAATCGCCACTAAAGAACCATTACCCACCTGCAAGCCTTCACTTTCAGCAACTTCCTCGCTCACGATCTCCTGGAATTTATCATGCAGCTTTAAATCCAGAGTGGTGGTCACCCGCAAACCACCACTTTCCACCAACTCGCGACCGTAGCGTTGCTCTAACAAATCCCGCACATACCAGACAAAATGAGGCGCTTTAATTCCTTGACGGATGGAAGAAACTTCCGGCACAATATCCCGCAACCGATCGGCTTCATCGGCACTTATTTTTTTCTGCACCTGCTGTTCATCCCACCATCCCCGCTCTTCCATCAAGCGAATAACGGTCTGTCTCCGCTCTTCCGCTGCTTCCGGATCGGATAAATAAGCACTGGGGCTTTGGGGTAACCCCGCCAGAAAAACGGCCTCACTAGGAGTAAGCTCGCCCACAGATTTGCCGAAAAAGGTATTGGCACCTGCTTCCACTCCCCAGGCCTGACCACCATAGGGGGCTTCGTTTAGGTACATCTGCAAGATTTCTTTTTTGCTAAAACGTCTTTCAATCTGCAGCGCCAAGACCAGTTCTTTAATTTTTCTGGTAAAGGTCCGCTCGCTGGTGAGAAGCGTGTTTTTAACTAACTGCTGGGTGATCGTGGAACCACCGCCTTGGATATTACCTTTGGTGGCTAAACGAAAAGCCGAACGGATAATACCAAAAACGTCAAAACCCTTATGTCGATAAAACTCCGCGTCTTCTACCGCCAATGTAGCGTTAATTAACTCTGGTGGTATTTCGTCCAGCTTGACCAGTTTTCTATTCTCGTCCCCATAAAAGTCATACAAGGCTTCCCCGTTCCGATCAAAGATTTGCGTGGACAAAGCCTGTGAGCGGGAAGTCAGGCGGTCGGGTGACGGTAGATTCTTGGAAAAGAGAAAGAACAAGACCCCACCGATAAGTGACACCACCAACAGACCAATAAAGGAAAGTGACGCTACCGTAGCGGCAATGCGTGTTTTGTTCCATCTAGTTGTGCTATTTATGACCCCAACTGCCGGTCGGGGTAGTTTTTTAATTATTTTTCTGCGCCACATTAAGCTTGATTTTAACATTAAATTAAGAAGTTCGGCACAAGAAAGTCTTGCAAAAAAATTGCAAATACGTACACTTAAATTAATGTGCTATCAGAGTTAATTATTAGCTCTGTAAATATGAAAAATATATATTTAACGCTGCCTATGATCTGTTTGCCAAACAAGCTCCACCCAGAGAAGGTGGGGTTTTTTTATGAGGAAAGGGGGTGATTAGAGATGGCAAAAGCTAAAAAACCAAAGGCAAAAGCAAAAAAGAGATAACTTTTTTGATTTGGTATTGAAAAAACAAACAGCGTGAGCAATCGCGCTGTTTTGTTTATGGATTGACCTCTGGTAAGGTACAATAGCTTTATGGTTAACATACCACCAACCGTCGCTAACATTCTCAACACCCTTAACAACAAGGGCTATCCAGCCTACCTGGTGGGGGGTTGTGTGCGTGATTTGTTACTAGGCAAAAAGCCAAAAGACTGGGATATTACCACCCAAGCCCAACCAGATATTATTCAACAGTTGTTTCCGGATCATTTTTACGAAAATAACTACGGAACCGTGGCCATCAAAACAGACAGCCCCGACCCCTCCCTCAAGATCATAGAGGTCACCCCCTTTCGGGTGGAAGGTGCCTATTCTGATGCCCGTCATCCCGACGAAGTTAAATTTGTAAACTCCCTGGAGCAAGATTTAGCCAGGCGGGATTTCACCATTAATGCCATGGCCATGAGCGTCTCTGGTGAGCTTAGTGATCCTTATCAAGGTCAGCAAGATCTAAAGCAAAAAACGATCAGAGCCGTAGGCAACCCCGCAGACCGTCTCGCCGAAGATGCCTTAAGAATGCTGCGCGCTATACGCCTTGCCAGCGAGCTCAATTTCCAAATTGACACGACGCTGGCAGACACTATCCGCCAACAGGCAACTAGTATTAAGCAGGTCTCTCAAGAACGCATTGGTATGGAAGTCATACGCTTAGTCATGAGTCCCCAGCCAGAAACTGGTCTGCAAACTTTAGCCAGCACGGGTCTTTTAGCCATTATCCTACCAGAGCTTGCCGAAGGCTTAGCGGTTGAGCAAAACCGCCATCACATTTTCAGTGTTTTTGAACACAGTATTAAAGCACTGCAATATGCCGCCGAGCAAGATTATTCACTGGCAGTCAGGTTGGCCGCGCTCTTTCATGATTGTGGTAAACCCAGAACCCGAGGCGAAAAAGAGGGCACGTCTACTTTTTACGGTCACGAAGTGGTTAGCCAAAAAATGGCGCAGACTGCCATGCAAAGATTATGCTTCCCTAAAGAAATCATTAAGCGCACTACCCACCTAATCCGCCAACATATGTTCTATTATGATATTGATAAGGTTACGGAAGCCGGTGCCCGTCGTCTCCTGCGCCGAGTTGGGGAAGAAAACTGGGACGACTTAATCAAACTACGGAAAGCTGACCGCATGGGCAGTGGTGTCCCCAAAGCGGAACCATACCGACTCCGGCATCTGCAGTTTCTAGTAGAAAAGGCTAAGCAGGATCCCATTAGTACCAAGCAACTAGCGATCAATGGCCACACCTTAATCAGCGAATTGGGTTTAGCCCCAGGACCAATTATTGGTGGCATTCTGAACGCGCTGCTGGCTGAAGTGTTAACCGAACCCACTAAAAACAAAAAAGCATTTTTACTCCAGAAAGCAACCGAGTTAAAATTAAAAAATATTCAAGACTTGAAAAAACTCGGTCTGGAGGCGATTGAAGCAGCCGAACAAATTAGAGAACAGGAAATTAAGGAGAAATATCATGTTTAACCAGCTGATATCAAAGTTAAAGTCGACGCGGTCTGGGTACCAAGTATTATTTTTTATTCTGTTGAGCCAGCTGGCGGGGTTAGTTGGTAGTCTCTTTACTTTTCCAGCGATTTCTTCCTGGTACGCTTTTTTAAACAAACCAACCTTTAGCCCTCCTAACTGGTTATTTAGTCCTGTTTGGCTTACCCTTTATACCTTAATGGGCATTGCTGCCTATCTGGTCTTTAAAGAAGGTTATTCTCAAAAAAGATTTAAGCTGGCGTTACAAATATTTTTACTACAGTTGGTTCTCAACTCGTTGTGGTCCATCCTTTTTTTTGGTTTACAAAACCCATTCCTCGCTTTCCTTGAAATCATTAGCCTGTGGCTCATGATTATTGTCACTATCCGACACTTTCTGATGATCAATCGCCAAGCTGCTTACCTTCTTGTACCTTACTTACTTTGGGTCAGTTTCGCTGCCATTCTTAATTTAGCCATTTGGAAGTTAAACATCTAGCTGGGGTATGAACAAAAAAGTGCTCGTGCACGACAAAATGCAAAAGGGTTATGTCTACTATCTCACTGAACCAGTAGGTAAAAACTTCCACCCCAATTTTAAACCCGAGCTTACTCCCCCAGAAATGCTTGAGCTGGGAGTGTTTGGCGGTAAATACCTGACCGATTGCCAAAAAGAGTATCCAGCTAGCTGGTTTAAAAAAGCCCTGCTCTCTCCAGCCAAGAGCAATCCAGCTCTTAACTACTTTGGGGTTAAAGCCTCGCAACCACTCGCCGTCTGGCGTCAAAAAGGTTGGCTCAACGAAGAACATGATCCCAGAGGCTGGTTCCAATGGTACTGCCGGTACTACCTGGGTAGGAGATTACCTGGCGAAGACGAAAGGCAAATAAAGAGGTGGCAAGCTTACCAACGCCATGTGACACAACTTAAAAACAACTGCTACCCACAAGATTTAGCTTGCCGACGCCGGCAACGCCAGTCACTGCTACATTGGGCCTACGACGCCCGAAAACTATAACCGACAAGACTAAATTAAACCTCCGGAACTACTTAGCCACAGCTAATTTTACTTAAAAGCAAGCCGTCTTTTTGCAAGTCACTCCCAAAAACTAAACCCATATCCTTATAATGCTGGCTGCTTAGCTGATAAGTTTAGAAGGTTAACAAACTTAAATATTGTATTCAAAATATATAAATAACGCCCCACGAGCCTTTAATACCAATCATATTAACTAGATGCACAAAAATCTTGTATACCAATCTAAAATGTTGTGTTAGCTTTAAGTCATGCCTGAAAGGAGTCTTATGCCCAACACCCCCTTTACCAAAATTAGGAAAAGAGATGGACGTATTGTACCTTTTAACCCGTTAAAAATTACCCGCGCCATTGAAAAAGCTGGCATCGCTACCGGTGAGTTTAACGGCAAGGAAGCTGTAGAAATTACGGAAAAGGTTTTAAAGGCAGCACAAAGGCAGCTTAGAACAGACACACCCACAGTTGAAGAAATCCAAGACCTCGTTGAACATGCCCTCTTAACCTCTCCCTACAAAAAAACCGCCAAAGCTTACATTCTGTACCGAGAACAACACACGCGCATTAGAGAAATTATTAATCAAGCGGATGTTGAGTTAATTGATGGTTATCTGCAAAAGATTGATTGGGAAGTTAAAGAGAACAGTAACATGTCCTATTCTCTGCAAGGACTCAACAATTACATTTCTTCAGCCATCACCAAAAAATACTGGCTTAACAAAATCTACACTAAAGATATTGCGCAAGCCCACGAAGCTGGTGATTTACATATCCATGATTTACAAATTTTAGCTACTTACTGTGTCGGTTGGGATTTAATTGATCTGTTGACAGTTGGTTTCCAAGGCGCCTCTGGAAAGATACAAAGCAGTCCAGCCAAACACCTACGCACCGCTTTTCACCAGATCGTTAATTTCTTTTATACCCTCACCGGTGAATGTGCTGGGGCGCAAGCTTTTTCTAACTTTGATACGTTACTAGCTCCTTTTATTTACTATGACCAACTAAATTACCAAGAAGTAAAGCAGTGTATGCAGGAATTTGTTTTTGGCATGAATGTGCCCACCAGAGTTGGTTTCCAAACACCTTTCTCCAACATCACTTTAGATTTAGTGGTGCCGAAAATTTATAAAGACGCACCGGTTATTATTGGTGGGCAGCTTCAAGATAAAACATATGGTGAGTTCCAAAAAGAGGTGGATATTTTTAACAAGGCATTT
Source organism: uncultured Candidatus Saccharibacteria bacterium (assembly GCA_964592525.1). GTDB lineage: Bacteria > Patescibacteriota > WWE3 > CAZQFB01 > CAZQFB01 > CAZQFB01. Next base: position 85,849 of record CAZQFB010000002.1, on the reverse strand, counting down.
TTGGAGATTATGATTGAAGGTGACGCTAGGGGTAGGGTCTTTACCTTCCCCATTCCCACCTACAACCTCACCAAAGATTTTGATTGGGATAATAAAGAGCTAGAACCGCTCTGGGAAGTTACCGCCAAATATGGTGTTCCTTATTTTGCTAATTTTGTGAACTCCGATATGTCACCTGATGATGCTCGCTCTATGTGTTGCCGACTGCGTTTGGACAAGAGACAGCTTGAAAAAAGGGGTGGGGGGTTATTTGGAGCAAATCCGCTCACTGGTTCGATTGGGGTCGTAACGATCAATATGCCCCGCCTCGCCCACACCAGTAAAAACAAATCTCACTTTTTTAAACAGCTTGATAAATTGATGGATATTGCCAAAGAAAGTTTAGAAACCAAAAGGCAAATGATAGAGCATTACACGGACAAAGGACTATATCCCTATTCCCGCTTTTACCTAAGATCAGTCAAACAAAAAACGGATCAGTATTGGAGTAATCATTTTTCCACCATTGGTCTGATAGGCATGAATGAAGCGTGTGAAAATATGTACGAGGTTAACATTGGTACCAAAAAAGGCCGCGCCTTTGCCAGTGAGGTGTTAGAGCACATGCGCGAGAAACTAATTGAGTACCAAGAGAAAACAGGTAACCACTATAACTTAGAAGCTACTCCCGCCGAAGGAGTTTCCTTTAGATTCCCACAGCTAGATAAAGAAAAATATGCCAATATTAAAGTGGCTAACGAAAAAAACTATCAACTCGGCGCTAAACCATACTATACCAACAGTACCCAGCTACCAGTTAATTTTACTGATGATGTTTTTGAGGCTTTTGAGCTGCAAGACGAACTGCAGACTAAATATACTGGGGGTACGGTCTTGCATGCCTTCTTAGGTGAAAAGATTGATAATATTGAAGCGATTAAAGAACTAGTACGAAGTTTAGTCAATCATTACCAGTTACCTTATTTTTCCATCACTCCTACCTTTAGTATCTGTCCCTTTCATGGGTATTTATCAGGACATCATGATACTTGCCCAGAGTGTGCCAAGGCCACGGTGATTCAAGAATGCGAAGTCTATTCCCGAATAGTAGGGTATTTAAGACCAGTCAAACAGTGGAACGAGGGTAAGGCTGAAGAATTTAAGGATAGAAAAACTTTTGTGGTCTCCCCTATGGAGAAAGAACAAGCGTCCAAGTAAATCAATCTTAAATAAATGATAAATTTTGGTGGTTGGCAAAAAATTAGTTTAATTGATTATCCTGGACATATTGCAACGGTTGTTTTTAGCAACGGTTGTCCTTTTCGCTGTCCTTACTGTCACAACCCATCTCTGGTCATACCACCTTTTAAGACACAAATCCCTGCCACCACAATATGGTCTTACCTTAAATCCCGTCAAGGTAAAATCCAAGGCGTGGTAATCACGGGAGGTGAACCAACTCTGCAACCAGCTCTAACCGACTTTATTAAAAAGTGTCGCGCACTACAATATAAAATTAAGTTAGATACTAATGGTTATTATCCAGCTGTCGTTAAAAAACTAACCGAACAAGGTTTAATTAATTATCTCGCCATGGATATTAAAACCTCGCTAGAAAATTATCCCAGCTTTACTAAAACGCGCTTAGATGTCCGGGCTAAAATTTCAGACAGTATTAAAATCATCAAAGCGGCGAGGATTCCTTATGAGTTCCGTTCCACTATTATTGAAGGCGTCCACGATCTTGACACTATTAGTGCGATGTCTAAATTAATTAAGGGTGCCGAAAATTATATTCTGCAGGGATTTGTGCCCCAAAAAGAATTGGTGGATCAAAGTTATGCCAACCATCCTACCACTTCCAGAGAATTTCTAATCCAAGCCCAACAAAGATGCCAGCCTTATGTCAAACAATGTTCAATTCGTTAGTTAGGCAGGACTAAAACAAAATAAATGATTAAGCAATAACAACCAAGGCACCAATCTAACGGTAGGTCTCAACAAGGAGAGAGTCACAAGATGTGCTTAAGCCAAGTGTGGTGGTCAGCAAGTCAACAAGCAAGCCTGTGGTCCGATCTTGAAGCAGAAGATCCTGTGCTGTTGAGACTGGAAAAGGGTGAGAGAGTGTACTTAAGAGATGGGTCCTATATCGAACAACCGAGATTGTTTGAAGAGGCACCCAGCTAAGCACCTCGCCAGATAGCCCGCGCTCTCTAGCGAGGTGCGTGCTATCATTATGCCATGCCAGTAGTTAACACAAATAAAGAACAGGTTGCGGAAATTCTAACTCGGGCAGTAGTAGAAATATTACCAACCAAAAAAGATCTTGAGCATAAGCTCCTGTCCGGCGAGGTGCTTAGAATTTATTATGGTATAGACCCAACTAGCCCCACGCTTCACTTGGGCAATGCCATTATCCTTAGAAAGTTACAGAAACTAGCCACACTTGGTCATCAAGTGTTTTTGGTTATTGGTTCTTTTACGGCCATGATCGGTGATCCTTCTGATAAAGAAAGCAGCCGACCAATGCTGTCCAAGGCAGAGGTGGCCGAAAACTTTAAACACTACCAAGAAAGTGCTAGTAAGATCGTAGATTTTGCTCGGGTGGAAGTGGTTTACAACGGTGATTGGTGGTTTAACAAAAGTGCTCAAGATCTATTGGCGCTGGCCGCAAAAATAACCTTGCCTCAATTAATTGAGCGCGATTTATTTCAAAAACGTTTAGCAAGCAAAAAAGACTTATTTATTCATGAACTACTTTACCCGCTTTTGCAGGGCGGTGATAGTGTGGAGCTGGATGTGGACTTGGAGCTGGGTGGCACTGACCAAACTTTCAATATGCTCATGGGTCGCAAACTGCAAAAGAGTTTTGCGCAACGAGATAAATGTGTCTTAACGGTACCGCTCATTCCCGGTACTGACGGACGTAAGATGAGCAAGTCCTATGGCAATGTCATTAACATTGATGATAACCCTAATGATATGTACGGTAAAATAATGTCCGTACAGGACGAGCTTATCCCACTGTACCTAGAAACCTGCACCGATCTTCCCATGAGTAGGGTGGAAGAGAGCAAAGCTGAACTTACCATGGGCAAAACCAATCCGCTCACACTGAAAAAAGAACTGGCTGAAGCGATTGTTTGTCTCTACCATGGTCACTCTTTAGCCACAAACGCCGAGCAAGAATTTAAAAAGGTTGTCCAAGAAGGTCAAGCACCTTCAGAAATTGAAGAGGTCAACTACACGCTTGCGGGAGAACAGAAAAGTATTAAGCTGGAGGTGTTTGTCACCGGAATAGTAAAAACCAAAAGCAAATCGGAAATTAAACGTTTAATTCAGCAAGGGGGTCTTGAGGTGGATGGAGAGAAAGTAACCGACCCCAACAGAGAAATAACACCCACAAATGGTATGGTGCTTAAGGTGGGCAAACGCGACTTTTACAAGATTGTTATCTAAAGTCAAGTAAACTGATAACTTAAACTAGCAACTAATAACTAACGTTATGAGACTAACGAGAAAACAACAAAAAATATGGACTTTAATGGGAGTGCTCTTTTCACTTGCCTTAATTTTGTCCATGATACTACCTTTTGCGCGATACATCTTAGACTAAGTCTGGTAGAGTACGGCTATGCAACTGACCGATCCAATTACGGCAGCGCCTTTGGTGGGTGCTAAATTTAGAAGCCTATTTGCTAATCTAGATATCTACTCCATCAACGATCTGCTGCATCATTATCCTTGGCGTCATATAGATTACTCTCAACTAGCACCAATCACCAAGTTACCTTTTGACACGGAAGTTACCGTTCAAGGCACTGTTGATAACATTTATGTACGGCGCACGCACCGAGGTTTAACCATTATTACTGCTCAAGTTTCCGATAACACCGGTCAATTAGAAGCCGTCTGGTTTAACCAAAATTTTATCGCCCAAAACCTCAAAGTCGGAGATTTAGTAAACCTCTCTGGTAAACTTAGTAGCGGTCGGCTATTTCCGCAAATGAATTCTCCGGAGTGGGAAGTGGTTAGGGGAGGGGAGGCCGTACACACCGCTCGGATTATACCGGTTTATCATGAGACTAAAGGTATTTCGTCCAAAAGAATCAGGGGCATACTCACTCGGGTAATGGCTCACCCAGAATACCAGGTGGAAGAATATTTACCACCCGAGGTATTAAAGGCAAATAACTTGCTTGGTCTTGCCGAAGCGCTTACTAAAATTCATTTCCCCACCTCTCAAGCTGATATTGATCAAGCCCGAAGCCGTTTAGCATTTGATGAGCTACTCATTATCCAACTTCAAGGGCAACTTAGAAGACAAACCTGGAAAGAAGCCGGTCCCGCCCATACTATTTCCCATAATGACGGGGTCATTACAGAGTTTATTAACAAATTACCCTTTCCACTGACCAACGCCCAACAGCAATGTGTCCATGAGTTAGTAAGCGACTTAGCCAAAAGCACACCGATGAACAGATTATTGGAGGGTGATGTGGGTTCAGGTAAAACAGCCGTAGCAGCCGTTGCTATGTATGCCTTAAAAAGGTCCGACCTTTTTGTAGTACTAATGGCACCAACAGAGGTCCTGGCAGAACAGCACTTCAAAACAATTAAAGAATATTTTAAAGATTTTCCTGAAATCACCATAGCTCTTCATACTGGTAGCACTAAATCAAAACAAGAAAAAGCAGATATATTGATTGGTACCCATGCCCTTTTATATGAAGGCATTCAGTTTGGTGAGGTGGGTTTGGTTATCATTGACGAACAACACCGCTTTGGCGTAAAGCAAAGAGCCAAACTAATACAAAAAGCTAGCCGTACTCATAAACCACACGTCTTAAGTATGACCGCCACACCCATCCCCCGCACCATAGCGCTAACTTTATACGGAGATTTAGATGTCTCCATTTTAAATGAATTACCACCAGGCCGGACACCCGTGCAAACACAAGTCGTGCCACCTGAAAAAAGGCTGGCTGGACAAGAGTGGGTACGCGCACGTATCGCGCAAGATAACGCGCAGCTATTTGTGATCTGCCCACTGATTGAGGGGGAAAGAACCGATAATCTAAATGACCAGGAAGAGCTTAATTTGGTGAACCCCGAGGAAGGTTGCGCCGAGACTTACCAAGCCGTAAAGGCTGCCAAAAACGAATATGAGCGGTTAAAAAAAGTGTACCCCGAATTCAAACTGGGTTTATTACATGGGCAATTAGCAGCTAAAGTGAAAAGGGCAGTGCTGCATGATTTTGCTACCGGAAATACCCAAATATTAGTCTCCACTTCCGTGGTTGAGGTGGGCATTGATATCCCCAAAGCTAATCTCATGATCATTGAAGGCGCCGAGCGTTTTGGTTTAGCCCAACTACACCAACTTAGAGGTAGGGTGGGTAGGGGAGCAACTAAGAGTTATTGTTTTCTCTTCACCGAAACTAACAGTCAAGCAGCAAGGCAAAGATTACAGGCGCTAGAGAAAATTAATGATGGTTTCAATTTAGCGGAAATTGACCTGCAACAGCGGGGGCCTGGTGAGGTTTGGGGTCTAAAACAAAGCGGTCTTCCCCAACTAAAAATAGCCACCCTGGGCGACACAACACTCCTACAACAAACGAAAAAGGCAGCTGCTCAATTACTCACGCAAGACTGGTCTGGAAACTCCCAACTCAAAAAACTAATGGGTACTGATAGTATTCTTAACTAATAGAGCGTGGTAGAGCAATCGTTTAGATAGCGAATTAAATAGATACCTACCCAGCTTAATTTTGCAAAAATACGGGGGTCGGGGTAGCATATATAAGTAAGATAATCACATGTCAAACCAAAAAAAAGTATTAATCATTGAGGACAACAAGCCCATGACCAATGTGATCACCAAGAAGTTTGAAGCCGGAGGTGAATGCGCTATTACAACAGCAGCAAACGGAAAAATAGGCTTGCAGTTATTAGGGCAAAAAAAATACGATTTAATTTTACTGGATCTAGTTGAGCCAATCCTTGATGGTTTCAAAACATTAAAAGGCATAAAAAAAATAGGTATCAAAACACCGGTAATGATCATTACCAATCAAGATCAAGAAAAAGACAGGCATAAGGCATTATCGCTTGGAGCCATTGATTGTAGCATTAAAGGTGATAGTACACTGACGGAAATGCCTGAAATAATTTGCTCACAACTATTTTAACTAAATTCCCTTACTATTCGGTCAAGATGATCAGAAAAACACTAGACAATAATCCCTGTTAATAAAATCAGTTTAATAGTAAACCAAGTGAGTAATAAATTAGGTTATACTATTACTCAATGAGAGCAAACCTGCCACACCGACCATTCTCTATTGCCCAGAAAGTATCCCTAACCACACTTATTATTATCGTCATATTCGGGTTTTTGGCTGCTGCTGCCACTTACCAGATGAGTTTAAGTACCTTAATTAAAGTGTATCAGGAAAAACAACTTGAGCTAACAAAACAGCACGCTAAAATGCTGACATTTTCCCTGGAAAAAACTCATAATCTGGTTGCTACGATAGCTGAACAAGAACAGGTTGTCAGTGCCTTAAATGGAGAAGTCTCAAGTGAGGAACTACAGAATTTATTAATTAGCTACAATGTTTATGATTCCGAAACATCTATTTCCTTACTAGATGACACCGGTCTCACTATTGCAGCGACTGAGCTCAATCGCATCGGTCAAAATTGTTCTGCTCGGGAGTACTTTACGAAAGCTTTAACAGGTTCTGGTGTTATTGATTTAGCCATTGATAGTAGCAGTGATGAATTGAGTTATTACTTTTCCCACCCGGTAATAGCCGACAATGAAGTTGTAGGTGTAACGGTATTACAACTAAAACCAGAACAGTTCCATCACCAAATATTTGAGGCTCTAGAGCAATATCCTTGGATGCTAACTGATAAAGATGGGGTTATTGTTTATGCCACCGATACAAACAGGCAGTTTAAAAGTATAGGCATCTTAGAACCGAAGGTTAAACAACTTCTCATGGTTAGTCAAAAATATGCTAACCACCTAATTGAACCTCTTGAATATACTACTCTTCAAGATAATTTATATCTGGGGAGGGAACCTACTGTTATTTCTGTTCATGATCATGCCCAGCAAACGGATAATATTATCACTATAGCCCAACTTGGTAGTTTACCTTTTTTTGTTATTGCTGAAGTTAGTAGTACAGAACTCAACCAACTAGCTCAAGGATCAGCTAATACTATCTCTATCATAGTTATTATCAGTGCTTTTCTAGCCTTAGTTCTTATTTATTTGATTACGCAACGATTGTTAAAACCAATAGCAGAAGTGACCAACAAAATGGCTGGACTAGTTATCACTAATGAATACAGTCCGATTGTGACAACTTCAAAAGATGAGATAGGTCAACTAGCGACAGCCTTTAATAAAATGTTGGAAGAAATCAATAAATCTAAACATGACACCGAATATCAAGTTGCCGAAAGAACTCAAGATTTACAGAAACTAAATAAATTTATGATCGGTCGAGAACTTAAAATGGTCGCTCTTAAAAAGGAGATTGTAAAACTTAAAAAAGAAAACCATGAAACTTAGGTACAAACTTATCTCCGGTTATTTTGCGATTTTCTTAACCATAGCCATCCTAATGGGAATCTTTTTTTCCAAAGTGGGTGAAGCCATTATTTTACATCAAATCCATGAGCACCTTATAACAACTTCTGTCACCCGAGCAGATCATATTGAAACATATCTAAATCAAAATATTGAAAGGCTAAAATTAATCACCAGTAGAACCGCCTTAAGAAACAATATCAATCAATACAATCTTGAGCCGAGCGAAGAATTGCATAAAGCAATTCAAACTATCATTAAAGATGCCAAAGAACCTTTACCAGAAATTGAACGAATCTGCATTATCAATCCTGAAGGTAACGTAATTGCGTCCACACAAGAAACTTTAATTGGAAGGGATGTCTCCAGCGAAACCTTTTTTAAACCAGGATTAATTTATGAAGGTGCTTACTTTACCAAAGAAGATAATAGCTACAAGCTAATAATAGCCGGACCAATCTTCCTTGAAGGTAATCTTATCGGGGAAGCAACTACCATAGTGTCTCTAGCCGAACTAACCAGCATTATCACTAATCGTGCAGGACTCCAAAAATCAGGAGAAGTACTAATCGCCTTTAGGGATAAAGAAAATAACTTAATTTTCCCCATTAGCCGTTTATTTGAAAATGATGCATTAGCAGAATTCGCTAGTGATACTGCTTTAGCAATGAAAAAAGCTATTTTGGGCGAAGAACGGGTGTTTATCAATACTTTAGACTACCGAAACCAAAAAGTTATCGCTTCCACTAGTTTTATCGAAACAGGAAATATTGGTTTGGTAGCTAAAATTGATTCAGCTGAAGCCTACCAACCGCTAAAAAAATTGCTGATATACTACCTCCTCATGATTCTCGGTACCATTATTATTTACTTATTCTTTTCAGTCTTGCTAAGTCAAATAATTACCCAACCAATTGAAAATTTACAGCTGGGCGTAAATGAGGTCATTAAAGGAAATCTTAATCACCGAGTCAGCATCAACAGTAATGATGAGATCGGGGTATTAGCGCGCTCCTTTGACACCATGACGAAAGCGATTAAACTATCGCGAGCACAAGTAGATAAAAGGGTTAAGGAGCAGACCCAAGAAATTAGAAACCAAAAAGAAGAACTAGAGAAGCAGAGTCAAGCCATACATAACGTACTTGAAGATATTGAAGAAGAAAAAAATAGGGTAGAAATTGAACGAAACAAATTTAACGCCATTCTCAATAACATTGGTGATGGTTTAGTAGTCGTTGATACCACTGGCAAGATAATGCAGATTAATCATAATTTCACCCAATTAACCGGGTTTACCTCTAAAGATGCTCTGGGTAAAAAGTTTGTCGGTTTAGTTAAATCTGTAACGGAAGGCAATAAGATTATTCCAGAAAAAGAGCGGATTATGACAAAAACACTGGTTATGAAAAAAGAGCACGCCAGTGAGCATTCTGGCGCTCATTCTTATCTAAAAAAAGATGGCTCCGCTTTTCCAGTGTTAGCTAGCTGTAATCCCGTCTTCCAAGAGAATAAATTAATGGGAGCCGTTGAGATATTTAGAGATTTTACCCGAGAAAAAGACATTGATAAAGCCAAAACCGAGTTTGTGTCCTTAGCTTCACATCAATTAAGAACCCCATTGTCTACCATTAACTGGTATTCAGAAATGCTCTTATCTGGGGATGCCGGCGCACTTAACAAACTTCAAAAACAATACTTACAAGAAGCCTATAACGGTAGTAAAAAAATGGTCAGTCTTGTTAATGCTTTATTGAATGTCTCAAGAATAGAGCTTGGTACTTTTGCAATAAACCCACAACCAGTCAAGTTAAGCGAAAATATTCAAGAAGTGTTAGTTGAAATGCAACCGCAAATTAAAGCAAAAAAAATCAAGATTAAACTTAAGCTTGATAAAACACCAACACTCAATGCTGATCCTGACTTAATGAATATCGTCTTCCAAAATCTTATCAACAACGCCATTAAATACACTGCTGCTGGTCACAGTATCAATATCAAGCTGCAAAACTGCTCACCTGGAGACAAAATCGCACATGTTACTTGTCAAGAACAGGGGGTCTTGTTCATGGTAAAAGATGAGGGTATGGGCATACCCGGTAACCAACAGGATAAAATATTTCAAAAACTATTCCGTGCCGATAATGCTAGACAATCTGATACAGAAGGGACAGGTTTAGGTCTTTATATCGTAAAATCTATTGTTAAACAAAGTCGGGGTGAGGTGTGGTTTGAGTCTCAAGAAAATAAAGGTACTACCTTTTTTGTATTAATGCCACTGTCTGGTATGCCTAAGAAGGAAGGTACCAAAAAATTAGAGCCCTAAAGGAACCTAGACAGTTATAGTCACAAAATATTATGATAAACACATGATCATGACCGATAAACCCACTGTTTTGGTAATTGAAGACGAAAAACCTCTCCAGGAAGCAATTAAAAAGAAATTAGAAGATGCTGGTTTGACAGTGATCACAGCAAGAAGCATCAAGCAAGGTTTAGAATGCTTATCAGCCAAGTCGGTGATTAGCGCTATATGGCTTGACCATTATTTACTTGGCGAAGGTAATGGTTTGGATTTTGTCGCTACCATAAAAGCCAAGGGATCAACATGGCGAAATATTCCCATCTTTCTGGTTACCAACACCGCCAGTCAAGATAAAATTAGCTCATATCTTGAGCTAGGAATTGAAAAGTACTATACGAAATCAGATCACGCGTTGGCTGATATTGTGCGAGATATTGTGGATACAATCAGACAGACAAATCACCTTGAAGTAATCAACCACAAGGAGCAAAAATAGTATAAAATGCAGAAGAAAGATGAGTGGTGTAGATACAATTTATATATCATAGAGGTAAAGACGCTCCTTAGTACCTATAACCTATATATGGTAGCACTTAATTATTATGGCTAGGATATTAATCGCCGAAGATGAAAAACCAATGGCGCGAGCTTTGCAGGTTAAATTAACAAATCAAGGTTATGAAGTAACCGTGGTGGAAAACGGAGAAGAAGCGATTACCAAAATCAACACTAATAAGTACGACTTGGTATTACTTGATTTGATAATGCCAGTGGTTGATGGGTTTAAAGTACTTAAAGCATGTGCTCAGCAAGTGCCCATTATCGTTACTACTAACTTAAGCCAAACCGAAGATGAACAAAGAGTTAAAGAGTTGGGGGCGCTAGATTACCTGGTAAAATCAAATACCACTCTCAAAGAAATTGTAGATAGAGTTGTTCAAGCTGTTGGACCGGCGAAGAAGAAACCAACCAGGAAGTAAGTAAGACCCGTTAACATAAGCTCTAAGTTAATTATATACATTCCAACTTTACAGTTCTCACTTTCATCGTTAATGTAATTAGACAAGGTAATAATATGAGAATAACCACTGGTAGTAAAAAAAGATATGCCATTAAGGTACCCCCCAGCGCAGTCAGACCGACAAAAGATATGGTTCGGCAAGCCATCTTTTCCATGCTTGGTCCAGAAATAAAAAACCGCACTATCGCCGATTTGTTTGCTGGGTCTGGTGCTTTGGGATTGGAAGCGCTTTCACGAGGAGCAGCTCATTGTGATTTTGTGGACAGTAACGAAACTGCCATCCAGACTATTGAAGAAAACCTAGCTGCTATGGATTTTAGTAGTCAGGCGGCTACTCATCATCTCCCCGTTCTTGATTTTTGCAGCCTCACTCCAGCACCTCATTACGAGATTATCTTGGCCGACCCTCCGTATGATTATCAACGCCCCGAGAAGCTAATTGAGAAGATTAGTCATCTATTATTACCAGGTGGTCTTTTAGTATTAGAGCAAGATCGTAAAAGCCAGATTATTAATGAGCAGCTTGGGGAAATGACGTTAATTGAGGAACGAACCTATGGCAAGACCCGGATTACTTTTTGGCAAAAACAGCTCCAAAATTAATAAGCTCCTTTACCCAGCAACACGACTGGGATCGTCCTTAGTAAAATTTCCAAATCAAGTATTAAAGACTGGTTGTTAAGGTAATAAAAATCATACTCTAGATTTTCGGATAAGGGTAGGTCCTTACGACCTAATATTTGCCACAGACCAGTGAGGCCGGGTTTTAAGTTAAAACGCGCCTTTTGCCAAGGTTGATATGTTTTGATCCGAAAAGGCATTTCCGGTCGCGGACCAACTAAACTCATCTCCCCCTTAAGCACATTAACTAATTGTGGTAATTCGTCTAAGCTGGTTTTTCTTAAAACCCGACCAATCGCAGTAACTCTGGGATCGGCTTCGGTTTGCGGAGGTGGGGCATACAACGCAGTCTCCTCGCTCATGGTTCTAAATTTATACAAAATAAAAGGAAATTGTTTGTACCCCACTCTTTCCTGCTTAATAAGTACTGGTCCCGGAGAGGTTAATTTAATCAGTAAAGCTACAAGCATCATCAGGGGACTTAAAACAAGTAGCAGTGTTAGGGATAAGACCACATCTAAAACTCTTTTCAGGCAGCGGCTGAAAAGGGGTACTTGCGCACCAAGATCAAGCGCGGGAATGGTTTCAATATTGTATTGATCAACCCGACCGGTCGCTAAATCAAAAATATCAGAAGCGATTCTAAAGCGTACGTTCATGTGCTGCACTAGCACCATCATGTCAAGTATCTGTTCATGGGCCAGGTTGGGGTTAGCAATAAAGACTTCCTTGACCTGGTACTCGTGAATAATCGCGGGCAGGTCATTAAACTTACCCAGAAGCGGGGTGGAAGCTCGTTGTGTCACCTTATCATCCACAAAGCCAACCACCAAATACCCGACACGTTGGTAACGCTTCAGCCTACGCGCCATTTCTCGCGCCAAACGACCCGCCCCCACCACCAAGATATTGTAGGTATAGTGATTTTTACTAATCATTTTATCTTGCCAAACGCGAACCAAAAAACGAGTCATACCGTTAAAAATAAGCGCTGCTAAATAAGTGGTCATAACCAGTACCCGCGAGTAATCAATTTTAGTCAGGTAGGAAACGGCCATGAGCAAAACCCACCACAGGGTAATAGTTTTAAACATTAAACGCAGTTCCATCAATAGCGTGACTCGTTTATAAGGCGAATAAAGACCCTGCGAATAAAAAACCAAAAGATAAAGAGCTAAGGCATAAGGTAAAGCCATTAAATACAACGCTAAGGGTTGAATAGCGTCTAAATAATAACGCCATAGCCCATAATTACGAGTAGTATAGGCAAAAAAGAAAGCTAACTGAAAAGCGTAGAGATCAGCCAGAAGCAGATACAGACGGAGATTTTTCATTTCTGACCCTCACACTAAACCTTCAAACAACAGTGGTGGCAATGAGTGAATTTTAAGAGCAGGGCGGCTGGCGTTTTCCACTAGTTTGTTCACTGTGGGGATAATCGCGTCTAAGCTATAAGTCTCCACTACTCTGGCGCGAGCTTTAACGGCTAACTCTTCCTGTAAAACGACACTGTTTAATACCCGCAAGACCGCTTCGGCAAAAGCCTCTGGGCTATCAGCAAGCAGCAGCTCTTGACCCGCCACGTACTCCAAGCCCCGTGCTCCAACGACAGTGCTCACCACCGGAGTACCCATAGACCATGCCTGCAGAATCTTGTTGCTACTACCAGTGCCAAGCTTCATTGGACACACCACCACACTAGCTTGTTCAATATAGGTTCTAAGATCATTCACCAAACCAGTCACCTTAATTTTAGTACTTGCCAAAGAACGAACCATCGCCGTAGGTTTAGGACCCACCAGCATAAGTCTAACGGCAGGATTTTCTTTTAGGATCAGGGGCAGCACTTTCTCCACCAACCACAAGGCAGCTGACTCATTAACATGTTTGTTCATTAATCCAGAAAAGAGTAGGGTAGGGGAGGAGGGTTTAAAAGAATAAGGATAGTATTCGGTATCCACACCGTTTGGAATTAAAGACACGGTAGTACCATAAGGTGCTTTCCGGTGTAAATAATCCTGATCTTCTGGGGCACTAACCACCCACTGCTTAAATAGTTTCAAGGCTTTTTGTTCATATTGGGCGTAAGTTTTTGCTTCGTGCTGGTAGAGTAGTTTTTTAGACCAAGTAACTGTCGGTAAAGCTCTTTGGTAATAAAGACTCATGGCATCGATGGCATCTATCACTGTAGGAAGATGGCTAACCGGCAGAACATTGGGGATCATTCTTAATCTCTTAACATAAACCAAATCAGGTTTAATGGTTTGGGCAGCTTCTTTTACCGCTTGTTGCATCTTGGCACTTTGACAGTAAGCTACTTCCAAGGGTATCGGACTACCCAAAGATTGCAGACAAGTGTTAAGCGATTGCTGCCAAGGGTGCTTAATGATCTGAATATCTTCACAATAGCGAGCTAGACGGGTTAACTGGAAAGGTTCTTGGTTAGCAGGAAGTAGTGAAATCAAGTGCAGCTGGTGATAGCGACTTAGATACTTGATCAATTGATAAGATCTAATTCTATGCAAACGGCTTGGTATGGAAGGAGTAAGGAACAAGATCTTCACCCTTTTATTGTATCAGCATGGTGCAACAAGGGGGAGGGGTCAAATCATCAAAAACCCAATTGCACTAATATTTTAAATATGACTGCTTCCCAAAAGGGGCGGTGTTTTTTTAAAAAACGATAAAGGCCCTGCCTCATATACATTCTCTTATCATCTCTTCTCTCCTTTTCACCACCTTCATAGTAATGAGTCACCGATATTGAAGGGTCATATACTACCTTGTAACCTGCTTTGCGTAATCGATACATCAGATCCACTTCCTCCACATAAAGAAAATAATCTTCATCAAACCCTCCCACTTTCTCAAAGGCTTTCTTCCTAATCATGACACAAGCCCCAGTCACCCAATCAACCTCTCGCACCTTATCGTATAGCGAACCATCTCGCACTAGGTGACCCCATCTTTTATTGATTATAGGTAGACGATCTAGTATTAGACGAAATATAGTTGGGAATTTTCCAAAGGAGTATTGTAAAGAAACGTCTGGGTTTTCTATCCTGCAACCAACCGCCGCGGTGCTTTGATTAGAGTCTAAATAACTTCCCAGCTCTTCAATGACACCTTTCTTATAAAGGGTATCCGGATTTAAAAGGAGAATCTTGTCTCCATAAGATCTGGAAATCCCTTGATTATTGGCTTTAGCGAATCCTGCATTATCAAGATTCTCAATAACTTCCACCATAGGAAATACTCTGTTGACCATTTCCACACTCCCGTCTTTTGAGGCGTTATCAACCAAGATGATTTGAGTTTCTTGGGGGCAGTTTCTAAAAATACTTTCTAGACATCTCTTTAAGTATTCTTTTGAGTTGTAATTTACGATAACGATTGAGAGTGAAACCATTTCAAAAAATCATCTGTATTAATTACTTTAGCACCATTAACCATTTTCCTCTTAGCAATCATAACAGGCACCTTGGCTAACGAAGCAGGGTATGTTCGAATCAAACTCTTTAGTACCTTTATACGGCCTTTGAGCAAGCTATAGCCCATATGAAGAGCAATATGATAATGGTACCTTATGAGCATCTTAACCAGATGCCCTGTGGGATAGTTCTTAAGAGCCAACCAGTTAATATTCCTAAAACTATAAAATATTCGTAATCCAGTAGATCTGTCACTAGTAGCAGCACCAAGGTGATAGACGACTGCCCTGGGGAAGTAAAAGAATTTCCAGCCTAACCAACGAGCCCTTATGCACAGATCCACATCCTCAAGATAAGCAAAAAATTCTTCATCAAAACACTCACCAGTTTGGTTAATCAACGCATCAACCATCTCTCTCCTAAATAAACACGCTGCGGCAGTAACACTAAAAACCTCCTCGCTCTTATTGTACTGACCACTATCTCTAAATCCATGTCCTCGACCTTTAAACATATAGCTTCTCTTTTCCACAAAGTCACCAGTTGAATCCAGAATATGGGGGTTTGCCAGAGATAATATCTTGCCTACCCCCCCACCCACCTTAGAATCAGCTCCTTCCATAGATCTTATTAAAATCTTGAGCCAAGAAGGTGTTAACACCACATCATTATTCAACAGGGCAATATACTTAGTTTCTGGGTGCTTCAAAGCCTCATGCATACCTTGATTATTGGCTTTAGCAAAACCAAGATTTCTTGAGATTTCTATAATATTTACTTTAGGGTAATTAGTTTTAACAAAAGACACCGTCCCATCACTACTGCCATTATCTACTAGGATCACCCCATAATCAGAGTATGTTTGCTGAAAAAGAGAGTGTAGACAATTCTCCAGAAGCTTCCTTCCATTATAGGTCACGATGATGATGGCTACATTCATTTGCGAAACCTCTTATGACCCGCCACAGAATTAGTATAATTCCTTTCTCCAGTTTCTAAGCCCGCAAACAGATCATCAAATAACCTAACAATCTTGCTACACACCTTTTGATAATCATATAAATTAGTCACTTTCTTTCGGCCTTCCGTTCCCATTCTTTCCCTCAGCTTACTGTCTGAAGATATGGTAAGCACTTTCTGGACAAAACTTTTAGTGTCTAATAGATTTACCAAATATCCGGTTCGACCATCAGAGATTGTCTCCTTCATACCCCCCAAATTAGAAGCTACTACTGGTAGACTCATGGCCATTGCCTCAATCACCACCAGACCAAAGGATTCACCTAAACTTGGAAAGAGAAATAGATCCATGGCAGCATAAAAAGGGCGGGGCTTGAGCTGGAAACCTGTAAATATGATATCCTCAGAAAGATTCAACTCGCGAATCTTTGCTAATAAATATTCTTGAACATAAGCGCTCTCGAGTTCTCCCCCCACTAGCAGTAAGCGAGAATGAGGCCTTTCTTTGTGAACGAGGTTAAAAATGTTAATAACATGATCCACGCCTTTATTCTCTGTAATGCTAGCTACAAATCCAATTAACACCTCAGTTGGCTTTATCTCAAGTGCCTCTCTCATACTCTCTCTCTCAGTTGAAACCCTTTGGTAATAATAAACATCAACCGGGTTAGGTATCACGATGAGTTTGGCGGGGGAAAATCCTGCTGTAAGTAACTCCTGCTCCGTGGCTTGGGACGGGCAAATAATTACCTGAGACAGGCGATTAAAAATCCATAGCCGCAACTTATTCCGCCAAGTTGGTTTGAAGTACCAAGGAGGTTCTTGTACATGGAGGATGATCTTCTTCCTAGAGAGTATTGACGAGATTGCAGGGTGTAGATGAGCAATGGTGTAAATATAGACTAAATCAGCTCTCGAGCGTAGAATCACTTTTATTAGTTTAGCTATATACCAGATATCGTACAATAACACACGCAAGCTGGTTTCAAGTCCAAAGGATTGTAACCTTGGCCGTAAATTATCTATGTGATGAATATCAAGAGCATCCAGCTCCTTGCCAAAATCACCTGAATCCGGGAAAAGGCATGTAACCCGATGTTTATCTATCTCAGACAAGTATGTAAGCAAGTGCATAAGACTCCGCTGAGCTCCATACATTTCACTACTATGAGAGTAGAATAATAACTTTTGATTCATAAACCTCTGTTGAGCAATATGCAAGCTCTATAAAACCCATACAGGTTTGGTAATAAAGCTACCAGAAACACCAACCAACCTACACCAATGAGACCATACATCTTTGTTGTGGGGTATATCAACAACAGTAACAATGTGGTTTGAAGTAATTGGACCTTAATGGTAATTCTCATCTGGTTTAAAGCTAAGAACAAGGGGCCCACTAACCCAACAGAAGCATGTAAAACTCCCCAGAATATCAGCACTTTCGCCACTGGCACTACATCGATCCAATCTGTGCCTAAGATAAATTTCACAAAAGGACCCACAAAAAATAGAACGAGCAATGCATAAGCAATGGATAGAAGAGCCAGTAACTTGATCAATACAAAAAACAAATATCTTAAATCCTGCTTGTTATCTTTAATCTTGCTAAAAACAGGAAACGCCGCTTGAGAAACAGCCTGCAAACCCTCGGTTACAGGCATCTGTGAGATACTGTAGGCCATCGTATAGATGGCCAGCTGTGAAGGACCGAGCAATCTGCCTATCATAAAGTCGTCTATGTGTAAGAAAAGGTAGGCAAGTATTGTAGATAGAGTCACCCATTTTCCAAATGAGTAAAGTTCTTTAAACCTACCCAAATCCAGGATAAAATTTACAGGAAGCGGGCTGAAAATGTTAGAGGCAATCAACGACACAAACTCACCAAGAAGCATCCCAAAGATATACCATGTGATTTGATGAGTTCCCCAGAGTAAAATGATTGCCAAAATACTACCAGTTATACCTCCAATCAAAGTGAAGCTGACGTATCTTTTAAACTGTAGGTCACGCTGATAGAGGTAGACCCCTGGGTTAATAGCACTTCTAATAAAGTAGATGATGGCAAATAATGTTAGAATTGAGCGCATAATATCATGTTCTACATGAAAAAAGTCAGCCGAGAATGGGGAAAGAAATAGAATTAATAAACTCCCCAGAAGACCACGAATTATATGAGTACTCCATAATATGCTTATGTCCTTACTAGACAGTGTTTTCTGAAATATTACAGTTTGGTTGATTCCTAACTGACTTAACGTTTCAACTAAATTGAAGATGAGAAGGGCTATGCTTACTAATCCAACCCCCTCAGGTAACAGAATCCGAGCGGCAACAAGTAGCACCAGCATTTGGAAGACACGAGCTGTGATTCGTGCAAACCCGAAGTAGAGACTACCAGTAAAGAATACCGACAGGGCTGAGCCCATATACCTTTGTAGGTTGTGATGCCTGGTATTAAACATACAATTTATCTCACTACTTGAGATGATATCAATGTCAGTCCCGACTGAAGATGATTTACTTTGTTCAGTTGACCATTCTTCTCATACAGAGTGCTTGCAGACAAATAGAGCTCCCATAACTCATCGTTCATCCCTTTATACAAATGCTGGTAAGTAAACCAAATGTCATTGAGAGGAAAATTAGCCACTGCCTGTTCATAGACCACTAAAGCTTTATCCGCCCGACCTTGTTCCAGATAAAATCTTGCCAAGGCATTATAATAGCGAGGCGTAGCATAAGGTGATCTTGTAATGGCTTCTAAAAACGCCGCTTCCGCGCTGTCACTTTCCCCTAAAGCATAATGTGTTACTGCCAACTGACCATGAACCTCCGAGATCGTGGGATCCACTGCCAGCGAGCGGGTGAAAAGATGTTTGGCTACCTGATATTCTTGCTGGCTAAAGGCAAGCGTACCTAAACGCTCATAATTATAGGCTTGATACGGGTTGAGATTGATTGACCTTTGATAATACTCCGCTGCCACCTGTAAATTACCTGCTGCCCTAGCTCGCTCCGCTTTCTGAAAAAACCGCACTGCTAAATAGTGCCAACTACTTAACCCCAACATAAATATGACTAACAGCAAACAGCCTCGCTTGAGCGGCAATTTAGCAGGCACACTTGCCGAGTTCGCCAAGATAATACCCCCCAGCACCGCTAGTATCACCAAACTACTCAACACCGCTGTACTGTTCTCCAGTAACATGTGTGTCGCCACAGCTAGCAAAATACCCCAAAAGGCAATCGCGTTTTCCTCACCTGTGTGCGTAACTTTTTTTAAGCGACGTAAGCAATACACCCCCCCCACCACAACAAAAACTGCTCCCCCCGAACCCAATTGAGTTAACAGCGCAAGGTAATCATTATGCGGATCAGTAGCAAAAAGCCAAGCTTCCGACTGGTACTGGTGGTAAACCCGACCAAAGTTACCCAAACCAATCCCAAATAGGGGGTAGTCTTTGATTAAACGCCAGGAATTGCGCCAAAGCGAGTACCGATGCACAAAAGCCGTATCAACCCTAGTCATTTCCTCGCTGGTCGCTGCAGTTTCTGACTCTAATAGCGGTTGTGAAAAAACCCTACTCACTAGCAACCGGGGAGCATAAAACAAAGCCAGCAAAGCCAAGCAAGTAACCATTAGATAGCCACCAACCACCACGATCCTGCGCCACTGAAAGCGGTGGCAAAACAAGACCACACTCACACCCACCACCATCGCCAACCAAGACGCGCGCGCTTGTGACAGAATCACCGTGCTCACCAAACCACCCAGAAATAAGGAGTAGCAAAGCCCGCGCCAACCTTTACCCTTTAAAGCTCTGTCTAAGACCAGCGGAACAAACAGTAGTACAAAACCACCCCAAGCATTGCTACTGGCTAAAAGCCCGCTCATGCGCCGGAGAGTAACGACCGGATCCATTTGCTGGTAAAGATAAAAAGACCAGACCACTGCCAGCAAACTACTCAATAACAGCGCCTTAATGAGCACCTCTTGAGCGTAGTCTTTGCTAGCTACTAAAGCGCTAACTAACACAATTAAAGCCACAAGATACCAACGCAGCGCTTCGCTTAAACTGGGTTGCATAACCACCGACAGACTGACCGAAACAGTTAAGAGCAGACAAAGAATAATAAAATTTATGACAACTGCTCTTGGTAATACGAGCTGCTTACTTAGCAAGCAGAAAATAAAAGCTAGCGACATGAGCAAAATAAAAACAAATACCAGTGCAGTGGTTTCCAGTGAGCTTTCCAGCCAAGGACTACTGACAATCAGCGTGACCAAGATCCCGAGGCTTAATGTAAAAAAATACTTATTAATCATAAACAGTCTTCATAGATTGTAACAAGAAAAAACCTCAAGTTATTGCCTTGTTTAACAAACGCAGATGCCAAAAAAACGTTTCAGTTGACAAGTAGAGGTAATTCCCTATAATCCCCAAGTAATCACTAAAAGCTCCTTTTAAAAAGGGTCGCAGAAAGTTTATACTAAACAAATGGCTGTACCAAAAAAACGAAAATCAAAAGCCCGAACCCGAGCAGGACGTTCGCACCACGCGCTCAAACAAGTCGTGCTCAAATTAACCGCTGCTCGCAAATGCCCTGCTTGCGGTGAGTATGTTCTTGCCCATCGCGAATGTAAGTGTCAAAGAAATAAATAACATGCCCACCGATATTCGTCACAACTCCAGAAGAATTGCGCTCGCTCATCTTTACACTGAAACCTTTCATCAGGATGATACGCCTGAAGCGGTCAGTGCTTTCGCCGAAGTTAATAACATCACTAATTATGAAACCACACTTTATAATAAGATCATCACGGGCGTCCACCAGCACCAAGCGGAAATTGATCAAATCATCACTAAATATGCTCCCGATTGGGAGGTAGACCAGATTGACCCGATTGATCTGACTTGTTTAAGAATTGCTTTGTTTGAATTACACTTTGATCAAGATAACCCAGCACCTTTAAAGGTGGCTATTGATGAGGGGGTAGAATTAGCCAAGGAATATGGAGGCGAGCAATCAAGCAGCTTCATCAATGGCGTTCTGGGGTCTTTTGTTAGAGAAGAACATCAGGAGGCACAATGAACCCATCAACAACTGACCAAGTCATCGCCATTATTTCAGAAAGTCTGGGCGTAGAAATTGAGGAAATTGTACCCAGCAGCGAACTAAAAAATGACCTCAACGCCGCCCCTGAAGATTTTGAACATATTGTCATAAAAATTGAAGAACTATTTGGTATCACTATTACCAAGAAAGAACTTAAAGAAATAATTACCGTCCAAAATATGATTGATTTAATTAAGGATCATTTAGATGAAATTGACGAGTGAAAATCTGTCCCCAGAATTAAGAGACATATTAACAGTGGATTTTACCAGCTCGGCCTTAATTCGTAATGCTTTTGTCCATCGCTCCTACCTCAACGAAAACCAAGATTTTTCACTACCTTCCAACGAACGTTTAGAGTTTTTAGGTGATGCGGTGTTACAGTTTCTCACCAGTTTTTATTTATATACCCAATTTACAGAGGATGAGGGGTTGTTAACCAACTACCGTTCCGCTTTGGTTAACACCGTATCCTTAGCCGAGACAGCCAAACAACTACAATTAGGTCAGTATCTATACCTTGCTAAAGGTGAAGAGGCTAGTGGTGGTCGGGATAGAGAATACATCCTCGCCAATACCTTTGAAGCTTTTCTGGGAGCGCTATTCTTAGAACAAGGGATAGACTCTTGCCAGAAACTGCTAGAACGGGTACTATTTCCCAAGCTTAACAGTATTATTGAAAATCAGACCTTTAAGGATTTTAAAAGTCTGTTTCAAGAAAAAGCGCAGGAAACCCATAGTGCTACTCCCACTTACGAGGTCGTTAAAGAGTGGGGACCTGACCACGACAAGCAATTTTCCGTAGCGGTAAATATCAATGGCAAAAATATATGTACCGGCAACGGCAAAAGTAAACAAAAAGCGGAGCAAGATGCTGCTAAAAAAGCCATCCACAAGCTATGGCCACAAGAATAAGATTAACCAGAACCGGTAAAAAAAATAAGCCCTCGTTTAGAGTGGTGGTGGCTGATGCCTTAGCACCCAGAGATGGCAAGTTTATTGAGATCTTGGGTTATTACAACCCCAGCCTACCCAGCCCCGAATTTAAAATTGATGAACAACGTTACCAGCACTGGCTTAAAGCGGGAGCCCAACCAACCACAGCTATTAAAAAACTGCTTGAGGGTACCTATGTCTATATACCCTACGAAGCAAATAAAAAATCGGTAAATGATGAGACAGTAAGCGAGCAAGCCGAGCCTGTTGCCGAAACAGCAACCCCAACGCCCCCAGAAACCGAGGAACCACCAGATGCAGAAACTGCTTGAGTATCTGGTCACCTCTATTGTGCAAAACCCGAAGGAAGTGATGATCAAAAAAGAACCACAAGAAGGGGAGCTGGAGCAGTACCTTATCCAGGTATCCCCAGAAGATAAAGGCATGGTGATTGGCAAGGCCGGGCGAACGATTCGCTCCATCCGCACCCTAATCCGTCTAAAAGCGCTCAAGGAAAATCGTCAAGTCCGCGTTGAGCTGGTAGAAGACGAGCCTGAACCACTAGCTCTAGAGGACAGCCCACGCGTGTAGCATGACTTACTCGGTCTTAACTCTTTTTCCGGAAGCTTTTACGAGCACTCTTAACACTTCCATTCTCAAACGAGCACAACAAGAACAGAAAATAAAAATTGATCTATACCAACTACGCCAGTGGAGCATAGACCAAAGAGGCACGGTGGATGATAAACCTTTTGGTGGGGGAGCGGGCATGATTTTAAGAGTAGAGCCGATCTTTAATGCTGTCAGAGCCATTGACCCAAACCACCAAGCCCGGCTTATTTTACTAAGTCCCCAAGGTCAACTGCTAAATCAAGAAAAGGCACAAGCGCTAAGCCAACAAGACCACCTGCTCTTAATTTGTGGTCACTATGAAGGAGTTGATGAAAGAGTGCGCACGCACTTAATTGATGAGGAAATCTCCATTGGCAATTATGTACTCATGGGTGGTGAGCTACCGGCCCTAGTCTTAATTGAAGCCACCGCCCGATTAAGACCAGGCATCTTAGGCAGCAGCGCTTCTTTCCTGGAAGAATCCTTTAACCTCAAAAATGAGCAGGGTCAACCGATACTTGAATACCCACAATACACAAAGCCACGTGAGTTTCAGGGATTAAAGGTCCCAGAGGTACTGTTATCGGGTAACCATCAAGCCATCACCCACTGGCGACAGCAGCAAGCTCTGGGCAAAACCCAGAAGCAGCGCCCAGAGTTATTGCGCAACCGGTGATGGGGGAACAGGCACCAACCCACTTGGTTGGGTGGGAGAGGTAGCTGGAGGTAGTGGCACTTGGTCAGTTGACTGGTTTGTGGCGTCAGTCGGGGGTTGCTCTTGCTGTGGTGAGGGCTTAGGTACTTCTTCCACCTTAGGAGTGGTACCAACAGCGCTAAAAGGATCGTCTTTGCCAATACCCCGACCGGTATCCACCGGAATATCATAATATTTAAGAGCTTTCACTTTAGCTAAAGTAGTAATGTATTCTGGAGAAGAAGTGTTTAAAGTGATTACCACATTAGGCTCGGTGACCTCTTCAGCAGGGTAATAATAAGCATCAAGAGGCATGGACAGGGACAAACCAACACCCTGACCGCTCAAATTAAGACTCATGGTATCCAGCAGCCGTGACGATTGTTCCAACAACTCCAAAAAGCGCGTGATGGTTTTAAAATTACCATTAATTCCTGCTTGCACGGTCACCTTACCCACTGCGTCTCCTGCTCCCACGACCCGACCTGAATAATTCAAGGTGCCTAAAGTCACCCCCGCCTCACGAGCGATTTGCTGAACCTGACCCATCAAGGTTGGTATTTCTTCTTTAGCTGGCAGAGCACGCGTTAGTAAAGTCTGGTCGGCCGTTAATAAATTCAGAGACACCGTATAACTTCTAATCAGGTTAACCCTTTGTGCCAGCTCATCCCGTTTGAGCTGGATGGCTTTTCTCTGCTCATTTAGCTCACGAACCCGCCGAAACTGTGGCATGATAACCAGAAATAAAAGTAGGCAAGAAAGTAAGAGTAACACCACTGGTGCTAAATCTTTTAGTTTTACCTTCAGTTGGGGGTTTTTAAACGGTCTCATTCTTTACCCAATACTCCTTTAATTAAATCTAAGTGAATTAAAAACTGAACCGTACCGCTACCCTGATTAAGTGACACAGACCGTAATTGGACGCTCTTAAAATATTGACCGCCTTGATCCGGAGCAACTGCCACTTTTAAAAACTTAGCCACATCAACCGTACTAAGAGCAGTACCAACTAGTTTAAGGGTATCCCCAGTCACCGATAACTGTTGCACGGTTGCTCCTTGGGGCAAAAGGGTGGGCATAAGGGATAGTAACTTGGAATAATAATTACGGGTGGAAAAAACCTGCCGCACATAATTGGTTCTGTTTTCAATATCTTTAACCACACCCAAAGTTGCTAGTTGTGAACTGATTATTTTCAAATCCCGGTCAATATCTTTCTGGGCTGAAGTAATCGCTCGGTTTTGTGATAAGTTAATGAGTATCAACGCCACTGTCACCGCCAACACCAACACAAATTGAACCACGCCACCAATTAACCAAGCTCGCTGGTAATTGCGCTTTTTTTTCTGGAGCTGAACTTCTTTTGGGACTAGGTTAATATCACTTGTGGGCATGGGCAGATCCTCGTTTAAATTGTAGCATTTTTTAGGCTATTCTTTTCATGGCTAAACCAATCGCCACAGTAGTGATTGGTGATAATTGAATAAACTGTTCTTTTAAACTGCTACTTTCAGGGGGGTAGGTAATCAGTCGGGTTGAATTAGCCAACTCAATCTCTAAGTCAAGATGCCCCGCCAGGTAAGGCAGCAAACCCGGCAACAAGGCCGAACCACCAAACAACACCGCTCGTTTAATGGAATCAGGGTGATAGCGAGAGGCATAAAAGGTCATCGCTCGTCGTACTTCGGAAACCAACAAATCAACCACCGGAGCCAAAGCTTCCCGCATCTTACCTTCCACGCCTTCCTCGGTTACACCCTGACTTTTCTTGTATTCTTCAGCGCGTTGGCTGTCAAAACCCAACTTTTCCGCGACAGCGCGGGTCATCACCCCACCACCGGTGGGGATACTACGGGTAAAGCGGACCGCCCCCGTGCGCACAATGGCAAAATCAGTCGCTAAAGCGCCTAAGGAGATGTAGATCGTCGTGGGGGTATCAACTGCTCCCACTGCTAAAGACCGCACCACTGCTGTTGTTTGGTTTTCCACCGCCAGTACTTCAAGACCTGCTTGTTCAATAACGCGCAGGTATTTATTAACTAATTTTTTCGGTGCCGCGATAAAAGCCACCTCCATCCGTTCTTGATTTTTCAACCGTCCCGTTGGCTCCAAAATTGTGTAATCCAAAGATACCTCCTCCAGTGGCATGGGTAGGTATTGCTCGGCTTCCCATTGCAAAGATTTGGCTAACTCCTTCTCACTCATGCGCGGAAAATCAATCACAAAACTAAACAGTAACCCTTCCGGGAGAGTGGTTACTACGGCTGGGGGTAGCTTGTAGGCGCGTACCAGTTCCTTGAGACCTTCCGACATGGTACGCAGATCTCCCTCATGATCGCTTAAAGCCAGATTAACCGGGGAGGGGATTACGCCAAAAGAAACCAGCGAAAAAGTGCCTTCTTTATTAGGATGTAACTGCACTCCTTTAATCCAGTACGAGCCGATATCCAAACCAAAAAATTCATAAGTGGCAGACATGTTTATCAATTACTCCTCTTCTAAAGGTAAGGTGGTTGAACCCGAATAAACCCCAAAATCAAATAGTGCTGGTAGAACCGCCTGGCTTTTAACCACCTCCAAAGTCCGACTGACTTTCTGGTTAAGGCAAGTGGAACGGATTGTGTACGCATTGGGTGGCAAGGCGACTTCGCCGCCAGAACAATCCAACCCCGCACAATCTTTGCCCACTACATATATTTCAGCTACATCCTCACACAAAAAACGCAACCGTAGTTTAACTACGTCAGAAGGATAGCCCCCATCTAACGGCGGGACTAGCAGATTAATTTTTTGACCACCAGCAATTAACGCCGAACTACTACTGGTATTAGGGTCGTTGTCTCTAGTATCAGCCAAACCACACCCATCCGCAGCACTCAAGTCATGAATACCTTTATCTAAAGTGGCTGCCGTCCAATTAGACGTGTTCAATCCTTCCAGCGAAAAATAAGGCACAGCAGCACCCCCAGACCAGTGCAGATCAATACTGCTTGGGCGGGGTGTATAGCCTGTTTTGGTTAAGATCACTTCCAAGGGGTCGTCTTGGGGTACGTTAACAGTGTGGTATTGACCGTCGTTTTGCCAGAGACAGTAAGCTACATCATACCCCGGATCAGCTATCTTCTCTTTCCCACCACAAACATTATTATCCAAATCACACACAATAATATTATCATCGGGAGCCGCCACATCATCCCAGCTATCATCTGCTAAGTTATCACTGTTACACAGCTCATACTGCAATGCTTGGCTAGGATCACTTAAAGCCTGCAGAACATCTTCAATGCCAGCCTCGGCTGCATCTAAACAAATAACCGCTTCCGTTGCATCGGAGGTTTGCTTGAGAGAACCCAAAGACCTGGAAGAGACAGCCAAACCAACACTAAGGGCCACTCCCATCACTAACAAAATCAATAACAGCACCTGACCTTCCGGTGGTTCTTGATTAAAGATTTGAATGGTCGGTGACTTTAGTTTAGTCATAGTTAGTTGGCATAAAATTAACTTCTCGCCAGTGCAATTTTACTTTTGAAAACTGATAGATAGGCGTATGGTAATAGAACGGATCCCTGCTCACCACCAAAGACGGGAAGGTATTAACCTGACCACCACTTTCCTGGACCTCACGCATATTTTCCAGATGCCCGGAAGCATACAAGCCACCAGTCAGGCGCAGTTGTTCACTTAAATTATCATTACTATCCAGAATAATATCCCAGCCGTCTAAAGTAATCAGCACCGCTTCAATATTAGCGTACGTGGAGGGGGGGTTGTAGGGCACGCCCACTGACCCTGCAATCTTAATCTCACCAGCAACGACAATGATCACCCGTTCATTAACCGCGTCCGATCTAAAATCTGTATTAATAAACAAATCATCTGGCACATAAACCACCGCCACGCCCACTCCGGTAAGGTCATAACCATCTGGCAGGTACTTACCTTCGTACTGGCAAGCACCCCCCGGTACCAGCTGGTCAAAATCACACTCTGTACTCACCAAACCAAGCGCCAACTCACTAAGGGGCAAACCAAGATCACCTGTATACTGATTCAAGACCCAACTCCGGCTGCTAGCCGCGGGATCTCCAGCCGTAGTGGTCACCGCAATGTCTATTTGGCCCACCGCCACGGCCATCCCACCTAAATCACCACCCCCCCAAGCCGACGTGCTTCTCGTCACTAAATAGGGAGAGTATCCACAACAAGGAGTCTGGGGCAGCACAAAATTAATGGGTGGTTCAATACCGGTGTAGGCTGAAAACACATCTAAGTCAACCAGCTGAAGCCAGCTACGCAAACCAACGACCACATTGTACCCCCCCAGCACTTTACCGCGGAAAGGATTAGTAGCTATATATTCATATGGATAAATACCATCATGCACTGTGCTATCAGCAGAAATTGTCAGATAAAAATCCGGTTTAGAGTTGGGATCAAGAAGAGCCGGTACAGGCGGAGTTGTGCTGAAAGTTAATCCTGGTGGCCAGCCACTGTCGTCAAAAGCAACAGAGACATCACCACCCCCCCAACAGGGAGTAGCATCTCCCACATCATCAATAATCAGCCGGACGGTAGCCTCATCAGGAGGCGTTAAAATAACATCCGTTGGTGGGTCTTGCGAGAGATCATAATCAGACAACACACCTAAATTAACGGTAGACACCGCACCACCAGTCACTTCAATCACTGAACCGGTCTCCAGAGGAGACTCTTTAACTGCATATTCATAAACAGACTCATTATCATTCCAACCTACCTCCGCCACCCCCAGATCACCCAAACAATATCCCCAAGGCAGCTCTAAGTTAACATTGTAATCGGAAGCAGGGGTCAGAAGGTCAGTCAGGTAAGTACCAGCCGCCGGATGAGGAGGAGCAGAGAAGTACTCATGACCACCTTCCCAAACAGAAATCGTAAATCGCTGGTCATTTAATATCGTTTCGTCTTCTTCCTCATCATATAAGCTATTTTGGTTATAGTCATTCCACAGATAGCCACCAATCCGACCATCCGTTTCACCACCAAAAACAAAATCAACCTGCCAATGTTCTCCCAGCACTAACTCTTTCTGTTGTGGTTGTGTAGGTGACTTAAGTATTTTCCCCAGCGGAATAGTGACTGCTACTAGATTAGTGCCTGGGTAAAGTGAGGGCGTGTTCTCCATGGTCGTGTAGTTACAACCAGAGCAGCTCGCAATTTGAGTGGTGGGTGTGGTCACAAAGTTACTGCCTAAAGTGGGTGTGGTGTAACCCACAGTTATTCCGCTTAATTCTTCCCCCGCGTCACAACTATTATTATTATTTGAATCATCACACACCACGCCCTCTATCCGTGGGGGGCCAACTTTAATGCCAAAAGACAAAACCTCCGGAGCCACTCCCCCTGGTGGTACATTAACCTGCTGGCTTGGTGAAGTGGTTAACATAAAACCCGCGGGCAGGGTACCAAAATTAACCGTATACAAACCAGGCCGCACCTCATTGGAAACCAGATTTTTAGTAGGAGATACAGCACCGTTAACCAACAAGTTACCATTCTCGGGACCCTGGTATGTAATAGAGTAATAAGGGTTGAGGGTAAAGTTATAGTTGGGTTCGCCGACATCTCTCACCCCATCACTATCTAAATCCTCAAACACATAGCCAGTAAAAGTGCCATTCTTGGGATAAACACCAAAACTGGCCTGGACCTCACGCACCACTAACCAACCCACTCCCAGTAAGGTCATAATGGTGACTAAGCCAAGTAGGGGAGGGTGGTTTTTCATTATGGCTTAGGTATTAATCTGCCTCGGTAAATCAGGTTTTCTTCATTAGCGCTATTTTCATATATCACCAAAATGCTCCAGCCCGCTTTCACTCTTGACCCTGCTGCCTGATAGACACCCACACCTTCCGCCACCTCAAGTTGACCTAGCAGTGTGCGGGCACCCTCGTCCGTTTGTAACCATAAGGTGTAACTCTCTCCACTTTCCAGCTGACCTAAATTAGGAAAGTGCAGGTCATAATTAGTGATATAACTGGAGTCATCAACGGTAATCACCGAATCGTTGGCTATCTCGGTACCAAAAGCATCAGTTAAAAACACACTAAAGTCAGAGGAGGGTGGTACTGGTTCCGTACGGTAGTCCTTATAACGAGGATCGTTGGCTAAATTTGCTTGGCTATTTTGCGCGCCACTTTCATGGCTGCCAAAAGGCACTGCTATTTGAGCAGCCTCGGAAGTGTTTTTTGGGTTATGATTGATATACCAAGTCGCTAAACCCAAAAATATAAGCACGATTAAGGATCCTATTAAGATGACTGCTTTTTTGTTCATGTTACCTCCATATTATTTTTAGCTCACTCCAAGTTAAGACAACTTGCTGCTGACGTAGTGGTTGTGCCGCCTTTAGTAACCACCACCCCACTAACACTGGTGTCAGTAGTAGCATCGTACCCCGAAGGTGCCCAAGGACTAGAGTCCACGCTGACGGTATAACTACCAGGCGCCACCAGCCAAGAAAAATTAGTACCCGTGGTGATCTCCGATGAGGTGGCTACATCATATTTTAGTTGAGGGTTTGAGGTGGACAAGCTGTGGTCAAACTGAAGATCAACCACTGCACCAGTGTAATTTTGCTCACCGGGATCAATGTCGCATTGCTTGTCCTCATCTTCCCAAACCGTACCTTGAAGGGTACCGCCTTGGATCAAACCAAAGTTGATGGTGTAAGAGGGAGTGGTTTCATTAAAGACAATGTTACCAACCTGGTAGGGTGTGGTGGCCACCCAGCCACTGGGCAACGTAATCGCTAGGGAGTACGTGGGACTAGGGTCTAGCTCGGTGAAAGTATAGCTTGGGTCCGCTGCTAAGGAATTGACGGAAAGACCTCCGGGATTAAGGCTTACGACCACCCCAGACTTATAACTTTCGCCCGTATCATAAAGACCATCCAGATCCTCATCCTCAAACACCACGCCGCTGATAGTGCCATTGACGGCACCGCAACTGCCCGCCGCGCCGGTATACTCCCACACTTGCACAGCAGGATATGGTTCAAAATTAGACAGCAATCCTTTGTAACTAACTAAAATATGAAACTCAAGATCATCCAATGACTGTTTAGTAAGAACATAAACCTTATCATTTAAGGTGGTGATGCTGTGCACCCCGTGGTACAGATGCTTTTCACCCAGTGCAAAATAATCACCGACCATGTCCCATTGAGTACCACTAGTAGTATCAAAGCGATAAACCTCATCCCAGGTGCCAAAGCTAGACCTAGAAGCATGGGTGTATAAATAATTATCACAAGAGGTCATACCTACATTTTGCGCAGGAGAATTAAACCTCCGACTCCCCACTAAACCCATAATATCGGGGTCAGGATGCCCCGCATCAGGAATGTATTTATAAACACTATTTACATCATGCGTGTATAAAGTACTGGCAATTTCCACTAAAGAACGAGCATTAGTGTCAGCAACAGCGGTCATAGTGGTGTCATTATCATAAGCAAGATAACTCCAATTATTAGCAGAATTAAATTTATATATTGAAGCTAAGGAACATGAAACCCCAGGCACACAATTACCGGGTGAAAGGCATACTGTGCAGGTTGTGTTCTGCATACCTCCCGCCACCAGGCTTGAGTCATGAGTAAGTAAATCAAGACTACCCCGATCGGTTCCCCCCGCACGATCACCCAGCCCAGATGATCCCACTAAAGACCAAGTAGAACCATTCCACTCAAACACTTTCGGACCAGTAGAAGCACCAGTACCTACATACAGTTTATTGTTATAACCCCAAAAACCAGTCACACCAGTAGTATTGCAGCTAAAATAAGCACTGCCTGTATCATCACAATCTAGGGAGGTATTGCCTAAGGGTTGCCAATTATTATCAGAAATATATTTCGCTGCCGTTAGTGCTGAATCATATGATACCTCCACGACGACAGCAGCAATATAATAAGTTGTCATGTCTTGTACATGGTTGGGTGTTAATTTGAGCTCTAACCTGTTTAACTCTGAAGGTGTTAATTCAACATTATTCGCGTGATTAGTGGTAAACCAACCCCAGTTGTTATTGGGCAAACTTAAAGTATCATCGGATATTGCCACGCCATCAAGCATAAGTTCCACCAATACAGGGGCCCAATCAGTGTTATCGGGTTTGTCATGGATCCCCCTACCGTAAAAATGAATATCTATTCGATTAGCAGTCTCATTTTTGGTGGGATCACTCAGGCTGAATTGATCGACATCATTCATACGACCATAAATGTGATCGTTGGTATCTCCCGCTATGGGAGCTAGTACGTCTTCATCTACCTCAGTGTAATGATCAACTCCCGTACTATCCCATTGAGTAGTAATATCACCATCAGGAAAAATGTATTCTCTAGTGTAGGCACGGCTAATAGCATAAAGATTATCTTGGTAGTATGTCATAGCTTTTCCAGGATTACTTGAACCGCTACTTTTAGTAATTTCTCCAATATTTACCCATGAATTGCCATCCAGCCGATAAACAGTTGTGCGATAATAAGGTCCATCTATAATTACATACAAATGACCGTTTAAGGAGTAAATACTACCATCGGTACAATTAGGAGCTTTTTCATCTAAAACCTCATTAAAAGAATTATTAATAGTGCCTGGATAATCACCCACCACCTGCCACTGATCCTCCGCTTGCGCCACAGAGGGATAACTAACCAGCCAAGCCAAGGTGAAAATTAAAGAAGTAGTTAATTTAAGCAGACTCTTTTGGGGCAGCATACTTTCTTTATTTTAGCGCAGAGAAACAGTAGTTTCTAGGTGCAAAGAGGCTTTTTTATTTTCTGGTACCACGGTTAGCGGATTGCCACTCACGCCTTGCTTTAAATCCAAAGCAATCCCCACTGTGGCTGGGTCATTACCCACCTGTTGCGCAATCATAAATACTAACGAGGACACATTAACACCATTAAAGGGATCGTCTTGGTTGCGATTGGACAGCGCTGCTGTCTGCCAACTATCAAGCAGACTGCCATCCAGATCCTCCGCAGGGTTAAGCGCAGTACATTGGGCAGACGTCCCTTCCTGCAGAAAAACATACCCATTATTCGGCCACAGGTCAGGATCGCCCCCAGAGTCATGAACATGGCCCAGATAAATGCACGCCACTGAAACTGTTTTATGAGCCGGAACTAACAAAAGCCAACTACTCGCACACCCTTCCGTACAACTGTCATAATCCTTATAAGCTAACACTGCCTGCGCGGACCTAATTTTTTCCTCTAGCAGGCTAAGCACGTAACCACCGTTGCTTTCCAGCTCCAACATATTATTAGCTTTTTGGTAAGTCGCCATTGTTTCTTGAAAGATGGTTAAGGCTACGGTTGAAATAAGGGACAAGACCCCCAAGGTCAACAACACCTCAATCATGGTAAAACCTTTTTGTTTTATCATTGCCGCCAATTAGTCAGTATGGTGCTGGTTCGCAAGCAATATTTATTACCAACCACGCCTAAAACCGGGTGGTCTTCGCAATTCGCGCTCACCCCCGGCCAAGCCAATTGCACAGTGATTTTCAGAGAACAATCATCCACATGACCACCCACAGCACTGGTAATCTCACCACAGGCACTACAATCATTAGGACAAGCTTCTGCTGCCGCACGATAGACCTTTGACACCAATAGCGTCCGCTCAAACACCTGGTTTAAAAGGTATTCTTCCCTCAAACCGCCGTCTTCGTAATAACAATTAGGTTCACCCGCACTAATTACACCCGTTTGCGGATTTAAACATAAGACCGTATCTTTCGGCAGCGCGCTTAGCTGACTCCAACCACCACTCTGGTCACGCTGTGCCCGTAAAAGCTCAATCCCTTGCTGTAGGTATCTGGTCGCCACCACCCGATCACTAGCCAATCTAGAGTTTCTTAACCCCAGCGCCCCTAAATTGAGCAATGAATACATCACGACCATGACAACTGCTACTGCCAGCATGGCTTCAATTAAACCCTGACCAGAAGCAGGGGAGTTGGTTAGGTCTTGATGATTATTAGCGGGACAGGTCATAGTTTAAGATCTTCAATATTACCGTTTTTATCAATTACCACATAGCGAGATTCTGTCATTCCCTCACCAAAACCGGGTATGCCCAACTCCACTGAAACACTGGTGATTGGGGTACCACCAACTTGCACTGGGGCACCATCATCAGTGTGAAACAACACCGTACTGTTGGTGGCTGGTGTAAATACCACATTCAAACCACCAGTAGCCGGGTAAGCAGTGATCTCTTTAAATTGTACGCCTTTTGGTAAACGGAACTCCCGATCAGCCACACACTGATTGTAGCAATAATCGTTCAGAGAAGTTTGTGTGGCGTCACAATAATAGCGCTGGTAAACATCTGAAGCTAAAGTCAACCTTAAACCCCAAATAGCAGCCTCATCACCAGTTGCCTTGGCTTTCGTACCATGAAGCGATCTTGACTGACTGTCCCTAAGATCTGTCTTAAGTTGTTTGGCAGCGAGTTGGATAGCTTGTCTATTGTTATAGGCGCCAAAGGAAGGAAACCCAAACGCAATCAGTGACATTAGCGTCATGGCAATAATCAGTTCCACTAAGGTGAACCCGGTTTGGTTAGTGACAGAGCAGTTTTTCATACACCTTATCAGTTTAGCATGATACTCAAGGTCATTGGCAAACCCTACCAGAGCGGAAAGAGCAGCGCCATTAACCACTCACCATTAAGGAGGGTTAATGCTAACCCGATAATCAAAAAAG
Source organism: uncultured Candidatus Saccharibacteria bacterium (assembly GCA_964592525.1). Classification (GTDB taxonomy): domain Bacteria; phylum Patescibacteriota; class WWE3; order CAZQFB01; family CAZQFB01; genus CAZQFB01. Next base: position 51,789 of record CAZQFB010000002.1, on the reverse strand, counting down.
GACCAAAAGGTAGTTTGTCGCTCTTTTTTTTCACACCCAAAAGAAGCAGCAGCCAAGCAACCACCCCACCTAAGAGATTGGCTACAAAAAGCGAGGTTACCAGATAAGGCCAAGAGGCAATCAGGCTAACCAAAACACCCAAAGTCACATCCCCCTGACCCATTCCCCTCCCTTTAGTGATGACAATAATACTGTAAAAAAACAGACCCACACCCAAAGCCCCTAACAAGGTTAAGCCCAGATTTAAGTCAGGAAGAATAACTAAGCGCACAAGTGCCAATATCAATAGGGGATAGGTGAGGGTCTGGGGCAAAAGCATTGTTTTCAGATCAATCACTAAGAGCGCCAACAACCCAGCTGCCAAAGGCAGGAGTAGCAGATCTGCTTGGCGCCAAAGCACGACAAACAAAATCCCCGTCGCCACTTCTACCAGAGGGTATTGCCAGGAGAGTCGGTGGTGGCAACATTTACTCTGCGCTTTTTGGCAAACAAAACTAATAAGGGGCAGCAGCTCACGCCAGCTCAATTGCCGCTGGCAAAAATCACAGTGAGAGCGTCCGGTAATTTTTTCTTGGCGGGGTACCCGATCAATAACCACATTAAGAAACGACCCCACCACCAAACCAAATAGAAATAGCCAGCAAACGAGCATGATTAAATAGTAACACGCGCCATATTTTCCGCCCTGCCTGAAAAGATAAAAACCTTCAGAAAAAGGAAAAAACCCCATTTAAGGAGCTTTTCCCTAATAATGTCATTCTCTTTAGCCAACAGGCTAGCTTACCAAGAGCCTACTCGGGCACACAGACATAACAATCAGCAGTGCAACCGGTTGTGCCTGTTTGGGTATAAGCCTTAGTAGTAGCCTCCATATCCCAAGATTTAGATTGGGGTCTAAAACAGATATGTACTGAATCGTTACTATCTTGGGTGATGTAATAATTCTCCAGCTCACGGTTAGCAAACTGTGGTTTGAGTTCATTGGTGTCAATTAAGTCATCCAAGGGTAAATCACAAGTTGCAGGAGAACCATCAAACTGCGGACAATCCGCATCAGGTGCTGTAGACCATGGATATTCCCTAAAGGTGGTGTAGTAACGCTCAAGGGCATTAAGTAGTTCCGCTGTATCCGACCTCATCCTGGAATCTTCCGCTTTGCGCATTTGTTCAACTGGGTCAATAGCACTTAAAATCGCCACCGCCAAAATCGCAATCACCCCCATGACAATCAACATCTCAATCAGCGTAAAACCAGTTTGATTTTTAATCATTAAGATTCACCCCCTCTCTGGGCAAGATTATTCATATCATCAAAAGTATAGCACACTGCTTTTGGCATCGGTCAAACGCTCCTTAAAAACTACTAGTTAAATCATATATTGGCAAAATAATACTCATCACCAAGAAACCCACCATCGCTCCTAACACCACCAGTATTATCGGTTCCAGAGCTGTAGCTAAATTATCTACGGAAGCGTTGGTTTCCTTTTGTAGAAATTCAGATAACCGGCGCAAAACCTCATCCAGCTTTCCAGTTCGTTCACCTACCCCGATCATCTGGGTCACCATCGGCGGAAAGGTGGTGGTGTTGCTTAAGGCAACTGCTATAGACACGCCTCTTTCAACTTGCTTTGTCGCATTTAGTACCCCCTCACGAAATAAGAGATTGTTCATACTTTGCGTGGCAATCTCCATAGCCTGCAAAATAGGCACGCCACTTTGCACCAGTAAACCTAAAGTACGGGTAAATTCGGTGATCTCCACGTTTTGACGCAGATGACCAATAATGGGAAACTTCAACCCCAAACGTGCCAAAAAATATTTGCCCAGCTCTGTCTTTTTAAACTGCACAAACGACACTACGCCCATAATTAATAACAGAATGACCAACCAACCCCGTTGGGTCAACAAATCAGAAATAGCAATCACTAATTTGGTTTGTATGGGCAGTTCACGCTCAAAATTTTCGTAAATCTGCGCTAATTGGGGCACCACAAACACAAAAAGAAAAGTAAACACCACCAGCATTGTTAACATGATCATGGTTGGGTAAACCATCGCCGTGCGTACTTTTGACTTAAAATCGTATGATTTTTCGACCGTATCGGCTAAGTTAAGAAGCACCGTATCAAGCTTACCCGAAGCTTCACCCACCTTCACCAAATTTACATAGACCGGACTGAAGACTTTACTATGCTTTTCCATACCCAGCGACAGTGGGGAACCGCCTTCAACCGCACGTACCAAATCGGCAATAACTTCACGCAAGCGCTCACTGTCGGTTTGCGTTTCCAGTGTTTGGAGTGATTGGGGCAGGGGCAAACCAGCAGACACCATCGTGGCTAACTGCCGAGTGAAAGCTACCAGCTGTTTACCCGAGACACCACCACCCAATTTCTCCCGCAGACTAAACCGGGTTTTTTGTTCTTTAATGGTAATCGGGGTTAGCTCACTCCCCGCTAATACTTCCGCCGCCTTCTTGGGGTCTAGAGCTTCTACCGTTCCTTTTTTAAGCTGTCCTTGTTGGTCTTTAGCAGTATAAGTTAATACAGGCATGGCAATTTTACCTCTTAAGTAAGCGTGTTAATTCTTCCGGTCTGGTGGTAGCCGCCAGTGCTGCCTCTTCAGCAATAACCCGGCTTTTTACTAAATTAGCCAGCGAATATTCATACGACAACATCCCCACATCAGCCGAAGTGGCAATGACATTATCCACCTGATGCGTTTTGCCTTCACGAATAATATTCCGCACCGCCGGAGTCGCCGTCATCACTTCAACGGCTGCCACCCGCCCACCGTTGAGTCTTGGTAACAGCCGTTGCGAGATGACCGCTTCCAGCATCGCCGATAACTGGACCCGAACTTGCTGTTGCTGGTTTTCCGGGAAAACATCAATAATCCGGTCAATTGACTGGGAAGCACTACTCGTGTGCAGGGTGGCAAAAACCAAATGACCAGTTTCGGCAATGGTTATCGCTGCGGCAATGGTTTCAAAATCACGCATCTCTCCCACCAAAACAACATTAGGATCTTCCCGCAGTGAACTGCGCAAAGCCACCTCCCAAGAATGGGTATCATGATGCATTTCCCGCTGGGTTATTAACGCTTTTTGGGGGGTAAACACATACTCAATCGGATCTTCAATGGTGACAATATGGACATTACGGGTTTCATTAATCAACTGGATCATGGCAGCAATGGTGGTTGATTTACCCTGACCGGTTGGTCCCGTTACCAGCACCAAACCATAAGGTAAAGAGCAGAAAGTGGCAATAATATCCGGCATACCTAATTCCCGCAAAGAGGGTATCTTGGCTGGAATCAACCGCAAAGCAGCACTTATATGGGAACGCTGAAAATAGGCATTCACTCTAAAACGCGCCAGTTGTTCGTGTGCGTAGGAAGTATCCACTTCTAGATTCTGCTTTAGCTGTTCGGTTTTTTCTTTTCCCAACATCGCCAAAACCAAGCCATTAACCAGCTCATCAGTTAAACTGGCAAAGCCTTCTAAAGGCTTAAGCGTACCATCCACCCGTACAATCGGAGGAAGATTCGCCGTTAAATGTAAATCCGATGCCCGGAGATTGATAACCGCTTTTAATATTTCGTCTAAGGTTGGGTTTGTCTGCATCTTTTAATCCTTGGCTACTCTTAAGACTTCCTCAATGGTCGTTGTACCATCAACCACTTTCAAATAACCATCAAGTAGTAAGGGCAACATGCCTTCCTCAACGGCAATCTTTTGGAGTTCTCCTTCGGGCTGGCGTTGGATGATCGCCCGACCAATCCGAGGGGTAACTTCTAAAACCTCAAAAATTCCCGTCCGACCAGCATAACCCTCCGACCCACACTCACTACAACCTACTGGTTTATAAAGCTGCAGCTTAGATAGATCCAGAGAAAGATAAGCACCAAGTACTGTGCTGATATCAGCTTTAACCTCATCACTGGGCACGTAAGGTTGTTTACACTTATTACACAGGGTTCTCACCAAACGCTGCGCCATAACTAGATTTACCGTAGAAGCCAATAAAAAAGGTTCAACTTTCATGTCATACAACCGCGGCAGAGCTCCCGCGGCTGACTTGGTATGCAGGGTGGAAAAGACCAAATGACCCGTTAAGGAAGCATGCACCGCTAATTCAGCTGTTTCTTGATCCCTGATCTCACCCACCATAATAATATCAGGGTCTTGTCGTAAGATAGAACGCAAACCCGAAGCAAAAGTTAAACCGGCAGTGTGGTTGATTTGCACCTGGTTAGCCCCAGGAATACGTATTTCCACTGGATCCTCTAAGGTAATAACATTGACCTTAATCGTGTTCACTCTCGCCAAACCCGAAGCTAAAGTGTTAGTTTTACCACTCCCCGTCGGACCAGTAACCAAAATCATACCTAAAGTTTTAGATAAACTAGCCTCAAATCTTTTCAGGGCACTACCACGCATGCCTAATTCCTGAATACCCATCACCCGCCCAGCACCTTCCAACAAACGCATGACCACTTTTTCCCCGTAGACTGTAGGTAAGGTTGACACCCTTAAGTCAATAATCGTAGTGCCAACTTGCACCTTAAACCGCCCATCTTGAGGTAACCGTTTTTCATCAATCTTCAAATTGGACAAGATCTTAACGCGCGAAACCAAGTTAGCATGGACAGTGAGCGGTAAACTTAACTTCTCTGACATCACACCATCCACCCGGTAGCGTACTCTCGTTTTATCTTCACCGGGTTCAATGTGGACATCAGAAGCACCAGAGCGAACCGCATACTGGAGTATCTGACCCACAATCCTCGCCACGGGAGCATTCTCCAAAGACTTCAATTCCGTACCTTCTAAGGTATCCAGTTTCGTTGGTTTCAGGGTGAGCTGACCAACTTCCTTAAGAGCTTCAGATACTTCTGAACCAAAAGCTTTACTATATTGTTGTTGGATTGCATAGCCCAGATTAGTTTTATCCGCTAAGTAGGGTTTAACCCGCATCCCAGATTTTTTCTCCACAATAGCGATGACCTGAAGATCAAGCGGATCCGCCATGGCAACATGCAAGCTGGCACCCTCTTCCTTAAAAGGCAGTACCAGGTACTTAGCGGCTAGTGTTTCCGGGATAAAATTTAAAATAAACGAAGGCACCTCTAAACCATTAACTTCCACATAAGCTAAATCCAACACTTTCGCTTTAGCTTGGTTAAAGGTCAAAGGATTAACATACCCACGAGCTAAGATAAGATCTTCAATGGCTTGACCAGTATTAATGTGTTCTTGCTTTATTTCTTCATATTGCTCGGGGGTTAATAAACCTTGCTGGAGCAACAACTCCTCGGGTGAGGTGAACGACTCAGCCAAATTACTGGTCGCAGAAGTGGTATTAGGTTCAGGGGCAGGCATAGTCTAATTGTATATAAATCTGAAGCTATAAGAAAGTAGGGGAGGAGACGCGCCCTCCCCTCGCTTGCCCTCTCAAGCTCGTTTTGGTTGCCGCCACCAGCGATTTTCCATCAGCCTCTTGGAATTAGCCTGGCATGTTCTCACAAACGCCTGTTCTGCCAACCAGCGTTCTTGTCGCACCAAAGGCGCAAGATCTCTCTGGTAAGCCCTTGTGGCTAAACCAGCCAACAACTTCATAGCTAATACACCCACTACGGACACAACCAGTAAGACCAAAAAGGCGACAGTGTCCACGAGCAGCCAAACGCCACTCTCTCCAGGCAATAATGAAAGCAGCAACCAAAAACCCCACCAGAGAAACAAACCCAAAAATACTCTTTGGCTCTCCTTAGCCAAACGGTAACAGTTGTACAAAAAGCTCCAGTAGCGCTTTTGCTGTGTGTTCAACACCCAACCTTTCTCGCGTCTTGTCACCATCATAACACCTCAAAGCAAAGCTCATTACCTTACCTGAAAGAGAGTGTTAAAATACCCCCGATGCAGGCACCACACACTATTTTAATCACTGGCGCTGATGAGCTCATTCGTCAAGAAAAGGCAAGGGAACTGGCACAAAAAGCCATGTCCCTAGCACAAATAGAAACCTCCCCAGACTTCTTGCTTTTAGGAGCCGACGCTGAAACTTCAATTGGCATCGAAAAAACCAAGGAGTTAAGAGCTTGGGTCGCCACTAAACCACTAGCTAGTAAAAAGGTCGTCTATATTCATAATGCGGAGAAATTAACACTGGAAGCCCAAAACGCGCTACTAAAACTGTTGGAAGAACCACCCGAGGACACTCTATTTATTCTGTCCTGTTACCGCGAAAGTGCGCTGCTCCCCACAGTCATTTCTCGTTGCGCCATAGTTAACTTACCACCTTCTCTGCCCCAACTAGAAAACATTACCCAGTCCGCGCTTGTGGAGTTACTCAAGGGTACGCTCGCTGATAGACTGGATTGGTGTCACGATAACCAAAAACTAATTAAAAACGATCTGCAAATACTCAAGATATTAAGAGAATGGTTAGTGGTAACCCGTGATCTTATTTTCGCCAAGAGCAGTATTCCCGCCACGTTTTGGCATATCCCTCAAGCCAGAATCACCACTGACATTGCGGCTTGGTTTGACTTAAGTGAGTGGCTACTGATAGCCCAGGTAATTGAGCAAACGAGCACTGAAATTGAACAGAGCGCGGTAGATAGAAGGCTACTGCTGGAAAACATGCTGCTTAATTTCCCAACTTTAACCAATATCTGAAACCTTGCTGGAGTGCCAGTTAGCACCTATAATGAAACCTAAACCCAAACTAGTTATGCCAAGTAAAAAAGAATACAGTGCTGAAGATATTCAAGTATTAGAAGGTCTGGAACCAGTTAGAAAAAGACCGGGTATGTACATTGGTTCCACCGATGTCACCGGTCTGCATCATTTAACCACAGAAATCGTCAATAATTCGGTTGATGAGGCCATCGCTGGGGAATGCACTAAAATAGTTGTAGTAATACACAAAGACAACTCTATTTCCGTTATAGATAATGGTCGGGGTATTCCGGTGGAGGTTAAAAAGGAATACAAAGTGAGTGCTTTGGAACTCACCATGACCAAACTACATGCCGGAGGTAAGTTTTCTGGCACGGGGTATAAGGTCTCGGGAGGATTGCATGGGGTAGGAGCTTCGGTGGTTAATGCCTTATCAGAAAAGTGCCAAGTGTGGGTTAAACGAAAAGGTCAAGTCGTCACACAGACCTACTCTCGAGGTATCCGCCAAACTGAAGTGGTACCAGCCAGCAAAGGCTCGCATTTATTTGATGAGTATGGCTTTGCTTCTGGTACGCAAATCACTTTTTTGCCGGATAAGGAAATCTTTGACGCCATTGAAAGCAAATATTCTTTTCTTAAAAAGCAACTCAAAGAATACGCCTATTTGACTAGTGGTTTAACCATTACCATTAACGACGAGCGCCAAGGACAGGCAGACACCTTTTATTTTGAGGGGGGAATTCAATCTTTCGTGAAAAATTTAAACCGCAATAAAGAGGTTTATAATGATCCGCCTTTTGTTGTACGTAAAGAATTGGATGGCATTGATGTGGAAATTGCCATCCAATACAACACAGGGTTTCAAGAAAACGTGCTCTCTTTTGCCAACAACATCCAAACGCCTCAAGGTGGTAGTCACGAAGCCGGTTTTCGCACCGCCTTAACCCGCAGCTTAAACACCTATGCGCGCAAAACCAATTTACTTAAAGAAAAAGACAGTAATCTCTCCGGAGATGATGCCCGAGAAGGTTTGGCGGCCATTATTTCAATTAAGTTGGAGTCAACCAAGCTCCAATATGAGGGTCAGACCAAAGCCAAACTAGGTAATGCGGAAGTCAAACCGATAGTGGAAACAGTACTCAAAACAGCCCTAGAAGAATACTTTGAAGAAAACCCCAACGAAGCTAATAAAATTATCAGCAAGGGTTTACTAGCCGCCCAGGCCAGGATAGCGGCACGCAAAGCCCGCGAAACAGTAATCAGAAAAGGCGCTCTGGAGGGCAGCGCTTTACCAGGCACCTTAGCTGATTGTCAGGAAAAAAACCCGAGCTTGTCGGAGTTATTTGTGGTTGAGGGGGTCAGCGCTGGTGGTTCAGCCAAACAAGGACGGAGTCGGAAGTACCAAGCAGTATTAACCCTTGGTGGCAAAGTACTCAACGCCGAGAAAAATCGTTTGGACAAGATATTAAAGTTTGAAGAGCTAAAAAACCTTATTATCGCCATGGGGATGGGTATTGGAGACACTTTGGACCCAGAGAAGATGCGCTATCACAAAGTCATCATGATGATGGATGCCGATGTGGATGGGGGACATATCCTCACGTTGTTACTAACTTTTTTCTACCGTCACATGATCGAAGTAATTGACCAAGGTTATTTATATATCGCCCAACCACCACTTTTTAGAATCCAAACCAACAAACAAACCTTTTACGCTCAAACTGAAGAAGAAAAGAGTGCAATTATTAAGAATGTTTCCGGAAATTACGCCATCACTAGGTTTAAAGGTCTGGGGGAGATGAATCCAGAGCAGTTGTGGGATACCGCCATGAACCCTGAAACCCGACATCTCAAGCAAGTCATCGTGGAAGATGCTCAATTAGCTGATGAAACTTTTGCGATGTTAATGGGGGATGATGTTCCGCCACGTAAACGTTTCATCCAAACCCACGCGAAATCGGCTGAATTAGATATCTAGATAGCTAACTATATCCAGAGCAAGCACCAGTTTTTAGACTTACACTTGGCTTACCTTGTTTACGTAAACCGGGTCACTTTTTTATTTGAATAAGGTTTGATAGAAACACAGGCAATTTTCTTCTCCCGATTAACCGGCACACTAAAGGGATTATATCCAACCACTAGGTTGACGGCTCGTAACTGGTGTGATAACTAAGTGATTATATCCGATTCACCATACAAGGAGGAAGGAGTGAGCAGTGTAGTGGAGCTGTCGCCGGGTAGATTTGCTGCTTTCTTGATGGACAAGGGGATTTACCCCGGCTCTTTTTGTTTCCTCATATTTCCTGCAGAAAACAAGGAGGAGAGAGCTGTTGTTGTGGATGCAGAGATTTTGGTAGGATCTAAATCCCACCGAACCGGAAACTGGCCCGGTTCAACCGTGGAGCTGATTCGGGCAGCCATCCGTTTCCAATTCAGCCCTAAACAACCACACGTTGATGTGCAGTACTGGAAGAGAACAGAGCATATCCAAGAGACAGAGGAGGCTGTCCAAGCCTGGTGGGACAACTGGCTAGCATACAAAGACAAGTTGTCTCAAGAGCTTTCGTAGTCTGCCCAACTCACTGCAACAGCCCGGCGGGTTTTATTAACCCGCCGGGCTTCACCAGCTAGCGCCATAAGCCTAAGCAGACTAACTTACCCCCAACCCTTGGCGGTGATAGTAAGCACAAGATAGTTGCTCTTATAAGAAAGTTTTACAACAGCTAGTTTAAAACTGCTCATTTATTTCTGCGCAACCAAATAGCCTTACAGAGCTTACGGTTTTAACTCATAACCACAATGGTTTAACTGCTTGCTAAGTCAGGAAAGAACAACCATTAGACTTACACTACGGTCAATAGCCCTCGTTAAAAATACTTCATCAACAGAAAACTCTTTTTAATTTTTTAACCAATGCTTTATTATTAAAGACAAGCCTAATTTTTAGCCAAGGGGGAGAAGATGGGCAATCCTACCCGTATCGCCTTAGCGGCAGTACTACTGTCAGCCTCATTAGTATTGGTAGTAGTGGTGGTAATCACTAAAGACTTAGGTCTTGTGTTGGGTGGGCTTATCCTCCTAGTAACCATGTGGTTGGCAATTATTACCTGTCTTATCTTAGTTGAGACCGGCTTAACTTGGGCAGCGGCCCTGATAACAACTTGGGTGGTTACCGCAGTGATGGCTTGTATAATCACGAGCATTATTCACAAGTTCAGCTTCTGCTTGCTCGCCTTCTCTTGCCAATCACTTGCCTTACTGCTCCTGCACGGTTGCTACCTGGCTAGAAAACGAATCACCAATAGACAGAGAGACCCTGGCCCCTAAACAGCACAATCGGGGCCAGTATTATTCTACTTCAAAAGCCAAAACCATTGTCGTTACAGCCACAAATGAGTATAATTAGCTTTCATGGCAACTGGTACTAAACCAAAAACAACAACACCACACCCCACCGTTTCCGGTGTGTCTATTTCCCAACAAATGCAGAAGTCCTATCTGGACTATGCTATGAGTGTTATTGTGGCTAGAGCGCTGCCGGATGTGCGGGACGGTCTTAAACCAGTGCAAAGACGCATTATTTATGCCATGCACCGTCAAGGCATGAACCCAGGTACCTCTTATAAAAAATGCGCTGCTGTTGTGGGTGAGGTGATGAAAGAATTCCACCCTCACGGCGACTTGGCCATTTATCACACTTTGGTGCGCATGGCCCAAGAATTTTCTTTACGCATTCCGCTCATTGACGGTCAGGGCAACTTTGGTTCCATTGATGGTGACAGCCCCGCCGCCATGCGTTATACCGAATGTCGCTTAGCCCCAATAGCTTCCGAGATGTTGGCAGACATTAACCAAGATACCGTTGATTTTAGAAGTAATTATTCCGGTGAAGCCGAAGAGCCAACAATTCTACCAGCGTTGTTTCCAAACCTGCTTGTCAACGGCTCGTCTGGCATCGCTGTGGGTATGGCCACGAACATTCCTCCCCACAATTTAAATGAGATCATTAATGCCACTATCGCTTTAATCAAGAAAGGAAAGGCAATTTTACCTGCTAACGGAGAGACTAGTGAACCTTTGGCGGAAGGAGTTGCTCCCGAGATATCTTTCAGCTCGGAAATCACCATTGAAGAGCTAATGGCACACCTGGAAGGACCCGATTTCCCCACTGGGGGAAATATTTACGATGTTAATGAAATTGTTCACACTTACACTACTGGTAAGGGTCGTATCATCATCCGGGGTATTGCGGAAACCGAAGAAATTAAAGGGGGGAAGATGCAAATTGTGGTCACACAGCTACCGTATCAAGTTAATAAAGCTAACTTGGTCATGAAGATTGCTGATTTGGTTAAAAGAGAGAAAATCAAAGGCATTTCTGATTTACGAGATGAGTCTAATCGTGACGGCATTAGAATGGTAATAGAGCTAAAACGTGACATTCGCCCGCAAAGAATCCTTAACCAACTTTATAAACACACGGATTTGGAAAAAAGTTTTAATGCCAATCTTGTTGCCCTAGTCAATGGCGAACCAAAGATCTTAACCCTCAAGCAGATTTTGACTGAATTTGTCAAACATCGGCAAATAGTCACCATCAGACGAACGTTATATTTACTAAAGAAAGCTAAAGAACGCGAACATATTTTAGAAGGTTTAATGATCGCACTCAATCATTTGGATGCGGTGATTGACACTATTAAAAAGAGTCCAGACGCGGAAACAGCCAAAACTAATTTGATGACCAAGTTTAAGCTCACCGAGATCCAGGCCCAAGCGATCTTAGATATGCAGCTTAGAAAATTAGCCGCGCTTGAGCAACAAAAGATTAAGGACGAATTGGCTGACATCAAAAACAAAATTGCCAACTACCAAGCACTGTTAGGCTCTCCGCAACAAATATTAGACACGATTAGCAAAGAGTTAGCGGCATTAAAAGATAAATATGGTGACGAGCGAAGAACGAAAGTTTATAAAAGGGGTCTGAAAACGTTAAGTGATGAAGACTTGGTACCAGAAGAAGATGTAATTGTTACCTTGACCGAAAGTGGTTATATCAAAAGGTTAAATGTCTCCACCTACAAAACCCAGGGGAGGGGGGGTAAAGGGGTTAAGGGTATGAAAACCAAAGAAGAAGACGTGGTCTCACGCATTGTCTATGCTAACACCCATGATAAATTGCTCTTTTTCACCAATCGTGGCAAGGTATATTCCATCTCTGTTCATGAAATACCCGAAGCTTCTCGCACCGCTAAAGGCACCGCGCTGGTTAATGTGATTGACATCCTCTCCAGCGAACGACCGCAAAGTATTGTGAAGATGCAAAAAGGCGACACTGCTAAATACCTGATCTTTGCTACGAAAAAAGGCAATGTTAAACGGACGGCTTTAGCCGAATTTGACAACATCAGAAAAAGTGGCAAAATCGCCATCCGCCTGAAAGCTGATGATGAGTTAAGCTGGGTACACTGGAGCAGTGGTAGTAATGAAATAATACTAACCACCGCTAAAGGTATGTCCATCCGTTTTGGGGAAAAGGACTTACGCCCCATGGGGCGCAGTGCTAGCGGGGTACGTGGTATTAGACTAAAACACGAAGACCTGGTCGTTGGCATGGCGGTGGTTGATCTGGCTGCCCACTTATTGGTGGTGAGTAAAAAGGGTTATGGTAAGTTAACCAAATTAACAGAATATACGCTACAAAAGAGGGGAGGTACGGGGATTTTAACTGCTAGAATCAATGACAAAACTGGCTCTTTGGTGTCTGCCCGGATGGTCACTAACTTAAAGGCTGACGTCTTGATGACCTCCAGTGAAGGTCAGGTAGTACGGGTACCAATCAAACAGGTCTCCATTCTTGGTCGCGCCACGCAAGGCGTGAAACTGATTAATCTAAGTGCCAGAGATAACCTTGCCGCTATTACTATCATTGATCAAGAAGATGGCGAGCTTGCAGAAACCATCAATGCCGCGACCATTGCTGCGTAAACCCTCACCACTAGGGGGACTACTTTTTTAATTAGCATGTTTTAGTATATAATAGCCGCAACCGACAACACTGTAGGAGGTGGGTTGTGCTAAAGCAACTGTCAGAGGAGCAGCAACGGGTCTGTTATTGTGGTGGTAAAAGATTCCTCGTTAAACCAACCTCAATCAAAAACTACCGGGGTGAAAGGCTCATTAGTTATCAATGTTGTAAGTGTGGTCTAACTTTCCATTTTCCCAATCCAAAAAGGAGTAGGAAATGAGTGATCGCTACAGCCTGGATCATTGGCAAAGGGAAGCACGAGCATTAAAAGAAAGGACCTTCCGACCTTCAAGCAGCACTTGTCCCCACCGATGTGAGGGGCAGATCCGCCACCAGGGTAGAGGAGTCCTCACACGCTGCCCCAATCAATGTGGTTTAGGGGAGAGTAAGCATGAAATACATTTGTGTGGACCTTGTGCGCACCGCATTAAAAGAGGTCTGCAGGCACCACCTTGAACTTGTTGTCTTCGTGGGGGTAGTAACTTATTATTACCCCCACAAAAAACTTGACCAAAAGACTTTTTTTTATTACCTTTCACACATTAAATAATATTACTCCTGAAAGGGGGTGTGTTTTAATGGATGATGAGATGTTTGAAAGTGAGGATGACGAACTAGAAGCAGACGGCGAAGAGACTGACACAGCTGAAGACCCAGAAGATGATGATGATGATGACATTGATTTTGAAGATGACGACTCTGACAACGACCTAGACGACGATGAAGATGAACTTAGTTAACAGAGTCAGGTGATAATATAAGAACCCCCACGCTTTTAGCGTGGGGGTTTTTGTGTACCGGTTTCTCGCTTAGATAGAGCTATCGTAACAACCACCTAACCATAAGTAAGCTTCCTGATAGGTGGCTTCCGTTAGACCTACCGTTAGATCCATAACCGCAAGATACAGCTTCACGGCTGGGTCTTGCCCAATCTGTTGATGTGAAGCTTGAGGATACAAGCGCCTTAAACCTTTAAGGCAAGTCGCGATCGTTGAATACCAATGAGCACCATCATCCCTATCTACTTGCACTACCCGGTTGGCAAAAGATCCCGGATCTCCCTTAAGCTGATTACCAGACTCATCATAGTAAGCCAACTGGAAATCCCGTACCGGCGACAATATCGCCTGTAAATGTAAGAGCTCCGAGTAGTTCTTAGCTAAGGCAATCCGAGAATTGTTGCGGATGTTGATCCAGCTTGGAGGTCTTTCAGTCTGCGACACCGCTAAACAATAGACATATGCCATGCTGGGTCTCCTAGTTGGGAAAAGCGGTGGACACATGTTAGCACAGATTAATAAGGATAACAAAAATAGAGTTTAAGTGGTTTGCCGTGTCGCGTGGTACTTTTCGTGGGCTTCGCGTAATTCTTTGTTGGTAAAATGGGTGTAAATTTGCGTAGTAGTAATACTTTCGTGCCCCAAAAGCTCCTGCACCGCTCGAACATCCGCTCCACCTAGCAACAAATCGGTGGCAAAAGAATGCCTTAAAGTATGAGGCGTGACCGGAGAGACAATCCCCGCCATAGTGGCATATCTGCGCACAATTCTTTGGATTGTCCGTGGGGTAAGACGTAAGTCAGAACCCAAAGGGTCGGCTTTGGTTCTTTTACCTTTAAGACGAATAAACAAGGGCTCAAAATTATCCTTTCGTGCCTCCAGCCACTCGGTGAGGTACTCGGCAGCACGCCGACTCAAAAACACCACTCGGCGCTTCCTCCGTTTACCCACCACGCTAAACTCACGTCTTTCCAAGTCAATACTACTACGGTTCAAGCCAACCAATTCGCTAACCCGCAAACCAGTAGAAAAGAGTACTTCCAAAATCGCTTTATCTCTTTTGCCATTTAGAGTCGTGCGGTCGGGTTTGGTTAACAGATCCTCTAATTGATCTAGTCTAAGAATGCTTATTTCTCTCGCTTCCGGCTCCATTAATTCAATTTTCTCGGGCGAAAGGGTGGGGATGTCTTTTTTGGCTAAATATTTAAGGTAATTGCGTAGCGCGATCAGGTGGTAGTTTTGGGTGATTTTTTTAAGCCTTGGTTCGCCTTGCTCATCCGCTTCGTTTAGATAAAGGCGATAAGCGCGTACCAACTCTAGATCAATCTCGGCTAAAGCTTTAACCTGTCGGGTAGCACAAAAGGCACTAAAGCGGCGCAAGTAATGATCATAGTTGATCAGGGTCTTTTTAGAGCGGTTACGTTCCAGCTCCAAATATTCAAGATAGTCAGTAACTAGTTCCGCAATATCCATAGGCAGGTTATAATGTGCGACATACTAAGTATAAAGGTCAGGAGGTAGAGATGCAATCATTTTCCAATATCCGCTATCGCTTAAAAGCAAAGTCCACTAAAAAAGAGTAAAATGGCAAACACGAAGCTAACTAGGGTAACAGCACAAACACAAAACTAAAGTCAACGTGTAAGCAAGTGCTAATAACAAGCAAAGGAGAAGGGGATGTTGCCACTAGGCAGAGGCGAAAGCTCACAGTCTTGGCTTACGGTATGCTGTCTTTTAGGTGCGGTGCTGAACGCCTATTGGGCTGATTATAGAACGTACAGCCTCAAGCGCTATCTTTTTTTTGCAGGAATGGCATTCATTTTCACCCTAGGGTTGCTGGAACTGCTTGTTGGTGGGCTGGTGGAGATACTTATCAACAGCTTAGGGTTGGTGGAAGTATCTCTCCTTAGCATGATTACACTGCTAGCCCTACTACTTATTTTCAGCTCTTGGCTTGGTGTAGTAATCTTCAAGCTGATAAACGCGAACAAACCCTAGCCTATGAGCCCGTTGGCTAGCAACCGACGGGCTTTTTACTTACCCCAAATTGCCCTCGTGTTAACCTAGTGCTACAATCCCACCATTATCCGTTGGCTATACCCACAAGGGGGAGAAAGTGGCTGATACTGGGTTGGTGCAAGCACTACTACAGGGAGCTGATACCTGGGCAAAGGCTCGTCAAACCTGGGAAGTGGAACACCCAGAAGTACCGCTTGATCTGACTGGAGCTTACCTGCGGAGGGCTAACCTGAGCAAGGCTGACCTGTGGGAGGCTGACCTGAGGTGGGCTAACCTGTGGAAAGCTAACCTGAGCGGGGCTGACCTGAGCTGGGCTGATCTGAGCTGGGCTAACCTGAGCGGGGCTGATTTGAGGCAGGCTGACCTGAGCTGGGCTGATTTGAGGCAGGCTGACCTGAGCTGGGCTAACCTGAGCAAGGCTGACTTAAGGGGGGCTGACCTGAGGTGGGCGCGGGGTAATGAGGGCACCATCTTCACCGGTGCCAAGATGGGCAGAGCCCTGTTGGCAGGGTTTAGCGGGTGGGAAGTAGCCCAAATGGGCAGAACCAACCGCAAGCGTTTCCAAGAAGCTAATTCAGAGTGAGAGAGCAAGGTCCGTTGGCTAGCAACCGACGGGCTTTTTACTTACCCCAAATTGCCCTCGTGTTAGCCTAGTGCTACAATCCCACCATTATCCGCTGAATAAAACCACAGGGGGGAGAAGGTGGCAGAGTCACTGAAGGATATTCTTCGCGAGGCACACGCTAGAGGGGAACCCTTAGCACCTCTGATCCAAGCCTGGAGGCAGAAGCATCCTGAAGCAATAGTCAACCTGAGCGGGGCTGACCTGACCGGGGCTGACCTGAGTGGGGCTGACCTGAGGTGGTCTGACCTGACCGGGGCTGACCTGTGGAGAGCTAACCTGAGCGGGGCTGACCTGACCGGGGCTGACCTGACCGGGGCTGACCTGACCGGGGCTGACCTGTGGGGGGCGAGGGGTGATGAGGACACCATCTTCACCGGTGCCAAGATGGGCGGATCCCTGTTGGCAGGGTTTAGCGGGTGGGAAGTAGCCCAAATGGGCAGAACCAACCGCAAGCGTTTCCAAGAAGCTAATTCAGAGTGAGAGAGCAAGGTCCGTTGGCTAGCAACCGACGGGCTTTTTACTTACCCCAAATTGCCCTCGTGTTAGCCTAGTGCTACAATCCCACCATTATCCGCTGAATAAAACCACAGGGGGGAGAAGGTGGCAGAGTCACTGAAGGATATTCTTCGCGAGGCACACGCTAGAGGGGAACCCTTAGCACCTCTGATCCAAGCTTGGAGGCAGAAGCACCCAGACGAAGTAATTGACCTGCGGGGGGCTGACTTGAGCGAGGCTGACCTGCACGAGGCTGACCTTTGTCAGGCTAGCCTAGTTGGTGCAAATCTAACTGGGGCCAATCTCCGTAAGGCAAGGTTAAACGGAGCTAACCTCACCCAAGCCAACCTTACTGGAGCGGACCTTAGCCAAGCTATGCTAGGTGGGGCCGATCTGATAAAGGCAACTCTCATCGGTGCCCTGTGTATCCAAACAGAATTGTGCTGGGTGGACTTGACCGGGGCAGATCTTGATCAAGCTGATCTTAGAGAAGCCAGGCTATACGGCGCCATTCTCAAAAAGGTGCAAAACTGGCAAAGTGCCTTAATAGATCCCAACCAACTTTACCGATTCGGTCAAAGCACCAGGAGAAGGCCCAATAAATAGGCTCGCTAAGTTGCGATTGCTCGTAGCGAGCCTAATCTTTTTTAATTCCAGACAAGAGAATAGGGGAGCGTAAATGTAATTACTCTAATTTAACTGATTTCTTATCATATTTGTTCATGGTTCTCCCATATCCATTTAAATATTACCTATTTTCAGATTTATTTTTCATTTTGATATTTACGCTACATGAAAAGGGTATTATTAGTTACAGTTGCAGTAATATAAAGGGCAGCCCAAAACAAACCCCAATATTACGTCGTGCAATGTATATTATACGACCCATGTGGGGTTTAAGACTACCAAGTTAATAATCCCAAGGTGGTTATGAAAAAAGAGGTGGGCGTTGGCTAAAGGTCGGATAATTGCCTGGTAAGGTTTAGAAAGGCTACATCCTCTTAAGTAATTTACTATTTATGGCAAACCCCCAAACCACACCTGGTTGTACGACACAATAACGAGACATTTATGTTTGGTTTAAACATCAATAATCTGCTAAGTCAAAATCGTTTCTGTTGTTTAAGTCGCAGCTGCTAAAATATATTAAGCAAAACTAACAGCAAACAAACCAACCGAGATAAACTTAACACTACCAAAGCTGCACACCGTTTGGGGTACATAAATATCAAACAAGCGCTGATTGAATATATTACTTTTTATATAAAGTCGCTTAAAACGCGTCTAGCGAGCTCGTGTTGCTTAATGACCGCAGCGACAAGGTAATTAGTGTATGCCGTTAATTTAAACATCTGCTGCCACTATAAAATTTGAGCAAAAGGGGAGTTTACAAAAAATATATTTTTATTGGATAAGTAAAAAGGCAAAAACATATTATTTAAAGAAGGGAGAAAGAACACAGAGTATATATAACACACTTATATTTTACTAATGATAAGGACAGCGCAAAAAAGAGCTTCGGGTTTTATTTATCCACAGTGTTGAGCACACGTCGTATAACCCATAGTATTTATTTAGTACTACAGGACTATTATCACTCACCCTACCATTTTGCTATATTTGTCCGCAATCTTGGACAAAACCCCTTCCCCCCCCCACTCCCCCACCCCATTTTTCACTTAAGTCAAGTAAATACGTATTAATATCGGAAGGTTGTTTTAAAAATAAAGATTTATACTGCTCTCTCCCCCCACATAGTATCAGACCCCATATGTCGTACAACGGTTTTGCTTGCTAAGCTACTTTGATCTTCACCCTTAATCAAAAGCCGCAATCAACCCCAATACAAGCAAAATCACCACGCCATATTCCAACATAATTCTACTCGTCAGCTCCCCTATGATTCGATAGCGCACCACACCCACCAAGGAATAAAGAATGGTACTAAGTAATAAACCACGAGTTGAAAACTTAAGCGGAAAAAAGCTAGCCACTAAAGCTGCTTGGGTTAAGAGCAGAGCAGCGATAATAGCTAATGCGAGGTAGGTCCATCTTACATTTTCTTCTAAGCTTAACGTCCAGAAATAATTAAACACTAAAAGCACAGTTACGCCAAAAACTAAACTTAATTGCGTAAACAGTAGTAAAGGTAAGTTATAAATAAAACTGTAAAAAATAAAGCCCACTACCACAGTATCAATAAAGGCAGTCGTGTGCGCCGCTCTTAATAAAGGAATAGAACGTTCTTCCCTCCTAGAAGCCACCCCAAAAATATTAACAGATAATAAAGCAATATAGGAAAAGGGTAAATATATTACCCACACCAAGTACCACAGCGGTGAGCCAATACTTAAAGTTGTTAATAAGCATAATGTTGCCACATATAAGCTTAAAGGTAACGCCGGTAACATAAAGCGCCTCATCCCTTGCATATTCTCCCGCAAGGCAAATACAATTAAGATAAGAGCACCGAGAATAAATAACCCACCGTAGGAGAAATAAACTTCGGGGTTAACCTGACGCCAGAGATAAAAGGAAAACCACTCTAACAAGACCACGATAATAAATTGCTGTCGTTTATTCCAAAACCCCAGCTTCATTCTATCGCCTGATTAGTATAAATTTCCTGAACATCATCCAACTCTTCTAATGTATTTAATAATCGGCTTAAAGAAGCTTGTTCGTTATCCTGAAGCGGTATTCTAAAAGTAGGTTTATCTTTACTAGGAAAGATATAAGCTGCTGAACCAGTCTCCCCCAAAGAACCACTAAACTTATTAAAAACAGATCTCACCTCGGCCACACAACGATTACGGTTATCCGTAACCACTTCCACCAAGATCGCCACTCCTCCCGGACCATAACCTTCAAAAGTAATTTCTTGAAGCGCGGCTGCTTCTCCACCAGCCCCTTTATCAATAGCTCTTTTCACCACGTCTTTAGGCATATTAACCGCTTTGGCTTTTTCCAGAGCCAAACGCAAAGAAGCATTACTAGAAGCATCAGCGCCACCATCACGCGCTGCCACGGTAAGTAAACGAGCGACCTTAGTAAAAGCCACCCCTTTTTTGGCATCCTTTGCTTCTTTTTTTCTTTTAATCGTTGACCATTTTGAATGTCCACTCATAACCGTTCCTAACCTTTATTACTTTAAAGCCTGGTTACCTTAAATCATAATATTCTAAAACTCTCCCCGGATCATCTGAATTGACTACTTGGGGTTCGTCAACCATTTTTTCCGCACCTCTTTTCTCTCCTGCGGGTGCGCTGCTGGGTTCTTTGGGAGGAGAGACAGCTTCTTTAACTGAAACGTTTATTTTACTTTCAATTGGGGCGTAATTAGTTTGACCGGCAACTGGTAATAATATGGTAATAGCGTCCCCTTCCTTTAAATTAAAATGCTCTACCGAGATTTGGGGTACTTTATACTCCTTCGCTCCTATTTTAGCAATAGGTTGACCTCCTTTAGACGTATAAGTCGCTTTGGCTGATGTTCTCTGAACCCGCTCTTTTAAATTAAACCTCCCCTGCTCTCCTTCACGAGATTCCAATACCAAAATGTCCCCTACCACCAAATTAGTACGCGCTGCATAAGACTCGGCAATTTTCAATTTATTCCCCGTAGATAGCAAAACATAATCACCCATAAACACACCTTCCGTGCTGGCTTCTTGGCTTGGTGCCTCTTTAGTTGTAGCACCACTTATTTTTTGACTATCCGAAGTCATCAGCATTTTTGATTTTTTTAAAGCTTTCTCCGCTTCTTCTATTAAAGATAAAATCTCATTAACTTGCGTATCCTTCATCACTAATTCCCTTCTCTATTAGCTACTATTTCTTCCGCTTTGGCCATGCCCAAATCAAAGTTGCGCACTCGCCAGCGCTTAATAATTTCTTCCACCTGTTCTCTCTCACGACCATACTTTTCTCGACTCTTTTGCACCGCTTTATCTCTGTTTCCGGTTAACACTTCAAACTCTTGCGGAGGAATAGTAATCCCTGAAAAAGGCAAAGAAGAGGTCTGATCAATCATTAATTTAGTATAAAACTGGTACTTTTCCAAGTTGATAAGATCATTAGCCGTGAAGACAGGTTCAAATTCTTTTTCCAGCGCTAATGCATCCGGAGCGCCTAGGGTTAAAGCCACTAAAGTACCCACGTTACCGACCACAGCATCTAATATTTCCTCGGGTAGTTGTTTGGTATACTGATGAGTAAGATGTAGGTTCAATCTATATTTTCGTGCTTCTGATAATATGGAAGCAAAATCACCGGAAGCAAAGTTTTGAAACTCATCCACATAAAGATTAAAATCCCGACGCTGCTCTTCGGGTATATCTACCCGACGCATTGCAGAAAAGTTTAAACGTGAAACCAATAAACTACCTAGTAAATTAGCATTGTCCTCACCGATTCTGCCTTTAGATAAGGTGATAAATAACATTTTGCCACTATTCATAATGTCGTCAAAATCAATCGTGGAATGAGCTTGACCTAAAATGTTTCTAATCGTTGAAGAAGCTAAAAACCGACCCACTTTATTTTGAATTGGTGCTACCGCTTCGGTAGCAATACGCGACTGTTGAAATTCAGTGTACTCATTATCCCAAAAATCAGCTAATATTGGGTCCTTCACCTTATAAGTAATATACTTGCGGTAGTTTTTATCACTTAACAAGCGCGTGATACCCAGCAGTGTCGTTTTATCTACCCCCACCAGAGTTAAAATGGCATTATTCAACAAATACTCTAGTCTAGGTCCCCATGAATACTCAAAGTTCTTTTTAAAAGCCATCAGTAACCCCGAAGCCAACAAATTTTTCTGTCCCACATCTTCAGTGTTTGCTTCTAACAAATTCAAGGCTACCGGTTTAGTGGTATCAGACGGATCAAAAATAACCACATCCTCCAAACGATGGTCAGGTACCATCTCCAACAACTCATCAATCAATTGTCCATGGGGATCAATCACGGCAAAACCCGCACCGTTATCCATATCCTGTTTAATCATCGCTTTAAATACCGTCGTTTTACCCGTACCCGTTTTCCCTATTAGGTACATGTGACGCCGTCGATCTTCCCTTCTGATCCCAAAGGTAATCAACTTATCACGGTAAGTTGTTTTGCCAAAGTAAGTGCATTCTCTAATAGGTAAATTGAGGGGTGGTTCTGCATGTCTAGCGGGAGCCCACGAGATCGCTGGGGTTTCCACCGTTTCATTTGGGAAATGGTAGATGGATGCTAATTCTTCGGTATTTAATATCAATTTTGATGTGGCTGGAAATTGGCGTTGGCGGTAATGTTCTAAAAACTTCGTGGTATCCTCGGCAAATTCTGCTTTAAAACTATTCACATTGGCTGCTGCATATTGACGCAAAGCCGCATTAACCCTTTTCACATAATCTTTGGCTGTTAGTTCATCTGGATGAATAGCCACCACCCGCATATGCACTTCAAAACCTAATTTAGTCAGTTTTTGCTCTATTAACGAGAGTGTGTCTTTTTTCATCCCCTCTATGGTTTTTTCTTCTTTCTTTTTTTCCTCTTCTTTCGTTTGTGGTCCATACAAAATATTTTTCACGATGAAAGAGAAGATAACCACTATCTCTTTACGCACTTCTTCCATTAAGATTTTGAGGCTTAACTTGACGGCAGGTTTCTTCTCGCCTCTCTGCACAGCCACATATTCATGACCCGCCTCCTGCCACTTATCTGGAAGAGGTCTAGCGATAATCTGCCACCACACCCGACCCCCGCGACTCATCTCCGCAAAAGATCCGGTAATTGCTGCCAAAGGATCCACATCAAAATCTCGGAAGGTCCGAATAGGAAAATAATAGTCTTTAGCTTGTGTTATCCGTGCTCCACTAATAGCTACTCCTTCCGCAGAAGCTAATTGCGCATAATCTTTTTCTTCTTTAATTTCGGCGTCCGGGTATTGAGCATAGATCTGACCAAGCACAAATTCTTTCACCACATTGGGTGCCACCACATAAAAATTAATGCCGTTTTCACTAGACTCAATTTCAAAGCTGATATGCTCTTGAATGCTATCTTTTTCCCGCAACAAACCGTGAAGTGAAGCAAACATCTGTTCCGCCGATAATGACTGTTTAGTATTACCTTTAGGTACACGAATTTTGAAGAAGGTTACTTCAAACGTAGAAGGGTTCTTCTCTTCCATTTTTATCCTTGCCGCACGAACTGCTAAGTAAAAAGAAAGTAAGATTACAAACAAGACCAAAAGAGGTAATTGTTCTACCATAATAGGAATTGTATCAAAGATAAACCACGAACATTAAAGGAAAAACCTTAATAACGAAAACTCCCCGCCAAAAGCGAGGTGTTTTCGCAAGGGTTAGTTCATTGAACTGCCCCTTGAAAGGAGAGAGAGAGACGGATTCCTTTTTATCACAACTCACGAGCCAAGTCAAGACCAATCACAATAGTAATATCAGCCCGATCACGAATGCCATAAGTATCACTGTATTCTCGTATTTCTGGTATATTAAACAACCAAGACAGTCGGCGCACGGAATAAGCTTCCGGATTTCTGGCTAAGATATAGCTATTTTCACTATCCTGTTCCCTGGTATTGCCCATACCCACTACCCGACCACCCATATTTTCAATATAACGACTAACCAACCCAGCTACGCCACTAACCACCGTACCATTCAGAACCTGAACTGATAAACGCTCTTCGTATAAACGGGTATCCACCAAGTGATCCCCAAAAAGACTGGCCAAGGTCAAATGATTATCAATATCGCCAGCCGATAATTCTATCTTCTGAATTTTATCTTCTCTAACATTAAATAAGAATTTAACCAAAGTGATTGTTTGCGCCGTAGTAAAATCGGACTTCACGTATTCACGAAAAACACCAGCAACCGACCAAACAGAAGAGAGATTAAACAAAGAAAATAACTCATCAAAAGATCCCCAGTCTAATTTCTGCTCAAGCACCTGGCTAAAAGCCTTCATCCCCGACTGGTCAGTCATTAGGTATTTATCTATTGGCACTGCTAAGGCTTTACTAAGTGTCTCTGCCATGAAAGGAATAGAGCCATTTTGCTGCTCTCTTGTCATACCACCCAAAGCATAAAGCGAGGACAGCTTAATCTCTCCCAAATCAGTTAGTTCAGACATGTCTAGATCATTAGGAATACTAACCATCGCCGCGGTAGCATTTACGGGATTAATACTCAAGAGGTTTATGGATTCAACTCTAGGTACTTGCGCTGATAAGTCATCTAGCATCAACAGCATGACGGTATAACGATTTTCTTGATCAAACCTGCCCTCTGGCAAAATAACCTCACTCGCTTCCACTAAAGGAGTTCGTAAAAACTGCCATACCGAAAGTAAAACAAATAAAAACAAGGTGGCAATAACGACAATTAAACCCAAGGCAAAATTACGAAACCGACGCTGCAATTGCTTAAGAATGTGGTTTTTTTTACTACTTCGGTAGGGAGTCGCTAAAGAAACGCGCTTTTTAGCACGACTATTACGCCTATAGGTTTTTGGTTTGGGCATTAATTTAATAATAGCGGAATTACTATTGGATTGTCCACCAGTTAATATTTTTCGGGAGGATCTGGTGGGTAGGCAGTACCTGCCTGCCCACGTGAGCTGCTTGGTGACTTTAAGCTAACGCCGCCACATAGTGTCTTCTAAGGACAAGCGGTAGCAAGTCTCGTGCCCTCATCAAGTCACGGTATTATTTTTCTGGGTGGATAGGCATAATTACTAACCGTTCCTCTGGTGACAACAAACGATACCAAAAACCTCTGCTCGTATGCCTGTACGGACCCGGTTCGTCATTAAGCATAGCCATCTGCGCCAAAACAGTCACTTCCACCAATTTTCGCGCCTCATTTGGCGAGGTTGCCACTAGCACTCCAGCATCAGCTTGCTCCTGCTCGACAAACCCAGCCGCCTTAGCTTCTTGATGAGTGAATCCAGATCACTAGCTAGATAGCCATTTACCACCCTCCCCTTGTAAGTGAAGTCTGTTTATTTCCTGCAGCCAAGCCAGTAGCTACCCATATTAACATTAGAGTCTTAAGCCCCCCAACCCAACTGGTAAGTACCGTTTTGAGAGCAAGTATCTTAATAATTTAAGCCCTTAAGCTCTGTTTAACCAACTCAATTAACACCGCCTCATTATCATCCGGAGCGCTTTTGTTTTTTCTTTTCCAACCACAACTGTTGCAACGATGCACAATAATAACCTTATCCCCTTGGGTCACCACCTCTACTGGTACCATCAACCCACCACAAACGTTAAGCCTATCACCAGGAATAGTGCCATCTAAATGTTTAGAGTATAAACAAACCGGACAATGATTCCGGCAAGAACCCGCCGGATGAGGAGTTACCTGAAACCCGCACTGTTCACACTTAAAACCGGTATTAATTTTAATAAACCGTTTTCTTTTAACCGTCATTATGGGGTTATCACTACCGGTAATTTATCTAACCGGTCCAGTACTAGCTGAAGCTCCGTCGGCAGAGGTGCGAGAAAGGTGGTCTTTGTTTGACTGGGTAGCTTAAGCGTTATCTCTTGAGCATGTAAAAATAATCGGGGGCAAAAGTCGTGGTCAGTTTTCAATCTTTTTCTGCCCACATACAAAGAATCACCAACGATGGGTGTATTCATGGCGGTTAAATGGACTCTTATTTGGTGTGTTCGACCAGTATGGGGGGTAATTAACAGCAAAGTAAATTTCTCTTGCGTTTGCGGTCTCCGAAAAGAAGCCATCACCTCAAAATAGGTTTGGGCTTCTTTTCCTCCCACCACTACCGCAAACTTATGCCGCACTTTGGGGTTACGAGCCAGAGGCGCATCAATTATACCCTTTTGGCTGGGTGGTTCTGAATGCACCAAAGCCAGGTATTTTTTTACTACCTGTCTTGCTTTAAATTGTTGTTGTAGAAAAGCAAAGACTTCTTGGTTTTTGGCCACCAGCACTAAACCGGAAGTCTCCTTATCCAACCGGTGGACTATGCCAGCCCGACCACCAATACCCAGCAGGGGTTGGCTAATTCCCAAACGCGCTTCCAGCATATTCTGCAGACTAATAGCTTTATTGGTATCGGTAGTATTAACCACCAACCCAGCTGGTTTATTAATCACCAGCAGTTCTTCGTCCTCATACACCAGTGACAAAAGTGTGTTGGTCGCTTTATTAGTTATTGACATAATAGGAGTGTTCCCCCTCTCGGTACGTCAGCTGAAAGCTAAACTGGCGTTAACTGATTCTCTCCAGAGGAGGAATGTTGGTTTCTGTTGTTTCGGCTTGGGCTGCTTCTTCTACCGTCAAATCAGCGTCGGGGTTAGCTTCCAAGCGTTCACGGGGTATGGGTAAACCCGATTTAATTGATAAACCATAGGTTCCCTCTTTAATCCTCTTCAAAGCACCATGGATTTTTTTCAAAGATTTACGCAAGAACTTTTTTTGCCAGTCGATAATATTTATTAAAGCTTCCGTACTCGCTGCCGAAGCAATCTCGGCCCGATTGTCAGCACGATCAACATCCTGTGCCGGGTCTTCCCGTTCTAATAACTTTAGTTCTTCTTGTATCTTTTTCTCCCGCCTAATAAGTTTTAGATGCATCCGTTTAATAAATTGACGGGGTAGAACAGTTGGCATTTTTGGTAATGATTTCATTACAAGTGCTCTCCGGCGTTGTCTTCTCTTAAAAGTCAGGTCTAATGTTAATTCGGTTGTTTTTCTTGACCTGATTGTAACAACGCGCTGCCCAAATCCTACCACGCCAAGAACTAAAACAGCAACTGCCAGTCCTTTTTCCTGCTTAATAAGAAATCCTTCTAGTCTGTTTAGGATTAAATAAAAAGAACTAACCAGGATTAAGTACCCAGGCAGTAAGAGCCCCTTAATATGAACAAAGCTGGGCAAGTACCTTTGCCGATTAACCACTAAGTAAAAAGTCAACAACCAAAAGAAGCCTTCCATTATTGAGGTGTCGTGGTCTTGATCAACCATTACCCCAACCAAAGGCACCAGCGCATGAATAAACAATATACCCGGAACTAAGGAGTCACCGCTTTCAGCAAACGTCCAGGCTACTCTCCTAATTAAAAGCCACCAAATAATTAAACCCCCAATTAGACCAGAAAAAAACAAATGACCCGTGTGCCAAAAATAAATCAGATTAACTACCGAGAAAGGTCCTACCCACCAAACATAGAGCAGATGAGAAATAATAAGTACTCCCAGACCAATAACAAAAACCAGATCAAATATTTTCTCTTGTGAAAAACTAGCCTTGCCTGCTTCTCGCCAAATCAGAAATAAACCCATAAGCAAAACTAGAAACACCAACACTGAATAAATCACTAAGCCACCCTTTCCACATATTCCCCGGTTCTGGTATCAACTTTGACCAAATCGCCAGTTTTAACAAACATTGGCGTCATCACTTCTAAACCAGTTTCTAATTGTACCTTCATCAGTGCCGTGTTGGCAGTATTACCTTTAATACTGGGTTCGGCATAAGTAACACGCAGCGCTACTTTCAGCGGTAATTCAACCCCCAATGGTTCTCCCTGAAACATGATGACGCTTACTTCCGTCCCCGGGGTTAAGTACCAGACTTCTTCAGCAATATAAGTTCTTGGCAGCTCAAATTGCTCATAACTAGCGTTATCCATAAAAAAAGACTTCTGGGCATCAGAATAAAGGTACTGTAATTTTTGTCTAATTACTTCCGCTTCAGCCACCTTACTACCAGAAGAATAGGTTTTTTCAACCAAAGATCCAGTGATGAGATTTTTAACCTTGACCTTAATGGTCGCCATACCTCTACCCATTTTAGTATGAGTATATTTTTTAACTTGCAGCGGTACACCGTTCTCTTGGTATACCGCCCCTTGTCTTAAATCGGTAACATTTATCGCCATTGCATGTGGATATTAGCAAATATGTATTGTGGTGACCACCTATTAATTACACTATCCCCCGGCTTTCTTGTTTTCGTTAAACTCTCGGTGCTTTAGACCAGTCTAGACCAGATGGTGTCTTCTAAGTTATTCCTACCCAGTTAGTTTGCTCACTAGTTAGGCTACACTCTAACCATTTTTCTCTTTTTCCCTTTTGCCCACAAGCTTTATTTAACAAGCTGATCTGTTAAAATAAGACCGCACTAAATATGCAAACCAGAGAAGCCTACCTTTAATTATTAAGCCGAGGTGGTGGAATGGCAGACACGCACGACTCAAAATCGTGTGCTCGTTAAGAGCATGAGGGTTCGACTCCCTCTCTCGGCACCCAACCAAGTTGAGCACCCCAAACAGAACCTAAAATTGACAGCCACAGCAGTAACTACTATGATCACCTCGTCTAACTCTTACCACCCAAGGAGTGTGCTGGATGAATGTGATGAGAGTGTCAGCCCGAGTCACCTCTGGCAGAACAACTTCCGTCGTCCAAGTTGAAAGCGGAGAACACGCGCGACAATTGGTCAAAGAGTATGGTCGAGACAACGTCCGCTTCACCCACCAAAACGGAGATAAGCTGACACTGCAGCAAGCCATTCAAGTACTTAGTGGTATGGGTTATTAAGTCATCCCTGGCAGCTGGTACCTTGATACCAGCTGCCTTACTCCCTAGCTGAATCCATCTCAAAAAACCTCGTCTGTTCACTCTTAAAGTACAAATCAACCTCACCTGTTGGACCATTGCGGTGTTTGGCAATTAGTAGTTTGAGATTTTCCCGTTCCTCTGAATCCGGTCGGTACAAAAACATCACCACATCAGCATCTTGCTCTATTGACCCCGAATCGCGTAAATCAGATAACTGGGGTCGGTGATCTCCTCGTTGTTCAATCGCTCGAGATAGCTGCGACAACACTAATATCGGCACATTCAACTCTCTGGCTAAAGACTTAAGAGCCATAGATATTTCCGAGACTTCTTGAACTCGGCTTTCTAGATTACGGGCATGAGACAGTTGTAAGTAATCCACCATAAATACTTTAACCCCATACTCCATATGCAAACGCCTGGCTTTAGTACGAATAGACATCACGCCTTGTCCTGGAGTGTCATCAATATATATGGGCGATTCTGCTAACTGTCCCATCGCCTCCCCAATCCTTTTAAAATCATCGCCTTCTAATTGACCAGTGGTGATTCGCCAGCCATCCACATCCGCCTGCGCTGATAGTAAACGGTTGGCAAGTTGCTCACTACTAGTTTCCAGAGAAAAAATGCCAATGGGCACTTTTTTTACCACCGCGGCGTATTGAGCAATATTCAACATCAAACTAGTTTTACCAACACTCGGGCGGGCTGCCAAAATCAACATGTTACCTTCTTGTAAACCACTTAAATAACGGTCTATCGATTTAAAACCAGTGGAAATCCCCCTCAATTCACCAGGATTCTTGACCAACTCATCCAACCGATCAAAAGAAATCTCTAAAGTCCGACTAATCGGTTGGAATTGTTGAAGACCATGTTTTTGGGAGATTGAAAAAACTAATTGTTCAGCTTGATCAAGCAGCTCATCTGATTTCACCTCTCGTTTTTCAAAACTCATTTCCGAAATCCTAACCGAAGCCTCAATCAAACTCCTTTTCACAAAGCAATCGCGAACAATCTGGGCATAATTTTCCACATGCGCTGCAGTGGGAACAGTATTAACCAACTCCGCTAAATAACCAGCACCACCTACTTGCTTTAAAACCCCCATGTCTTCCAATTTACTACGCACCGTAATTAAATCGGTTGGTTGACGATCTTCATACAATTTCACCATCGCTTTATAGATAGAGCCATGGGCTTCTTTGTAAAAGTGTTCGGAAAACAAGTAGTCAGCGATTTTAACAATAGCGTTACTATCAATTAACAAAGCTCCTAAAATGGACTTTTCTGCCTCAATATCTTGCGGTGGTAGCTTGTGCGTCATTTTTTAGACCTCTTGATATTGCTTCAAGCAATAATTATGAAGATATTACGCGAATTTCTGTTTCCTGGGGCAGTGTGGCACGCGAAATCGTCAGTTTAGATTCTTTCGCAAAACTCTCATCACCTATTTCCTTCGCTAATTTAGCCAACACACTTTCTTGATCATACAAAGGAATGACAATCCAAGGCTCCAATTGATTCATCACTTCCACCGCCACTTTAGGCTCTAAACCCTTACTACCATTAAGGGGCAAAATTAAGAGATCAATGGCGCCCAGCTCTTCCAAGATAGCAGAAGGTAACTTAGCTGTTAAGGTACCCAAATGACAGATGTTAAGTCCTTCAATTTCACAAACATAGACAGTCGCCATAGCAACTCGCCAACCAGCAATGGCCATGCCACTGACTTCATACTCACCAGGTCCAAAGACAAGGTACCCCTCTTCCTGGTTTATTAGCGTCCGAGAAGCTGGTTCTAAATCACGGGTTATTACACTAACCTGATAATTACCTTTAGCCAATTCTTTGCTACTAGGATCAAAGGCTATGGTACCTGTTTTACTCTTGATCACTAAGGTGTATTGGTCTAAACGAGTGATATTCATTGTTCACCTATCGTACCATAGAGAATCACTTTTCAGAAGCTGCATAATATTATTCACCAAGAAAGTATAGAGTCTGCAAACTATAACCAAAAAGATAAGCTGACTAATGCTCAAACTCATGTAACTTGTTACAATAACTTTATGTCAGCCAAGCCACAAATCCTCAAGGGTTTTCGAGATTATCCTCCCGAATTAATGACCATTAGAAATAAGGTCTTAACGATACTTACTAGTACTTTTGAGCGATTTGGTTATGTTAACCTACAAACCCCTTCTCTTGAATACCAAGAAGTGTTAACCGGCAAATCTGGAGCAGAAGCCGAGAAACTAATTTATAAATTTGCCGACCAAGGTGGTCGGCAAATTGGTTTAATCTACGATTTAACCGTACCCACAGCCCGTTTTATGGCTATGAATCCCAATATCATTAAACCCTTCAAAAGATATCAGATACAGCGCGTATGGCGTGCCGATAAACCACAAAAAGGCAGGTATCGAGAAATCACACAGTGTGATTTTGATATTTTTGGTGTTTCTTCACCCCTAGCTGACGCCGAGATATTAACAATAGTCTTTCAAGTTCTAAACCAACTTGACCTAACCAACATCACCATCAAAATTAACGATCGAAATATTATCAAAGAGCTCCTCTCCCACAGTGGCGTAACTGAAGCTGATTTTTCTAAAGTCATGCAAACCTTGGACAAGTTAGATAAAACCTCAACCACTGCCGTCCAAGCAGAACTTAATCACAAAGGTTTAACCACAGATACCATTAATAAGATTTTTACCCTACTCCAGCAGACTCAACCCAATGACAATATCAACATGATTATTAATTATTTAGAGCAGTTTGGCGTGGACAAGAAAGCAGTGGTTTTTACACCCACTTTAGCTCGAGGCTTGGATTATTACACAGGTGCAATCTTTGAGGTTGTGGTGGAATGGCCAAAAATGGGCAGCATTGCTGGAGGCGGTCGCTATGACAGTTTAATAGAGCAATACACTGGTACAGCTACCCCTGCCACAGGCATTTCTTTTGGTTTAGACAGGCTATGCGATGTACTGGAAGAAAGACACCTAGCACACACGCAACAAGCAAAAACCCAAGTATTAGTGACCGTAACTTCCCCCACGTATGAACAAATAGCCATTACTACAGCCTGCTTCCTTAGAGAACAAGGAATAAATACTGAACTTTACTTAAAAGACAATACCTCTCTAGTCAAACAACTAACTTACGCCCACAAAAAACAAATCGCCAATGTCATTATCATTGGAGAAAAGGAAGCCACCGCTGGTCAAGTTACCGTTAGAAATATGCTCTCGGGGGAACAACAAACAGTTAAACCTGCTGATATCACCTCGTTTTTAGCAACTGCCAAAGAAGCTTTAACCTGCTCATTAAAAAACACCGCAACTGATTAATAGAAACACAGGGGGAAATAGCACCAACGCTTATTTTAGTTTTGACCGATAATGACAATAATATCGTAGTCACCATCTTCATCAGTTAAAACGGCATCCTCATCAAAAGTATAGTCTTCGCTTAAGAGGTCTTTAATATCTTGCGCTTCTGCTTCAAAACCCTCACGCACCCGTAAAGAAGAGTTCACCTGCCAAGAGGTGTTATCAACATTATCAATGACAAACCGCTCATCTTCTTCAAGGGTCTCTTTAACTTCGGCGGCAATTCCTTGCACCCCACGGGCATTTAAAACCGAAACGGACACAGCATCAGTATCACTAGGAACAGTATCCACCTCATCTGTCGTCTCTAAATCAGCAGTAGCCTCCTTTTTGGTTACTACTGGCACTTCTTTGGGCTTAGCTGTATCCTGCCCTTGCGCTATAACTTCCAGCTCACTTCTTAGTACTCGGTTAGTACTTTCAATTTCACCCACCTTACTCTCAAGTTGGGTTATTTTTTCCACTTGGTCGCTATGCTTATTAGCTAAATTACGATTGGAAAAGAACATTAAAGCCGCTAAAGGAACCACAATGAGCAGAGCTAAACCGTAAATAGTATTAAATAATTTCGTGTTCATGTAATAATTCGAGTAAACTTGAGAGCATAGTAGCATGTCCGCGAAAAAAATCAATTGGGTTATTGCTCCAGCAGATCTCAAAAAGCACCCATCAGATAAACGTTTTACTTGACAGCGAAAACGCCAGCACCCACACTTAAACAAGACAAAATAATGACCATGAGCAAAAGGAATTTAGCTTTACTAGCTTTAACCTGTACCGCTGTTATCTGGGGAGCAGCGGTACCGATTATTAGATTAACCCTGCAATATGTACCCACATTCACCTTCCTCTTCTGGCGCTTCGTGGTAGCTAGTCTATTTATTCTACCCTTCTTTTTCCGTAACACCCACAACCATATTGTGAAAAAGGAAGATGTGTCTCGTTTAATTCTGCTAGGCTTACTGGCAACCATACATTTCACCTTTGTCTTCTGGGGCTTTGCTAAAACCAGCTCTTTAGAAGGAGCGCTGATCTCGTCAATCAGCCCAGTATTCACCGTTATCGCCGGAGTAATATTTTTGCACGATAAAATAACAACTTTGGAAAAAATAGGACTAGCGATCATCCTCTTTGGCACAACTTTTACTTTTATTCCCTCCCTATCCAACTTGCAGCAGGGTGCCACCAATACTTTAATTGGTAATCTGCTCATTATCAGTGCGGGTCTGGTGGGTACCGCTTTTGTTATTTTATCCAAAGAATTATTGGATAAATACAATCCACTTACCGTTACTGCCATGATCATGTTCGTCTGCCTGATAATATTTTTTCCGTTAGCGCTTTGGGAGCAAAGTACCATTACTACTGGTCACCAAATAGTCAACGTCGGTTTAGCCGCACCAGGGATTTTGTTTATGGGCTTGTTTAGCTCTGTTTTAGCTTATGGCTTATATGAGTATGGTTTAAAATCTACTGAAGCCTCTGAAGCCAGTATTTTTTCTTACCTTTCCCCTCTCTTTACCATACCTATTGCTTTCTATCTCTTAGCTGAAATCCCTAACAGGTATTTCATACTAGGAGGTTTAATTATTGCGCTGGGAGTACTAATACATAACCAAGGTTCCAGCAACCAACGAAAAACTCTCCGACACAGTAAAATATTAAAGTAAAAGGTTAATAAAATAAGAACTGGAAAGAGGCAACTTGCGGGGTAGCATCAAGCTCCACCCTAACTTCATGTTTACCCACTTCTAATTGCACGGAATTATATGCACTTGGTACGTCAGGATTAATTTTTTCAACTAGCAACAACCCATCAACATAAACCCGAGCCGTAGCGGGAGCAGCCACATAAAAAGTATAAAGATCCGCAGTTTCTACGGGCAAGAGCGTCCGCCAACTCACCCCCATCGGTACGGTCACTAAAGGTTGTTCATCAAAACGATATTCCAATACTTCAGCTTCAATCAAATCAGCTGCTGTTGAATCTGCTAAGCCAGTATAGCCCGAGTACTCCACCTGCCATAAAGGATAGCTTGGGGTACTTTGCTCTCTAATTAGCTGTTCTGGTGGGTACTGCTGCCCCAACACAGCTGCTTCCGGTTTTAGGGATTTATCAGCTAACTGAATCTTAACCTCGTTGCCCGGAGAGTATGCTGTATTAACCGATTGGATCAACACCGTCAACAAGGGCGTTAAAGCTAATAAGTAAAAATAAGCCGCAAAACGTACCAAATCATCCAAATCGCTAAAATCTGGATATACAGAGGTCGCTCTCAATTTTTGCCACACGTTTTGACCTCTTGAACTGCTAGCAAGTGAACTACTCCGCGCAGAAGAAACCTTACGGATAGTTTTCTTTTTTAAAGTGGTGCTTGGTTGGACTACTTTGGTAGTTTTTTTGCGCGAGTAAAACTGACGTGGTGCTTTTTTTGCTGCCATATTTATTAATTAGGAACAGTTTATTATCAACCCCTTCCTTTTATCATGTCAAGATTAAGGAGTGATAAACCGCACCCATTGCATATCATTAACCTCAATGCTAAAATACCGCCGCTTAGAAAACACAACCATGAAACCAGAAATACATCCCACCTATTATCCAGCAGCCAAAGTCATTTGTTCTTGTGGTCATACTTTTACCACTGGTTCAACCTTACCTGAAATTAAGGTTGAGATATGTTCGGAATGTCATCCCTTTTATACTGGTCAGCAAAAATTAATTGACACCGAAGGTCGGGTGGAAAGATTTCAGAAAAAACAGGAGTTAGCCAAAAAATCAGCGCGGGAAAGAGCCACACGTAAGGCAAAGAAAAATATTGAAAAAGACACCCCTAAAACCTTAAGAGAGATGGTGGAAAAAGAAAAAGCCAAATTACACCAGCGCGGTACCAGTGACTTAGCGAAATTAGCTGCTCTGGCTGCCAAAAAAGCCGCTTCTTTACCCCCCGATAAATAAAAACCGTGACTCCCTGTAAAGACACAATTATCTTAGAGATTAGAGCGGGCGCTGGTGGCGAGGAAGCCAGCTTATTTGCTAGTGAATTGTTTCGCATGTATCAAAAATACGCCTTCAAAAAAGGCTGGGCTTTCCAAAACCAAGATACCCATCTTGGCAACGTGCTTAGCGCCCAAATTGTTGGCGCTGATGCCTTTAAAAGCTTAAACCACGAAAGTGGTGTCCACCGTGTACAGAGAGTACCCAAAACCGAGTCATCTGGAAGAATTCATACTTCAACCGTAACCGTAGCCGTCTTACCTCAAAGCCAAAATACCACCCTAGAAATCAACCCCAAAGATCTAAAATACGACACTTTTCGCGCCACTGGCGCAGGTGGACAAAATGTTAACAAAGTAGAAACAGCCGTTAGAATAACCCATCTTCCCACCGGAGTAGTTGTCACCTGCCAAGATGAACGGTCTCAAGCCCAAAATAAACTTAAAGCCTTAAATACTTTATCAGCTAAGTTATACCAAATGATGCAAGATCAGAATAAACAAAGGGTTGATGACTTAAGGCGAGAGCAAGTAGGCACAGGTGAGCGAAATGAAAAAATCCGCACTTATAACTTTCCCCAAAACAGAATAACAGATCACCGGTTGAATAAGTCTTTTCAGGTACTAGAGCGGGTTCTGGATGGTGAGCTAGAGCGCATCCTCAAGCATTTTTAAGCAGCGTTTTCTCTCTGCGCTTGCAGCAGCTATGACCACTTGTGCCATTAAGAATTCTGTTTTATATTCATAGTTACTTAGCACGAGAAACACCTGCGCCGGCGGTGTGACTCGCAGCTAGACCCCCCTGCTAATATTGAGGGGGGGGTCAACTTTGTCTTGAGCTATTTAGTTAGAATAAATAAAGCACTTCCCAGCACCTGGATCAGCACAATCAAACCAACCATAGCTAAGAAAGTGTTTTTTTGTGTTTTATGATGAAAAAAGCGAACACCAACCAAGATACCGCCAGCGCCACCTAAGAGAGCCACTAAATAAAAGAACAGCTCCGGCACCCGTGCCCTCTCCCAACCGGCTTTGCCCTTATCCAACCCCATCCATATGAAACTAGCCATATTGATAGCAAGCAGTGCGCTAAGCATGAGCCATTCCGCTTCAAATAATACGTAGTAAGTTAGCGCCGTAATAAAACCGGTGATGACAATAAACAAGACAAAAGTACTGGCAATTAATTGGGACTTAGACCGATGTTTGGGCATGATATCTATTTTATCATTTTGACAAATAAGTACCCATCATTTAACATTTCTCAAGCTTAGGGTTTTGGTATTAGAGTTTTAAATTACTACCAACCATAAAGCGTCCCAGCACCTATTCCACCTTTTGGTGTGAAGGGTGACATAACCACCTGACCTACTCCTGCTAAGTTGCTTACCAACTAAAAATAAAATACACTTATCTATGGATACAATAGCTATAAAACTAGATCAAATGTTAGACTTTCCTGCCATAGTTTTAACTCTTAAGAAAAATGCCCAATTTGTGGGTCTTTTTATTATCCTTCTAGCCGCTTTAATAGTAATACCTCTCAACAACCAACCCACCAGGCTAAGTAGCCAAGCTGCATCAGCCACTTGTCCATACAGCATCACTTATTATGGACGTCACTACAAATCAGGCAAGCTCGTTTATTCCAGTGCCTCTTTTTACTGCACACGATACTCTTCAAACCAAACAATTTACGCTAAAACAACCCCCTATGTTCGTAGTGGTTTAACTAAGGCGGAATGGAATGAATATCTTTACGGCTACTGTGAATGTGACGTTCCGCTAAGCGATCCCGCACCGACCCCCCCAGCACCAGCAGGTCAGTCTACCACCACTAGCAGTCCCTACCAACTTAATCTTAACTCTGGTTATACCGTCAAAGGTACCCAGGTGTATCCTTCAGCAACCGTCACCTGCCAAGCTACTTCCCAGCCAGAGCAATTAACCGCCCTTAGTGAAAAGTATTGGCGCGAATATGCCAGCGAATACTGCCAAGTAGCTAGTACTCCAGAGGAGCCAAATCCTGCACCACCTAGTACCCCCCCAACACCGCCGGCAACTAACCCCCCCGCGCCAGAGCAACCACCAACTATCAGTACAGGGCAGCCTGAATTTAGTGTACGTTTATTAGGTGTTGAACCGGCTTCGGTACTTGAGCAAATCAAACAAAGTCCAATTGAGAGGGTGCACCCACGCATTCTGCCACCACCTTATGACTGGGGTTCGCAGGAAATACCCTTGTTTAAAGAATTAAATCAAGCCGGTAAAAAAATAGCAGTTACGCTGCACCCTTCTTTTAGTATGCCTGGCGACAAGCAGTGTAACAAAACTGATCAACCCTCAATACAACAATTTTCTACTTGGGCAAAACAAAAAGTCGCGCTCCATCCTTATGTGGATACGTGGGAAATTATGAATGAGGCTGATTTTGATCTCACCAAATCCTCTGGTGATGCTGGTGGATGCTATGGCAGCAACCCCAGCGGTTACGCTAATGTGTTTATTGCCGTCGCTGAAGCCATTAAAGCCCAAAACCCCCAAACTAAAGTGGCCATTTCTGGTTTGGCTTTGGATGATTGCTACATTTTCAATGACAACCGTAATGTCAAAACAGGCAGCAGCGGTAAATTTAATTGCGATTTCCTCAAGCAAGTGTTGACCGAACTTAAGCGACAAAACAAACTGTCACTATTGGAAGTGGTGCCTATTCATGCTTATAACGATTTCCGCAGTAGTTGGGTAAAAACTAATAATACTTGGCTTGGCACAAAAGCTGATTACGTCAGAGAGTTACTTGATAGTTTTGGCTTAAACAACACTGAAATATGGATTACCGAAGGCACGG
This sequence comes from uncultured Candidatus Saccharibacteria bacterium, assembly GCA_964592525.1. Lineage (GTDB taxonomy): Bacteria > Patescibacteriota > WWE3 > CAZQFB01 > CAZQFB01 > CAZQFB01. The sequence goes on along the minus strand of CAZQFB010000002.1, from coordinate 14,288 downwards.
GAGCCAGTGCTCCTACCGATACTTGGACGACCAGAAATGAAACCAATCAAGCCACGATGGCAGCCATTTGGGCGGTTGAAGCTGCCGCTTACAACCACAATAACCGAAAAATTAATGTGCTTAGCTACTTTACAACTATTGACCAAGCCTCAAATGCTTATAAGTTCGGTTTGTTTAACGAAGCGGGCAGCGCCAAACTAGTTTGGAATAAGTACCTGGAAATAAAGAATATTATCCAAAATAATAGCTATCGGCAAACTGATTATAAGTCTTATGGCAGTTACACGTTAATTAAACACCGGTTTGGTAATTGTACTATTGGTTATTTAGATTACTATGACCGCATTGGTCGAAAATGGGGTGTACCTTCAGCGATTAATGATTCCGAGTTAGGCTCTGTTGGTCCCGCACCTGTTATTAAATGTGCTAATTAAACATAAGAGTGAGGGCAGACAGGCACCCCCACTCTTTCTTGCTTAGCGCTAGTTTTCTTTTCCCTGACTGCTTTCTTTTCCCGTATGATCGGTACCAACAATGACAATTACCGCTAGCAAAGACAAAATCATACCTACCACAGCTACTACTAGTATTCTCGGAAGAACCGAGTTAATCCGATAGGCTTTGATCACTTGCGCATCAATGGTCCGGGAGTAGACCTTAAAGGGTTGGTCACTTCTAAGCCGTAGCTTAGGCCAACCAGCTTCAAGGGGTTTTCTCTGCGAACTTATCTGCCAAGTACCACCAAGAGTTTCAAAATCAAAGCAGTAAAAACTACCCACCTCTGCAACCGTTAATGGCTCGGGAGGTGAGGTTTCATACTTCCAGGCAGGCGTATGCTGGTTTATCTCCTGAACCCAAGACACTAATTCTGCCTCATGCTGTCTTTCTTCAGACTGGAAAAGATAAGACGCAGGTACTTTGGTATAACCCAGATAGGTGAGCGTGAAAGGTTGGGTGGCAGCAATCTGCATTTGTGCCACGTCGGCAGAAACGGTGAACACTTCCGAAGGGTAACCTTCATAGAGCCAGTTTCCCCCCTTCTCTTCTGACAGGGGCTTCAGCTCATCCACATATATCGCCTCACCCAGTACCGGAAGCTTCGGCTCTACCTGCCATCCCAGATACACCCAAACAGCCAAACCCATAAGTAAAAGCACCGCCAAAACCTTGGCTACATCCAAAAGCAGCTTCTGGACTCTCACCTCTCCACCTCCATTTGGTTATTCAAGAGCGTAAGAGAAAAATACTCCTGCTCAACCACACTGTCAAACTAGCAAACCCAACCCTGGGGGTTTGTAGACTTATCAAACTAAAGGTTAGCTGGTCATTAGTGAAAACAGATTATCAAAATTAACACCTGGATATAATCAGTCAAATAAGTTGCTCGAGGTAAGATGAATAAAATAAAGAGTGAGGGCAGACAGCACCCCCACTCTTTCTTGCTCAGGCCTGGGTTTCTTTTCTCAGATCGGTCACAACTTTGACAATATAAGCTAGCATAGCTAAGATGACCACTACATAGCCTACTACCCACATTATCGAAGTCACCGATGCAATCAGATTGGCTGTGATCACTTGCTCATCAATGGCCCTGGAGTAGACCTTAAAGGGCAGATCACTTCTAAGCCGTAGCTTAGGCCAACCATCTTCAAGGGGTTTTCTTTCCGAGCTTATCTGCCAGGTCCCACCCATTGCTTCAAAATCAAACCAGTAATAACTACCTACCTCTCCTGGAGGCAAGGTGTTATGGGCGAAACGTTCATTTTCATAGGCAGGACTTGGTTCATTGATCCCCTGACCCCAACCCCAAGTCAGCGGTTCTGATACAGGATCTGCTTCTTGGGGCTGGAAAAGATAGGACGTGGGTACTTGTGTATAACCCAGATAGGTCAGCGTGAAAGGCTGGGTAGCAGCCATCTCCATACGAACCCAGTAGGTGGGCGTGAAAGGCTCAGTAGCAGTAATCAGCTTTTGGGACCAATAGGGGAGCATGAAAGGCTCGGTAGCAGTAATCTGCATTCGAGGCCACTCGGTCGAAAGTGTAAACACTTCCGAAGGGTAGCCTTCATAGAACCATCTTCCCTCCATATCTTCTGACAAGGGCATCAGCGAATCAATATATGTCGCCTCACCCAGTACCGGAAGCTTCGGCTCTACCTGCCATCCCAGATACACCCAAACAGCCAAACCCATAAGTAAAAGCACCGCCAAAACCTTGGCTACATCCAAAAGCAGCTTCTGGACTCTCACCTCTCCACCTCCATTTGGTTATTCAAGAGCGTAAGAGAAAAATACTCCTGCTCAACCACACTGTCAAACTAGCAAACCCAACCCTGGGGGTTTGTAGACTTATCAAACTAAAGGTTAGCTGGTCATTAGTGAAAACAGATTATCAAAATTAACACCTGGATATAATCAGTCAAATAAGTTGCTCGAGGTAAGATGAATAAAATAAAGAGTGAGGGCAGACAGCACCCCCACTCCCTCACAAAGTCAACTCCTCTTGCGGTAATCATTATGAACTATAACCGCTACAGTCAGAAGAACAAGACACACAATCACAAGCGCAGTACCACACCACATCAATCTCTCGGCAACCTCGCCAATCTTGAAGGCTCGTATCACTTCTGGTTTGGTGGTTCTCTCATACACCTTGAACGGATCCTGTGATCTAATTCTGATCTTAGGCCAACCAGCTTCCCAGGGTTTTCTTACAGAATCTATCCTGTAAGTACCACCGAGTAAGTCAGAATCAAAGGAGTAATAACCTCCGATATCCTCCTCTGATAGAGGCTCTGGAACAGATGCCACAGATGCCTTCGTCTCCGGTGCTTCCGTACAATCATCAAGTTCCTGGTACCAACAGGAACGGTTATAATACTTCAACTCCCTTTCTTCGGACATAAACAGGAAGGTGCCTGGCTCTTCACTATACCCCAAGAACGTTAGGGTAAAAGGTTGTGTGGCTGCCATTTGCCACCTTCCACAATCTGCTGAAACAGTGAAGACTTCCGGTGGGTAGTACGTTAGCACCCATTTCCCTAGCGATGCAGAACCGTCACCATACACCTCCTCAGTAATCACAGCTTCACCTACCACCGGAATTGCCGGTTCTTCCTGCCAAGCTTGAAAGGACCAAGCGAACCCACAAACAAACAGAAAGAACAAGACCAAAGACAACCAAGACTTCCCTTTTACTGTTAGCACGCTCCACCTCCAAGGGTGTCTGATCTGGTGATTGGGAGTAAAAATACACCAGACATCCCCCACTTGTCAAACTATCGGATATAGCAAGGTATGAAAAAACAAAGCACCCCCGGGGGTTGTAAACACCCGTCAATAATGGCAATACAACCCCCGGGGGTGCTTGCTTTCTACTTATACTACTGCAGGTAGTACCCTTTGTCGCCAAAATAACCTGTTACCTCGGGTCTTAACACTGGCGTATCAATAAGCACTCCCGAGCGCACCGTAAAAAGACCATATTTTTCTGCCAGTTTATCCATCGCCTGATAGACCTTTTCTTTTTTCCTGTCCGCCTCAAACAAAGGCAGACTTTGCTGGTCTATAAGCGTCAAGTCCGATAACCTAACTAAATAACGAATGACCTTAAACGAACGTTTCCAGTTCTTATACAGCTGATTATAAATAACAAAAAACACATCATCAGTAAGGTTTAAATACTTCTTTAAAGTACAGTGATTATAATAAGTCATGCTGGATCCATAAGACCTGTTAGAACCCTGAAGCATCAAAGCAAGATGCCTGCCCGCAAGATTCATGCTTCTAGCTTTAAAGCAAACCTCCTGTGTAAGATTGTAAATAATACTCCTAATCTCTGTTTCAGAGTCGCACAACCTGTAGCCAGTTACCGATCGGCTGACACTTTTCATTTGTGATTTAAAAACCAAGTTCCCAGTATCTAAAGCCCGAAGGGTACAAGAGTCTTCACCCTGACTGATAAACCTAAGTTCCTTAGCCCAAAAAGGACCAACTGCCCCAACCAACACCTCCTCCGGCAATGACCTGATTTGATAAGGAGTAGTCACTCCCAACTGATGTAATTTATTACTCAACCCCCTACCCACCCCACAAACATCATCAAACCCCACCCTTTTGAGAACATTGTCTTTTGTTTCTGCCGTAATCTCGGTCACACTACCTTTAGGGCTAATCTCACCCGCTATTTTAGCCAAAAGATAAGTATGGCTAATACCCACATTACAGGTAACCCACTCTCCTAACACCTCCTTTACCTTATCCTGTATCTGGTGGCCCAACTCTTTAGCACTCGGATAGATACGCTCCATATTGGTAATATCCAAAAACGCTTCATCCAAAGAAAAAGGGTAAAAATTAGGGGTAAATTTTTTAAGCAGATCGTAAAATTTCCGCGTGGCCGAGAGATAAAAATCAAATTCAGCCGGTACGCTGATAAGGCTTGGGCACAGCTGGCGTGCTTCCCTTAAAGCCATACCAGTCTTGACCCCCTTTTCTTTAGCTTCCTTACTGGCAGCAATAATCAAGTGGCGACCAGCTGATTTAACCACCCCAACAGGTTTACCACGTAGTTTGGGGTTTTCCTGCTGAAGCAGAATGGCAAAATAAGAATTGATATCAATGTGTAAGATTCGCCGTCGGCTCATGAATGATGACATATGAAGCAAATAACATCTGAACTGATCACTAAAAACTGTCTACCAACAGGGGCAGACTAATTGGCAATCGCCACCAATCGCCAACTCTCCTGCTCCCTATCAAAACAGAGCCGGTACAAGGTATCTCCTGAAACCACACTGTACACACGCTTTCTCACTCCACCATCCTGTAAGTCACTCACCAAAGTAATCTCCTCCACCTTGAACTTACCGTTTTTCCACTTGAATACAGCGGGAAGGAACGAAGTTCCTTCATAAACTCCAGCTACAGTAATAGGTTCATCAATGGTGGTTAGCATAAGTGAAATCCAATAAATGCTCTAATAAATTGCTGATTGAACTTATCCTGAGCCTGCCGAAGGATCTTTTAAACTCAATGACTATCATAATGAGTTGCTGATTGAACTAACCCTGCTTGCCCCGTACCCAACGTGATAGCGGGGAGCCTGTCGAAGGGTCTTTTACAACGTACCCGAATACAACCCGAAAAGTCAACGGGCATTTTTAATAACCCAGATCATCCAACTGCCAACAGGTGGGCGTGGCGTGAGAACTACCAACTAATTGGAAATTTGAGCTCCTACTCATGCCGAAGTGTCATGTGTTTTTAAACAAACTCCCCCAACCCCGGGGGTTCCAAACCCCTACCAAGCCTGGAAAAAATCCTTGTGTGTGGTAAGATCTTGGCAAACATTCACCAAACCAAGGAGGTAGTGAGATGGACTGGGTGCGAGTAATGGCAGTCGTAGCTAGTTTAATAATGTGCGGTATTTGGGTTTGGGCTAAGTACGGGCAGTATCAAAGGCGGAGTGAGCACTCCCCAACTAGCAGTCAGTACCAAGAAGGTACGAAATACATCAAGAGGTGGAACGAATTGGCCTTTATTTGCACGATACCCTGGGCTCTTGCCGTACAAGGTAGTTGGATAAACATGCTAGTAACCTGGGTGGCGACTTCACTCTTGTTGCTTCTGGTCATAGAACCAATCATCGATCAGTTTGCCAACAAAGACACTGAAGGAACCATCCCCACCAAATAACCCTCGGCTTAAGGCTTGGCTGAACCAAGGATCCTTTTGCTGAGGGTTCTTGTTATATAAATTTGTTAGTTCTTTAGAAAATAGTAACAAATACCATAAACAACAAAAAGGCACCAAGGATGCCAAAAAGGAGCAGTATTTGTTTTTCCCTACTCATACCTTCACCCATACTAATATCTTACCTAATTTCTGAAGCGCTGTCACTCCAGAGTTACTTATCCCCCGCCACCTTGACACGATAGAAAACAAAACCCAACAGAGCAAACCACCCAAGCCACATCAGTATGCGAACCTTACATGGTACATAGATACCATCAGGTACCACCAAGGGGGTAGGCACACAAGCCCAATACCACCTCTTCAGCATACTTTTATTGGTCACTACTTTGTGAGTGTTAAGATTACGCATAAGTTTAGTGCTTCAACCTGTTCAAGATACTACAAAATATTCATAAAAAACGCAACCCATAGTATGTAGTAACGCTGGTGTTAATTATTGCTTACCCGGTAAACCAGGAGTATGATGCAACCAATAATTATGACTGAACTAGCTTTTAATAGCCCTAGCAAGGGCATATTATCTCACAAGGAAGTGATCAGGGAAATAGTAGATTATGTCACCACTCAACCAAAAGAGCGGTATACCCTTATTATTGGTAGTGACAGCAAAGGTAACACTGGTGCGATTGATTTTATCAGTGCTGTCGTTTTGCACCGCCATGGTCTGGGGGGACGTTATTTCTGGCATAAAACCAAAGGTCTTTGTGTCTATAACCTTAGAGATAAAATTTATAAAGAAACTACCCTTTCCTTACAGGTTGCTAAAGTATTAGTCCCAGAAATTAAGGTGCTATTGTCACCTGCTTCCTATAATTATCAATTAGAAATTCATGTTGATGTGGGTGAAGTAGGTCAAACCCGAGAAACGATTAAGGAAGTAGTCGGTATGGTTAATGGCTCTGGGTACACCTGTAAAACTAAACCTGAAGCTTACGGGGCTTTTGTCGTTGCTGATAAACATACCACCCGCCCGAAAAACGCCCACGTGCGCGAAAAGCACGAATAAATTACTGCCGATAATCATGCTACAACTGCAATATCTTTTTCAACATCCTATGTTCAGTTTTTATCGCTAGTTAAACCTAACCAAGAACTACCATAAACAACCAGAGCAACCCTGGTATCACTACTTTAACGATGACTTACTCTTTTAGTAGCTTTATCCAAAGTATTTTTGTTTATAAAGACCTCTTTCTGCAGTAATTTAGAGCTCTCAACCATCCCCCCACAACAGCTTAATATAGATATACTATAAGTACATTGTCCCTGCTCTGCTTACCCCCAATAGTAACATTGCTACAGGTCTTAATAGCATAGTGGCTTAGCAGCCCTATAACATAAACCTATATTATTTATTCTTTGGGGGGTTTACGGGGGTGGCTTTTCCAGCTAATCTTAGGGCTCAAAGGAGAGACAAAATGGACAAACAGGTGGCTGTTGTAATCCGTTTGGAGGATAAGCCTTGGTTAGTCGTTGTTGAGGTCCTTAACAGTGGCGGCTGGTCTCCCCTAAGGGAGAATTACCTGCTACTCACTGTTTTAAACAGTGGGCGCAGGGTATTAAGGGTTCACTTTAATTTGACTTCTCCACACAGTATTAACGAGCAGCTTGAGCGAAAGGTGCATCCTCAAACGTTGGCGGAAATACCAACCCAATTACTCTTTGCCACCGAACGAGCTTTACTCTTAGCCCATGATTACGCCAAACAGATTTGGTCACAGCTTCCCTCAATCTATCTTAATTAAGATAGATTGGGGGAAACCCCTTTTTACCTTGAAGCTCTAAAATTGCTTTACGCCTCTGTCACGAAGGCATTCGTTGTATTTATAAAGACGATAATCATAAATAGAGCGGAATTCGTTAAATTTAGTATCGTCTTTGTAATCTAGAGAGTCCACTATGTCAAAGCACTCCAGTCTTATCTTATCTAGCTCTGATAAGTCTTGCGGCGTTTTCTGTGGTAAATTAACTACCGAACCAGAGGAAGTAAAATATATATACAAAACCAACAAAAAAACCAGGCAACCAAGCCCAAGTAGCAACCAGATAATATTTTGTGATAATTTGAGCATTACCCACATCCTACTATTTCTTAACCCCTAATGTCACGATTTTATTCTCTACCTCTACAAGGTGCTTTCCATAAAAGGCGTTTTTTAAGTTGGCGCTAAACCCCAATATATAGAGCAACAATTGAGCAGAAAAAAGGCTGGGAGCGGTATTTTAAAGCCGCCATTGAAGTACTTAGTGATATATTTTTCTCTGTTGTGCAACATAAAGGAAACGCAAATAATAAGCTATCCATAAAACGATAACCAGGCTCACATATTAATCTCCAATAATGAAAGATAACAAAATTAATAGGAACGGGCTATTTCCAGCGCTTTTTCTAACTGGGGGTCTTTTCCCGCCACAATATCTTCACTGGTGATGTCAACCTCTATGTCTACGGGAATACCATCTTCTTGGATCCATTCTTTAGAAGAAGTTAACCACTTAGCTATCGTAACTTGAATACCACTGCCATCAGGCAGATCTTTTTTCTCTTGTACCGTACCCTTACCATAAGTTTTCATACCCACAATAGTGACGTCTTGCCGACTGTTCCTTAACGCGGAAGCTAATATTTCTGAAGCGGAAGCACTCCCCTGATTAACCAATACCACTAAGGGTACCTGGTTCAACCGACCCTTACCATTAGCCCGCAGCGGTCCTTCAATACCTGCTTTGGTTTCCTGGTAGACCACCGGTGTGTTCGGCGGTAAAAAATCACCTGCCAACTGCACGGAAGTGGTTAAATAACCACCAGGATTACTCCTTAAATCTAGAATAAAGGCCTTAAGCGGGTTAACATCTTTCAGGACCTGTTGCAACGATTGTTCCCAATCACTCAAAGTATTATCGCCAAACCGAGATAATTGCACATAAGCAATACCCTCATCCGGCTGCAAATATTTCTCGTTAACCGCAGCATCATAAGCTACTGATTTTAGGGTTATTTCCGCGCGCACGATCTCTACGGAAAAGGGATCCCCATCACCGCGCCCTAACGATAAAGTCACTTTCTCACCGGCAGGACCTCTGATTTTACTTACTGCTTCTGGGATAGTAATACCCCTAGTATCTTCATCGTTAATCTTTAATATTCTATCTTGAGGTAAAATCCCAACTGCTTCCGCCGGAGAACCAACCAAAGGCGCTACAATAATCAACTGTTCCGCCACCATCCCTAATTCAGCACCAATACCCTCATAAGTCCCACTTAAACTTTCGGCAAACTGTTCATTTTTTTCGGGATCTAAAAAGGCAGTATACGGATCACCAACCGCTGAAACCATACCTTCAATAGCTCCATAAAGTAGTTGTTGATCATCTAATTCTTCACGATCAATGTATTCTGTGTGCACCAGATTCCACACCCGCCAAAAATTATTAAAATCAATTTGGGCAACCGTCTCTGGTAGTGCTGCATTTTGAACAGTTGCCGGAGGAGTGTCGGGAATAGGATCATAAGTCAGGTTATCTAAAATCCCCGATTCCCCTACTTGAATACCAGCAAAAAATAAGGAACCCCCAACTAATAAAACCGCGGGGATAAACAAAGCTTTAGTAAATATCTGTTTCATGGGCTTAGTTATTTTGACATGATCAACCAAGCAGGGCAATAGGATTTATTACTTTGAGAAGTGGTTAAAGTTTGCTTTTGGTCGGATAATAAAAGGCAACAGTGCCATTATTCTAGCCCTTTTTACCGCTTGAGCTAGGTTTCTTTGACCCTTAGCGGACAGACCCGTCATTTTCCGAGGTCGGATTCTACCGGTAGCCGTCAAAAACCTTCTAAGTTCAACCACATTAGTATAATCAAAGGTCCTGTCTCTTAAGTTACTTGTGCTTTGTAGCGGTGGTAAGTCTTTATTAGCTTGCATAATCATCCTTAAAAAGGAATATCATCTTCAGTAATAGCTGCTTCCGTAGCTTTCTTACCCTTTTTTGTTTTAGCCGCCTCACTGTCAGTCGTGGCATCTTCACGGGGAGGTTCCTCATCACTTAAATACTCAACCGCTGCAGGTGGTTCCTCATCAACAAACTTATCATCCAAGATCAACATATCATCAGCAATAATTTCCGTGCGTGTTCTTTTCACACCATCGTTACCTTCCCAGCTCCGAGTCTGTAACCTGCCTTGGATATAAACTCTTCTGCCTTTACGTAATAACTGGTTACACAATTCCGCTAATTTATTCCAAGCCACTACATTATGAAACTCTACATCTTCTCTCTTTTCGCCATTAACGGTATAGGTACGATTAGTGGCCACCCCAAATGACGTTACCGCATTCCCATTAGGTGTATATCTCATCTCCGGATCACGGGTGAGGTTACCGATAATTGTTGCTTGGTTGATTGATCTTGACATAGTTCCTTCCTTTAAGTAATTATTCTCGGGTAAGCATGTAACGCAACGAAGACTCATGCAAAGCTAAAGCACTACTAATATTTTTCAATCCCTGGGGAGTAGCAATAAAATGCAAATGGGCGTAGTAACCTTTATCATAACCCTTAACCCGATAAGCTAAATCACGAAGACCCCACATATCTTGCTCCTTCACACTTCCTTTATCCTTTTCGATTTGCGTGCGCAGTTGATTAACGGCTGCTTCAAAATCAGCTTCGGGAACATCGGGTTTAATTAATAATAACAATCGATAGTTTAATAATGTTTCTGTCATGGTCATCAGTCTTAATCGTTTAAAAACGTTATTAAGAAATTGTCCCAGCTTAACTCGGGAGACAGTCTTTTTAGTACCGTTAGACTTAGCTAACCTACAGCCGCATTATAACTTGCCAACCAACCTCGTCAAGAACTTCCTAAAAAATACTCTTGTTATTAAAATCCCTTAAGCCAGATTAAAGCACGCAGATCAGTTAGCTACTGACCAACCCTTTATTTTCAGCAAAGACGCTCAAGTCACATTCTTCGCTGTTGATATCCATACTGCCGCTAGCACAAGTAGCATTTTAAGGCTGTTAGTGCTATACATAAACAAGTTCGCAAACGCACCTACAGGAGAGATAAAATGCTTAAATCTTCAAGGTCGGTAGGCGAAGGTGAGTATTGGGCGCTCACTACCTTTTTCACAATCTGTTGGTGTGTTGGCTGGCTTCGGGTTGTTATTCCCTGGACGGAAAGAAGTACCGCAAGTATCTGGGCAGTAATCTTGGCTTCTGTGCTAGGACTGACTGTGGGCTTCAGCCTCATCCAGCTGATGTGGTTTAGCCAAGCTAGTACCCTTAACAAGCTTTTAAGCTCTCCCGCCTTAAGAGAATCCTGGGAAACAATTGTTGTTTGGCTGTCTGGTCTGGGTATCTTGCTTACGGGCTGAGGACTGCTCTTTTTTGGTCCGCGTCCGGTGCTAACAGTGCTCATGAGTGTCAGCGTGTTTGTGCTCTTTTTTGGTATTGGTGCCTATAAAAAGTACCACAAACACCTGACGAGCTAGCGCAGCTAAAGCTCCTTCCTCTCACCAACGGTACTTAAGCTTTGCTAAGTACCGTTGGTCCACCTTTTTCTGGTTAAACCTAAAAGCAGTAACAGGGGATTAATATTAAATAGGTGTTGTTATGCGCCAATTTTAAAGGTAATCACATCCCCATCTTGCACCACGTACTCTCGCCCTTCCAAACGTACTTTACCCACCTCAAAACAATTCTTCCAACCGCCCAACTCCATAAAGGTGTGGTAAGAAACCACTTCCGCTTTAATAAACTTCTTCATAAAATCGGTGTGAATTTCCCCAGCTGCTTCCAACGCACTAGCTCCTTTTCTAATCTTCCAAGCCCGAACCTCTTTTTCACCCGCTGTTAAAAAAGAATGCAGCCCTAAAAGATTATAGGCAGCGGTTATCAACCTTTCTAAACCAGAACTACTAAGCTCCAAATCTTTAAGATATTCCAGTTGCTCCTCTGCTGATAATTGAGAGAGCTCTTCCTCAATTTTGGCACTAATTGCCACCACTTTTACTGGAGTAACATCATTACCCAATAACGATAATAGATCTTTATATATAGATTTATTTGATAAACTATCTTCGGAGACATTGGCCACAATTAGCATTGGTTTTATGGTCAGCAAATTTAGTTGTTTAATAACTTCTAGTTCTTCAGTATTCCACACCCCCCCAGAAGCTAATTTCGCTTGATTTAGCAGAGCCGTTAATTTTTGCACCACTTCCCAATGTAATTTCTCCTCTTTACTCACCACTCCCCGCGGTTCTTTTTGTTTCTCTAAAGTTTGTAGATCAGCCAAGATTAATTCACTTTCCACTATTTCTTTATCATCCTGTGGTTGGACTTTACCGGTCACATGATGAATACTGTCATCAGCAAAAAAACGTACCACATGGCAAATCAAATCCACTTCGCGAATACTGGCTAAAAACTGGTTACCCAAACCTTCTCCTTTGTGGGCTCCCGCCACCAACCCAGCGATATCAATAAACTTAACTGTAGCTGGTACCATTGGTGGGTTTTTACCAGAATAATTCTGTATCACTGCGGCTAATTTATTTAAACGGGGATCGGGAACGGGAACAATACCTACGTTAGGTTCAATGGTCGCAAAGGGATAATTAGCCGCCAAAGCAGCCTGTTTACTAAGCAAGGCGTTAAATAAGGTTGATTTTCCCACATTGGGCAGCCCAACAATACCTACTGCTAAACTCATAATAACTGGATTGTATCAGGTTGTAGTGTTAATCGGGGCAGCAAAGGACATCACGTGCATAGGCATCCCACTCTTGAGCGGACATCCCCAAAAGGAAGAAGGGGTTTGTGTGTGTTCTCGCTTTAGCTAATAATTTTATAAACGGTTTTTCCAACCAATTATCAAAAACAGCATTGATAAAAAGCAAGTTATTGTCATGGCAATAAAGCATATTGTCTGCTTACTAGGATCATTGCCAAATGGAAAATGGTTTTCTTCAAAATAACGTTTTTTCTGGGCAGAAAAGACACGACCCGATTTCTCATCACTTTTTCCTTATGATATACTGCAGCAGTGAAGATAAATATTCGCTTGCTCTATTTATACTTATTTTCTTTTGTGGGGTTATTGATCACGGCTATTGGTTCTATCCAAATAGTTGAATTGGCTTTAAAAGTATATTTATTCACAGAAGCAGACGCCCCTTTCTATGCCTACACCCTCCCACCTGAAAGTCAAGCTGGAAAAGAGGAAGTAATCCAAAATCAACAAGAAGAAAAGACTAACCATGAACAGTTTGTCAAAAGTGAACGGCAAAGAAATGCCGCTAATGCTATAGCGATGATTATGGTCGGCACACCTTTGTACCTATACCACTGGAAAGAAATTAACCCCAATTTCTTAACCACTAAAAAACCCATTCAAAAAAAAGGCGCCACGAAAAAAACAAGCTAGTTTTTGCGCAGCATCTCAAAAAGCGCCACAATAAAAAGAGACTCACTCCAACCCAGAGGGGTGTTAGCATTATATTGTGGTGAATTGGAAAAATATAATTCAGGCATGCCTTCCGGAGTGTCCACCTCAATAAGTTGCTGTAGTAATTCTTTTGCCTGTTGCTTTTTCCCCAATTTCTCATAAATAATGGCTAACCACGCCAAACCAAATGTCCATTCCGCTTCTTCACTATAACCATCTTCGTTTTTATTAAAGTAATGATCACCCTTGTACCTAATCACACCCCGCTCCCGCAGTAAATGATACTCAACGTTTTCAATTATCTGCTCTCTCTCTGTCTCATTAACTACATCATAAGGCCAAATAAGGGAAAGCAGAGCCAAATCCACAAACTTACGTTCTGATTCCCTGGGCAGTATGGCTCTTAACGCTCTTTCTCCCTTCACAATCAACCACTTAGGTACAGCAATAGAAGGCACCCGGCTGATAGATTTTAAACCAGCCACACAAGCTCCTATGGAACTGGCGTGAAGCTCTTCCCCCTCCTCCCAAATACCACTATCTCTATCTTGCCAGTATTCAAGGTTTTCTAGGTACTTAACTAATTTGTTTACAATCCTCTCCTGTTCCCTAGTTTTGATGATAGAGCGCTTCTGGTGGTACTCCAACTCACCAATCCGAAAGAGAATACAACCAACCGCATCGTTTTGCTTGTTACCCCATTCTTCCCAAAACTCGTCAAAGGTATCGGGATTAAACCGGGCATGGATATATTGGTAACTATATGAAGGTTTGTGCTCAATCGCCCAATCTATCTTTTCCTCATATTTGATGAAAATAGCTAGAATAGCTCGGTAGGTTTTCTCAACGGTGTTCCAATCACCAATCACCTCAAAAGCAATCGTTTCGTAGAAATTATCCCGCAGCCAGGATTTATCATAACCAGTAGATACCCCTTCTTTGGCCGCTAAAAATAACCCAGAAGGCTTTTGCAGATCTTCAAGAATCTTGACATGGCGCGCAATTAATTTGTCGTAAGATGTTTTAAACACAACAATAACTAATAACTAATAACTAATAACTAATAACTAAT
>CAZQFB010000001.1:0-344256 GCA_964592525.1 uncultured Candidatus Saccharibacteria bacterium | reverse complement strand
GGCAGACAATGAATGTCCCATCGGCATGTGGAGGCCGGTGACGCAGACGAAGACGGGACCAGTAGCCCCCAACACCCTGAGGGGGTAGGAATCCCTGAAGGGGCAGAGCCCTGTACCCCACGAGGTACAGGGCCTCTTGCATTTTGTTATATAATCACACTAATGATTAAAAAGATTGAAACAGATAAAATAGTGTTGCCAGGAAAAAGTCCACACTCACAAGCAATTGTTGCGGGATCTTTTATATTTACACAAGGTATGATTAACCTCACCCCAGAAGGTAATTTACTTGAAGGCTCTCTAGAAAATAAAGTGCGTATGATACTTGATAATTTAACGGCAGTTTTAGAAGAAGCAGGAGCCTCCTTTGCTGATGTGATCAAGGTTTCTATATACCTCACCGATATGTCGAATTACACCATATTGAATAGCGTCTATTCAGAATACTTTTCAGAGCCCTATCCAGCTAGAGAGGTACTATGTGTGAAAGAATTACCTCTGGGTGCTGAAGTTGAGATCAGCATGATTGCCCATAATGATTAGTACCAATCCCCTAACATGGGTTAATTGATAATTTAGGTGGAGATAAAAGTAGATCCCTCTCATAGCTAAGTTTTACTATCCTTGGGGGTTATTAAGATTTGTTGTTGCTGGCTATACAGCCTCCAGGATCGAATAAATATATTGTCTGATGTGATAAAGCACATCTTAGCCAGCTCTGCAGAATTGGTTTACCCAACTTAGATACAAACACCTAGACTCTTTAAGCATTTGTCCCTTAATACATAGGGGTTTACAGAATATCCTCTTTTCGGCAGTTAATTGTTATTTGATTATTACTTTTACCCAGCAATAACCTCAAAGGTAAATATTAGTTGATACCATAATGCGGTGACCCTGGTACTGTTGAAAAATACTCATCACTCAATAAGCAACAACTTCAGAACACATTTATTATCTTTTGATACTAATTGAAAGGATTAAGCCAATTAATAAATCGCCTAAATAGGTTGGGTTCCTTAGGCTTGTTTGATGTTTCAAGCTCAGCTTTATCATCTCCCAGCCGAGTGTCTGCAGCCGTATTCTGATCAACCTCATAACCGCTTGAGCCTTCCTTAGAATCTTCTTCCAACAGTGGCTGTTCCTTAGATTGTTCATCCTCTCCTTCAATTATGTTGGTTTTTGTGTTATCTGACCTGGCAAGCTGGGGTTGATTACCAATAACTAAGTTAATTTCAGTTTTAGCTGACTCCTCATTAGCTTTGTTCTTGGAATAAATTCTTAATAAGTAATTAGAAAGTATTTGTGCTTGATCTTTACACTCAAACTCACCACCTATATCAGTAGCACAAATGATCTCTTGATACTTAACTGCTCCATCTGGACTATATATCTCCACAATAACCTCACTATTTTTATCAGCCACTCCTTCAACATCAAGGATCTCACTAACCCCAAGATAAACAAAACCACTGCTCGGTGATACCCCATTAACTAAGTGTATATTAGCTCCAGCACCACCCATAGAATCAATTACGTAAAATGTGTAAATATCAGTTTCTCTAGTATTGCCAGCTATATCATGAGCAATTACATACCACTCATAATCTCCTACCGAGACCTCTAACACCACAACATCTTCGGTACCTTCCACCTCTTCAACCAATTCCCATTTTCTGTCTCCTATTTCACGATAGTAAACTTCATATTTGTCCACACCAGAAGTTGCATCACTTTCATTTTTCCAGGATAGAGCTACTTCGTTATCAACAGTGTAACCACCATTTGGAACTGCACGTACAACATGTTTTCCAGAGTCACTTTTAAACATTCTATCTTGAGTTTGAAAACTAAACTTATGTGGAGCTTTAGTATCTATAATGACATCTTGATATGAGGTGCTTGATTCATTATCTAGATCATCCTTAAATTTAATATAAATCCTTTTTACACCATCTCCCTCTGATACAGAAAATTGTGTGCTTGACGAGTATGTTTGCCAAGATGCATCAGCAAAAGCTTCGCTTTCGCTGAGCATCATGTATGCAACATTAGATATTTCATCAGTAGCGGAAATGTTTAATAGGACATCCCTAGTGTTAATGTAACCATCTTGATCATGGGACGTGAAGATAGACTTTATTGGCCCTTCAAAATCAATGGTAAAAAGTGATTCCGTGTAACTACCTAAGGGCGTAGTGTTGCCCGAACCATCCGTGGCTCTGAAATATGCTGTGTGCACCCCACCTGACAAGGGGTTCTCTACTTGACAACTGAATTCTTCAATAGATTCTTCAAAACTCCCGTCAACAGCCGTGCAAGTTGTCCACGCACCTTCAGTGCTATCTATCTGGTATTCCACCAAAAACGTTATTCCCGAAGATTCACTACTAGTACCACTTAAAACCGGGGTGGTATCTGTACCAGGAGAAGTTTCGGTAACTGATAAGCCGGGAGAGGTTTGATCAATGGCATACTTTGATGTATACCTGCCCCAAGCGCTTGACAGAAAATAGTTTGTATCATCGTTAGAAAAGTCAACCGCACCCCGATATTCACCAACAATCACATAATTGTTGCTCGTATCCAAAGCTATACCCGTCACAGTATCATCTCTACCCCCACCATAAGTATCTGTGGAAATATACACCCCCTCAGTGGTGTGGGTGCTGATAAAAATATCTGAATATCCCCCATAAGAAGAAAACTCGTGTTCTCCCGCTGATGTATCAAAATCAACAGTGTTTTCGTAAGTTCCCACCACCAACACTCTCCCATCAGTACTCACCGCAAGGTCATTACCAAGATCCTCACCACTACCTCCAAAAGTCCTGGTCCAACCATATTCTCCTGATGAGGAGTATTTTGTAATAAACACATCTTTGTCACCAACCGCAATGTGTTCATCCACACCACCACTGTCATTAAAGTCAACAGTCCCACCAAAATATCCGGTAGTATAAACATTATTTGATTCGTCTACGGTTACCGCATTAACCCAAACCGATTCGGAGCTGTTGCCGAATGATTTTGCCCAGCTAAACACACCATCTTCTTGAAAAGAAACAATAAATCCATCAAGTTTAGATCCCCCATCTTTTATAACCTCGCTCTCACCAGGATCAAAATCAACCGTACTTCCAAAAGTACCAACCACGATTATGTTGTTACTGCTATCTGTAATCACATCCAAACCAGCACTATATACATAAGATTGTGGTACTAAAGACTTCGTCCAAAGGTAATTACTGTCTGAGTCATAATGAGTAATAAATATTGATTTCCATGAACTTCCGTGAGAATGTTCATCCACTCCAGCAGAATCGTCGAAATCTACTGTTTGCCTAAACTCCCCTACTGCGGTGATATTTCCATTTTGATCGGCAGTAACTCCATAACCCTTTGCTTGAGCCGAGCTTGCTCCAGCTGCTGTTCTTGTCCAACCATATGAACCATCAGCTTTGTACTTTGTTATAAATAAATCAACATTATTGGGTTCTTTGGTATCTTGTTCTTCGGAAGCATTAAAATCAACTTGAGCTGAATATTCACCCGTTAGTAAGGTAACACCGGTATCATCAACAAAGATATCGTGGTTAGAACCACCCGTACCCAAATCTTTTTCAAAAATTAAGTCCCCGTTGGGAGAGTATTTTGTATATCCCAAGGTAGAAGAAGTATCAGAAGATAGATATAAGTTTCCTTCAAGATCGTTGTCAATGTTCTCCCCCCCATATTCAATAACCCAACCATAAGTTGGGGTAACTTCAGCCTCACAACCCGAAGATGGGTAGCTATAGGAATCGTTGTTGGCTTGAGCCACTGCTGCTTCAGCATCAACCTTCCCATATCCAAAAATGAAATCGCGACCAGTGTCCCCTATATCCGTAGCTTCGTTTTTAATGAGCCAGCATAGTTGATTACCGGTTAGATTTGAATTGGCAGATTTAATTAAAGCGGCAACGCCTACCACTATTGGCGCTGAAGCAGAAGTGAGAGAAAAATAACCATATGATCCATTGTTGTAGGTCGTTCTTATAGAAACGCCTGGAGCCGAAACAACATTACCACCAACATTTGAGGTACTGTACACCTCATCTGATTGGTCATGTGATGTCACAACCAAAGTAGAAGGGTATAAAGCTGGATACCAATTGTTAGATTCATAGGGTTCACTGCTATTGTTAGCTGAAGTAACAATAAGGACATTATTATTTTCCGCGTAATTCACGGCGGACTCAAGTGAACTGGTGGCACCGTACACTCCAACACTTAAATTAATTAAATCGGCGCCGTTATCAACAGCGTAAGTAATGCCTGATACTATATTGCTTACAGAACCATTGCAGGAATTATCCAGAATCTTCACTGGCATGATGGAGGCATGATAGGCCACCCCGGCTAATCCCGTTGCATTATTACCAACCGCAGCCGCTATTCCTGAAACCATTGTTCCATGACCACAAACAACATCATCTGTGTTAGTATTATTATCCACAAAGTTGTAACCGCTAACTAAATTGCCTACCAAATCCTCGTGGTCAGAATCTGCTCCAGAATCCAAGATCGCAATCGTAACACCCAAACCGGTACTTATATCCCATGCCTCTGGAGCATGAATATCCTCAAGAGCCCATTGATCATCGGAAATAAAATAAGTATCATCTACGGTACCAGAAAGGTGTGTCACTTGGTCAAGCTCAATGTTGACTACATGTTCGGACTGTGAATAATGTTCAATAGCTTCCTTAAGTGTGAGATTATTTATTTTTACTATTTGCAACCCTAGCGGGATATTCACACCCAATACTTCAGAATTTATTTCTTGGTGCAGGAGCCCCAAGGCTTCAGGGGAAGAAGCTGAACTAAGAGTAATAATCAGCTGGTCCTCAAGATATTGTTCCTGATTTAGCAGCTCCAGCTGATTCCAGGCATCAAAATAGTCACTCTGCGCTAATGACGGCGTTGGATCAAGTAGTAGAGACAGACATCCTATTATTGGAATAACAACTAAACGTAAAATTATAGTTACTTTTTCAATTCTCATCTTAATGCTTTATTGATACTTAATATTAATACAGATTAAACTGCATTTCAGTTCAGTGTGGCGGTTACATAGATATTGAGAAGTGGTTATGGGTGTATTCCAGACAAGGGGTTTAAAGATTTCACAAGTGGTGGGTTCTAACTTCATTTTAATACGGAAGATAGGTTACTAACCTTGGAGGTTATTAAGATTCGTTGTTACTGGCTATATAACCCCTAGAGTTGAATATGGATTGAATAATCGGTCTGAACAAGCCGAAGATAGCTTCTCAAGCCAGAATCTAAACAAAGAAAGGCGTACACAAATAGACTTTTTTACGGCTGAAGATCAGTATTTTGCTCTTGTGCTTGGTTAGAAGCGGGAGAAGAATGATCTTGCTTAATAACCAATAAATACCCCATGAGTAATATTAGAGCAAACACCAACCACAAAGCCGTGTGGTAAATAACAGTGAGAGCATCCTTAAGTCTCTTTTTCTCAAGGGCTAGGTATGATGGATACCCAAGTGAAATTAGAGCGCAAATCAGGGCACTTACCACAAAAAGAGTCAGCACCATTACTGGAGTCATGTAAGTATCGGCTTTGCCAAATAACTCATCACCTCGCCACATTATCATTGCCACCAGAAAGCAATAAGCCAAAAGCCCACCAGCTTGCAAGAAACCGATTTGGGGGAGACTTGGGTTTTTCTCTCTTTTGAAGTTAATCATAACAACTCAATTATAACGCTTAGTTATAGCTAAAGTAAAAATGGTGGGGTGGGTATTACCTGGGGAAGAGGGCAACCCAAAGTTATACCCACCCCACAACACCAGGTACATAATAAGTATAGCTCAAAGCCACATGCTTTCAAACCCAAAATCTTAACTACCCTTGGAGGTTGTAAAGGCGCTGTGATGCTGGTCATATAACCTCCAAAGTTGAGTAGGTTGAATAAATATACCAAGAGACCCATACCTAATTACACATAAATATTAAGCAGTTTATCGGACTAAAACCTGCTTGGATAAAAAGGTCATAGGTTCCGTTGGCAATACCCCCTAATTTGATATACTTTATATTAAAGGAGGGCGTAGGTTAATGAAAAATAATACCAACCACCAAGAAGGCAAAGGTGCTACCCATAAACCACTAATATTTTTGCTGGTTATCATCTTGCTGGCGGTTTTGGTGTTTGTGTGGTGGCCAAAAATATCGCCTCATAAAGCACCCCATCCAGCCACGCTAGTGGATTTAACCGATAAAATAAACCCACCTGAACAACGGTGGCTTACCTATACTAGTGAGACTTGGGGTTTTAGTCTTAAGTATCCGGAAGGTTGGTTTAGCGAAGAATTACAAACCGTCACTTTTGCCGATACTTCTGATACCACCAACCCTCAAAGCATTGTCGTCACTGTGTTTAGAAACAGTGACGTTAATTTCATGTCCCTGCAAGAACAGCAAGATTACTATCTGGCCAACCCAAGCGAGTTTGCGGTGTTGGGTGAGCTCACGGTAGGTGATTATACTGGTCTGGAAATTGATTTTGTGCAAAGGAACCAAAGACAAGCCATCATCAGAGACACCGCTGCAGCGGGCGCTAAGATTTACACTATCTTTGTAACCTATCCAGAAGAGAAAGAAGCAGAAGCTCTCCAAATATACGAGAGGATGTACCAATCGCTTGAGATGCTCTGATGGCAAATAAAATCGTAGTCTTTGTCACCATAATTATCCTCACTTGTGTTGCTTTCTTTTATTACCATAAATACCTTTTTGAACCACCTGTTACACCTTGTCTAATCACCGGCTGTAGCAGACAACTTTGCCAAGAGGAAGAAGCAGTGACTACCTGTGAGTGGCAAGAAGAGTACAGTTGCCTAACCTATGCCAAATGCGCACCGCAGGACAGCGGTAAATGTGGTTGGACAGAAACATGGCTATACAAATTATGCAAGTTGGGTCTTAAATACAAGCTCAATATCATAAAATAAACAAAAGGGCTTCCGATGAAGCACCGTCTGATTACACAAAACTTTAGTTAACGTTTTAAGCTTATTTTCTGCCCGATCTTAACATTATTGGCGCCAGACCATCCTGCAGGGACTTCTAAGACCATATCTACCACCCCTTCCGGTGAATATCTGATTAGCTCTTGATCAGACGTGCCTGGCAGAGGCACGGGAACCTGGGGTGTGATACCAACAATGGTGTGTTCTCTTAACCAGATAATATCAATGGGAAATTGCATCTCTTTCATCCAAAAGGCTATCCCTACCTGGGGGGATGGAAAAATAAATAGCATCCCTTCCCCGTTAGGCAACCTGTTACGACCGGATAAACCTTGATTCCAGGAAGCTTTATTTTCCGCGATGTCCACTTTAAGAGTTAAGCGCTCGTCAATGTGCACAAATCCCCCCACCATCCCCGAAGGATCATTGTTTACAGAAGCGCTGGAATGATAAAAAAAGGAGTTGGCAACTAAAACCAACAATAATAAACTAGCCAGCCAGACAACCTTAATAAGCCAAGCTTTCCTTGAGAGCAAAGACCTTTTGAGATCATGACATTTGTGGGCAGGCACTCTGGTTACTTAAGCAACTTATCTATTTCCGTTTTAAATGTTTCGTAAGGTTGCGCGCCAACTATCTTAGTTGCTTCTATCTCACCTGAACTAGTTGTTTTACCTACAAAAAAGGTTGGTGTACCAGTCACTGAAAGCAAACGAGCATCATTATAATCCTTCTCAAATTCAGCTTTCTGGTTTCCAGCATCAAAACAACTATCAAAAGTGGCTTGATTTAGCCCCAGCTGACCTGCGTAAGACTTCAAAGTAGCAGCGTCAAAGGTATCACCCGCGTCAAATCTTTCCCAAAGGACTTTCTGATATTCCCAAAACTTGTTTTGCTCCAGCGCACAATTCCCTGCCGTTGAAGCATCATCTGACTGTGGGGCATGAATGGAAAAGTCACGGTAGACAAACTTAAGCTTACCAGTATCAATATATTCAGTTTTCAGTTGCGTTAAAGTATCACTATCAAAACGTGAGCAGAACGGGCAACGGTAATCTGAAAACTCAATCAACGTCACCGGAGCGTTAGGATCTCCCATAACCGGATCATCGTCAATACTGACCTTAAAAGATAGTGGTTCGGTCGGTTGGGCGGGGTTATTAGTTGGGTTGGGCTGGGCGCTGGGTTGGGCTGCTTGTTGAACACCAGCAACTTCCCCCAGTTGTTCTGGCTTATCTGCCCCAGATAACAAACCGGTTTGGGAATTGGAAATGTAGACTGCGGTGGCAATCATAAACCCGGCCACCACAATGGCAATCGGCGTTCCTAAGCTAGAACTGTTTTTACGGTCTTCCATTTTTACTCCTATTAACCTTAATTAATAAACTTTAGGCTATATCCTAAGCCAATGTTTTCATAACATAACACAATTTAAGCTGTTTTACGAGTGCCTTCTCCCGATCTCTTATTAAAGGATAAATGCTTTTTATTTACTCTCTAACCGCACCAAGTTTATTGGCTTTCCCTGGATAAAAGCAGTGATGTTTTGGACCGTAGTATCCAAGATATTAATTACGGCTTCTTTAGTATTATAGGCATTATGCGGAGTCAGAACTACGTTGTATTCCAACAATTTGCTGAAATAGCCGGCTTCTCGCTCTTCCCCTTGCTCAATTCGTCTCGGATCAAACCAAGCATCCTCAAAACGCACAAATTCATCCCCCTCAAAAACATCCAAACCCGCTCCAGCTATAATACCTTCCGCCAAACCCTTAATAATAGTTTCCGTGTTTAAGATCGGACCCCGACTGGTATTAACAATATACACTCCCTTTTTCAGGTATGAGTAATTATCATCATTAATTATGTGGTAAGTACCATCCGTTAAGCGGGCGTGAATAGTAATAAAATCAGCTTGTTTTAACACTTCTTCTAGGGGCAAATACTGAAATCCCGTTTGTTGCGCAAACTCTTCGTTTGGATAGGGGTCATACCCTACTACCCTCATCCCAAAACCAAGCCCAATCCGAACCGCATGCTGACCAATCCGCCCCACACCAATAACCCCCAAGGTCTTACCATTCAGATCAACCCCCATTAACTCTGTTCTTAAGACTGGTTCCTGACCCATCCGGGCATCGGTAAAAGATATTTTACGGGTCAGGTTAAGCAAATGAGCAAAAGCGTATTCCGCCACCGTATCACTACCATATTCAGGCACATTAGAAACAAGAATATTTTTTTTGGCAGCTGCCTCTAAATCCACATGATTAAAACCAGTTCCCCGAATAGTGATGTATTTAAGGTTAGGAAGTTGGTTAATGATCTCACGCGTGACTTGGGAATAAACCCATAAAGTGATTATTTCCGCCTCTTTAACTAATGCCACATTCTTTTCAGTTAACATTTGCTGATAAAAGAAATGTTCGTGTTCAGGTAATTTTTCCTGGAGGTAGTCTTCTTGAAATTTATCAAACATTAAAAAGGATGCGATTTTCATCTTATTTAGTCTCCTGATTATTATTTAAAGAACTAGTAAATCCCAGCTGCAGCCTGGCCTCCTTAGTCATTTTATCGGGACTCCAGGCAGGTTCCCAAACCAATTCTACCTTAACCTCTTGGACATTATCTACCGAGCGAACTGCTTCTTCCACCTCTTGCACAAGCAGGTTAATCAAGGGACACATGGGTGTGGTGGTGGTCATCTTAATGTTTACCAGACCACCCACAGCCACCTGAATGTCATAAATCAACCCCAGATCAAGCACACTCACTCCTAATTCAGGATCAATTACTTTTTTTAAGGCTTTCTCAATTTGAGTTTTCATTTCTGGTTTTCGGCTAGATGCACATCCACTTGTGGGTATGCTATTACCACCCGGTTCTTTTTAAAAGAATGCAGCAGGGCTGTTTGAAGTTCATGCGTAATAAGACCCTTTTCTTCTGGGTTATGAATCCAAACTAGCAGTTCATAGATTAAAGCACTATCGGCAAACTCTCGTAATCTAACCCGCGGTTCTGGGTTTTTTAAAACCTTATTATGAGAGCGAGCCACCTCTAAAAAAGCTTTTTCCACTTGATCAGGATCAGACTGATAGGAAATGCCCACCCTAATACGCAACCGCAAATCCGAACGAGAGCCTGTTTCATTAACCACCTTACTATTAGCCATTACCGAATTGGGAATAGATAGGTAAACATTATCTCTGGTACGGATAAGAGTGCTGCGCATACCAATCTTAAGCACTTCACCCCTATCCTTATCATCAACCACCACATAATCACCCACTTTATAAGCTTGATCGAAGGAGAGTGATAAACCCCCAAAAAAATTAGCTAACGTTTCCTGGGCAGCCAGAGCTACCGCTAGACCAGCTACCCCAGCCGAGGCAAGCATGGGCGTAATATTGACCCCCCAACGCTCTAAAATATAAAAGACGGCTAAACCAAAAACACTTACCCTTATTACGGCAGAGATAAAAGGCAATAAATCTTGGGGTCGGTGGATGCCATGAAGCCCTTTACGTAGTAAAACATCATCCAGTATGGCAATTAATATCCCCGCTAGGGCAGCCGACCAGAGCATGACTAGGGTAGCTACTAAACCCTCCCGCAGATAAAAATCCAAGCGGTGCGCTAGCGCAAGTGTTTCCAATAATTTAAGCATTCCGTATAAAAATACGGTGCAAAAAAAGGGTTTTTGCAGTTGGGCTAAGAGCTGATCATCTAATTTATTGGGGGTTCTTTTCGCTAATAGTTTAATCAATTTAGGCATCCCCAAGTGAATCAACTCGGCAGCAATTAAAATACCGGCGATATAAAGGGGAATTATGATGAGGTGGTTATACTCTTGAGCAGACAACATATTGTTTATTTAACCAACGAAGTCAGTTTAAAGCAAGAGAAAGGCTTTCACCCCAACTGAAGTTAAATAAACTTGGTGGTGTATTTATATCTACGTATGCAAAATAACATTAATGCACTTAATGCTATTAATTAGTGTGCAATTCAGCTAACTATCGCAAACAAAGACTATGATATAATTTCAGCGTTTTACCACCAGCGCCAGTAGCTTTCAATGCAGACTTGGCGAACCGACGAAGGAGGTGAGGTATAGTCAAATTAATCCGCCGATCTAGGCGTACAGTGGCTTGCCACTATAATAGCTATGATCACCTCCATAATTAGTTAGCGTGTGAAAAAATTAGACAATCATGCGCCAGTAGCTCAGTGGTAGAGCACCTGGCTTTTAACCAGGGTGTCGAGGGTTCGATCCCCTCCTGGCGTACAAAATCAAAATCCCCCTTTAGTGGGGGTTTTGTGTTTTGTAGGGTAGGTTGGTAGAGCGAACCCTTAGTTCAGATATTTGAGTAAATAATCGTTAGAAAATACTCAAATAATTAATCAAGCCTAAAGGTATTTATTATTTCCTGATACTCCTGACTTAAATCGTTATCAAACAGAACCCAGCCGATAACATAAATATAACCGTTAGCTCTAAATACAGCATTTTGCGAGGGAGCACCATAATCTAAGGCAGAAAAAGTCGTAGCGTTAACCTGATCAATAATTACTGAATCCAATTTTTTAACAGCATGGAAAAAATATTGGGGGTTGCGAGCGATATCTATCTCCTCTGTGGTAGTGTATTTTCGTAACCAGTTATCGATAGTATCATCATTATAGAGATAAACGTATACTTCTGATTGCTGTGGTCGAACGACATCATCATTATAATCATAATAAATACTAGTTCCCCCGATGATTCCTTGGTTACTATTAATTTTCTTAGTAACCATGTTGGCGGGAACATTAACAGTAAAGCCTAAATCTTGAAACCTTGTTCCCCCAATGGTTTCTGGTTGAGCCTGAACCTGATCGCTAACTATATTTTCAGGTGCCGGGGCAGTAATGCTAGGAGCCCCACTACCCACATCAAATAAATCTTCTTCTATCATAGCTGGTTGA
Organism: uncultured Candidatus Saccharibacteria bacterium; assembly: GCA_964592525.1. Lineage (GTDB taxonomy): Bacteria > Patescibacteriota > WWE3 > CAZQFB01 > CAZQFB01 > CAZQFB01. Next base: position 332,247 of record CAZQFB010000001.1, on the reverse strand, counting down.
ACAGCACTCCAATAGGCACCATCCTTCCATGTTGTAATTGAGTTACAGACAGAATCTTCCAGAAGATCTCCCTTGTAGGCTACATTATTAAGAGGAATATTGCTTGAAAGCCTGTTATTTGGCAAATAGGAAGCAAATGAAGGTAAAAATCCCACCCTAGTTATGGGACCAGAAACGTAATCGCTAAATAATGACTCGTTTTCCTCATTGTTTAAGTCTATGGTATATGAAAAATAGTTAGTACCTGCCTTAAGTAAATACTCTTGTGTGTCTTCGGGGAGATCAAGATAATGCGCTTTCTCTTGACCGATAACAGGCATAGAAATATCAAAACAGAATGGTATGTGCAAAGTTTTATGAGTGGCAACAAGCTTAGGTGATTTAAAAGGGTTTATTATCTGTAATGGCGTGGAAATACCAGAAACATCAACGCGAAACGATAATTCAACAGAAGGATTTGGCCTGTCTTGGTTGGGAGAAGGTATAATATTAACAAGTCCTTCCGTAACCTTAAGCTCAATATTATCAAGCTTTTGGGTCTCATTTTTATAAGCGTAATAGTCGTTCTCTGTTCTCAACTCATAAATAAAACTCGTCACCGTTGTGATAGCCAAACTAGATACTATTACGAGCAAACCAAAAGTTAGCATGGTCCGAAGCCGCCTAGTAATAAAGTAAACAAGAGCAGACACAATGCCCAGAAGTATTACATAATGGCTAAAATATGAAACGAGATATATTATCATGACAGCCAAACCCAAGTTTTCCGGATGTTCTCCCATCATAATAGTGCTAAGTGGTGAGACTTTATTAACTAAGGCAGTAAGATAACTAAGACAAATTGCTGTAACTAGAATTAATACACCCCACTTTATTTGGCTACTTAAAATTGAACGATCTTGCTGCGACGCTGACATAATTTTCTGTTGGTTTTGTAAGTGCTTTTCCATGATAAATACAATATAGCAAATGCCGGGCAGCGATACATTTATAATTTTTTAATACAACATGAGCCACTACCGCTTTTGTCTATCTAGACCATATAAAATATGACGTTACAATCAAATTTAAAGACACCCTCTTTGTTCATGCTTTTTTTGAAGCAAGCCCAACACAAGTCCTATGCTAAAATAAAATCGTGACCACTTGAGTGGTACAAAGTACGGTCCTTGTAAACCCCTGCTATTAAAGGGTTGTTGCGAGGATAAGTTATCTCTGCTACATTTACCCATACAATGAGTGATAAGAAACTTGACCAAATAATATCTAAGCTTGAATTGTTAGAGCATCAATTAGCACAAAAACCTTCAAGAGAAGAAATTGTTCTTTTAGAAAAACATAATGAGGATGTCGATAAGCTACTAACTCACATTGATGGCTTTATTACCCTTCACCAAACCCTTAATCAGGATGTCACCATGCCCAGAAACCGCTGTGATCAACTTGAAGAAAGACTTCTCAAACTGGAATCCCATCAATCCAAATAAATCAGGCTACATGCCTTTTAGGTTATAGTCCCAACATGAATACTCCGTTACTCACTGCATTCCTCGCCAAACATAACAACCAGGGATATGTCAACGAAGCAGAGGAAATTAAAGAAAAAGATGGTTCAACTACCCTAGATTCCACGGATGGTGATTGGAGGTTGAGAGACAACTTCTTTGGCGGAGAACCATACGGGGGCCATGTTGTGGTTTTTCATAAGAATAAGCCTGTTTGGATAATGGTTTATTATGGTTTTGTGCATGAATCTTTTAACAATCTAGAGCAAGTCTATAGCTTCCTAAAGTCAGCTCTTAAAGAAATACCAAAAGAGGCTCCTTTCAGGGGACCTAAGCAATACCAAGAGAAAAACTTAACATACAAAAACAGTTGGCAAGGAGATGTCAGATCCTTTCAAGGAACAGAAAAAATATTTGATGAAAGCGATGAAATCTATCAAGCCTGGTACTCTGGAGGCTTAGTAGATAAAAGAGGCTAAAATCACTAAGGGTCCATACACCCCCACTTACGGAAGAAAGTAACATAAGAACAGTATCAGCGTAAGGCTACAAAGGACCGTCCTTTAAGGGCAGCTCTGTTTTGCCTTTTTTTGATCTGGTTTAGATCTCTTTTAATCTCAACGTATAGTTGCTATCATTAAATGGTGTATAAAGCTGTCCGTAAATATAAAAAATATTTTAAATACATAAAATTTACCCAAAACACAAAATATTTATTGCTACTGCTTGCTTTAGTTGTAACTGTCGGTAGCAACAAAGTCAGACAAAATTACTTCTCCAGTGCTAAATCGTTGCCTAGCCCCTGGCAAGCTACTTATTATCTCGCTAATGGAAAATACGCCGGCGTTTCCACCAAAAATATTTACGATAGCAATGACGAAACGATCAATGATTTAGACATTACTTGGGGCAAACGAGTGTCTTATCCTATAGGATTAAAATACATCAACTTCAAGGTAACTTTTAACACTAAACTGACACTACCCCAAGGCACTTATTTGCTCAAAATGTACGCCGATGATTCAGCCGGCTTGTACCTAAATGACAAGTTAATTAATGATCAGTACCTGAAAAAATCTTGGCAAGATGTAACTTTAAACATACCCCAAACTGGGGAATATTCCCTAGCTATAAACTACCTCCGAATAGGCGGACAACCACAGCTGAAATTGTTGGGACTAGATAGCATATTACTTTCTCCCCCACCAGCGCAGGAAACCAGTCCACCACCTATTGTGGAAAAACCAGCGGTTGCTCCCACTGCCAAGTGGGAAGCTAAGTTTTACAACGCTACCGGCAATCTTAGCTCAACCATAGCTGATTACAACGACGGGTTCAGTGATACTAACCGAGACCTCAAACTTAGATTTGGGAATGAAACCCCCTACCCCACAGACGTTGACAGGCAAAGGTTCTCTGCTCTCTTTACTAACTCCCTAGCTCTCACCCAAGGCACCTACAACCTTACCCTGTTCGTGGATGACTGGGCACAAATCTGGTTAAATGACCTCGCCGTCACCTCTAAACTAGGCTATGGTAGCCATAAAGTAACCCTTAAGCTACCAAGCAGTGGTACCTATAACCTCAAGGTAGATTACGGCCAAACCGGCGGTGCTGCTAGACTGGACCTGCTCGGTTTGGACCAAATCCCCACCTATAACCCACCACCTATTGTGGAAAAACCAGCGGTTGCTCCCACTGCCAAGTGGGAAGCTAAGTTTTACAACGCTACCGGCAATCTTAGCTCAACCATAGCTGATTACAACGACGGGTTCAGTGATACTAACCGAGACCTCAAACTTAGATTTGGGAATGAAACCCCCTACCCCACAGACGTTGACAGGCAAAGGTTCTCTGCTCTCTTTACTAACTCCCTAGCTCTCACCCAAGGCACCTACAACCTTACCCTGTTCGTGGATGACTGGGCACAAATCTGGTTAAATGACCTCGCCGTCACCTCTAAACTAGGCTATGGTAGCCATAAAGTAACCCTTAAGCTACCAAGCAGTGGTACCTATAACCTCAAGGTAGATTACGGCCAAACCGGCGGTGCTGCTAGACTGGATCTCCTCGGTTTGGACCAAATCCCCACCTATAACCCACCCCCTATTGTGGAAAAACCAGACAACCCTCCTCCCAATACAGCTCTTCCCGATGTTGGTACGCCAGAAAATCAGCACACCGTCAACCTGCTTTTGGTCACCGTAGATCCTCCATTGGATAGCGGTACTATTTACAGCGAGTACCTATCAACTCTAGCTAACGGAGTCAGTTTGCATCAAGCTGCCGTAAATTCGGCTAAAACTAAAGCCGATGCCTTAAATAAAGCTACTGAAGGTGTAGTTAATTACCAAATAGCTGGTTATCAAAATATCACCACCTTCCCACCCATGAAAAGCGGACCTCGCTATAGTAGTAATGGATTTTTACCTTGTTTGAATCCCCTCACCGGCAATCCAGTGCCCGATTGGTGTGAAGAGAACAAATGGAAAGTTGATTATGTTAAATTTTTCCAAGAGAGCAGTATCTGTGAAGAAGCTGCCAAAGTAAACGCTGATGAAATCTGGATGTTAAGTCCAGATTACGTTTTAGCCTATGAAAGTTTTATGGTTGGTCCTACTACCGGATTTTGGGTAAATGGTCCTACCTTTATCGTGCCAGAATGTCAAAAACAAATAATCGTGATGGGTACTACCTGGCGACCCGATGCTAGTCTACATATGTACGGACACCGAGTAGAATCAGTCATAAACTATTTTACTGCTTACTGGAAAGGTTCGGAAATACAACGCCATTGGTTAGATTTTGCCGTCATTGACCGCTACTATGAACCCAAGAATGCTAACAACCCACCCACCTCTGAATACTGCGGTAATGTTCATTTTCCGCATAATGCTGTAACACATTATAATTACAACAACGATACCACCAGACCAAGCGCTTGCCAGAAATGGCAAGAGTTTCCCAATTACACTGGCAAAGCGACACCAATTAATTGCACTGCTTGGGGTTGCAGCGATGAAGGCTGGCAGCTCTTCTGGTTGGGATCTCTACCTAGCCAAAGTGGTACTGCTAATATTTACCTCACCAACGGCAGAGCAACCGATTTTACAAGGGATTGGTGGACTTATATTTTAGACCCCAATGAAGCCATCCGCTGGGTTAAAGATCACGATTAGTCTTCCTTGCACACTATATTTGACAACAAAAAGACACGGGGTATAATGAATTTATATTCATTATATAGAAAGGTGGTGATTACAGATGCCAGCATTTGATGGAACTGGTCCTCAAGGCCAAGGCCCCAGAACGGGTAGAGGTTTTGGACCCTGTGGCTTCGGTCTTGGTTGGAGAAACAGGTTTGGATCCGGTCGTGGTATGGGCAGATACTTTACTTGGCGATGGCCCGAAAATAAAGAGGAAGAAAAGGAAGCTCTAAATGAATACAAAAAAGCTTTGGAAGAAGAACTTAATGATGTTAATAAAGAAATAGAGCAATAAACTTAAGCGCGAAATAATTGTCTGACTTCCGTTTCTTGACAAAATATTATGACCAGGCCAAAAAAAATCCGACGCCTTCAGTTTATACCTCATACGCGCTACTTTAAGCCAAGGGGGGTACCGATGAGATTACTAGAAGAAGTAGTGTTAGAAAAGGATGAGCTAGAAGCACTTAAATTACATGATGTGGATCAGTTAGACCAAACTGAAGGCGCTCGTTTAATGGGAATTTCCCAACCAACTTTTGCCCGACTACTCAACAAGTCTTATAAAAAAATTGCCTTCGCCCTAATTCACGGTCAAGCGATCAGAATTGAAGAAGACTAATAGCGCTAAATAACCTACCTTGTGCAACCATCATAATTGGGACTTGTTTCAGAAAACCCCTACAAATAAAGCTGACTGACTTACCCCACACCTGTTTAAAAAGTAGCGGTTGTTAATTATTTCTCTTACCTTTAAGTAAAGGCGTTCTTTTCCCCCAAAGCAAGTTAAGTAATTTAAATACCTTAAGCCTATTGCCAAATTTGCAGTAGTTGTGCTATATTACGCAAGCGTTTTCTCCTCCTTGCACTGGAGGATCAACATTCTGTGGCGCAAGTTGATCCTTCAGGAAAACAACACGGGTGGTTGCCAAGCAACCACCCGTTCTCTTTTTATCACACAGAAACATTACGAAAATGCGCAAGCGATAATAACGCTAAAGTAGCTTGATCTAAAACGATGGCGATAACATCCAAACGCAGTAAAGTTGGCGCTGTCGGATGTTGATTTTGATAAATATAAGCTGCTTTATGCAAATGTCTTATTTTTTTAGCCGTCACCGCCTCTGCCGGTTCCCCATATTTGGTTGATGTTCTCGTTTTCACTTCCACAAAAACTAAGGTCCGCCCCTCCACAGCAATAATATCAATCTCTCCCCATCTCCCCGCCCGAAAATTAGTTTCTAAAATCACAAAACCACCTTGGACTAGGTGGTTCAGAGCATACTGCTCACCTTTTTTACCGAGTGTGATGTTGGTCACTACTTCAATTCTTTAACCTTAAGCGCACTTTTACCAACCTTTTTTCTTAAATAATAAAGTTTACTCCGGCGTACCTTACCACGTCTCAATACTTCAACTTTCAATATATTAGGTGATTGAAGCGGAAATATCCTCTCCACGCCAATTCCCCCCCTGGTAATTCTCCGCACCGTAAAAGTCCGACCTACTCCAGCACCTTTCATCGCTAAAACCAAACCCTCGTAAGGTTGTATTCTTTCTTTATCGCCTTCTTTAATACGATAATGCACCACTACCGTATCTCCAACATGAAAATGATTTGCCACTTTCGCTGGCTCTGATATTTGCTCCACCTTCTGTTTTAAGGTATCCTGGTCAACCTCATCAGATAAGTGCTCGTCGTTATCCGCTAACATTTCTTCTTCGGTTAGATCACCCCCAGCAGTATCCTGTGGTTCAAGTTGGTCAGTTGGTTTCCCTGCCTCAATATCGGTTTTGTCATCGGTGTCAGAAACCAAAGCTGCTTCGGGGGTAGTTACTTCTGAAGGTGTGTCTTTATCCTGTTGGTTATTATCCGTCATGATCTTTTTGATTTTTTAATAGTTAAGTTGCCAAGTCTTGTTCCTAGTAAAACTTTATCTTTTGGTTTGAAAGATCCTCGAATTATCTCATCACTTAGAGGATTTTCAACCACTTGTTGAAGCAAGCGCTTTATCGGTCTAGCTCCGTACTGCGGATCATAACCTTTTTCCACTAAGTGAGCAACTACCTTAGGCGTGTACGTTAATTTTATTTGCTCATCAGCAAGATAACTAACTAACCTTCCCAATTCCAGCTCTGTGATTTTAGAGATATCTTCCCTAGTAAGTGACTTGAACACGACGACTTCATCGATACGGTTAACAAACTCCGGTCTAAATTCATTTTTCAAGGAACTCATCACTCTCCCTTTTAGTTCCTCAAAATCCGACCAAATATCGGTTACACTACCCTGGGGATTAAATCCTAACGTATCCTGATATATTATCTGCGAACCCAAATTAGAGGTCATCACTAAAATAGCGTTTTTGAAATCAACCATCCTACCTTGACCATCAGTCAAGCGTCCATCTTCCATAATCTGTAATAAGATATTAAAAACTTCCGGATGAGCTTTCTCTATCTCATCAAATAAAATAACACTGAAAGGTCGTCGTCTGATTATCTCGGTTAATTGACCCCCCTCATCAAAACCAACATATCCTGGAGGAGCGCCAATTAATCGCGAAACTGTATGTTTCTCCATGAACTCACTCATATCAAGACGAACGAGCATATCTTCACTACCATACAGAACTTCAGCTAAGGTTTTAGATAATTCACTTTTACCCACCCCCGTTGGTCCCAAAAACAAGAAAGAGCCAATCGGTCTGTTCCTTTCCTTTAAGCCCGCTCTAGACCGACGAATCGCGGCACTAACTACCGCCACAGCATGATCTTGCCCCACAATACGCTGGTGTATTCTTTCCTCAATATGCAGCAGCTTTTCTTTTTCTTCTTCGGTTAAGTCATTGAGTGGAATACCCGTCATTTTAGAAACTACCGTAGCAATGTCTTGTCTAGTAACCGTAGGAACCTCTTCCAACTTGGTGCGCTGCCATAATTCAGATAATTCCCCTTTCACTCTATAAAGATCCAACAATCTTTTCTGAATTTGGAGTACACTTAATTTTTGTTTGGTGGTAGTCATAAATTTTCTTTGTTAAACCGATTAAGCTCGCTCTCAAGATATTTAATTTCCGTGTTGATTTGTCGCAATGTTTCTGGCTCCCTAATGGTTCGTAATCTCACAGCCGAAGAAGCCTCATCTAAAAGGTCAACTGCCTTGTCCGGTAAAAAACGGTCCACAATATACCGCTCGGACAAAATTGAAGCGGCTTCAATCGCTCCCCGTTCAATAATCACTTGGTGATGTTCTTCATATTTTCTTTTTAGCCCATGCAGAATGTCTATAGTTTCTGCCACCGTGGGTTCAGCTACAAATACAGGTTGAAAACGTCTCTCCAAAGCCCCATCTCTCTCAATTACTTGGCGATACTCATCTAAAGTGGTAGCACCTATCGTTTGCACCTCTCCTCTTGCCAATGAAGGCTTCAACATATTTGCAGCATCAATCGCCCCTTGAGCCGCACCAGCACCAACAATCAAATGGACTTCATCAATAAACAATATTATCTGTCCCTTGGATCTGATCACTTCATCAATGGTTTTTTTCAAACGCTGTTCAAATTCGCCTCGGTGCGCAGCACCCGCCAACATGAGAGGTATATCAATCGCAATTATCCTTTTTCCTTGTAGAGTTTCTATGATCTGCCCCTCTACTATTCGTTGCGCTAAACCTTCAACAATAGCCGTTTTACCAACTCCCGGATCACCTACCAAAACTGGGTTGTTTTTTGTGCGCCGAGACAAGATATGAATAACTCTCTCTATCTCCTCCGCTCGCCCGATGACTGGGTCCAATAACCCGTCCGCAGCCATCTTGGTTAAATCCCGACCAAATTTATCCAGTAAAGAAGACTTGTTGTGCTGATTCTGGATCTGGGCAAAACATTCCTCACACAAATTAACAAAAATTGGTCGTCCATCAGCCCCAATTTGCTGACTTTGTATTCTGGCTGGTCTTTTGTTACATCTTTGGCAAATAACCATAGTGACTTCCTTCCGAAACATTATATCGTTAAAATTCCAGTTTTACACAACTAGCCCACAAGTCAGTACCCGCACCACCAACTAATTTAACCAGCCCAAGTAAGTACCCCAAACAGACATCATCATTAATGCTCCCAAACATTGGTGATCTTAGCTTCTGCTTTAACAGGCACTTGGGGTAGCATTTCCTCCCCAGCTCTGATCATCTCCGCTTCCACAATATCCCTGACTCTGGGTGCATCTGCTTGGCTAACCTCCACCACCACCTCATCATGAATAGCCAATATCGGCACAGCTACTAACTGCTCGTCTTGAAATTTTTTGTACATATAAATCAAGGCAAATTTGGTCATGTCAGCACTACTGCCTTGAATAGGGGTGTTCTTACCCTGACGTTCAATATTGCCAACGACGCGAATGTAATCAACATCATCTTTGCTCGGCAAATGATACCACCTTTTGCGACCAATAATAGTTTCACTGTAACCTTTATAAAGGGCTTCTTTTCCTACCTTATCCAACCATCTTTTCACTCCCTTATATGTCTGCACATATTTTGACAACATCCCCCTCGCATCTTCCACACTAACCCCCAATAAAGCCCCTAATGCTCCCGGACCCATACCATAAGCAATACCAAAATTAATCGTTTTTGCCGACTGCCTTAATTTTTTATGCTCTGGGTTTTCAGTTGGCTTAAACTCCTTAAAAGGCACCCCAAACATTTGTGAGGCTGTCAAACTATGAAGATCTAAATCCTCACGATAAGCCTTTAAGAACAGGGGGTCGTTAGTTAAACCAGCTAAAACCCTTAACTCTTGTTGCGAGTAATCAGCTACCACAAAAGTATAACCATCAGCTGGTATAAAACATTCCCTAAATCTGGCAGTAGCAGGTATTTGTTGCAGATTAGGATCGGAGCAAGAAAAACGACCAGTATCTGCCCCAATCTGACTAAAACTGGGATGGATTCTCTTCGTAACTGGATTTACTTTTTCCAACAGAGAGTCCCCAAAAGCACTAATCAATTTCTCGTGGGTTCGGTAGTCTAATAGCAGTTTGGCTAACGCATGGTTGGTTTTTTTAAGTACGGCTTCTCCGGTTGAAGGAACATCAACTCCCAACAGTTGAAAGGCTTCAAGTACTTGTTTTGGCGAGTTAAGATTAACCACTTTAGAAGTACCGCCAAACAAGTTTGCTTGGTGACGTTTATATAATGGGGCTAATAACTCCTGAATTTTATCTTCTGCCCTATCCCGCTCCTTTTGCTCATACGCAAATATTTCCTGCCATTTTTGGATATCCAAACGAATACCCTTAAGTTCCATTTCCGCCACTACTGGTACCGTTTGAAATTCTAAGTGAGCGACTTTCATCAAATCTTCTTTTTCCAAGAGAGGAAGTTGTGCCGACAAAATATGTGGCAGCACCAACACATCTAAGGCAGCATACTCCAACTGCTTAATATTAAACTGGTGATTACCACGCACAAAACTTTTGCGCACTTCCTTGTCCATTTTTACTCCTAAATATTTCTCACTCATGGCTGCCAAAGACACATTCCGACTTAATCCAGCAGTTAACATTCTCTCGGCTAACATCGTGTCAAATAAATTACCTAAGGTAATACCTAGATGATGCTTTATAAATTTATAATCAAAGCTGGCGTTTTGTACTATCTTCAAAGGCTGGCTGGCACTAAGCGGGGGTTTTAACAAACTCAAGTCAACCTGCAGTGGGTCAAATAAATAAGCTTGATCATCAACACCAATCTGAAGTAATAATAATTCGCTGGTATAAGGATCAAGTCCAGTAGCCTCAACATCCACCCCCAAGGTTTTTGCCTTCGCAAATTGCCTTGCTAATTCTTTAACCCTTTTATTGTCCTGTACCAGCTCATAGGGTGGTTTGTCTGGTGAAAATGCTAGTTTAGTCATTATTCTGTTGTGCTAATTGCTCCATAATGATTATTTTCGCCAGAACTGGGTCTGCCTTACCATTCGTTTCTCTCATCACCTTGCCTAAAATAAATTCCACCACCGCTAGCTTACCCTCCTGGTATGTTTTCACCGCAAAGGTATGCTGCTTTAATATTTTCTCCACTACTGCTGCTAGGAGTACCCTATCTTGAAGCCGTTCTTGCTTTTGTGTCTTTAGATATTGTTTGAAGTTTAGAGGATCAATTTCCGCCCTAATAGTAGGCTTATTAATTACCATTTTAGCCACTTGTGCCGGAGCCACACCGGTCTCGGCTACTTGCTCAATATACTCAATTATAGTCAGACCATTAACTAACGCCTTATGATCAATAATAATCTTCGCCATCTCGCGACTAATTTCCCATTGATCAATTAACTCCTGTTCTCTAACTTCAGGGTTCCTCACCAACGCCTGCTTAGCCTTTTCCAGTCGATGGGGAGTAATGATTATCGGCGGAATATCTGGTTCTGGAAAGTACCTATAATCAGGTGACGTCTCCTTAGTTCTTTGCACTTGAGTTTGGTTTAATTTTTCATTCCAACCACGTGTTTCACTGGGTATCGTCACCCGATCCTGAAGCGCCCTCATTTGTCGAGCAATCTCGTAATCAATAGCCTGCTTTACATACCTAAAAGAATTAATGTTTTTTACTTCAACCTTATAGTCGGGTAGCCTTCCCTTGCTTAACTGCTCCTTGGTACCCACCGAGATGTTCGGTTCAATCCTCATGGTACCACTCTCCATGTTAGCTTCAGAAATACCAAGATTAGTGATCAGCCGATGAATACTTTTCAACCATAGGCGCGCTTGTTCCCCACTCTCAAAATCAGGTTCAGTCACAAGCTCAATAAGTGGCATACCGCTACGGTTATAATCAATTAAACTAACCTTATCCTCATGCACTAATTTAGCCGTGTCTTCCTCAAGATGGATTCTTGTCACCCCGATGCGAAACCCAGCCACAGCGTAATACCCTTTGACAGCCACTGGATTTTCAAACTGACTTATTTGATAACCCTTAGGTAAATCTGGATAAAAATAATGCTTCCGAGCAAATATTATCTGGGGTCTAATGTCACAATTAAGAGCCAAACCTAAAATTAAAGCCTGATCCAACACTGCTTCGTTAGGCACCGGCAGAGAACCAGGTAACCCTAAACAAACAGGACACACGCTAGTATTTGGAGGTGCTTTAACATCAGGTACTGGGCAAGCACAAAACATTTTAGTCTTCGTCTTTGGTTGTACATGAATTTCGATTCCCACCACAGCGCGATAGTTAGACATGAGAAAACCTCGGTTTACATACAACAATTACTTCTGCCGCGTTACGAGTATCTTTAATAAAGTCCCCTCTTTGCCAAGTAACCCGATCACGCGGTGAGAGGGCTAATTTGAAGCGGTAACCCGGTACAATTATATCCTGAATGAGTGTGTACACCTTAAGTGGGTCATCTTGGTATAAATAGGTCAAAGCAGTAGCCAGATAGTTCTCCAACCTAGTCAATAATCCGAACACACTCTTGTAGGTAAATATTTGAAACCCGATTTGCTGCAGAAGTTCATAAATAACCGCTGGGTTGTACCGCCGGACTGTCCCCAATAACTGGTCACTATACGTCCATTTATGCATATGGAGCGGTAGCGATAAGACTACAAAACCATCTTGTTTAACCACCCGCATAATTTCCCTTAAAGCCAGTGTGTCATCGGCAACAGTACCAAGCAAATTAAAGGCACAGACTAAACCAAAACTAGAAGCAGGAAAGGGCATCGCCGCTACATCGCTAAGCATAGCATTAGCTTGTTGCTCTTTGAGTTTTTCAACGGCAATTCTGCTAGTATCCACAAAGGTTGTATCAGCTAAAGGCAGTTTAGGTCTAGTTCCCGGTCCAATTTCTAAAGCAGTGGCTCCGAGATTAAAGGCTTTAAGCCACCAATATTGGGGCCAGATTTGCGGGTCTATCACCGGCGTTACCTGCCAAATATCATCATAGGTTAAGTTAGTGCTCATGGGAAGGTACGGTAGATTGTTCTGGGAAAAGGAATAGCTTCCCGGACATGTTCTAAGCCACAAACCCAAGCGACAAGTCGTTCTAGACCCAAACCAAAACCACTATGAGGCACTGTTCCATATTTCCTAAGATCAAGATACCAAGACAAATCAGCTTCACTCAAGTTAGCAGTTCTAATTTGAGCCAGCAAGGTCTGATAATTATCTTCTCTTTCGCTACCACCAATAATTTCACCATAACCTTCAGGGGCTAATAAATCACTACCTAACACTAATTGATCCTGATTACGCTTCATATAAAAAGCTTTAAGGTCTGAAGGGAAAAGTTCAACAAAAACGGGCGTGGAAAACTGATGGGCTAAAAGTGTTTCGTCCTCGTTACCCAAATCACTGCCAAATTCAATCTTAGAACCCAAATCATGCAAACGAGACACTGCTTCGGCATAAGTGATTTTGGCAAACGGCTCAACAACAGTCTGTTTTAAATGAGTTAAATCCCGACCCAGGAGCACTAACTCATTAGCCGACTTGTTAAGCACAGCATTAACTAAAAACTTAACTAATTCTTCCTGAAAAGCCATATTATCCGCTTGATTGGCAAAAGCCATCTCCACATCAAGCATCCAAAACTCGGTTAAGTGTCTACGGGTCTTTGATTTCTCGGCTCTGAAGGTTGGTCCAAAATCAAACACCTGTCCAAAACTGGCTATGGCCGCTTCTAGATACAGTTGTCCTGATTGCGATAAAAACACCTTTTTATCGTTAACATAATCAACAGCAAACAGCGTCGTCGTACCCTCACAAGCAGTGGGGGTAAAAATCGGAGCATCTATTTTAGTAAAACCACGATCATTTAAAAATTGATAAATCGCCATAATTAACTGATGACGAACTCGCTGAATTGCCCATTGTTTTCTAGCTCTTAACCATAGATGTCGATGTTGGAGCAAAAAATCAGTGCCATGCTCTTTATTACCAATCGGATATTCTTCTGCTACTAACTGAACTGGCTCAATACTCGTCACGGCTAACTCAATACCTCCAGGTGAACGTTCATCTTTCTGCGGTATTCCTTTTATCTTAAGAGAAGATTCTTGGGTTAATTGCTGGGAGAGCGCAAAGATTTGCTCGGAAACAGTATCCTTAGATACAACTGCTTGCACCACGCCACTACCATCTCGCATCAAAATAAAAACCACCCCACCCGAAGAACGAAGGTTAACTACCCACCCAGCTAAAGTCACGGACTGATGCAAATATTGAGGCAAAGCTATGATTTTAGTTATTTCCGTCATGATCTATTAGTGGTGGCTTGCGCTGGTGCCAATCCGTATCCTCCTGGTAAGCATAACCCATTTGAAACAGCAACTGTTCCGAAAAAGGCGCACCGATTAGTTGCATGCCAATAGGGAGGTTATCATTAGAAAACCCACAAGGCAACGCTAGTGCTGGTAAACCAGCCAAACTACTGGGAATGGTTAGAGTATCGGCTAGATAGAAAGTCAAGGGATCAGCCGCTAAAGACTTTTTGCTTAAACCCACCATGGGCAGAACTGGCGCTAAAATAGCATCCACTTGGGTAAATGCTTCTTGAAACTCTTGGGCTATTAAACCCCTGACCTTTTGTGCTTGCTTATAATATTGATCCTGATAACCTTCCGAAAGACAAAAAGTGCCCGTCAGGATACGCCTTTTAACTTCCTCACCCAGCAACTGGCTGCGCACCATAGAATAATAAGCGTTTAAGTCTTGGCTAGCATCATGTGCCAAACCGCCATATTGAATCCCATCAAAGCGAGACATATTAGAACTAACTTCAGCCGGTACAAGGACATAATAAGCAGCTACGGCATACGAGCTATGTGGCAAAGAAATTTCTACTATTGACACTCCTTGTTTTTCATACCAACTTAAAGCCTGAAGCACCAGGCTTTTAACCTGTGTGTCTGTTTCTGAAGTGAAGTACTCTTGCGGAAAACCAATGGTTTTAGTGTGAAGGTCAACATTTAAATCAATCGTGTAATTTGGCACAGGTTGGGTTGAGGAGGTTGCATCTTGAGGGTCATTACCAGCAATAACCTCTAAAGCGATACTGCAATCTTTAACTGAACGGGCAAAAACACCAGGGCAATCCAAAGAAGAAGCCATGGCAATAACCCCATAACGAGATACTCTACCATAGGTGGGTTTGATACCAACAACATTACACAGCGAAGCTGGTACCCTAATTGAACCACCGGTATCCGAACCGGTCGCTAAAGGCACCATTCGCGCAGATACCGCCACTGCCGACCCACTACTTGAACCACCACTTAAATAATCAGTGTGCCAAGGATTAGTACATAAACCATAAGCCGAAAGGTGACCAGTAGAGCCCTGGGCAAATTCATCACAATTGGTTTTACCTAAACAAACATAACCAGCCTCTTGGAAACGACGTACTACTGTAGCATCATAAGGAGGTTTCCAGTCCTTAAGCAGCAGAGAACCAGCGGTGGTTCTTAATCCTTTAGTGACAAAAACATCTTTGTGTGCCAGAGGTATTAATGTTTGCTGCTTTGAGGGTTCGACCGTAGTTAAAAAAGCATTAAGGGCAGGATTATATTTTTTTATCCTCTTCCAGCAGGAAGAGCAGAGCTCGGTTGAAGATATTTCTTGCCGATGAGCCAATAAAAATGCTAAAGATTGATCACACAGTTCCATTTCCAAAGCGTACACGTTAAAGCGTTATTTATCAATTAAAGTACTTTAGGAGAGGTGAAATAACCCCGTGTCATCTTAAGATTAGGAGTCATTTGCTCTCTGGAGATTGTTTCTGGGCGAGCTTTATCAATACGAAGGGTGGTCACTGGTTGCAGTAGAGACCAAGCTGATTGGATTTCTCCTAAGTTTTTAAGTTTGTTCAAGTAACAAATAATATCTTCCAGCTGATCAGCCAATAATTTTGAACTGCCAACTAATCTAGACAGCGTCAATAAATGCTGAAAATCATCATGTTTCATTACATTTCTCTAAGTAGTCTGATACGATCTGCAATGGGTGGATGTGTGGCAAATAAGCTGTGGAAGGCATCCTTTTTCAAAGGGTTATTTATAAACAAATGTGCAGTAGCGGCATTAGCTGTGGCTAATTCAGTATGGCTGTTGGCAATTTTGGCTAGAGCATCAGCTAATCCCGCCGGATACCTAGTGATTAAAGCACCCGAAGCATCCGCCAGATACTCCCTTTTGCGAGACACTGCCAACTTAATTAATTGGGCGGTAATTGGCGCAATAACAGCCAGGAGTAGTCCTAGTAATAAAAACAAGCCACCATTACGATTTCTTCTATTCCCACTACCCCAAAACAGCGAGCGTAAAAAAACATCCGCCAGAATGGCTAACGTGCCAACTAAGATCACGGTCACCGTCATAACGCGGATATCATAATTTTTTATGTGGGACAATTCATGCGCTAGAACTCCCTCCAATTCAAGTTTGTCCAGATGATTTAATAACCCTCTAGTTACAGCAATAGAAGCATGTTCGGGGTCCCGACCAGTCGCAAAAGCATTTAAAGCCTGGTCTTCAATCACGTGTATTTTTGGCAGCGGAATACCCGCACCGATACATAAATTTTCCACTAAGTGGTAAAGTAAGGGTTCTTCAGCTTCTGTAACTGGTTTAGCTTTAGATAAAGACAGAGCTACGCGATCGGAAAAATAGTAAGAGGAAATAGCGGAAATAACAGCGTAACAAAAAGCGGCTAAGGTTATCGGATAACCATATCCCGAGAGATATCCAAACACATAACCTAAAACTGTTACCACTAAAATACCAAGAAATAGTAACAACCAAGTTTTCCTTTTATTACTATCAATCTGATTGTAAATCGTCATTTTAGCTTTCGGATAAGTCTACTTTAATATCTTCGCGTTCGATTTCCGTCGCCTCAAAATATTCAGCCTCTCTAAAACCAAGCATTCCCGCAATTAACATAGCAGGAAACACCTTAATTTTAGTATTAAAGTCTCCAACATTAGAGTTGTAAAACTGTCTAGCATAAGCAATTTTTTCCTCAATATCGGTAACATTATCCATCAGCTTACTTAGCTCCCCATGAGCTTTAATATCAGGATAGGCTTCCACTTGCACTTTAATATCCTTTAACAGACCAGATAGTTGTGACTCAATTCCTGATCGCTCCGCAGGGGACTTACCTTCAGCAGCCTCCTGCATTCCGGCACTTCTTAATTTAGTTACCTCTAGTAATATTTTTTCATCCAGAGCAGCTGCTTTCTTGGCTGTCTCTACCAAATCAGGCAACAAATCGTATCTTTTCTTAAGCTGAATATCAATATCCTTCCAAGACTGCTCCACTCTAACTCTAGCCTTTATCAGCATATTATAGGTAACAATCAAGAATGCGACAATTAATAATAAACCCGACCCTAAAACAGCAATTATTGGCATTAAAATCACCTCCTGTTCTTGACTTAAGTTTAACACCTGCCAGCTTTTTCTCAAATTAGCTTCTTAACAATTATTCTCTCTACCACATACTCCAAAATAGTACCGCCTTAGTAATCCTAATATCTACTAACAACACTTCCCCATAAAAAAAGTACCACACAATAATTATGAGTTTCTACTTAGTTTATATTAGTGGCAGTTTAATATTTGGACTAATTATTTACTCTAGCCCACGATAAAGCAGCAAATATTACTCAATTAATACACAGCTCGTTTATTTAAAGGTTAAACAAAACTATAATGATACGTAAGATGCATAAACGACGATTGTTAATGGTTATCTTGTAGTCTTTATTATAACTAGAAACTAATCAAAGGAACATGTGCATTACCAACTGGATATTTAAACTGTAACTGTGTAGAATAAGACCGCAACTTATGGGGTAGTAGCTCAGTTCGGTTAGAGCACTCGCCTGTCACGCGAGAGGTCGCGGGTTCGAGCCCCGTCTACCCCGCCAAATTAGATTTATCTCCTTTTATGACTGTTGTTACTTGCTAGCGCAAAGCATTAACATGCCAGCTACTCTCTACGACAATACCGACGAGAGTTGATAATAGATATCAGCTTTCCTCAATAAATAAGATGCCACAAACCCGACATACGAAAATCCCGACTATTATTATTAAATACTGATGACATGATTATTTTACAAAACAAAGTAAGTGACCGACTTTTGCTACAAAGGTAAAGCCAAAAGACAGCAAAGAAAGGAATCATGTTTTGTATCACACTACTATCAACAATAATGGTGTCGCGCAAGATTTTTTGTGGCAGTAAAAGATACTATTAATAAGTAGCAGCCGTTGTGGTGAAAGTAACCATACAAGTAGCTTGAACTTAATTACGAACCTTATTAAGCGAAGCCAAAAATAGATCAGAAAAACGCCAGTTAAGGCTATAATACAACCTATACCCAAATATAATTTAACGTATCATTGTACCAATACAAACTATTGCATACCTGTAGCAAATGGTATAGTATCAATATCAACATAATTAAGCTCTGGATTACTGCCCTATCCTAGTGCTAGTTATTATTAATATTAGCCATAACAAGGAGGAAGTAATGGCCAAAACAGAAGAAAAATTTGAAGAGTTTGAAGATTTACAAGTCAGCCGTAATAGCCTCACAATATTAATTACCGGCATTTTAGTAATTGTGGCTGGTTTTGTTACTTACAATTTTTTTGCTGATCGTGCCGCGCAAACAGCTGACCAAGATTTTCCGATTGAACAATTAGAAGAAGATTTAAAAAACGTTGCGGAAGAAAATATTATCAACAAGGAAGTGAATACCGTTGAAGGAGAAGAAGTTCAGCTTGAAGGCGGCATTGCCGGATCGTCCACTATTAAAGATGCTGAATATGGCTTTGGGGGACCAGAAGCTGGTATTGAGGTTGCCAGTTGGATACCAACAGATATTGAACCAAACTCACTCAAGGGAGAAAAAATTATGGTTAAAGAGGGAGATACCTTATGGGAACTAGCCGAAGGTCGCTACGGCAGTGGTTTTGAATGGACTAAAATATTAGAGGCGAATCAGGATCTCGTGGAGTTCTTACCTGACGGAACGCAAGCGTTAATTCAACCTGGACAGATGCTGGTTTTGCCTAACTAACTTAATTAAGACGACAAATTGCCAAAGGTCACGCTTAAGCGTGACCTTTTTGGTTTAACAAGTATAAAAAAGATCATCCTCTCTACTAAAATACTTCTTGAGCTACGGATTAAGGTAAAATATTTAGTATTATTAATATTGGCTTTACGGCTAATGTTAATAACACCAGGAAACCCAACATAACATGACCATCAGCAGTGCTGCCTTTGAGAACAACACCACTATCCCAGCCAAATACACTTGTGATGGTGAAAATATCAACCCACCGCTCACTTTCTCAAATATCCCTAAGGAAGCTAAAAGTCTGGTGTTAATCGTGGAGGACCCGGATGCTCCAGCTAAAACTTGGTTACACTGGACGCTGTGGAACATCAACCCCGCAACCACCCAAATACCACCAGATACTACTCCAGAAGGTGCCGTTGCTGGTGAAACAGACTTTGGCACGACTGGTTATGGTGGACCCTGCCCACCTTCCGGAAAGCACCGTTATATTTTTAAATTATTCGCCTTAGATGCTATGCTTACTCTGAATACAGGAGCTAGTTTAAACGAGTTAGAGAAAGAAATAAAAAATAGGGTGCTGGCAGAAACCGTCTTGGTCGGTCTGTACCAGCGGCAATAAGTTAATCTTTGTTAAGAAGGTTATTTAGAGCTAGAATATATAACCAATAAAGCGCTTATACTCATCAATGCGCCTACTCTAAACAAAGGGGTTACTGACTGTTGCGCAACTTAGCAGCGGTAGTTCAGTCGGTAGAACGTCGGCTTCCCACGCCTGCCGAAGCTATGCGGAATTAGTTGAGCGGTTCAACACTACCTTCCCAAGGTAGAGAGACGGGTTCAACTCCCGTATTCCGCTCAGAAAGCTTAGCAGTGCAGGTAGGAAAGCAGAAGGTTGCCGTTCATATCCATCCGCTGCTCAACAAACCACCACCGAAACGAAACAACGTCATTTGCTGTCTAAAAGATCATGCCAGGAAACCAATTTATTTAACGCTTGACAAGATAATTACCGTGTTGATCAATAGTCACTTTGACCGTATCTTGCTCCTTGATTTCGCCCTCAATTACTTTAAGCGAGAGCTCATCTATAATTTTTTCTTCAATTAATCGTCTTAAAGGACGTGCCCCAAACACCGCATCATAACCATCCTGCGCTAATTGCTCTTTGGCTTGGTCACTAACTTCTAGTGTTAAATGTCTTGTGGCAAGCAATTTTGTCAAATTTACTAATTGGATATCCACGATTTGGCGCATTTGCTCCCGACTTAAACGCTTAAAAATAATTACCCGATCCACCCGATTAAGAAACTCTGGACGAAAGTGCGCTTTCACTTCAGACATTACCTCGTCATGACGTTTTTTCTCGGTTGCTTCTTGCGCAGAAGAAGACCACTGTTGAATTAATTCACTAGCTAGATTAGAGGTCATAATAATAATGGTGTTGCGGAAATCCACTGTACGCCCCTTACCATCAGTTAAACGACCATCCTCTAAAACTTGCAGTAAGACATTAAAAATATCGGGGTTTGCTTTTTCAATTTCATCAAATAAGACCACGGTGTAAGGTCTTCTCCTGACCGCTTCCGTCAACTGCCCGCCCTCATCATAACCAATATAACCCGGAGGAGCGCCAATCAAACGAGCGACCGTATGCTTCTCCGCGTATTCGCTCATATCAATCCGAACCATAGCCTCTTCATCGTTAAACAAAAACTCCGCTAAGGCTCTGGCAAGCTCTGTTTTACCAACTCCCGTAGGTCCCAGGAAAATAAAGCTGCCTAAGGGTTTATTACTAGCAGCGATGCCGGCACGTGAGCGTCTGACCGCGCGGGAAACTGCCGCTACTGCCTCTTCCTGACCGACAACCCTTTGACCTAATTCAGCCTCTAGATGTACCAATTTGTCTTGTTCTGTGGCTAACAAGCGGGTCACCGGAATTCCCGTCCAACGAGCTACTACCATAGCCACATCTTCTTCGGTCACTTCCTCCCTTAATAAACGAGTACTAACCTCAAGTTTATTTAAGGCTTCTTTAACCTTAGCAATCTCTTGCTCCAGTTTTGGAATATCGCCATGTTTTATTTGAGCCGCTTTCTCAAAATCCCCTTCCCTCTCCGCTTGTTCCTCAGCAAATTTTAGCTCGTCTACTTTCTCGGAAAGATCCTGACTCTTCTGAATTAAACCTTTTTCATTCTCCCACTGCTTTTCCATAGCCGAAGATTTTTCTCCTAAATCAGCCAACTCTTGCTCAATTTCCTGTAAGCGTTCCTTAGAAGCTTTGTCTTTCTCCTTTTTCAAAGCCTGCTTGTCCACCTCTAAACGACGCATTTTACGTTTGATCCGATCAAGCTCTACCGGCATACTATCAATCTCCATCTTCAAAGATGAGGTCGCTTCATCAATCAGATCAATCGCTTTATCGGGCAGGAACCGATCAGCAATATAACGAGAAGATAATTCTACTGCGGCAACAAGAGCGGGATCGGTTATTTTTACGCCATGATGAAGCTCGTAGCGCTCTTTTAAACCACGTAATATTGCTATAGAGTCCTCAATACTGGGTTCGCCTACAAAAACAGGCTGAAAGCGTCTCTCCAGAGCGGCATCTTTCTCTACATGTTTCCGATACTCATCTAGAGTGGTGGCTCCGATCATGTGCAATTTACCGCGAGCGAGTAATGGTTTTAACATGTTAGCTGCATCCACCGCACCTTCGGCAGCGCCCGCACCCACAATGGTATGCATTTCATCAACAAAGAGAAGTATTTTACCGTCACTTTCTTCTACCTCTTTCAAAACCGACTTTAAACGGTCTTCAAATTCACCTCTAAATTTGGCTCCCGCCAGAAGTGAACCAATCTGCAAAGAAACAATATCTTTATTTTTTAGGCTACCCGGAACATCCCCAGCTATAATCCTTTGTGCTAAACCTTCCACGATAGCGGTTTTACCTACTCCCGGCTCACCGATCAGGACCGGGTTATTCTTGGTCCGGCGGGATAAAACCTGCATTACCCGACGTACTTCCTCATCCCGACCAATAACCGGGTCTAATTTGCCCTCACGAGCCAAGACAGTGAGGTTTTGGCCATATTTTTCTAAAACGTTATATTTACTTTCGGGATTGCGATCTTGCACGTGCATGTTACCTCTCACGGAAGCTATGTTATCACTTAAATTATCTCTAGTTACACCATATTTACTTAAAAGAGTAGCCACCGAACCACCTTCTGCTACCAGCGCCAACAGGAGATGCTCCGTGCTGATATAGTCATCACCCAACTTAGCTGCTTGCTTCTGGGCGTTAGTTAAAACATTTCTTAATTCCGCAGAAACCCGCAACTGCTCAAGTTTAAGATCTTCAACCTTAGCGAACCTTTCTACAGCACTTAGCAAGTCTGCCTTAAAACCATCAATATCCACAGAAAGTGCTTGCAGCATTGGAACAACAGCTGTATCCGCTTGCTCTAGAAGAGACAGCATCAGATGCTCTACTTCGATGATAGAGTTTTTGTTTGCTAAAGCGCTTTCAGAAGCGTTATTGATAGCTTGAGTTGTTTTTTCGGTAAAGTTTTCTGGGTTCATTATTTTCCTCCCACTGACAATCTTTTTATATCAACTGATACAAATTATCAAATAAAACAGAAAAACCCCCTCCCGAAAACTTCTCGGAAGGGGGCTCTGGCGATTCCCTATTTCCTAGGGACACCCGCATTTCCAAACGAGCGGGTTGAACATGGGATGGTAGGGTTTTCCCATGTTTTGCAGACACAACACCGATCTCACGGTGTTGAAAGGGCTGGGCGGAACCCCCGGCTGGCAAAGTCTACCCCAGCCGTGCTGACCGTCTGGGTTGGCGAGAGCATCCGCCACCACCATCGGCGGTACTCTCCTAGATAACCCAGCACCAACCGTTACCTCCATACCCGCCGGAGTTGCTGGCGGGAAGGTGACGGTGGGCTCCGGAGTATCCGTAGGCAACAACGTTACCGTAGGCGTGGCGGTTGGGGTAGCCGTTGGCCCCCCTGGCGTCCACGTTGCTGATGGCGTTGGCGTCTTTGACGGTACCGGAGTCTCGGACGGTAGGGACGTAGCAGTCGGTACCGGGGTATCCGTTGGGATACTGGTAGCCGTGGCTGACGCCGTTGCCGTCCTCGTTGGCGTGGGGGTTGGTAGTGGTTTGAGCGTCAGGGGGAAAACATACACCCCCGGTGCCTCCTGGGAGCACAACCGCGCCCCCCCACCGTAGAACAGATCGTGGTCATTGGCATTGGGATTACCCGCAATGCCAACCACACACCGACCCCCCTCAAACCGGAGCTTACCATAGCAATTGGTGCCGCAATTCCAAGCCGACACCCCATGGAGTCCGATCATGAACCACTCGCCTTCCACAATCTCGCCCACATGGAAGGTTGAGTCCGTCCATGTATACTTCTTAGAGCCACCCAGAGGTGGCTCGTCCACATAGAGCCACACTTCGTGGTCAAGCTCCTCGCTAGCATAAGGAGGAACTCCATCCCGATTCTCTATCCACAACCGCCCATTCAGACCCACTTGTAGTGGGGCATCATAGGTTGGTTGGGGAGTAGGTGTTCGAGACGCCGTTGGCGTGCTCGTTGGCGTGGGCGTGCGCGTGGGTGTGTCTGTGGCGGTGGGCGCACCTTCCGGTGTATCCGTAGGTGCGGGATTACCTTCCGCATACAACCACACTGTCACGGCACTTCCCTCTTCGGGGTGGTTAATGATGATTTCGACTGGATCATCCCCGTAAACACTGATTGGTGGCTTGTACACACTATCAAACGTGTACTTAGCCAACAAAGTGTTGGGGAAATCCAAGGTCAGCTTGTATGGTCCGGCAGACAGCCCAGCCATACTTGCTCTACCCTCCGAAGTGAGGGTATTGTACAAAACCAAATCCTGGAGGAAAAAGCTGACAAGCGTGACAGTCACCTGATCACTTGGCTCTGTCACCCGCCACCAATTACCTGAACCATTAGGTGGCCCCTGAAAGGTGTCAAAGACACACACGCGTAGGTCGATTTGCTGGTTAGTGGGGGAAACCCCCTCCCAGCATTCCGGATCCCGCACACTTTGAGGGAAGGCCCAAACAACGTGCCCCCCCAATTCAAGCGGTAGCACAATAGCTACCACCAACACGGCTAGCACAATAAAGGCTAGCTTGGGCAGGCCCGCTGTCATGTCCAACTCCTTTCTGAATTGTTCAGTTGCGAAACTACTCTTCTATATACCAAACTTATAGTATTATTGCAAGTGGGACGTGAAAACGCATATTAATAGTAATATGAGCAAATAAAGCGCTGCTTAACCCACAGCAATAACAAACCTGTAGTTGGTAATGGGTAATTAAATGTTCTGTTAATTCAAGCCTTACGCTTCTCTAACCAAAAGTGGTATAAGCCGGGTAGTATAGATAGAAGGATAATTACCCCAATAATGGGAATTAAATATTTATCCACGTTCGGAATAGCATTCCCTAGAAAATAACCCAGTAAAACCATCAAAGCGACCCAAAAGATACCGCCAAAAACATTAAAGCTCACGAATTTGGAGTATTCCATACGAGCAATACCGGCCACGATCGGCACAAAGGTACGCACCACGGGAACAAAGCGCGCTAACACAATAGCCTTGCCGCCGTGTTTAGCGTAGAAATTTTCGGCTTGGTAAATATATTTTTTCTGAAAGAAGAAATTGTCTGGACGCTTCATTAACCAGCCCCCAAACTTTTTACCCATCCAATAACCCGTACTATCCCCAGCAATAGCTGCCAACATTAAGATAATTAGCAACCACCAAACACTAAAAAAACCCTGCGACGCCAAAAAACCCGCTGTAAACAGTAAACTATCCCCTGGCAGGAAAAAACCAAAAAACAAACCCGACTCGGCAAAGACAATGAAGGTTAAACCCAGATAGCCTACCGCTTGTATTATTTCAATCAGGTTGTAATGGAAAGCCATTCTGAAAGTGTGCCTGACAACCAACCTTTTTTCAACTACTATTTATGAAATAAGTTAGAATATTTTCATGAGAGCATTTCTGGAAACTCACCGCTGGTACCTTCTCTTACTAATATTAATAGTAGCGCTTAGCTATTATACTTCGCTAGACAATGCCTATGTTTCTGATGATGTTCCCACCATTGCAAAAAACGAGCTTCTGGGAACTTGGGAATATATCTTGGAAAGGCCCCTATTTTTTGCCCGAACAACACTTTTTAATCTAGTCACTATTCTGTTTGAAGCCACTCCAGCTCATTATCGAATTATTAACCTCTTTTTTCATACTGGTGTTGTTTTATTACTATATAGCTTCTTAGCAGAAGTGTTTGGACAACGACCAGCTATCATTAGTAGTCTGGTTTATGCCACCCATCCACTGCTCACCGAATCGGTTAGCTGGATATCGGGGGGCATTTATACTCAATACTCTTTTTTTCTGTTGCTTAGTTTTTTACTGTTTCGCTACTTTTTAAACCACCAACAACGAAAATATTGGTACTGGTCACTTATCGCTTTCATCTTAGCCTTAACCACCAGTGAAAAGGCTATTATTTTACCGCTACTCATAGTTGTCTCGGAAATGTCTTTTGGCAATCTCAAAAATCACTGGACCTACATCTCTCCCTATTTTGTCATCTCCGCACTAAAATCCTTAGAGCTATACCAGCAGCTAGATGAGAGGTTAGCTTTAGTTAACACCAGCCCTACACCTCCGGGGCCATCCAACCCCCTGGTGCAAATCCCCGTCGCCGTTTCCTCCTACCTCAAATTAGCCATCTGGCCACAAAAATTAACTCTTTATCAATCCGAACTAAAATTTACGTGGGGTCAGTTTTGGCTTTTAGCGGGAATAACTGGTACTTTCTTAACCACATTAATACTGGGCTTTAAAAAGAACAAACACGTTTTCTTTGGCTTTAGCTGGTTTATTATCGCTTTACTCCCCACGCTAACCCCATTTGGTGTATCCTGGATTGTCGCCGAAAGGTATGTCTACTTGTCTCTAATCGGTTTGGTTTATGTTCTTGCCTGGTTAACCAAATTGGGTTTGGACAAATACAATAACGAGATTATCTACACCCTAGCTACGATAGTAATTTTAGCTTTACTGATGAGAACCATAGTGAGAAACCAGGATTGGCAAAATGAGGATACTTTATGGGTAGCCACCGCCAAAGTCTCTCAAAACAGTCCCAATGCCCGAAATAACCTTGGGGATGTTTATTCTCGACACGGCGACCTGCCCCAAGCAGCACAAGAATTCCGAAAGGCCATTGAACTCCAACCTAACTATGCCGAAGCCTACCACAATTTGGCTAATACTTTACATCAATTAGGAAACCGGGCGGAAGCTGTCAATTTTTACCAAGCAGCCGTGCGCTTGAAACCATCCCTTTGGCAATCCTACCAAAACCTAGCAACTGTTTATTTTGAGCTGGGCGATAGGGAGCAAGCATTAAATGCCATTGCCACCGCTATCTCTATCAACCCCAGTAACCCTGTGCTACTAACTAATTATGGCATTATGTTAGCGCAAACAGGAAAACTGGAAGAAGCTAAAACAGCCTTCCGCAAGGCATTAGAACTTAACCCGCAAGATCAAAAGGCTCTACAGGGTCTAAATAAATTAACTCAATAATCAAGCTCGATACAATCCTGTTTCACAAAAGAGGCATTTTCAGTTCGGACTAAAGCATAAACCACTAAAGGAAGCTGGAGATATTTACCTGCATCTCTAACCAAACCCCTAATATAAACCCCAGGACCAGTAGTCACCGTCAAATGAGCTAGAGACAATTGGTCTGGTAATTGTTTAAAAACCTGTTCCCATTTTTCCATAATCAGGGGTTGTCGGAAATCTCCGCTCACCTTAACAACCGTTTGTCGCACTCTAGCTATCAGCTCGTCTTTAGAAATCCCTTCCAGACCATGAACCACTACAGAATCAACACGTACTTTTCGGGGAGCAATACTTAATTTTTCAAAAGAACCCTCTCGGTAATGTTGGAATAACCTTTTACCCGCCACGGAAATGGCAGAAAAAGCTGGCGGAATCTGCATGCTCTCACCCAGAAAACGCTGAAAGGCCAAATCTATTTCAGCACAAGTGGTCTGACGCATATAAAACTTAGTCACCATACCTAACAAGTCATGTGTATCCGTGGACACTCCTAGTAAAAGAGTCGTTTCGTAAACCTTGCGCGAATTCTTATAGTAAGCCTTTAAAAATCGTTCTTCCCCTAACAAAACCACCACCACTCCTTCCGCTAAAGGATCTAAAATACCAGTATGAGCCGCTTTTACTCGGTACTTTGATGCTAATTGAATAGCTAGTTGATGAGTTGATTGTCCAACTCTTTTCCAAACTGGTACTACAGAAGGATACATTTTATGAGCCGAGAGTGAGGGTTGAACTCACGACCTACCGCTTACGAAGCGGTTGCTCTACCACTGAGCTATCTCGGCATGACGGAGGGCGAAGCGGTTGCTCCCTGCCTAACGGCAGGCAGGTACCACAAAGCTACCATGGCTAAGAGCTGTTTGGAACAGAGGTTTCCTACTTGACAATAGGTCAAGACCCACAAGCTAACCTAGCCACCAAGTAATTTTATCAAAACCCCCACCCCATTTGGACTTGAGCTTAAAAAATTCTATAATGCAAGTATGATCCCTAACTCTACCAGACCCAAAAAAGGAAGCGGTAAGTATTATACTCCTCGCTCGTACAGCCGTTTCAAACAAGATCGTTACTACCGTAAACAATTACTTTTCTATGTTTTAGGTAGCACGGCTATTTTGGCAGTTTTATGGTTTGGGGGTCTCACGCTGTTAGCTAATATTGACACCTTTTGGCGACTTCTTGGTCGAGAAGTCAGCACCCCAATTACCCCTTCCGGCGAAGATTTAATACCACCCACAGCACCTCAATTTACCGAGCCACCGAGAGCAACTAATGATTCACAAATTAATCTTTCCGGTAGCGCCGAACCACAAAGTGAGGTTTTTTTATATCACAACGAAGCAGAAACAGAAAAAACTTTTGCCAATAACCAAGGCGAGTTTAACTTCATCGGCCTATCCCTCGAGTCTGGAGATAACAAATTTTATGCAACGGCCAGTGACGCCCAAGGTAACGTTAGCCAAAAATCAACAGTATTCAATGTGGCTAGGATTGAAAATGATCCGCTTCTGACTATTAATGCTCCAGAGGAAGGCACTGTTTTTTCCGGTAACGAGCAAAGAACCATTACTATTGAAGGCACTGTTGAACCAACCGAGGTTGAACTGACTGTTAATGATAACCGAGCCATCGTTAAAAGTGATGGCAGCTTTGTGCTTAAATTGTCCCTCCACAAGAATGGAGAAAATGAAATACTCGTTAAAGCAGTAGATGAAGCTGGTAATGAGGTGAGTCAAACCATCCATGTCACGTATCAAGAAAAAGACTAGCGTTTTTTAAATAGGTAGGTATTGCCATAGTGGGCAATTAAACTATGGTTAACGTCTTTCTTTAAATGTGCCAGGGTTTCTTCCAACTCATCAAAATGCAAGGGGTAGCTGGTTCGATCCAGCGACAAGATAACATATTCCGCTTGTTGACTAAAATTGGGGAAAAGGTAGATCCCCATTCGCCGACTCAAATGTGGTACCAGAGGTGATTGGGCACTAACCGAAGCTTCCGGAGGGATTAGAGACAATATAGCCGAAATTTCATCTACTACCCGCAACTCGGTTGGTGTCAGTTTATAAGACACAACAAACGGTCGGTAATAAAACCAAATTAACAGCGAACAAACTAGTACCCCCAATGATAATCCAATACTGGCTAACTGTTTTTTGAGGTGCAGACATCTTTCCACCCACCCCGAAATTCTTAAAATACCCAGCACCGTTGCTACTGCCAAAGGTGGTGCTACCGGTGCCCAGTAGTGAAACTGCATAGCCCACCTAAGTTCAGTAACGGATAAAAATCTCGCCAAATATACAGGTAAAGCGACTAGAGAAAAACCGCTCATTAAAGGTAAAAAACCAAAAGAGGCAAGCGATACCCACCAAGTATCTCTTTTAATGGGCTCATTAAATAACAATTGACTAACCTCGAACGGTTGAGCAAGCGTAAATTGCATCATTTCTCTCGGGGTACGACCCAATTGATAGGCATCAATATAACCACCAGCCGGCATAGCACTCCCTAGCCAAGGCATAACTACAAAAGAAACGAACAGAAAATAAACTAAGGCAATACTCAATAGAATAATCCCTCTCTGAACTCTTCTTTTAACGAGTAGATCATAAAAAGCAAGAAAGATAAGTAATAACGGTGTTTCTTCCTTAACTAGTAAAACCAACACCACCATACCCCAGAAAAGCTTAGACTTATCAGTAAAGTAAGCATAGAACAAGAACATCAAAGGTAAAACCAAGATAGTGGTTTCATGAAAATCAAAGCCAATAGCCTGTTGAATGCCAATAAAGCCAACATAACTTAGAACCAAGGGTGGGTAAACCAAAACTCCCAACTTATTAGATAAAGGCAGTAACCAGCGACAAAGCCAGAAAAAGGGCAAAATAGAAAGCGACACGATCGCTGCTTGTGCCACTAACAACATAATCGGATTGGACCAAAGCCAATACAACGGAGCGAATATTGCCAACAAAGGTGAAAAGTGGTCGGCCCACAGCAGGTTTTGTTTTAAACTGGAG
The DNA here is from genome assembly GCA_964592525.1 of uncultured Candidatus Saccharibacteria bacterium. Taxonomy (GTDB): domain Bacteria; phylum Patescibacteriota; class WWE3; order CAZQFB01; family CAZQFB01; genus CAZQFB01. Next base: position 302,683 of record CAZQFB010000001.1, on the reverse strand, counting down.
TAAGGCAATTTAAATTGAGCATACTGCCACACCGCTTGATCAAAGATACCTAAATCAAAAGCAGCACTACGATAATTTAAGTGGTTTGAAACCGAAAACACGCTAAATAATAAGAATGATCCAACCACCACTAACCCAATTGCTAAGCTGTAACTACTCTTGAACATCACAAGACACCAAAGCCATAAATGGAAGATACCAGATCATCAACCAAGGATAAAAAAGTGAATTAATAAAATTTGATTGCACTAGCAAAGCCAGTAAACAAACCCCACTACCTAAAAAAAACACCCCCTCAATTGATGCTCGGTGACGCCAATAACTCTGAAAACTTAAAAAGATCCCATGAGCTAGAAAAAGAGCAAAGGCCAACACCCCACCTAAACCCGTAGTTGCCCACACAAATAAAAGACCACTGTCTGACCCCGAACCAGACCTTCCTCCCCAAGGATTACTTTTATCAAAATAGCCTCTTTTGGCATTTTCATAACGTAAGGAGTTAAAACCAACCCCAGTTAAAGGGTGGTTCTTGATCACCGCAATCGTGCGTGACCATGATACGATACGCGCCCGAGCTGAATCATCAGGATCAACCCCCCCAGCAATTCTCGTCTGCACCCTTGGCACCATTAGGTACGCTAGCAAAAACACCCCAACCGCTAAAGGTAGCATCTTCCAAGTTTTTAAAATGCCAAGTAATCCGACTACCACAGCCACCATCAGATACGCACTTCTTGAGAAAGTAAGTACAACAAAAACACTTAATATTATGCAGATAAGACCATCTACTTTTCTGGAAAACAAAGACCAACCTGAAATCAGATAACTAAAAGTCAAACCAAAACCAATCACTAAAAAAGCACCTAAAAAGTTGGGGTCCAAAAAAGTTGCCGCCAAGCGGTTTTGGTGCGGATCCCAACCCCAAGCGGGGTCTAAATTAGTAAAATCTGGTAGTACAACAAGTTGCACTAACCCAATCAAGCCAAGCAATAAACTGATCACCACCACAAAACGCGTCATTTCCAAAAGCCGTAAACCTTGTTTTTTGGCCGGCTCACTGCTGACAAGATTATAGGTGATCAAGCCAAGCCCCACATAAGCCACAAAACGAAACAGATATAAAGCACTGGCAAGAGTCTGCTTTAGAGATAAAGTTGCACTACTAACCAATAGCGAAAAAAAAGCTAAACTCATAAAAACAAATAAAAACTGGTACGACTGGGGCAGCCTAATCTTTAACGCTCTGGACAAGGGCAGAGTGAGCAGAAAAGTCAGTATCAATATTGCCACTAAGACTTCAGTCAAATAGACATTAATATATTGATTGCCCAGTGGTAGACGACCCAACTGACCTAATAAAGCCGCCCCCCAAATAGAATAGATCAGATACTTAGTGATTGATTTGCTCATACATCTTAATTGTATTGTTGGCCGTCTCTTGCCAACTAAATTGCTTAGTCCATAATACTCCTAACTTTGAATATTGCCTGGCTAGCTCGGGTTGTTTAATCAACTTAATTAAAATTCTAGCCCAATCTTCCTCGGCTGCCGGTGAAACATACCAAGCATTTTCACCAGCGACTTCTCTCAAGCTAGGTATCGCGGAAACGATGGACGGAACACCTACTGCCAAAGCTTCCAACACCGGCAGTCCAAACCCCTCATACCAGGAAGGATAAACAAATAACCGGGCTTGACTTAACAATAACCACTTCTCTTCTTCGCTAACATATCCTCGGCAGGTAACTTTACTATCTAAACCTAAAGAGGTTATTAAAGTGGGAAAATGCTCCATACTCCATCCTTTAACCCCCACTAACAGTAACTTTGGCGTCTTTTTGCCCAAGCGCTCAAAGACTAATTTATAGGCACGCAGTAACATCTCTAAATTTTTTCTGGGTTCTAAAGTCCCAAGATACAACACATAATTTTTGGGTCGACCAGAGAGCGGTAATACTGGTACCGCTACTCCTAAAAACAGCACAGACACTTTGGGGACAAGCTTAGGATAATAATGAATTAATTCTCGATACGTAGCTTGAGAATCACAAACCACTTTGCCTGCTCTGTTAACCGACCAAGAAAAAAACAGTTTGCTGATTATGACAACTTTCAATGTATGCCACTCGGGATGGAGTACAGCCGATAAATCGTGAACCGTTAAAACAGCTCTTTGACCTAGGATAATCGGTATGAACAAGCTATGCGTAGCGTGAAAAAGATAGTCGCGGTTAATCAGAAGGTACCACACCACCGCTAAGTGCCAAAAAGGACCTGGCACAGAAAGTACTTTGTTTTTCACCCTTTTGTTATGAAACGATTTAACTAGAGGAGTTTTAGTGAATAAGATAATATCAAAAGGTAAAACCGTTTCCTCAAAACCTTGCAGTAATCCCCGCACATAAATCCCAACACCAGTAGGCTGTGCTTCTAACGGTCTGGCATCAATCACGACTGCCCGAATCTTCATCTATCCTGCCAAGCCTCCCGGAGCACGGGTAAAATGGTGCGCAATCTTTTCTCTTGAACCGATTTTAAGCCTATTTTTATAGTCAAAAAAACTAAATACAAATAAGGGATTATTCTGTTCAACCGGGAATAGTGTTTCTTTATTAAATAGAGGTTACCAGAGAGCATTTGCCCAATCACTAAAGGCGTCGTTGACCCACCACTGGCGCCACCACCCAAATGAATAACCGAGATAGTGGGAGCAATAATACTCGCATAATTTAAAGCAGCTGCCCTTCTACATAAATCAACGTCTTCCATACCAAAAGAATAATAGGGGTCAAAACCAGCTAAACAGCTAAATAAAGAGGCTCTAATCATCAAGGCACAACCGGAAACATAATCAACCGCATAAGGCACAGACAGCACAGGTTGGCTTAGTTCTTTAGGTCGCGCCACTACCCGCTTAAAGGAACCCCCAGCATAATTAATTTGCCCCAACCTGTTTTTGGTCAACGGACCCACAATACCAACAGTTGGGTTGGTTAAAACCACCAGCATTTTAGCCACCAACGCTTCCACCAGTAACACATCATTGTTCAAAAACAACACCGCTTGTGCATCCTTGAGCTGACTAAAACCAAAGTTATTAGCCCCCGCAAAGCTTAGTGGTACCTCTAAACTCACAACAGCACCACCAACCTGGTGGCAGATGTTTTCTAGCCGTAAATCGTGTGAGCCATTATCAACAATAAGCACGGGTACTTCCGGTTCAAACTGACAGAGCGACTGGATACAATTTGCCGTATATTGATAATTAATGTCTTTTTGTCGCTGATCTTTGGCTGCAGGGTGAAGAACAATAATTGCACATTTTTGACTAGTCATAAACCTTGAGGGCTATTTTCTCACGTCTAATTAAGACAACCCAAACCACCATCAGCAGCAAAATTAAGTATTCTACCCCCCAAGTGATAACAGCAGCTGCCAGATAGGAATATTGAGGGATGAAGATTAAGTTTAAAACAACCGTCACCAAAGCACCCATCAGGTAAATAACCGGCAACACCTTTTGCTGGTTGGTGGTAACTAGATACCATTGAAAAGCTGAAGATACAAAAAATGCCGGCAACCCCAGACTCAACAATCGCAAAGTCAGCACCGCCTCAGAAAACCCTTGACCAGCAACAATTCTTACTAAAAGAGGTGCCGTCACTAACAACAAAGTCATACCGACAACACCAAGCATTAATAAAAGATAAACCACTTTGCGATACATGACTTGGAGAGCCGACCAACTACTGTTCAAGCGCATAAGCATGAGAGGATAAACCGCATTCATCAAAAAAGTCGCTATTACTAAAACCACCTCAAAAATCTTATACCCGAGTCCGTAGATACCCAATGTTTCATCAGAACTAAGTCCTATCGCTTCGGGCAAAGGCAAAACTGAAAGCAGAAATATATCCGCTTTACCATGAATCTGGGCAAAAATAAGCATCAAACCAAGAGGCAACGAAGCCCTAAATAGCTTACGCACACTTTGGCAATTCGGTCTGTTGATTTGTTTAAGAGCAATTATTTTTCCAGCTAAATATAACGAAGACACAACTAGAATAATGCCGTGTGTCACATAACCCCCCACATACCAGAGAAGGCGATTCTCAAGATTTAACTCTTTCACTAGCACCACCCAAGCCAAAAGGATTAAACTGGCAACACTCAAGGCAAGCGTTGAACGCTGGTACTGAAGTTTATACTGAAAAATTGAATTGAATGAGGTATAAAGTGCTTGCGTGTAAATCGTCAGCAACGACAGTAAAATACCAAGTTTAACTAAAGGCGCATAAGGCACCACAAAAAGTAGACTCAACCCCACGATGATCAAAAACAAAGACCAGATAATTCTTAAGATAAGTAAGGTGCTTAGCTCACTCAAGATATTTTGGGGGCTCTCGGTGTAAGATTTTAGCACCACAGCATTCGACCCAAAATCAGAAATAATATAAAAAAAGGCAGCAAAACCCATAATCAAGGTGAATTGACCATAGCTAGCCTCACCAAGATCTCTCGTCACCAAAGCTGTCACCAACAGAGTGACTGACATCGTGATCACCTTACCAAGTACTTGGTAGAAAGTATTTGTGGCTACTAATTGAGAATCACGCATATTGGGAGTATACCAATTATGTCTAGGCGAGATACTGAATTAAGAAGAAGTTGCCGTGCTATCACCACCAAAGGTTCGTTTACGACCAGCATAATCCAGTAATGCTTTGTTCATAGTATCCTCTGTAAAATCAGGCATTAACTCGGGAGTGGCATAAAATTCTGAATAGACACTTTGCCACGGCATAAAACCACTTAGCCTTAGTTCACCAGAACTACGAATAATTAAATCCGGATAAGGATATTTTTGGTCTCTAGTATCAAGATATTCTTTAAATCTTAAATAGGGGTATTTACCATGATACAAACCAACCTCTTCAGACAAAGCCGCCAAAGTTATTTTGCCTGCGCTAACATCTGCCCAAGCTTTTGCCATAGCCCTCAATAATTCATCATGACCACCATAATCAAAGGCGATATTGGCACAATACTTCTCTTGACGGCAACTCTTCTCCTCCCACTCTTTAATTAACTTTAACAACTCTGCCGGTATTCTATCTTTTCTGCCTAAATGAATGATCCGAGCACCGGCGTCATAAAACTCCTGTGCCCACTTATTAAAAGCATACATTAGTAGATCAATCAAACCCTTAACTTCTTCTTTATCTCGCCTAAGGTAATTCTCGGTTGACATTGCCCAAACAGAAACGGTATGAATACCCAAGGTTCTTAAATAACGAGAGAGCTCAATAATAATTTCCATCCCGATTTTATGAGCCTCGGTAGTCTTTTTATTATTATTTCTAGCCCAAGTCCGATGACCATTGGGAATAATGGCAATATGATTGGGCAAGGCCTCTTTCGGTAACTTAGCAACCTGTAACTTAAGGAAATCTTTTGTCATTAATACACTCTAATAACCATAAACACCATCTAGCTCTCCACGAGTAAATTATTCCCTATTTTGGGTTAAACAAATAATATCATCAGCTGCAAGCAGTGGGTAGCCTTATTATTCATGCGCTTAATATTAATTAGCACCCGACCCCACCCCCACCTTAGCAAACCCCGAACAAGAAACTAACAAGCAGCCTTACTGAAAACTACTTATACTTTGACCTCCTGTGGTCATTGGTTCCTGCCCATAGGCGGGAAGGCGATCCCGCACTATTTTATTGCGGGGCAAAACCACCGAAACCTCTCCAACCCGGCTGCCTGCGCTTGTGTGAGCCGTGTAGGATTCGAACCTACGACCTTCCGGATGTGACCCGGACGCTCTACCAACTGAGCTAACGGCTCGGACCATAACGGGCAAGTGTGTACGAAGCGCTCTAAACTACAAAGCTACGCAACCGAACATCCTCAAGCAAGTGTTGACTAGCGTTAATTATTCTACAACATGAACAATAGATTATCTAATAACTAGCTGCTATCATTGTTAAGTACCCCCAAGTCAACGTGGGGTCAGAGTAATATTAACAGTAAGGTTAACTTATAGAGGTAGGTTCGTTTATGGATATTTTTAAAAAGATTGGTAATTTTTTTGTGGATGTGTTGGAAACCATAGCAGTAGCTTTATCCCTTTTTGTCTTAATATATGCCACTACCGCCCAACCACACAAAGTCCAAGGTGATTCAATGTTACCCAACTTCCACAACAATTCTCTACTCTTAACAGATAAACTCACTTACAAATTTAACGAGCCACAACGAGGTGATGTAGTCGTCTTTCATTTTCCTAAAGATCCCCGCTACGACTACATTAAAAGAATCATCGCCCTACCAGGGGAAACGATTAAAATTGAAAATAACCAAATTATTATTACGTCCAGCGAACAGCCGCATGGTTTTGTGCTCAACGAAACCTATTTAGCACCAGACGCCATCACCCAAGGAAAAAAATATTTACCACCTGGTCAAAGCACTACCATCAGTAGTGGCGAATATTTTGTTATTGGTGACAATCGTGAAGCTAGTTCAGATTCACGTGAATGGGGTACGATTGAAAAGAAAGATCTTGTTGGTCGGGCTTTTATAGTCTATTGGCCGCCTGAAGATATCGGCTTAGTGAAAAACCCATTAGACACAACAACCCTCTAGTCCTTAAGAGCTTCAACCCAAGCGGTTTTTTTACCCCCCCGCGCAGATTTGAAATGTAAATAACCTGCCTTGGTAGCAAACAGAGAAAAATCTCTACCCATACCAACATTTATTCCCGGTAGCATTTTACTGCCACGTTGCTTGATAATCACCTGCCCTGCTTTGATCAGCTGACCACCAGCTAACTTCAGACCTAATCTTTTGCCGGCCGTCTGTTTACCTTGATTGGCTTTGGAACCTCCTGATTTTGTTTTTGACATTAGCTAATCCTAATTTATTATTTACTTAAGGATATCGTCTTGACCCTAACATTAACTTGGGGTTGCTTATGACCCTGATGTCGGCGGTATCTAGATTTAGCCTTAAACCTACGCACTTCAATTTTTGGACCCCTGGTTTTACCCTCAACTGTAAGTAGTACCCGAACATTAGACAAGTATGGAGTCCCTACCAAAACCTTTTCGTCCTGATGATAAAGCAAGACACCATCCACCTCCACAGCAGTATCAGCCATCTGATCAATGACTAACAAATCCCCCTCACTTACATGATATTGTTTGCCTTTAAGAGCAATTACTGCCTGTGACATATGCGTTGCCTTCGCTTCGGGATGTTATCATGATTGGTCCTGCACCGCAATACTATGAACTAACCCTAAAGCCACAGAATACGCCAGCAAAGCACTACCCCCATAAGAGACAAAGGGGAGAGGGAGTCCCGTTACGGGCATTAAACCCAAATTCATACCTACATTAATGATTATCTGAATCATCAAAAGCAGCACTACTCCCAAACACAGATAATAACCAAATGACGTTTTACTTCTTTGTGCAATAATTAATATTCGATAAACTAATACCATTAAGAAAAACAGTAATAACCCCACGCCCAACAGACCCCACTCTTCAGCTAAGGTGGCAAAAATAAAATCAGTATGCTGCTCGGGTAGAAAGCGGAGGTGGCTTTGCGTACCACGCCCAAAGCCACGCCCCAGTAATTGTCCACTACCGACGGCAATAATGGCCTGGATCACGTTATAACCAGAACCTAAAGTATCGCTCTCTGGTTTTAAAAAAACAGCTATTCTTTGTTTTTGGTAGTCTTTCATTAAATTCCAGACTAAAGGTAGAGACAAAATAAACAGCACCAAACCACTGCCCATAAACCACCAACTGACGCCGCCAACAAATAATAAACCCAAACCGACGCCCATAAAAGTAACCGCCGTACCAAGATCCGGCTGCGCAAACACCAAAGCGGTTGGTAAGATGAAGATGATCAGCGTGACAATAGCTTTTTTTAAGCTTAATCTACCAACTGGTTGGGAACTTAAATAGCGAGCTAAGAAGATAATCAGGATCACTTTGGCAAACTCTGAAGGTTGAAAGCGAAAAGGACCAAGATCCAACCATCTCATCGAGCCACGCGCCTCTTGACCAAAGAGCAATACTATTGCAAGGATTACCAATAAACCCAAATATAATAACGGAGAAACTCTTGCCACATAGCGATAATCAATTAGGGGCAGGCTAACAATAATTAGCAGCCCGATAGCTGAAAAAAGCAAGTGCTGCAGTGCTAAGTTAACATTACCAGAATAAATAACCACAAGGGAAAAACTCAAAATTAAAACTAAAGGTAATACTAGATAAGGATCAATTCTTTTGTTTAATTGTCGCCACATTTTACTTTTCTAGTGCTTCAATCCGTGGTCTAGAATCAACAAGTAAACGGCTTAAACCCGCCGTTTTAATGATTTCTTGCTCAAAACGTTTTGGCCAAGTCGGCAAATAAGCATCTACTTTATCACCACGTGCACAACCATATTCTTTACGCATACTTTGCAAGCGACGAATTATTTCCCGAGCCTCGCCCTCTTCCTGCAAGTCAGGTGTTATGGTGGTATCAAGTTTAGCCGTGACGGTCGTAGCAGAGGCTTCTGGTGACTGCCTAAATTTCACTTCTTTAACATTAAGTTCACTTTGTAATAGTTCGACCAGCTCAATATTTTTGACCCAGGTGGGTTCTTTAGAGACAAGATAAGAAACAGACAATAAAGGCTGTCTAACTTTAAGCTGTTCTTTTTTCCTTTCCGCATGACCTAATTCAGCCATATATCGCACTTGTGCCATCTCTTGCTCCAGGCGACCATCTATCATGGCTTCATCGACCATGGGCCAATTTTCAAGATGAATTGAGGCAAGACCTTCTTGACCACAAACTTGCAGCAAGGTCAAATACATATAATCCGTCATAAATGGCACGATGGGTGAGAGGGTTTTCAATAAATTTAAGAGCACATACAAGGCAGTTTCGTAAAAACTAATAGCTTCAGTGTCTGTTTTGGCTGAACCAACTCTATCGCGAGAACGGCGAATATACCACTGGGAAAAATCCGTCAAAAAGACCTCAATTTCACGCATTGCCCCAGCCACGTCATACTGATCTAAAGATTGTGTCACTTTTTTCAGCAAACCGTTATATTGCGAGAGTACCCAGCGATCTAAAAGCGATAATTTTAGACCAGTTAGCTGAAGTTGCGGTTTATAACCACTAAGACCAATACTATCAACGACAAATTTTTGCGTATGCCAAAGCACAAGTAAACGACGTCTTTGTTCATCCGCAGTTTTATAACCAAAACGTAAATTATTAACTATTGGTTGGCGGGCGTACATCCAACGCATCACATCTGCTCCTAATTCTTCAACTGCCTGATCAAACCAAATAGCGTTACCTTTTGACTTGTGCATTTCCTCCCCCAACTCATCTCGCACCGAAGCGTAACCAAAAACGGTTTTGGTGGGTAGCTCATTTTCCAAAACAGTACTCATCACAATCAACGCATAAAACCAGTTTTTAAATTGACCGGGGAAAGATTCACAGACAAAGTCAAAGGGGTACCATTGCTGCCAAGTTTCTTTAGTTTGAAAATAATCCAAAGTCGAAAAAGGTACTATACCAGCATCTAACCAAGGCGTACCAACATCTGGTACCCGAGATATTACTTGACCACAGTCACGGCACTTTATTTTAATCTCATCAACCCAAGGTCGGTGGGGAGAGTGGTCTTTAAATTTATCCCACCCCTGAACAGCTCTAGCTTGAAGTTCTGCTTTTGAACCTATAACTTCAAAACCACCACATTGGGGACATTCATAAATCGGTAACGCTAGACCCCAATAACGTTTTTTAGAGATCATCCAATCATTCATATTCTTAAGCCAATCCAACTCTCGCTCTAGCCCAAAATCAGGAAGCCAGGTCATTTTTCTAGCGACTGCCATCAAGCGCGGACGCAATTGCTCCATGGAGATATACCACTCATCCACCAAACGAAAGATTAACTCGGACTTACAGCGCCAACAGGTAGGATAACGGTGCTGATACTCATGTAGTTTATAGAGCAACCCTTTGTGTTGAAGATTATTAAATATTGACTCCGCCACATCACTAACTAGGTGGCGGCTAAACTCGCCAAAACCCTCTGGGTATTTACTAGCCGCGTCCGTCGGATCAATAACAGCTAAACGCTGTTCTCTGCCTAAGAGATAATCTTCCTGACCACAACCCGGCGCGATATGCACAATACCAGTACCTTCTTGAGAAGTCACCTCCTCCCACATGATCACCTTGGGCTGATAACCATCCATTTGGGTACGAACAGCCGGTAACTCCGCAAACAGGCTATCATACTCAACACCTGCCATTTTAGAACCCAAATACCTGGCTGTTTCACTCGCCGCAGGTACTAATTGCCGGAAGTTTTCCTGGACAATATAAGTATCTCCCCGAGAATCCAGTAACTCCAGGTAAGTAAATTCAGGATGAACCGCTAAAGCCACATTAGCCGGTAGCGTCCAAGGTGTTGTCGTCCACACTAAAAAATAGGTGTCCTGACGTCCTTTAACAGGTACCCGAAAATAAATTGAGGTGTGCGTAACTTCTTGATACTCTTCCGCTAAAATCTCGTGTTGTGAGATTGAAGTACCACAGCGAGGACACCATGGTACTACATCATGACCTTTGTACAACCAACCCGCCTGATAGCATTTTTTTAGAAAAGCCCAAATAGCATAGTTATTAGAGTCGGACATGGTCAGATACGAGTTTTCCCAATCCATCCATTGTCCTAATCTAATTGATTGCGCTGTTTGCACTTTAGTATAGCGCAGCACGCGCTCCTTGCATTTCTCCACAAAGGCGGCAATGCCATAGGCTTCAATATCTTTTTTTGATTTAAAACCTAGTTCTTTCTCTACCTCCACCTCAACCCACAACCCTTGACAATCAAAGCCATTTTGATAACGCTGCTCATAACCACGCAACGCCTTATATCTTTGAAAAAGGTCTTTATAAGTCCTACCCCAAGCATGATGAACACCCATCGGATTATTAGCCGTGATTGGACCATCTAAAAAAGACCACTTCTCATGTCCACGATTCTTTTGTTGTAATTTTGAGAAAATATTCTTTTTTTCCCAATTACCAAGAAGTTCCTTTTCAATTTCAACAAAATTAGGTTGAGCTGACATCACTTTAGCCATACTGCGCTATTAAACCAGAGAAACTAATAACCGACAAGATTTCCCTTAAGATGATTATTTTGCGCTCATACAGTAAAATGCAGCGGATGAATAAAATTACCGGTCTGTCTTTTATTATTTCGTCTGCTGCTTTAGGTCTTATTACGGGCATTCTCTATCTTAATTTAAGTGGCTCAACCGTATATCAAAGCCGGATACTGTCCGCCAGCTCAATTAAACTTAACCCAACCTCTAATAAAGACCATACAGAAGAAGATATCAAAGGAATACTCCACACCGCTTCGGGCACATGGTCTGTGGTGGTGTGGTCGGCTGGACCAACACCCCTGGTGGAAATTAACGGTGCTAAATCGTACCACGCCGCAAGCACGATGAAATTACTCACTGCGGTAGCCACCTACCGCCTGCTCACTAACTCCGACTACACCTTAGACACCACTTACGGTAACACCACTGTTAAAAACCTATTAGAATCAATGATTAACCAAAGTAACAATGATTCTTGGGCAGCTTTAAACGAGTTAGTTGGCTTATCAGCTATTCAACAAGTGGCGCTTGACAACCAAATGCTAAATACAGATGTTTATGAAAACACGACCACGGGTCATGATTTGACGCTTTTTCTGCATAACCTCTATTTTGGTGATCTTTTAGCTATGGAACAAAAAAAACACCTCCTCTCCTTAATGCAGAACACCGAAACAGAAAATCGTTTACCGCAAGGTTTTTCTGCGCAAATTGAGCTCTACCATAAATCGGGTACCCTGCTACCCGAAGCTTTTCATGATATTGGCATAGTCAAAGGCGACCACAACACTGTGGTTATCTCCATCTTAGGAGAGAAGACAACCGAACCAGAAGGTACTAGAATCATCCATACAATCGCGAAAGTACTTGAGAAAAATGTCGTTAATCCCCGCTAGCACTAGTATTGACAACTAATGTATCTTATAGTATATTTTACCCGTTCTCGTCAGCTTAACGGCTGACTACACAAGGGAGAGAAGAAATGGCACTTGACGATCTACTCATTACCGATGACGTCAGGATCAACTTCCTGTCATATGCAAGTTTCAGATTTGACCATGGTACTGATCCAGAAACAGGAGCGATGTCGCTCACGATCAGAGCCTATTGCCCCGAGTGTGGTCAACTAGTGGAGATTGTTTGTACCGACGAGGGGGCACTAGTGTATGACCATCGACCAAGTTGCCCCAGCTGCTTGGCATTCCTGCGCTACTGGACCCCGGGGCGAATAGCCGCAATGATCGGTGTCCTTGATTTCTCCACACCGCCGTGGACTGGCGTAGCACACTACCCCTGGGGTGGAGACGTTACCTCCCTTGAAGGAAAGGTGTGGTTCAGGGAGGAGGAGATCACACACCAATAAGAGCAATCATGAACCCCAATATAGCTTACAGCTTGAGGGGTTCTTTACTTAGCGTCTTAAAAAAGCGGGAATATCAAGTTCAGATTCATTATCATCCGGCAAGTCAAAGGAGTCTTCTTCTTTTGCACTCTCACTGGCTTCCTTTTTTAAGGCTATGTTTTCTGCTTTAAGTATGGACGGTTTTTGACTTATGATCACGCCACTAAGACCCGTGGAGAGAGAACTATGTTCTTCAAAACCAGTCGCAATGACGGTAATTTTTATCTGATCTGACATGTTCTCATCTAAAGCGGCACCAAAAATAATCTCGGCATCAGGGTCAGCGGCATCAGCGACCACCTTAGCTGCTTCATCAATCTCGTGCATGCCCAAATCATCACCACCAACGACATTAAACAAAATACCCTTAGCGCCTTTGACCGAAATATCTAGTAGCGGGGAAGAAATGGCCTGCTTAGCGGCAATCGTCGCGCGATTTTCACCTTGACCAACCCCCATGCCCATTAAAGCGGAGCCCGCATCGGTCATCACGGTTCTCACATCCGCAAAATCAACATTGACCAAACCAGGTAAGACAATCAAATCAGAAATACCCTGCACAGCATGGGCCAAAACACTATCAGCAACACTAAAGGCTTCCAACATAGACACTTTTCTTTCCACCACTTCTAACAACTTTTGGTTTGGTATGGTAATTAAGGCGTCTACTTTATCCCTTAATTCTTCAATGCCCATCTCGGCATTCTCCATTCTCCGCGCGCCTTCAAAATGGAAAGGTTTAGTGACTACGCCAACCGTTAGAGCCCCCAAACCTTTGGCAATCGCAGAAACAATGGGAGCAGCACCAGTACCCGTACCACCACCCATACCCGCCGCAATAAAGACCATATCGCTGCCCTGCAGATAATCATGAAGCTGATCAGCACTTTCTTCGGCTGCTTTCAAACCCACTTCTGGATTAGCCCCAGCGCCTAACCCACGCGTTAATTCTCGACCAATTTGTATTTTAGTTTGCGCTTTATTAGCCGCTAAAGCCTGCGAATCAGTATTGATGGCCATAAACTCCACCCCCTGGATTTGCCTTTGATCAACCATATAATTTATGGCATTACCACCACCACCACCTAAACCCACCACCCGGATATTAGCTACCTTCTCAATTTCAGGTTTAATTAACATAATTATTGCCTCATGGGCAGATTTCTGAAAATAATAACACGAACACTCTAGGGCATAAAGGACTTAAACCAACCAGTGGCTTTCTTCATTAACTCTGAAGCGCCGCCAGTGGAAACCCGTCCAAAAGAGCGGGGCGAGGAAATTTCATTAGCACTGTATAAAATTAACCCAGACACCGTCGCAAAAGCTGGTCCTTGAATTTCATCTACCAAGCCATGGAACCCACTTGGTCTACCAACACGAAAGGGCATCTGTAGTGTTACTTTAGCCATATCTTCTAAACCAACTGTTTCAGCAGTGCCACCAGTTACTATAATACCAGATGGGAGCATTTTGCTATAGCCACTTTTTCGCAATTCCGTACCAACTAATTTAAATATTTCTGCTAACCTGGGATTAATTACTTCATAAAAAATAGATTCGGGTATGGCTGCCAAATCTAAACCCAATTCTCTTAGATCAATTTGGCGGGTTCTACTTTTGCGTGCCGCTTTGGGATTATCATTTTCCCTATCTTCCTCTTCTTCTAAATAAGTATATTCCTTCAGCTCGCTCAAGCGGATTTTTATTTTTTCAGCAGCTTCTAGATTGGTCCGCAGACCAATGGCAATATCATTAGTAATGTTTTGACCACCAACGGGTATCACTGCCGAGTAAGCCGGTGAACCAGCAACATAAACCACAATTTTGGTGGTACCCCCACCAATATCAACTAAAGCACAACCAAGTTCTTTTTCGGTGTCCGATAGCGTTGCCTCGGCTGATGCGATACCCGCATAGACAAAACTATCCACATCAACTGCCACTTGTTGCACACATTTAGCTAGATTACGCATGACCGCCGATGCCCCGGAAATAATATTGGTTTCAACTTCCAACCTAATACCACTCATACCTACTGGATCTTTAACCCCTTCTTGAGAATCAACGATAAAGCCTCGTGGAATAACGTGTAATATTTCTCGACTCTCCGGAAGGGAAATAGCACGAGCTGCTTCTGTCACTCTACTGACATCATTGGGGGTAATTTCTCCTTCTTGATCATGAACTGCAACCACCCCATGTGAATTTTGCGAGGCAATATGATTACCGTCAAGACTGACAAAAGCGCTGCTAACGGCATAACCGGCCATTCGTTCCGCCCCTTCTAAACAACTAGCAATAGACTCCACAGCATCATCAATATCTACCACGACACCCTTTTTTATACCTCTTGAGGGGACCGTACTTACGCCAATCACTGATAGCCTTTTTTCTTCTCCCTGACTAGCTATAACCGTAGTAATCTTGGAAGAGCCTATATCAATACCAGTTATAATTCTTTCTCTTGACATTATTGTTAGTTTAGCACCCCACTATCTTAGCAGCAACGACTCCATCAGGCTAGAAAGATACTACAGGACGGTTGAACCGCAAATCTATAGTGTTCAGTGTAACATTTCTCAAGTGGTAATGTTCAAGAACGGTTTTTAAGCGTTGACATTGCAAATCAGCACTTAAAGTAGTGGTATATAAAACACTTATCCCGTCCACTTGCATACGCAGACTGGTTGGTGAAATAAAAGTGATTTCTCCTAAAACATAGGTGCCTTTTAATTGGTCCAGTAAGCCAAGCAAAAATAAAAGCTCTTCATTCTTGATGATTTGACCAACCTGCAACACACCCAAAACACTAACAGCAGGTAAGTTGGTCTGCTGTTCTTGGGCTAAAACCAATCCTTGAACATCAACTAAAAACGTTGCCTCACTATCAAGCACCTTTAATTGTAAGATTGGACTTCGCCCCGAAACAGCAATGATTACTTTGTTAGGATATTGACTACTCACACGCACACCCAAGACTTGCGGATGATTTTGCCCAATCACCCGACTAATTGTTTGGGGATCAATTAACCATAGCGGTTTACCATAATAAGTCTGATTTAATTCACTGTGCAGCTGTGCAACCCGAATTTTTTCGGGATTAGTAACCTGCAAATCAATAGAGTTGATCACTAATAATTGATTTAACATGTAACCCCCTAAAAATAAAAGGCTTAACAAAATTACCGCTTTTATATTCTGAAAGCGCCGGAGGCGCGTAATTAAACTGGGGTGATAATGATCTGTTAAGGCGCTTGGTTTTGTTGAAAAACGGAAGAACAATCGCCGACGCCACTGATTAGTCTTCCAAGCAAAGTATTTTATTAGCTTATGCATTATTTTCACTGGGGAACACCTTCGGAAATTTATGCGCCAATTCTTGTACTATTTGGGCAGCACTATCACGTTTAAATTCGCCAATATGCTTGTCTGCTTGTTGTTTCATCATTGGGTAATCACGTTCTAACTCTCTTAAAGATAATAATAATTGACGACCCGATAAATCCTGATTATCTAGAATGTGAGCGCTTCCTAACGTTTTGAGAACCAGCGCATTTTGATACTGTTCATTATTAGGCACATACGGTAAAGGAATAAAAAGAGCCACCTTACCTAATAACGCTAACTCATACACAGTATTAGCACCTGCTCGAGAAACAACTATCTCGGCTAGGGAATAAACCGTCCCAATTTGTTCTTCGGGAAAATATTCCTGTAGGTAATATCTCTGTCTAAGTTGTGTTGGAAGCTCTTGACGACGTTTGCTTAAAGAGGCAAAGTCAGCATACTTATCATAATTTCCACATTGATGTAACACGTTGTAACGAGTAACCAGTTCGCTCAAGCATTCTGCCACCGCCAAATTAATTTTATGGGAACCTTGTTTGCCACCAGTGATATACACTATTGGTAATCCTGCTTGAAAACCACTAGTAAATTGCTGCTTAAGTGTGGTGGTACTAATAAATATTTGTTCGCGGACCGGATTACCAACCACCACCCCATTTTTTTTACCCAAATATTTCTGTGATTCTCTCCAAGCCAAAAAGGTTATTTGGCTAAAACGAGACACTACCCTATTAGCTATACCTATCGTGGTCGTTTGTTCATGTGTCACGATGGGCAGACGAAGAAGCCACGCCGCCACTACCACCGGCACCGCTAAATAACCCCCGAAAGAAATAACCAAACAGGGTCGGTATTTAAGCAACAAGTACAGGGAGTGGCAGAAACCCGCCGGAATAAGTAATAAACGGAAGGGATTAAAGACTCGGAAAAATTTGCCGGCGCGAAGATTGACAAAAAGATAACCCCGCGCAAGAACTTCCAGATATTCAGCACTCACTTTTTTGGCGCCTTGCAGAGAGTATTTATGCCCTAACCAAAGAACTTGGATATCGGGGTAGTGCTTAGTTATTTCAGCCACCACCGCAAAGGCTGGCGTATGATGACCTCCGGTAATGACAATTAGCTTACTGTCCATGAATATCTTGATACATTGAGTAATACACCAGTAGCGGTCAAGGTCACTACGGTAGCAGAACCACCGCAACTTATAAAAGGTAAGGTCACGCCTGTTAATGGCACTAGCCCAACCATCGCTGACAGATTAACAAATATTTGTAACATAAACCAAGAAGTAATCCCCACCGCCAAAAGTTTACCAAGCATATCTGGAGCGCGCGCCGAAATTAATAAGCCTCTAATAATAAAAAACACAAACGCGGCAATTAATAATGTTGTACCCATAAAACCCAATTCCTCACCAACGATAGCAAAAATAGAATCAGCATGAACTTCAGGTAAATACTCATACTTTTGCCTTGATTGCCCGAGTCCTTTACCAAAGATACCTCCAGAACCCAGCGCTATTTTTACTTGAGAAATATGATAACCAGAATCTAAAAGATCAACCTCACCTGGTTTTAAATAAGTAATTAATCTGTCCATGCGATAGGACGAGGTGATAATAAAGAGCAAACCGACAATAGTAAAAACGCCGAATAGTGCCACAATGTGATTTTTAGGAGCCCCAGAAATAAAATACATAATCACACCGATACCGCCTAAAATAACTGCCATAGAAAAATTGGGTTGCTTTAATATAAGAAACATCAACAAAGACATTAACGCTAGGAAAGCAGTGATCTGGTGGGAAGTCTGGGGCATTAAATTTTTCTTCTGGATACGGTCAGCTGATAACCAAGAAGCAAGATAAATAACTAACGATAATTTGGCGATTTCACCAGGTTGTACGGTAATTGAACCAAGACCAATCCATCTATGGGCACCCTTAAGCTCAACACCCAAACCAGGCACAAAAACTAATAACAGCAAAAACAAAGTACCAAGCATCAAAGGAAGCGCAAATTTAGGGTACAAGTGATAGTCAAAAAGGTACGCCATAAACATGGCCACCAACCCAACAGTAACCCAACCACTCTGCAACAACAGAAAGTGAAACTTACCCCCAAACTCATTAAAAGAGTATACCACCGTCGCATCATAAACCATCACAATACCAACCAGTAACAATATAATCAGCGTACCAAGCAGGAGTAAATCTGGTTTTAGGGCAGGTTCTTGGGAAGAATAACGTTTCATTGATATTTTTCTAACTCCTCTAACAACCGAGTTTTCGTCTTTCCTTGCAGCGTATAATCAGGGTTAACATATTCATAGGGTTCTCGACTTTGCCAGCGAAACATTTCTGTACCGGGAGCTATTTCTGGAAAACCTCTCTCTATCTTAACCTCGGCAGCATCCATAAGCAGTACTGGGTTGGAGACTGGTTGCGCTTTGATAACGCGCACCGGACTAAGCTTAGTATTCCTAACCACTAGTTGTGATCCCTTTAATAAAGGAGCCTGATAACCTTTCACTGACATTTCTTTGCCTAAAAACTGCCCCAAATGAAAATAAAACAAGGGCACAGAATTGGCTAGAAGTTCCAGTTGGCTAAAGATAGACACCGTAGTCGTCAAACGCGGATTACATTCTAATAAATAGATCAGACCAGCCCTGGTTTGTATAAAATCAAGACCAAAAAAACCCCGAAAACGCTGCTGCCTTAAATTCTCTGCGGTTATTTTAGCGGCGTGTAATATTTCCTCTCGAGCTAGCAAAGACTGCCACACACTACCACAAGTACCTCCTTGATAAGGAGTTAGCGCTGGAATCCCAGTCAGTTGAATAAAGGGCTCACTAAGCAGCACAGCATCATTAAGCACACATCCATTGATAGTCACAGACAACCCCTGAAGCCACGGGGTGCCTTTCACGATAGTTGTTTTAGGCAATCCTGGAGGTATAACCTTGAGAAAATCATCCTTATCCCTAATAAAAAAGGTGTTTCGCCCAGCATTACCTGTTGGAAACTGCAACACTACCCCACCCCATAAAGCAAGTAGCTTATCCAGCGCTAAATCTTTAAACAGAGCCACTTCGCAAGGCAGCAACAAAGCCGCAGGCGCCCACTGGGTCAGCCAAATTTTATTTTCTAAATTAGTGGTGATAGAGCAAGGGGCATTAAGTAAACGCCATTTAAACTTTGGTTGTAGACGATGCAACAGAGAGGTCACATCAAAATTAAGCTTGAAAAACAAAAGGTGGGCCACATCAACCGTAGCTGCTGAAATATAGTTTAGAACCAACTCATCACTAAGTAAATGTCGCGCGCTTTTTTTATAGTGGGGAGAAATAAAAACACCCACCCCAGCAGCCTTAAGTTGGGTAGTGACAGCGCTGTTGGCATTACAAATCACATGTAAATTTTCACACAGCAGCGAAAGCCCTAAAGCATATTGAGGGTCGGGGGTAATAAAAAAGATGGTTTCAGTTATTTTTTGCATAATTTTTGCCCGTTAAAACAACAATCGGTAAAGGATAAACTTGCTTCAACGCTGCCGCACAAGCCACCGCTCCTTCCGCCGAAGTATTTAAATCGTTGGCGATTAGATACTGTTGGGTTTGCGCTATTTCTGCTTCGGTGATTATCCAACCATTACCCTGACTCTGTTTTATTAAAGAAACAGCCTCATTCTTTCTAGGTGTTTGGGGAGCACATAATGCCGACGCTAAACCCAACCCCGAGGTTGGTTGGTTTGGAATAGCCACAAACGCTCTCGCTATAGGATTAATAGCCACAGTTTGAGTAGCATGTAAACGAGGCAGTTGCGCCATAAAAGAGTGCTGCACCAATAGTTGTAACGCCCGACCAAGACCAACTAAAGTTGTTGCACTACTAACTGGAAGGAAAATGTCTGCTTGCGTTAATTTTTGACCCAGTTGCTCAAAAAGCTCAAAACCAAGTGACATACATCCCCAAACTGCTTTCTCATCTCTAGATTGTCTTAAATGTCTAATTTTATTTTCCTGCGCATACCGAAGAGAATGTGCCAATGGCTTAGGAGTGATAATAACTTTTGCTGCAGAGGCGAGAAGGGATTCTTTTTTTTGTGGCATCGTCTGCGCAGAAATAAAAACGGTGAGTTTAATATTATATAAATCACAATAGGCAGCAGCAGCCAAGGCAGCATTACCAGAAGAAGAGATCACCAACTCTTTTTCGCCAAGCGTCGCCGCATCAGCAAGCTGATAGGCAATTCCCCTCTCCTTAACCGAACCTACAAGCAAAGTATCCTCTCTTTTAAACCAAAGGTCATCAATATTAATGAGCGGGGTTAGATCAGAAGACAGATGGTACTTTAGCGTGGGAACTTTCTCGGGATACAAAGCCGAATAGCGCCAGATAAATTTTTGGGACGGATCAATTGTTGCTGTAAACTCTGCCATGGTGTATGGTTAAAGTGGCTTAAGTATAGCACCAGAAAGGAACAATAAATGCTAGAAAGATTTTTTAATAACCCACAAAAAGACAAGATTCAATCAGTAGAAGGTCTTTGCCCAGCCTGTCATAATCTTGTGGTCATGACTACGGATGATGGTCAAGCTCTGCCCCAAACTGTTGGCAGTACGGTTATTTGTAACCACTGTGCCGCAGAACTAGAAGTGGTTAGTGAAGTGCCATTGCAGTTTGAAATGCTTGAAGAAGCTAAATAGGGCTTTAACAAATTTAGATCCCGCTGTCTTTTAAACTTGTAGCTATAACCGATACTGCTCACTTGAAAATTACTCACGGATAATTGATAATTAAGCTATGCCTGCCCCTAAAAAGAAAATTGCTAAAAAAGGTAAACGCCAAAAAGTTGTTATTTCACCCCAAAGTAAAGTTAAGCTCCAAGCCAGTTTAGGCATTGCTTTGTTTTCAACTTTTACCATCATTTTAGTGGGTTTAGCTTTAAACGAAAAACAGCAGTTAACTTGGTGGTCTGAAGACTCCCCCCAGGAAACTCCCGCTACAAAGACCCAACCAAAGTTAGTGATTAATGAACAAGCCAAGCGTGAAAATTGGAAAAGTACCCAGAAAAGTATCGCCGGGCAAACTACCAAAGTATTTACTTTCAAAGACGATAACGAGTCAGCCTTATTCATCGGCAGTCCCTATGCTTTAAGTGGCGAGATTGATATTTGTGGTGGTGAACCTCCTTGTGTTGATTATGGGACCTTCGAGGTCAGAATAGGTAACAATGCCTATACCACGCCCATTTTTGTATCGCGTAATCGGCAAAGTGGGGTTAATAAGTATATATTTCAATTTAGAGCCTATGGTTATGAAGACGCTCCTTATATTTCAGCTAAAATCCTTAGCCCTGAATTAATACCTGAAATCAATTCTATGCTTAGCACAATGATATCAAGTGAATAGCTAGGTGAGTGCTTCACACAACCACTACTGACAGACAATTTCCATGAGTTTCCGCTCTAGTGAATGAGTAATTAGCGACACTTATCAACAAGAAGATGTTTTTTGATAAATTAAAAACCCTACCAAAAAGCTAACATTAAACCGCACAAAGCGAAAAAGACCCCAGCTAACCAAAAGCGCATACATATTTTACCTTCACTCCATCTTTTCACCTGAAAATGGTAGTGCAAAGGAGCAATAGTGAGGATCTTTTTACCATTGCGGATATTACGGGACACAATTTGCGCAAAAGAGGAACCAGATTCCACAAAAAACATCCCCCCAAGCACAAGCATCACTAAAGATTGGTCCATGATTAGGGACAAGGTGGCCAACATCGCCCCAAAAGGCTGCGCCCCAATATCCCCCATCATAAAACGGGCTGGGGTAATATTAAAATAGAGATACACCAAAAGAGACCCAACCCAAATAGCACTAAACCAAGTCAGATCAACAAAACCAAAGGAAATTGAAATAATCAACATCGCCAATAAAGCTATTATCAACAGACCCGCTGATAACCCATCAATGCCATCAGTGATATTAAAAGAATTACTGGTAGCTACTATCAAGATTGCCGCATATAGTATATAAAGATTGTTAAGCTCTAGAGGTGTGCCTGATACGGGGATGGTAATAGTGCTCAAACCAAGCCAGGTATAAAGTAGGTAACCAAGCCCCAATGCCAAAGTAAATTGGACAAGCAGGATATGCCTACGTCTCAAACCCCAAAAGTTAGCCACCACAAACCAAAGCTTCTTCATATCGTCTATCCCACCTAAAAAAGCAAATAACCACATAGTAATAAGAAGAACCCAAATAGAGGGAGTAAGGGGCACTATCAATAGCCCGTATAGCAAGGTCAACACACTCACAGACACAATGACCAACAACCCTCCCATAGACGGTACTCCGGTTTTCTCTTTTTGTAGATACCTAAAAATTGGTTTGTGTTTCTCCAACTTACGCCTTAAACCAGCCCCGTATAACTTATCTATGAGCCAAGGAGCCCAAGCACCAGTGACAACTGCCGAAATAATAATTAATAATAAAGTACTACTTAAGAAAGACATTTAAGTCTCCTCACCCCATCACCATTTTCACTAAGACAAGCCACTTCTCCATAATTACTACCATCCTTGGTCAGTTCTTGCCAATCTTGAGCGCCGATCCCTTTTTCTTTATCTTTAATCATAATCTGCGCGTAATGTGGTCCTTCTTGTTCTGTATAGCGACTGGAGTGTGTATAGATAATATTACTATCATTCACCGCAATCACAACTGCCACATGCTTACCCCGCCATTTTTCAGGAGTCAGCCTGATAAGATCCCCTGGTCTTACATCTTTCACTCTAGATATTGGCGAGGTGAAGTCATCATTTGTCATTTTATCTGCCGAAACTCTTCTGACAGGATTAACTAGATAAAACAGACGATCCCACAAACCTGTTAGGCCCTGACGATAAAAGCAGTGCTTAAGAGCCCTTTTCTGCTGTTTCTCTTTTAAGGCTGATAAGCTTTTTTGTAAAGCTTTATCCAACAGGTGATAGGCATACCCCGAACACTCAATACCAAGCTTATGTTTTTTCATAAAGCCAGTAATTTCCTGCGCTGACATCAACTCCAAAACCGCCCCCTCCCGTTGTGCGACTATATTTAGGTTGTTTTTTATTTGTTCTACAGTAGGCTTACCCAAAGTGTTCCATAACTGGAACCTGGATCTTACGATTGAATAAGGAATAGTAATCTTGCGATTATCAATACGAAAATCAACATATTCATCAGCACACTGTTTTAATACACTACTATCTATCATTTTATTAATTTCCCTTCTCCTTAATTATTAACACTATTATTGTATTTCCATTTAATATACTTCGCACAATATATGGGTGGGCTAGGGGAGAAGCTCCTCCATTTTGAGCGCACGTGATCCTTTAACTAAAATTACATTATTTGCTTGGTTGCTCAAGTCAGAAAGAATATTTTTAAGTTCTGCCCTATCGGTAACAAAAGTCGCATCAGTCACCCCACCCTCTTTTGCTGCTGCCAAAATATACTCTGCATCTCCTTGATAAGCGACCAGCTTATCTACTCCTATTTTAGCCACATATTGACCAATCTCCTGATGCGCTTCAACTGATCTTTCTCCCAATTCCTTCATTTCCCCTAAAAGGGCGATCTTTTTTTTGTTCCCCGCAACGGCTACTAATGCCTTCAGAGCCACCTTCACCGCCAAAGGATTACTGTTGTAGGTATCATCTAAAATAAGCGTCTTGCCCCTGCTGATAACCTGGAGTCGGTGCGGGGGTAGGTTAAGGTGGACAGTTGACTTTAATATCTGCTGGTTAGTTAACCCCAAACACTTAGCAATAGAGAAAGAAGCCAAGTAGTTAGAGGCATAGTGTTCACCAACAAACGGCAAGGCTACTTCTAATCTGGAATCGGGGGTAGAGATTAGAAAACGAGTCTGCAAATCAGTACCTACCTTCACCTCATTACCTTGATAATCTGCCTTAGTACTTAATCCATACCTCACCACTCCAGGTATTTCTCCAGCCAATACCTTTAACATAGGATCAGCAACATTTAAAATCACTACTCCCTTACCTTGACTAGCCTCTACCAACTTCCGTTTCTCCCTCAAGACTCCCTCCTTACTACCAAAATACTCGGTATGAGTATTCCCAATTGTTGAAAGCAGACTAACATCAGGAGACCCAGTCAAGCTCAAGTAAAAGTCCATTTCCCCAGGGAACTCAACCCCCATTTCAATAATTAAAACCTTGGTGAGAGGAGTACAGCGCATTATTGTAGCTGGTATATTATAAATCGGATCAATATTTTCCTTTGAAGCTACCACCTTTAGATAAGGAGACACTAACTGCCTGGTGAAATCCTTAATGGTGGTCTTACCAGCACTACCAGTAATTGCCACCAACCTAACTTTAAATACTTTTCGAAGCACCCTTATCCAAAGCTTGGCTAATCTTCTTTTCACTGGATGGTAGAGAATCTGGACCAGGTAAAACCTAAGCAGAGACCATCCTTTTTCAGGTTTAAATCTGGAAGTCTTAAAATAATGCTCTGGGGGCAATTTAGCACCAACCCAAGCTTTAATTAAAGAGTTGAACATACTTATTTTAAAGGGTTCCCTTTAAACCCAACAAAGATAATTTCGGGAAGTAGCTCTAGATTATACCTTGATTTTGCTACTTCACGCATGTCGTTAATCAGACTCACCACATCTTGGGAGGTAGCAGTACCATCATTGACAATAAAGTTCGGATGCTGCTCGGATACGCAAGCGCCACCTATCTTTTTAGTTCCTTTATAAGGGATTAACTGGTCAAATAAATAACCGATACTCCTAGTTGGCCAGTTCAGTCTTGCCTGATCTTCCTCGCTGATGTTTCTAAAAACGCACCCAGGAGTATTGGTTTGAGGTTGCACCGCTAGTTTACGATTTTGCCATTCCCTTGCCACCTCACTAGCTCGCTGAACATTACCCTTAGAACTAAGCAAAAAGGTGGCTTTGGTAATTACCTCTTTAGTCTGATGTAGGGTCGTCCAGTCATAAGCAGCCTTTAGATAAGAGGGTGGTTCAGCTCTAATTTGGAAGTCACGAC
Source organism: uncultured Candidatus Saccharibacteria bacterium (assembly GCA_964592525.1). GTDB lineage: Bacteria > Patescibacteriota > WWE3 > CAZQFB01 > CAZQFB01 > CAZQFB01. The sequence goes on along the minus strand of CAZQFB010000001.1, from coordinate 277,612 downwards.
CTATCAACTCAACCTCAACCAGTAGAGGCACAATCAGCCTGGTCCCCCCATGGATATTGTTGAAGATGGCACCACCAACTGTAGCCGGTATGCCCGAAAATAACTCTAAACCAGTCAAACCGTTCTCTAAACTCCAGCGAAGCAGGTGGGGTAAAGACACCCCCGAACCCACACTAACCATAGTATCTCTAGCAGCACCTTCTTCATCCAAATCTGACAATTTTAATAAACCCTGACGGTGGTGATGCTCTACATTTCTAGCAGAATTGGTGCGAAAGCTATGCCAGTTATCTTTAACCGCTGGCGTTTTACCCAATATTTTCATGTCCTTAATACCTGATTTAATTACCAAACCCCGAAAGCCTTCATCTGAAACTAACACATTAGCTCCAGCTCCTAAAAGAAAATAGTCAATGTTTAGTTTGTGGGCAGTTTTCAAAACAGCCGCCATTTCTTCTGGAGTCCGAACAATTAAAAAGAGATCAGCTGGACCACCTAAATGAAAGGTAGTTTGTTCGGCTAAAGAAACGTTTGTTAATACGCGCTCCCGACCGAAACAATCAATAAATTCAAGATACTCATTTTTCATTAAGCTTGCTGATAGTTTTTTCAATCATGCCCCGCAATCCCGCAGAAGACATGAAAACAATCACATCCCCTGCTCCGGTTTTACTGGTGATATAGTCAATTAAATTGTCATCTAGCGGAAGGTACTTCGCCTTTGGTTGAGTTTTACTTATAGCCTCAATGATATCCAAGCCCGTTACCCTCTCGGCTGTTTCTTTTTTGACTCTGGTTACTTTAGCTAAAACCACTTCACTAGCCCTATCAAACATACCCGGGTACCACGCCAGAGAACTTCTCTCCCTTAAAGCGGAATAGGAAGGATCAAAAACAGCAATGATATTCTTTTTGTACCGAGTTCTAAGAGCATCAAGAGAGGCTTTGGCTTTCACTGGAGAATGAGCATGGTCATCTATTACAGTAACACCGTTAAAAACTCCCCGCACCTCAAGCCTACGATTGATACCTTTAAATTCTTTTAAAGCCTTTGAAAAGTCTTTGGTGCTCACTCCTGCTCTCTGGCAGACTACCAAACACCCCAGCGCATTCTGCACGTTATGCTCACCCATCAAAGGAGATTCTATCTCTTCACCATTCACCGTGAATCGTGTGAGGTCTTCTCCATAATTGATCTTCTCTACATAATAGTCCGCGCTGGTATCATGAACCGAATAAGTAACCACCTCACAACTGGCTTCTTTAATAACCTCTGAAACATGCTGTCCATCAAGACAAGCAACAATAACCCCATCTTTCGGCATCGTTTTCACTTGCTCTTTATAGACTTGAACATAAGCTTCTTCGGTCGGATAAACATTGATATGATCCCATTGCGCCGAGGTAAAAAGGAGAATGGTGGGGTCGTACCAATAAAATTTTGGTTTGGGACTATACCCAATAGTAGGATGTTCATCTCCTTCAAGCACACTCCAGTTACCAGCAGAGATACGAATACCCGAGTTGAAGTTTAAGGGAATAGCCCCGATCATGAAGCTGGGATCAAACCCGTTCTGGTAAAGAACCCAAGAAAGAATCCCAACAGTACTGGTTTTTCCGTAGTTGCCGACAGACACAATAGAGTTCTTTTTTACTACAAACTCCCGCAGAACCTCTGGGAAACCTACCACCTTAAGACCCAGCTCTTTGGCTTTAAAGAATTCTGGGTTGTTTTTATCAACAATTAAAGCATTACCACCAACCACAACCAAATCGGGCTCTGCTTTCAAATTATCGGCGGAGTATGGGATGTGGTACTTAACTCCCAAAGTATCCAAAAAGGTGCTGGCGGGGGGGTAACAACCTTGATCTGAACCTTCTACTTCCCAACCCATTTTAATAAACATCTCCGCTAGAGAAGCAGTCGCTTTACCGGCAATACCAATGATATATGCTTTTTTCTTCATTGGGCGCTACGTAAAGTTTGCCTAATAAACTCTTGGTCGCTCCAAGGCACCTCTTGAGAACCATAACACATAGTGTGTTCATGACCTTTACCGGTTACTATAAGCATATCACCAGTCATCATTAACTCCTGAATGGCAAAGGCAATCGCCTCTCCTCTATCCGGTTTGCGAAAAAAATGGACCCCCTCCACACCACCAACCGCAACAGCTCCACTGACTATTTCGCTGATAATAGTATCTTCATCTTCGGTACGTGGGTCCTCCGAGGTAAAAACACTTAAATCAGCTAAGGTAACCGCTATTCGCCCCATCAGAGGACGTTTTTCGGTATCTCTCAAACCCGCACACCCAAAAACAACAACAATTCTTTTATCCTTAACCAGAGAACGCGCTAATGATAATAATTTTTCTAAGGCATTTGGCGTATGCGCAAAATCAACCACTACTTGATAATCCTGCCCCTCATCAATTAGCTCAAACCTACCCGGCAAAGGCTGGTAATTATTTAAAGCTTCTTGAGCAACCTGACTAGTAACCCCTACTAGATTCGCCACTCCCCAAGCAGCTAATAAATTATAAGTGTTGTATACACCATATAAAGGTACCCGCCATAACTGATCGCCGATCTTAAGCTCTTGCCCTGCCTGATCATAAGTGACTGCTTGAGGAGTAATCTCGGCTATGTTTTTTAGCGCATAAGTTAACACTTTACCCTTAGTCACGCTTTTAAAATAATCAACCGACTCATCATCAGCATTTAAGACTGCCACTTTTGAGTTTCTAAACAAAATAGCTTTCGCTTTTCGATAATTAGCTATCGAACCGTGGTAATCTAAATGCTCGTGGGTCAAATTAGTAACCACTCCCACAGCAAAAGATAACCCCCAAAAGCGATCTTGAGCTAGACCATGAGAAGTCGTTTCCAACACAGCATATTCTTCACCCGCCTCTACCATTTGGTGCAGATACTTCTGTAAGTGCCAAGCATCTGGTGAGGTAGTATGAAAACCAGTATCATAGATCTGACCACCAATACGAGCATCAACCGTAGTCACAAGACCCACCTTTTTACCCGCAGCAGAAAGTAATAAATAAATTAAATGGGCAGTAGTAGTTTTACCATCAGTACCAGTAACGCCAATCAACTTTAATTTTCGCGCGGGAAAACCAAAGCGGACCGTCGCCAAAACCGCTATGAACCTATGATAAATACGCTTAAATATTTGTGACATGGCCAAGATAGCTCAATTGACAATATGCTGGAAATACTTCTTCATAAAAAGATATTATCACGCCACTAAATTTATTTATCGGGTCTAATGCCAAAATAAATAATTAAATCCTTAGTAATATCCATCCACAAAGGTACTGCTGTTTCAGCAGCATAAACACTAGCTGTTGGTTTTTCTAATTTAACCAAAAGCACAAACTTCGGCTCCTTAGGCAAGTAACCGACAAAAGAAGCATTAGTTTTATCTTTAAGGTATTTACCAGCCTCGGCTATTTGCGCTGTACCGGTTTTACCCGCAATCGTGTAATTACGAATGTTATAAAACTTAGCCTCCCCCGCCTCGGCCGCTTTTACCAACATATCCTGCACTGTTAACGCAATTTCTTCGGGGAGTACTCGCGTAATTTCTTCTGGTGGAAACTCCGTCGCCAGACCACTCTCCACCACCGACTCCACTACATACGGTTTCATTAATACACCACGATTGGCAAATACACCAAAGGCAGTAGTCAGCTGTAAGGGCGTAGCCGAAAAACCCTGACCAAATGCCGCCGTCATAAGATCAAGTTCACGCCACACCGAAGGGTCTTTTAACAAACCGGTATCTTCACCTTCAAGATCAACACCCGTAATCGTACCTAAGCCAAAGTTACTAAAATAGTCATATAATGACACTGCCCCAACCATTTTGCCTATCTGGGCGGAACCGACATTATCAGAAAGGATTAAGATATCTACCACACTGATTTCGCCGTGATGAACCCCATCCCAGTTATCTATTTCGTACCCAGCGGTAAAAATCTTACCATTATCATAAACTGTAGTCGTGGGTGTCACTTTTTGCAGCGCTAAAGCCGCTGCCACAGTGAAAGGCTTAATAATAGAACCAGGCTCGTAAGTAGCGGCGATGGCCAGATTACGTCTTTCTTGGCTAGGTCTTTTAGGTTCAATGGTCAAAACCGCAACATCCTCCTCTTGAGGAGATACCAACTGCTTTTTCTCTTCCAAAAAGGGATTGTTAGGATCAAAGGCTGGGTAATTAGCTAAGGCTAAAAGCGCCCCTGTTTGGGGATCCAACACCACCACCGAACCAGACAAAGCATCGTAATGTTCGACACCGGCTTGCAGATGCTTTTCAATGATAGCTTGGATCGTCCTGTCTAGCGTAAGATGTAATTCCCGCCCATCCACAGCAGGCACTCTGCGATAGCCACCAACTAAAAGAGGCTCGCCGCGAGCAGTTTGTTCCTGATAAATTTCGCCATCTGCACCCCTTAAATCACCATCGTAATAACCTTCAATCCCATAATAACCTTGCGTCCCACCCCGATAATCAGAACCCACAAAACCCAAAACATGCGCAGCTAATGATCCCTCGGGGTAATACCGATGTGTCTCTTCTCTAAAACCCAAACCATCAATTTGCTGCTGCTTAAAAGTTAGCTGTTGTTCTTCAGTAATTCGGTGATATAAAGAAACCCAATCCAGTTTGGTTGACAACACCTCCGTCAAGTGACCCAAAACCACAGCTTCCTTTTCGGAAGGAGTCCTCTCTGACTGGTGCTCATCAAAATTAACTGTTTCGGCTGTTTTCTCCAAACCTAAAATACTAATTATCTTTTCAGCTGTTTCAATTGGAGAAACAATTTTTAGCGGTTCGGCATATAATTCATAAGATATTTTATTAGTCGCTAACACGTAACCATCTCGGGAGTAAATTTCTCCCCGCTTCGCCAACACTGTTGAGCCAGCCCAATGCTGTCTATCGGCAGCAACGGCATATTTTTCTCCCTGTACAACTTGAATATTAAATAAACCTAAAATTAGCAAAGACGAGTAGATAAGAGCAAAAAAGAGCAGGACACTAATTCGATCAGTACCAACTAAGAAATGCTTCATTCTTCATAAGCGTATTCTTTATTAGTGAGATACTCAAATTGAGAGGTCTGGTAAGAAAGACCCAGCTCTTCCGTCGCCAGTTTGATGATTCTGTCCACAGCACACAACTGATTTCGCTCCTCATTAAGCAAGGCAAGCTCCTTATGCAAAGCACTCTTTTCCCGCTCTAAACTATTAATTTCCCCACTTCTAGTCGCTAAACCATTGGCAAATACCAATTGGATAAAGAAAGAACCCAATACCCCAATAAACATCACCATTAATACCAAAAGACGACGGTATTTTGATAGCTTAGTTAACCTATTATCAGCCTGCGGGTTTCCCCTAAAATTATGATTAGTTACTTCTTTTTTCATAAGCTCTTAATTTTGCACTTGACGAGCGACGATTAGCTTTACTTTCCTCAACCGTCGGTGTTATCACCCCGGAAAGCTCCTGCCAGCGATTGTCCTGGCGCAGGTTTTTAACCACCCGATCCTCCAGTGAATGAAACGAAATCACCACTAACCTACCCCCCACAGCCAAAACCTGAAAGGTCGCAGCTAAGCCTTGGTTAAGGGCATTAATTTCATCATTGACGGCTATGCGTAAGGCTTGAAAAACCCTAGTCGCCGGATGTTTAGAGCCCGAAAATCTAAACCTTGAAACACTCTTTAAAATCGTGACTAATTCGGCAGTAGTCATTATCGGTTTTTTTAAACGGGCTTCAACAATAGCCGCGCTATACAAACGAGCCAACTTTTCTTCCCCATATTTACTAAATAATTCACTAAGTTCTTTTTTCGTTAAACCATTAACTAAATCGGCAGCGGTAACTCCCATGGTAGGAGCCATACGCATATCTAAAGGTTCATCTTTTTGAAAGGAAAAACCCAAACCCGATTGCTCCAATTGATAGCTACTCATACCCAAGTCAAAAAGCACTCCCATCACCTGATCAAGCCCTTCCTCCGCAACCACTCTCTCCAGCTCCCTAAAATTAGCTTGCTTCACGCTAAGATTTTTTAAAGTTAATGAAGCCACATACGCACAAGCATTGGGGTCTTGATCCAAACCGAGCACTTTTCCTCCCAAGGCAAGAATCTTCTGGGCATGACCTCCCCCTCCTAAAGTAGCATCAACATACCAACAACCTGGCTGAACATTTAGATACTCTATTGCTTCTTGAGCCATAACACTCGTGTGTTTAAAATTCGGGTTGTTCATTATCTCCTTGTAGCTTAGTTAGCACTTCCCCAATCACCGCACTATGTTTAACCAGATATTTTTCTCGTTCGCGCCACTGCTGTTTATCCCATAATTCTACCCAACGCTCCAAACCCAAAAAGATTACTTCATTGTGCAATTGAGCATACTCAACTAAGGCTGGTGGTACGACAAAGCGCCCTTGCCCATCAAGACTGACCTCATGCGCCCCACCTAGTAAAAACCGAGCGGTATCACGAACTGCTTGCGAGGTAAAGGGACCACGTGCCGTACTACTGATTAGCTCCCGCCAAGCCAGCGTAGAAAGAATCAGCAAAGATTTTTCATAGCCACGCGTAAGCAGAATTGAGTTACCAAGTTCACTTCTTAGCTTTTTGGGCAGGGCAGTTCTGTTTCCAGAGGTAATTTGACTAGTATATTCCCCAATAAGCATAGGATGGTGTTTTGGCGGACAGGTTATTAAAGTGCATACTCCTGTCCAAATAAAAAGGTTGGGCAGGACAGGGTGGTAAATCACCATAATTCACCACTAATCACCATACTACCTTTAACTATATGGTGGTGTCAATATAGTAATGCAAGTTAATTAGCCTCCGCAGTACCTGCTCTACCAAGATTTAGCGCAGGATAAACAAAGGGTAAGTGACTCAAAATAAGGTTGGATTTACTCAATACTTTAGTTTGCAGATGCAAAGTAGAAGGAGCAAGAGTAAGTGGTTAAAATACCGTGTTTTATATTTGTTTTTGGGGTGATTACTAAAGTTTTGGTGATAAATATGCAAGCAGTGCGTCAGCACTCAACCGCTCCTGCTTCATTGAGTCTCTTTCTCTGACTGTCACATCACCTTGCTGAAGGGAATCAAAATCTACAGTGACACAAAAGGGAGTGCCGATCTCATCTTGACGACGGTAACGCTTACCGATGTTGCCGTTATCATCAAACTCGCACATATAACTGACTTTTAAGTTGTTAAATATTTCCCTGGCACGAGTCACCAGCTCTGGCTTGTTCCTAAGCAGAGGAAAAACAGCCACTTTAACGGGAGCCAATTGATAGGGAAGCTTAAGCACAACCCGTTCTTCTTCTTCCGCGTACGCATTACACAAATGCATCAGCAGATTGCGAGCCACTCCCGTGGAAGTTTCCACCACATGAGGTATATATTTCTCCTCGGTGTGGGGGTCAAAGTAAGTCAAATCCACCCCGGAATATTTACTATGCTGGGAAAGGTCATAATCACCCCTGGCATGTAACCCCTCAACTTCTTTAAACCCAAAGGGAAATTCATATTCAATATCAAAAGCCTCTTTAGCATAAAAAACCAAGTTTTCATGCTTAGCCCAACGTAGTTTATTCTCGGCAATGCCTAAATCTTGGTAGTACTGCATTCTTCTTTCTTTCCAACCCTCATATTCTTTCATCTCCAAATCAGGGTGCACAAAATATTGCATCTCCATTTGCTCAAACTCACGGGTGCGAAAGATAAACTGACGAGCGGTTACTTCGTTTCTAAAAGCTTTACCCACTTGAGCGATGCCAAAAGGTACTTTTTGCCTAGTGGAATCCACCACATTTTTAAAATTGACATAGATTCCTTGTGCGGTTTCTCCTCTTAAATAAGAAACCTCGTCTCCTTCTTGAGTGAAGTCACCAAGATTTGATTTTACGAGTAGATTGAAGGCGCGAACTGGTGAGTAGTCTGCTCTGTCTTGGGAAGGCAGGTTGAGTTGCTCAAAGTTTTCATCAAAGAGTTGTTGGATTTCGGAAAGGCTCATTTTTTCATCGGCCCTTACCCCAACCTCCTCCAAAAGAAGATCTACCCGCAATCTTTCACCCGTACTCTTGCATTCCACCAAAGGGTCGGAGAACCCACTCATATGACCAGAGGCTTCCCACACCTTGGGATGCATAAAAATAGCCGCATCTAAACCCACGATATTCTCATGATCCTGAACCATGGCTTTCCACCAATGGTGGGTAATGTTTCTAGCCAGCTCCACACCATAGGGGCCATAGTCATATACAGCGGAGAAACCGCCATAGATTTCAGAAGATTGAAAAACAAACCCACGTCTTTTGCATAAAGAAACTATCTGCTCCAAAGTCGCCATAGTCTGAGTATAGCAAAATTACAATACAATCTATCATTCAGTAGAACAAGCTTTAACAAAGGGGGCTGCTGATATTTTTAAGGCTTGGGTTTGTAACTTGCGTGTATATTTGCGTAGTCCGAATATTTTGATGACCAAGAAGCTCCTGCACATAGCGAACATCAACACCGTTTTCAAGTAGATGTGTTGCGAAAGAATGTCGGAGTGAGTGAAAAGTAGCGGGTTTATGCACCTTTGCCTTGGTCAGACTTTGGCGGAACATTTTTTGCAATGATGTGGTTGTTAGGTTACCCCCGCGATTGGAAGCAAAGACAAACTCGCTCATATATTTGCCAGCAATGCTGTTTCGCAAGTCGTTCTGCAACTTTTCGGGCAACACGCTAATTCTATCTTTTCTGCCTTTTGCTCCTTTGATATGCACCACAAGATCGTCAATATCCAAATCAGCAACTTTTAGATTAACAACTTCACTCACTCTCATACCACAGCCATAGCTAAGTGAAATCATCAGTCTGTATTTAGGGTTTTCTGTAGCCTCAATAATTTTATTAATTTCTGCTCGGGACAATACAATGGGCAGTTTCTTACTTCTTTTTGCATACCTCACATCAATTTTCTGCGGATCTTTTATTACCTCATGGTACAAGAATTTTATAGCATTGAGGGCGAGATTAATTGTTTGCGGGGATTTTCCTTGTTTGTGCTTATCAAGCAAAAAGTCTTCAACAGCTTGTTGTTTGTTCTTGAATTCAGCACGCTTTGAGAAGGTGATATAGTCCTTAATATAAAGCAAATATGCGCTTTTTGTTCTTGGGGAATAGTTTCGCAAGCGCAAAGCTCTATCGGTATTATTTAATATGTTTTGCATATTAACAAAATAACATAAGTATGCATAATACACATAATATGGTATATGTTATATTATAATAATTGCATAATTACCAGTTATCGGAAATAATTTAATAATTTTTTTTAAATGATCATCTTTATTAATGGCTCAATAAACGCTGGAAAATCTACGGTAGCCAAAATACTTACCAGTAAAATACCAAACACAGCAAATGTGGAGATTGATAGTTTTCGCGAATTTATCCATTGGCTGGAAATAGATAAAGCGATTCCGATTAACCTAGAAAATGCTGTGTTAGTTATCAATAATTTTGCCAAACATGGATATAACGTTGTGATTACTTATCCCTTATCTCAAAAAAACTATGAGTATTTAAAAACAGCACTTACGGGGAGTGAATTACATTTCTTCACGCTATCGCCGGATATCAAAAAGGCGCAAAGCGATACAAATGATAGAGTATTGACACAATGGGAACGCGATCGCATTAAGCATCATTATGATATTGGAATATCGCAGCCTGCTTTTGGCAAAATTATTGATAACACTGACCAAACGCCAGAAGAAACAGTAGAGGAGATTATCTCGCTTATACCAAAAAATTATTAAATTACATCCGATAACAGTGTGTATGAGATTCAAGAAAAAGTGCGTTAATGATTTTCAAGGGTTGCACTTTTTCTTTCACCCAAATTTCGCCTCCATTTTATAGATAATAGAGAAGTCGGCGAAACTTCTCATACACGCAGACGTTATATTCAATTGCTCGGCGGCTAAATCAAAACAATTATAAACTTTAAGGAAAATAGTATGAGTATGAAACTTACGATTTTAGGTTCTGGCGGTGCAATGCCCACACCAAGACCATACTGCCAATGTACAATTTGCAAGAAAGCTCGAAAACTTGGAGAACCATTCAAACGAAACAGCAGTTCTATCTTTATCAATGAGATAAATACAGTTATTGATTGCGGTGAAGATATTGCGGATTCTTTAAACCGAAGAAATATAAAACAAGTAGATAATCTATTTATTACTCATTGGCATCCAGATCATACATTCGGTTTAAGACATCTTCTTGAATCGTATTATAATTTCAGAACAGGCAAAGCAGATAGAACTGTTAATATTTATGTTGCAAAAAAAGTTTTCGAGACCCTTAAGCAAAGATTTCCTGTTATTGAATACTATATCAATGTCCAGAAAACAGGGGCATTGCACCTTATCGAAGATGGAGACAAAATCAAAATCGGAGATGTTTCTATAACTGTTGTGGGTTATAAGGGAAAAGAATCCGAAACTTATGCCTTCTTGATTGAAAGTAACGGCAAAAAAGTTTTATATGCTCCTTGTGATACTATTAGTTTCGATAATTACAAAAATTTCAGAGATTTAGATTTATTGATAAATGAATGCGGTTTATTTTCCGATATTCCTTCTGAAATTTCTTTCGATGCCTTGATGCAAAGATTGAGAGAGATTAGACCAAAAAGAACCCTTATAACCCACATTGAAGAAGTTGAAATCAATATTTGGGGAGAGAAGCATCTCCAAAAAATGAAAAAACAATATTCTGATATGGATTTTGATTTTGTCTTTGATGGAATGGAGATTAAAGTTTAACGCCGCCGCCGAGCAACTCTGAAATTTCCCTTCGGGACGTTGCACTAAATTTCAGCCCTTCGGGGAATATAACAAGGGATATGAGGTTACGAAGTCTTGCAGACTTCTCCACCCAAATTGCTCCCGTTGGTCGCAACTTCTCATATCCCTAACGTTAGCTAAACTTATTAAGTTCATTAAATAGTGAAGTTGTCCTCATTTTTCGTTCGCCCACCCACTCAATATGCCGATTAAGTTGCGTTTGAACCTCGGCCAGCAATTTCTGTCGCAATAGCAATAAAGCTATTTCATCATCACTCGCTTTTTTGAGAAAGCGCATTACTTTAAGCGCCTCTAAACTCATCACAACTGAATCTAGTACCTGACCGGCACAAGATGCACATATCACCCCACCTTTTTGGGGGCTAAAATAGACTGTCGTGGGAGAAAGGGGTTGCTGGCATACTAAACATTTATGGAGCTCTGGACTAAAACCACTCGCTTCTAGTACCGCCAACTGATAACGAAGGAGAAATTGTGTATACAAATTCCCATGGCTTGGGTATCTCACTAGCGAATTGAGAAAGTTTACCAAAGCATCGTAAATTAAAGCATTAGCTTGCTTATCCGCTAAAAATAAATCCAGTAACTCACCTGAATAATACAGTTGCGCGATGTGGGAAAGAGTTGGCGTATCTCGGCGCTTACCGGGGATGGGAAAAGTATCCAACACTATGTCCCAAGCATATCCAGTAGCTAAAATAAATTCATTGTGGCACAACAAATCAAGATGAGGTGAACGTTTGCTACATAAAGAACGAGAACCTTTTGCTAAAGCTGTAATTTTCCCCCGTTCCCTGGTAAAAATGGTGAGCAGGCGATCTTTCTCTCCATATTTCCGTACTTTAACCACCACCCCCTCAATTCTGATAGTGGACACTAGAGCTTGATTTCCTTATCAGTTCGTAACTCAAATTCCTCAACAAAATCACCAACCACCACGCGATAAGGATCATTTGGTTTACCCGGCTGTTTTTGCAGCAAGAGTGAATAATTAGCCAAAGTGAGGTGAGAAGGTAATTTATAACGGAATATTAATTCTGACTCTTCCTTGGGCGGAGTTAAATTAAGAGCGATAAAGACAGTTTTACCTAAATCAGTATCGGTTTTGACCGCCTCCAGGGAGCCTGAAGAAGCCAGCAACTCTGAACCCAGAGGCACATGGACCCGCACGTAACTCTGATACCCCGGGTTAATCTCCGCTTCATACTCACCCTGGTTGTGGTACTTTACAGCAACCCTTGATACCAGGCTATCACCCTCTGGGTACACCTCTTTAGTAATAGTTTGCTCAATATAAAAGTTGGCTTTACCACCAGCTAAATTTGTGTCATTAACATAGAGATAATCGTTGGGGTATTCAACTACCCGACCAGCAAAATTAAAGGCCTCAAAAAAACTCTGCACTTCCGGATCAAATGCATAGAGTAACAAATGTTTTTCATATAGCAATTCCAGCACCTTTTTAAACAAAGGCGCCCATTGCTCTTGGGGAGCATCAAAAACCTTGCTTTCCAAAGAAGCTAACAACAACCCAATAAGGGCTTTACGATCACGATGCTCCCTCAATTCACGAGCCTGGTCACTCATTAATTCAATAATATTTCCACTATCAAACTTCTCCTCATAGCCTTCAATAGTGACAGGGCCTAACACTTCCAAAAACCCAGCCGGTACTTCAGTGTCAATGGCAAAGATACCGTCAATATTTTCATTTGGCACCATCTGCCAAAACTCATAAAATGTTTTGGCTGATTCCACATAATCAGGGGAAAAGTTAGCATCTCGGGCAAACCAGTGGTCTAATTGCAGATATTTTGATAACACCGGGTGGGGTTCGGTTACCAAACCGATCCGCTGATCTAAATCATAAGTATCGGCAGCCACAACATCAGCCACACTACCCTCACGCAAGGTTAATATGGCATAAGAAGTCAAAAAACCTCCTGAAGCCCTAAGCTCTTTGTCGTTTTGCATTAAAATCAAATATTTCTTATCCCCAAACGCCGGATCACCCATAACCGAAGGTAGTTTAGATAAGAATGCTTTAATTGTGGGCGCACCATCATCAAAACGATGTAACATTTCTTGCGCAAAATATAGCTGCTCTTGGACCTTAATACCCTTTAGTTGCTGGGGGTAGTCAGCTGGCTTTACCTGATCTAAGGCCAACCTAACAGCATGTACTTCCACCGCAATTTCGTCATAGCGGGGCTCAAGTTTCGGTAACACGTTTACCGCTGCCACTAATTTATTTACGTCCTGTTCTTTATTACTACCAACATCATCCTTAAACCCCAAAATTTCTTTATACGGCTCTAAGGCTTCAAAGCCAATCCTTAAAGCCTTTAAGCCATGAACCCCTGCTGTCGTTAAATGTTCCGAGTCCTTAAAATAAACTGCAGTACCGGGAATAAAAGAGAGATACTGGTATTGACCCACCACATCATTAAGCTTAACCATCTTTTTTTCCATCTTGCCTAGCTCCTTCAAGATTGCTTCAAAATCTTGCTCCCTCATTTCTTCAGCTATCTTATGAGCACTCTTTTTAAAACTAGACGCCGTCGCGTAAGCTACCACCACAGGTCTTAACAAGGCAAAATAACTAATCACTAATACTAGGGTTAATACAGCAATGATCGTTTTTCTCTTCCGGGTTAAAAATTTAGCGGGGGAAAATTTAGGCTGGCGCGAATTCCGCCGCCAAGCCAGTTTACCAATGTGGGAAGGAGCATAATACTTTCTTTTCTTCACAAAGCTCCTTTTCCACTGATTACTGCTAAAGGCGTTTTAAAGATAATTTGCAGATCATACCAGATAGACTGATTATCAGCATAAGTAGCATCTAGCTTCACTCTCTCTACAAAATTTAATTCGGACCTACCACCCACTTGCCACGGACCAGTTAAACCTGGTTTGCTTTGCAGCAGTTTTTTAATATAAGGACTTGCTTCCGGGTAGACTTCTTGCTGACTCTTAAGTTCAAACGGGTAGTAAGCCCGTGGTCCCACCAAACTCATTTCTCCTTTTAGCACATTAAAAAACTGCGGGAACTCATCAAGGCTGAACTTTCTAATAACCTGTGCTCCCGGAATCCAGCGTGGATCGTTATCTAATTTGTAATCATTATTTTTGTATTCTTCATATAAATCAGGGTGTTCAAGTAAATATTGATGGGCATTCAGAATCATCGTTCTAAACTTGTACATCCGAAAAAGACGGTTGTTTTTACCTACCCTTTTGGGTGTATCTGCTAATACCGGACCAGGAGAGACCATAAATATGTAAACTGCTAAAAATAGCAGCAGGGGAGAAAAAAGAAGCACACCAAAAAAACCGCCCACTAAATCTACAATTCGCTTTTGTGTTTGATAACTCACGTATTTTTTCCTTTAAGCAACTCCTGAAATGCTAATATAAATTTATCCTTGCTAAACTTTCTTGCCACCGCCCGACAAGTCTCCGGGTGATATTTTTGCGGTTGATAAGCCAGTATCACTTTCTTTAAGGCGGCTGCTGTTTGAGGCTTAAAAAACTCCCCCGTAACACCAGCGACCACTGTTTCCAAAGCGCCTCCGGCTTGGTACGCTATCACGCCCTTACCCAGAGCCATAGCCTCCAGTGGCGTCAAGCCAAAATCCTCCTCCTGCGGATGGAGCAAAGCGATACTCTTAAGATAATAGCTAGCCACTTCTTCGTCTGTCAAACCTTGTTTGAAATTTATGGTGGGACCAGCTAATTTATGCAACCGATGATAATCGGGACCTTGCCCAATAATAGTCAACGGTAGCCCTAAATCATTAAAGACTTTTATCACCAGAGCTAATTGTTTCCAAGCTAATAAACGGGAGACCACTAAAAAGCCAACTTCCTCTCTACAAGGCTCTGTAGACTCATACAATTGAGCAATTTCTGTAAAAGGATGAATAACTTTAGTAACTTGGCGATGGTAGCGCTTCTCAATTTTAGCTGCCACATAATGAGAATTAGCAATTAACCAGTCTGGTCTTTGCCCAGCCACAAAATCCCACAATCTAAGTAGGTGTAACAGTGGGGCTAACCCCAGTCTTAACCAGGAATGCGCAAAGTAGGAGTACTCCTCCCAAAGCATGCGGGGAGGAGAATTGATATAGGCAATATGTAAGGTTTCTGGTGCAGTTATCACGCCATGGGCAAAACGTGCTGACGAAGATAGCACCACATCATAACCACGAAGATCAAAGCTTTCTACCGCCAAAGGGTATAGCCAAAACAAAGTTTTATACAACTTAATGTGGCCTGGAATACGTTGAACAAAACTAGCTACCAACCGACGTTGCTGCAACCAGCTAAGCTCACCTACTAAAGGTGCATACTGGACGGTATAGATATCGGCTTGGGGCCATACTTCAGCCCAAGCTTTAACTAAACGCTCCGCACCACCCCACTGCACAAAATCATCATGGACAATAGCTATACGCATTGCAGAATGTCGTTATAAACAGCTAAAGTCGCCGCTGCGGTTTTGCTCCAGCGGTACTGCTTCACTTGTTCAGCCCCTTTAGTGATTAGTTTTTTTCTGACCGCGGGATCAGCTAAGATTTGCACTTGTACTAAAAAAGCGCGTGCGTTTTGTGGGGGTGCATAAAGTGCTGCCTCGCCACAAACTTCCCGGTATACCGGAATATCAGATAAAATTACGGGACAACCATGAAGCATAGCTTCTAAAGGTTGTAGACCAAACCCTTCTTCCAAACTTAAAGAGACATAGGCATAAGCAGCTGAATACAAAACCGCCAGCTCCCCATCACTAACAAAACCAAGCTGTTTAACCTTATGACTTACCCCAGTTTCCTTAGCTAAAACAGACAAACGTTCTTGAAAACTATCTCTCGCCCCCACTAACACTAGTTCTAAATCAGCGGGGCAGTTTTTAACAGCCAAAATCAAGGTCTCCACATTTTTATAAGGATAGGCATTACCCACAAATAACAAATACTTTTTCGCGTGCAGAGCATATTTAGCCAAAACAACCTCCCTGGCAGTAGATAA
Organism: uncultured Candidatus Saccharibacteria bacterium; assembly: GCA_964592525.1. Taxonomy (GTDB): domain Bacteria; phylum Patescibacteriota; class WWE3; order CAZQFB01; family CAZQFB01; genus CAZQFB01. Next base: position 261,654 of record CAZQFB010000001.1, on the reverse strand, counting down.
TTTAATACTATCATCAATGCCAAGGGGGATTGGGGTGATTTTTTCGGGGGGTATGGAGAAAAAAGAGATTAAATCATTTTTAACTACTTGGGTATCAGTAATGATATGCTGGCTATGGTTGACTGCCCACCAGTTATCCAAACGATAAAAAACATTTTTAAGGTGGTACATTAAAGGTGGTAAGGTGGTAGCTGCTGAACCGGGATATTTCAATTTAATTAGATCATGCATCGTAATTACAAAGGGAGTGCGGAGGTTAAGCAAAGGCACAATATAATGAGGAAAGTGTACTAGATCATAGTGACCCTGATTAATCGCCATCGAAACACTTAATTGCTCCCTAGCGGTATGGTGCTTAACTGTCAGTTTGGCTAACTGAAAGTTAGCTGGTAAAGCTGTTATTTCAGCCAAGGTGTCCTGTTCTACAAAAAGAGTAAATTGGTGGTCGCTTTTCAGTTTGGCAAGCGCCCGAACCAGATTTTCCGTATAACGACCCAAACCGGTCTGGCGAGGTCCCCAGAACCTAGCATCAATCGCAATCTTCATGGGGTTATTATAAGACATTAGCTGTCATACTTACATGACACATTTGTTTAAGCAGTTGCATAACCTCACCGTACAAGAGCTGTCTTGGCTTAGCAGCCTAGCTAAACACCCCGACGCAAATATTACTTGCGCACCCGAGCTCTAACCTTACCAAAATCCCCATACGCGCTAACAGAAGCGACACTAGAGAGAGGATGCTTTTCCTCAAGTAGTAGTAATTTTGTCTGGTTCACTTCAGAGAAAATTGAAGAACACGCACCATACACAGAACGCGAAAACCAAACGCCACTAAAGCATTGATGATCAAGTTGTGTTTATTAGCTAGATGTTTTTGGTAAAAAAGCGCCATTGCCTCCACAGAGTACTTAGCCATCGCTCTTTTTTGTTTTTTGCTTGCTTTTGACCAACGCTCCCCACTCTTTTTGATCCCCGTACTAACCCCACCCAAATGGGTTATTTGCACTGCAGGTACATACATAATTTTATAACCCGCTTCATTGATACGATAACAATAATCCAAATCCTCTCCGTACAGGAAAAAATCCTCATCCCAGGAGCCAACTTTTGTCACCACCGCTTGTTTAGCCATTAAAAAAGCACCCCCAATAGCTGGTACCGCTTGTTCTTGTGTTGGCTCTTTAGTGATGTAGTAATCACTGCCTGGTAAATGTAAAAAGTGCTGAAGGGCTGACAGGGGGGTAGGAAAATTACGACGCGTATTTAAGTCATCTTGACCATCGGGGAGCAAAACTCGTGGTGTAACAGCACCCACCTCTTCGTGAGCATCAAGGTACTCAAGGAGAGTAGTGAGCACCCCTGCTTTAAACTCCGTATCTGGATTCAAGAAAAGGAGGTTTTCGCCACAAGCTTCTTTTAACCCTAAATTATTAGCGGCGGAAAAACCCAAATTTTCTTTTGAACATATTATCTTTATCGGTACAGCAGACTTTTTAAGCTGTGCAACCGTATTATCCTCGGAGGCATTATCCACTACAAGCACTTCCCCCGCCAATAGACCTAAGCCGACTTCACTCTGCTCCAGCGATTTAAGATAACCGTCAAGCACACTTTCTACGTTGTAGGTAACTGTGATAATACTTAATTTCATCCTCTAGTTAACACCTAATAACTTATAACCAACTTACCATCTACCCAGCAGCGCAAAATCTTCAGACTGTTTATATATTTTAACCTTCCTTTCCGGATAAAGCTTTATCAGATCTTCGGCTTGCCCTACTCTAGCAACGGCAAAGAAAGAGTTCTCACTTTCCGCCGCTTTAACCAACGTTGAAAAGTTACCTGTTTCCGTTGGATGGGGGCTGTAAAACATTGCCGGACCTGGAGACATATCAATTATTAACAGTCGCGGCGAGGAGACTTTTCGCGCTTCATACTTAAGATGAGGCACAACTTCGGCAACGCCTCGCCAAGCATCTTCCAGATTCCATAGTGACTGATAACGATCTTTAAAAAAAGGCACACTTAAAGTCAAGACCATTAATAATATGGGTATAAACCTTTTCAAAGGTAACCACCTAAACAGTATTACCAAACTATAACCCACAATTAAAGACATCGCTGGATACAAGGGCATAATGTACCACTGAATCTTTGAAGCCGAAAGGGAAAATATCAGCCACGCTACTAGTAAATATAAAATCAAAAACACTTCTGGCGTATTTGCTTTTAGACCACGGCGCCTTTTTTTCAGCCAACTTGTAAACAGTAAGGCTAAAGAGCCAAGCAGCAGTACAAAATTATGTCTAGCCCACACTTTAATGACAATCAAATACCAGAAAAAAGAATGACCATGTTGCTCAATACCAGTGGTTGATCGTTGCAGAACATGATAAAAAAAGTACGAATCAATAAATTGCCGACCATGAAGCCAGATAACAGCGATATGCCAGGGTAAGACAAGCACACTGAAAGGCACCAGTATTCTTACAAAAAGCTGTCGGCAGGGGTAGTAATTTTTTTTCTGCTGCAGAAAATATTCATATCCCCCAAATATAACCATAATCAATAAAGGAACCGCTGCCACGGCTCCTTTAACCATCAAGGTCAGACCCAAACCAACTCCCACCAACCACCAGTCCCTCAACCGCGTCCGTGCTCGGTAAAACAACCAAAGTGTGGCCACTATACAAGTTGCTGCCATCACATCTAAAGTGCCATTTCTTGACTGGAACAACCAATGAACAGTAGAGAGCAAGGTCAGTGCCGAAGCCAACCCAACAGCTCTACCTGCTAAGTCACGACCAAAAAAATAGACGAGCACTACCCCCAAAACACCAGACAGTGCGGACCAAAAGCGAGCTGAAAATTCAGACACCTCATGAACCAAGTAAAGCGCTGCTGTGAACCAAAAATAGAGCGGAGGCTTTTCAAACCAATATTTCTCTAAATGCCAACGCAGGGTGATCGGATCACGAAAGCGAGCAATATTTTTGGCGACTTGTGCATAAATGGATTCATCCCAGTCAATAAGAGCGTTCTTACCCAGCTGTGGAAAAATCATGGCAGTGGCTAAACCAACCAGTAAAAAGGTGACCAAGTAATCTTGAGGTTGATACTGTTCGGTGGGCAACACACTGCGCGCCACAAAGACCGCTAGGAAAATTATCAGCCAGAAATACTCCAGGTTATAGTGGTAAAAAAGAGAAGAAAATAACATGCCAGCAATTGAGGCAAACAGCGCTACACCTAGATAGCGCCACTTCTCTTCACTAGTGTTCATCGCTAAAAATAACCGTCTAAAAACATAAGCCACTAAGACCAAAAATGTGGTTAATCCCAGCATCCCTGTTTCAGACATTATTTCTAACCAGACACTATGAGAAGGCAAACGCACTTCTGCAACCGGATCAATCTCAAAATATTTAGCCGCATGTGGGGTAGTTCTAAACTGGTCACTAAAGTTACCATACCCAGAACCAATCACCGGATGTCTAGAGAACAACTCAAAATGACCTTTATTCAGAATTTGGTGCGCATTAAAAGATTCGTTGTAAACATTAGTACCTAAGGATTTTATCCTTCTTGAGATCGGATGGTTGAAGTACATATCCCCTGCTAAAGCGGCTAGCATAATCAATATCATGGCAGCTAAATACCAAGAAAAACCACGCCACATCTTTCTGATTATCAGCAACAAACCAAAGACACCGAGCCCAAAAGCATAACCTAACCAACCACTTCGAGACAACGTCATCAGCAAGCTGATATTAGTCAGCCCAAAACAAAAACCAAATAATACTCGTTCCTTATTAGTCTTAGCAGCAATCAGCCTTATCAAGAAATAAGGAATCACACTACCTACATAGGGAGCATAGTGATTAATATCCCAAAAAGTTGACCCAAACCTAGTCGGTTCGGTGGTGGAAGGCCAGACTCCCGGCAACACTCTACCAATACCTTTAAAAAAGAAAAATTGCACCACACTAAACAAACTCGTAGCTACCACCACCCCAGCATGAAGTTGGAAAAGTTGGTAGAAAAATTCGCGCCCCTCACGAGCATAAACATACTTCATCACCAAATACATGCCAATCATCGCCAGATAAAAAACCATAAAGGTTAAAGAAAATTTAAAGTTAATCACATTGATTAAAGACAAAACCCGCACCCCCAACAAACTTATCAGTAAAAATAGAAATGGGTCTTGTCGCCCCATTTTAAGTAGAGAAGACCACCTTTCTTTCACAGAGAATGGGTGGTATGCAAGCCATGTGTTCTTAAGCAGCACTATCAGCACAGCTACCAAAACTAACCTAACCGGTAATAGTTGTTGAGAAATAAATAAATCAAACATCAAGCGATTATTTAAGGGGAGAGTTAGCACCAATAACACTAACCCCCACTTGAGATCACGAGAGGTAATGTATAGTGCTAGGCAACAAAAAAGTAAGGTTAAAAAGGCTAGTTCCATTATTCTTTATACTACTTCTTTAATACTTTTTGGTACACCGCTAAAGTTTGTTCGCCCACAATATCCCAAGTGTAATTTTGCAAAATATGCGCCTGCAATTTGTCATTACGCCCCTCCCGTAACCCTTTTTCAACCCCACACAAAATAGATTCAGACCTAGCAGGATCAACTAAAATTGCTTGCTGTGCCAGATACTCTTTACCAAAACCTTTGTTTGTGGACACCACCGTTGCCCCAGCCAAAGCCGCTTCTAAATTAACTAAACCAGTCGTTTCAAACCAACTAGCTAACAGATGGACTTTGCAGGAGGCATAAACCGAACCGATATGCTGATGAGGAATACTCTCCAAATGTACTGTTTGCTTATTTTTTAACAACGCCTGCTGAACTCGCCAACTATATTCAAAATGATGGGGGTTGAAATCGCCTACTAGTAACAAGGGTATCTTTGCCACCGCTAAGGCTTCAATCACTCTTAATTGATTTTTACGCGGTTCAATCCGTCCCACCATCGCCACAAAATCAGAACCCAAGCGAGCAAGTACCTCGGGATAATTGTGGTTTAACCAATCAGCCGTAGCGTTTAAAAAGTTTGGATCAACTCCTGCCGGTACTACTACTGTCTCCATCTCCACCCCAAATTCCCGCTCCAGCTCTGCCTCCTCCAAATAGGTATTAGGCATGACAACCGTAGCTAGAGATAACAGCTCCTGATATTGTGCTGTTAGACCCTGCTTAAGTAGACCAAGAGTACCCCACCATTTGCGCCGATCCAACTCAACAAAGGCACGGTAAATGTTTTTGGCTGTTTCACGTTGTTCATAAGACCTTAGGACAATATTAGTCAGCCTTCTCAAACCATATCTCTCCTGTCTTTCAAAGCCATCTATCTCCCTAAAGGAGTGGTGGATTGGGGTGAGCACAATTGGCACCTGGTACCGATAGGCATGTCTAGCTTGCATTAAGGGATCTCTAACCCAATCCATGTTAAAAAGATGGACCAGATCTACCCCAGATAAATCTGGCTTTAAGTCAGTAGTCATGGCCACCTCAACACCTAGTTTCGTTAAAGAAGCCATGATCTTTTCCGCGTGAACTACATCACCACCTGGCTTATCATAAGCATCCACTCTAAGTGGAATAACTACCTTCATTTATTACCCAATGCCTCCTGATATAACTTCCTATACCTACTTATAAAAAGTTCTTTGGAGTAGTTTTGCTTGATCCATTGTTGAGCCGCTAGGATCGTAGCGCTATCGCCTTCTTCACCCTTAAGCTGTGAAATCATCTTTTCTGCCAAATCATCCTCACTGCCCCGCGCAAAGTGTTTGCCAAATCGACCAGCGTTGGTAATTTCCTTAAGGACAGGGAGATCCGAGGAAAGGGTAGCCACCCCATAAGCCATCGCTTCGGCTAAAACAAGCCCAAAACCCTCATGGAGAGTAGGAAAAACAAAAAGATTCAAGGACTTAAAATACTTTGCATGGTCATCCTCTGAAAGAAAGCCAAGAAAAGTCACCATACTTTCAAGGTTTGTTGATTTGACCAACTTCTCCAACTCACCCCGTAAATGACCCTCCCCAGCAATAAAAAAATGACAATTTCGATACAGATTCTCATCCAAAGCAGGCATTCTTGAAATAGCCTTTATGAATACATCCGTCCCTTTCTCTTCCGTTAATCTACTTAAGGTACCAACTAAATACTCTTTATTTAGCTGGTACTTCTTTCTCAACCACACTCCTGCCTCTTCCATATCGTGCGCTTGAGGCTTTATCTTTTCAATTGTCACTCCGTTGGGAATGACTCTGATCAAATCTTCGCGAATATGTTCACCCCGCATCCTTTCCTGCTTTGTTTCCTCGGTAAGGGCTATCACAACATCCGCCAGCAGATTTACCACCAGGAAGTTCATCAATAGATCCAATATCTTTTTATATAAAGGGATTTGCCACTTAGAAAGGGGAGAGTGGATATGTGCAATCTTAACCTTAGTTTGAGCTAGACTAGCCGAGATCAACCCATTTATTACTGTCTTGAGCTGATGTAGATGAGCAATATCTATTGACCTGGATACAAGTAACCTCTTCAGTCTGAAAATATAGAAGATATCAATGTCAAAAGAGGGTTTGTCAATGATAACATCCGCCCCAGCCAGTTTATATTTATTAACCATCTCCCCTTCAGGACATACCACCACTACCTCATTATCATGACTAAATCCCTCAACTAAATCCAAAACATGTTTCTCGGCACCTCCTACGTTACCGGAATTAAGGACATAAGCAATTTTCATTTTCTCTCCTTAAAACTAGGGCTATATCTAAAGTACCCCAGAACTAAAGCCGTTAAAACAGCCCCATAAAACATCACACCCCTTTGAAAATCAACCAACCTATCAGCAACATTGATTTGCCTTTCTAAACTAACTGCCATTAAGACATAAGCCACGGCAAGAATAAAAGTTAAAATCACGCGTCTCTTGGACGGGATCATTCTCATCACTGCAATCACCGCTATTAAAAATGGAAATAGGAGCATGGTATATTGGTGATACCAGGTTAACCCAGACCCAACTACAGCAATAATAGTCAGCAAGGAATACTCATAAATAATAGTTGAAGTTTCGGTCACCTTCTCTTTAATAGATTTGAAAAATATAAATAGTGAAAGTACCCCCACAATGGCATAATTAACCAGGTTGGTCACCACGTGTTCATCAACTTTTGAGGGCAAAGACAAATACCTTAATTTATTTTCCCAGAGATATTCAACTATCCCAGTTTCCATAATAAAAGAATTAAGAGACTGATCTCGATAACCAGGACCGCCTTGCGCCGAAACATCATTAACAATGTACCGCCAATACATCCAATTTATCCCTGGTTTCAACCTCATCTCGGAGGCAACAGTCAGCACAATAAACACCAAGCCACCCACCAAAATGATCTTGTACTTTTTCTTAAACAATAAATAAACAGCCATCAGCGCTGGGGTTATTTTGAAAAGAATAGCAAGGGAAAGGAACATCCCGGATAGTACCCCCCGATTTTTTTCATAAAAATAGTAGGTTAGGGTGATCAATAACAGGAGATAGGCGTTTACTTGACCATCGTCCACAGTAAACCAGAAGGGGTAGAAAAAGACAGGTATCGCGTAACAGATAGTTTTTTGTAGATCACTTAGAGACTCGCCTCTCAACTTAATGATCAACCACACCGATAAAAACATGACCACCACAGATAATGAGGAGAAAACGGTTTTAGCTATGGTCCGATCCATCCAAGTAAGTGGTGCAAAGAGCAGAATTGACGGTGGTGGGTAATAGTAAGGAGGAAAAGGAGCAAGATTGCTGTAAGGATTCCTCCAATCCTCTGCCAGTGCGAAAGTTGTAGCATGATAATAAGTGGCAAAGTCCGACACCCCCTGGTTTAAAAAGCCAGCCAAAATCATCCAACACAAGTACACGCCCATAATAACAAGAAGCAGTATGACCAGTATTTTTTGAACTTTATCCGAAATCATTTATTAAGTCTTTCCTCAATCAAAGCTATCATAGTATCTATCTTACTTTCCCAGGAGTACTGTTTAGCGAGCACCAATCTATCCTCTTGACTAAAAGCGCGACCTTTAGTTACAGCTTCCTCTAAGTTCCTAATAAAATCTTGCACACTAACGGAAACATAGACTCCAGAAGTATTATAAAATTCTGCCAAAGCAGGTAATTTTGTCATTACCACCGGTAAACCAGCTCCTAGAAACTCAAAAAATTTAAGCGGAAATGAACTGCGGTTATAATCATTTTGTTTATTGGGCATGATAGCGACATCAAAAGCTTTGTAAAAGGCGGGTAATCGTTCATAAGGTTGGACACCTAAAAAGTGTGTGTTTTCATGTTTTTCCAGCTTAGCTACTTGAGTGTTACGAGAGGTATCGGTCAGGGTTTTACTGGTTTCCACCGGCCCAATAAACACAAAGGACCATTCTGGGTGACTAGCGATAACGGCTTCAAGCAAATCAAAATCAAATTTATAGGCAGAAAGATTACCTTGAAAACCTATGATTGGTTTGGCTAAATCTTTGATTTCTTCAGGTACGGCTAACGTTTCTTTAAGAGCTTGGCTGTTATGCTCAAAATCCGCCACATTGGGAGTGTAGTAAGTATTTGGGTTTTGCTCTTTTCTTAATTTATAAAGAAAAGGCGAAGTGGCAAAAACCAAATCTGCTCTTTTAATAAGCTTCTTCTCCTTTTCAATGATCTCTGCTTTTTTGTTATCGGGGTAACGTTCCTGGGGCATGTTTGAGTAATCATCCACACAATCATATATAAGTAGTTGATGGGGTATCTGCTCCACATAATCAGCAAAATCGGGATCATAAACCCAGAGAATGGGTTTATTGATTGCAGACTGACTGATTGTTCTATTAATCAATTTCAAATTAAATCTTCTTTCCCTCTCTTTTGAAAAGAGAAACTTCACGGGAGATAAAACTGTGAGATTATTCTCTACTTCTTTTTTAAAGGTGAAAAGCCTTTTAGGAGAATATCTCCTTTTGAAGACCATGTTACTGGCTAGCATCCTAATCCTGATGAGAGGATCAACATACATAATTTTATGACCCCTTTTGGCCAAACGGCTCATGACGTGCTGTTTGTTGGTCCACATGGGATCATCCCAAAGCTGGGTCGAAAGGCATACTATGTTGTGCGTAGTCATACACAGATATTGTAGCATCCCTTGCGGATGCTATACTGCCAAATAGATGAAGATTTTAAGAATAATTTATGACTTCCCACCTCCTTGGAATGGTTTAGCGCCATTTCCATATGAGCTTTCACTAGCCCAGGTTGAGCAGGGGCACCAGGTCACGGTGATTTGTGGTCACTGGCCAAAAGCCAAACCCAAACTTCCTCCTTTACCTGAAGGCTTGAGACTAATTAGAATCCCCAGGGAAATTATTCCTCATACCATGCTCATCACCACCGCCCCCCTCGCTTTAATCATCATCATCAAAGAACTGCTCTTTGGTCACTATGATCTAATCCAGGGTCATGGCCATTTACCTGCCTGTTACCACCGAATTAGATTTCTATTTAGACCTTTTAGGAAAACCCCCTACTATTTCTTTTTGCACGTCACCGCTAGGGGTAGAAAAGAACAAGCCAAACTCAAGGGAGATAGAGTCTCTTTTCTGGAAAAGTGGTTTGAATGGCCTCTGCACGAGCTTTCCGACCGTTTAGGTTGCAAGGTGGCAGATAAGATCTTTGTCACCGGAGAAAACATTAAAGAGGAAGCGATTAATTATTACAAAGTTACGGAAGAGCACATCACCGTGCTGGAAAATGGTGTCAATCCCCATACCTTTAACCCCCAGGGCAAAAACTTAAAGCGAGAGCTGGGTTATATGGAAAATGATCGCATCCTTCTTTATGTGGGCACTTTAAACGAAAGAAAGGGTCTGGAGGTGGCACTTGAAACCCTCACGGATCTTGAGCCCCACTACAAGTTACTCATCGTGGGTAGTGGCAACAAGGATTATGAAATGAAACTCAAAACCCTGGTGGAGGATAAAGGATTAGAGCAGAGAGTACGCTTTGCCGGTTATGTTCCATACCCCTTGGCAGACTACTATCGCACGGCGGATATTTTGCTCCTACCCTCCTCGTATGAGGGTTTTCCCAAAGTAGTCCTGGAGGCTCTCGCTTGTGGAGTACCTGTAGTGGCATCAGGTTTCAAACCCCAACAAGATCTTGAGGGTTTACATCTTCTGAAGCAAGTTGATCCTTTAAGCTTGAAGCTAGCTGTAGAGGAAGACATTAACTCCCCTGTAAATAGAGAGTACATTGCCAATTATTACTCTTGGCAAAACCTCTCCAAACGCATTTGACAATATCCTATAACAGTAGTATAGCACCGCCGTGCTAAACCCCAGTATTTATAGGCGATAAAAAGGTCCGACCTTTTTAGGTGCGGATTTTACGTGCAAGGGAAGCTAACTCATCTTCAGTCGCTTGCTCTGCTGTATTAGAGGAAATAAACCCCGGATATTTGGTAAAAAATCTTTTCTCCTCCATTGCTTGCCAAGAACCATCGACCGTACCATGCATGGGAAATAGCTTAGCGTGTAAATGATCCACCCCGGTCCCTTCAATCATTATCCCCACCCTCCCCACATCAGCCATTTTTTCAACCAGCAACTTGCCAACCTCCCAAGCCGCCAACATTAAAGCCACATATGTTTTTTCATTCACCTGACAAGGATCACTTCCTTCGTGGTCTTTACTTATCACCACTGTTACCCCCTCGGTGTTAGGGAAAATATCCAAAAAAGCCAGATGAGTGTTACTCTCCCACACCTTATGACAAGGCACGTCACCTTTAACAATGGAGCAAAAAATACAATCTTTCATTAAATTATTTTCCTTAAGAGTGAGCAAACCATTAGTGAAGTAACTCTCGCAGATCAGGTGTAACCAAAAACAGAATATCACTTTGTTACCCCCCGATCGAGAGTGTAGGTAGTGCGAAGCTAAACGCTAGTTTAATGATATGCTGGCAACTACCGGTACTGAACTAATAGGTTTGCTCGCTCTTCACCTCTCCCCTCCACTTTTCATTACACCCATAAATAGTCCAGTACAAATCACCATGATACCTAATCTCATCCATTGGGAAACATTGTTGCCATCTCAAAGACAAGGTTTGGTCCCAAGGCACAATAAAAAAGTCTGCCTCCAAACCCTCGGGCAGGTTTTCATTCTTACTAAAAACTTTACCCAAAATGTAAGGCCTTAAACTATGCCCCGTATAATTTACCACCGTGTTCAGCTCGTAAGGATTATCATGGGAATTAACCCACTTAGCCACTTCCGGGTAAAGCTGACCGGTAGATTCTACACGCCATAATTTTGAGGCTGTTTCTCTACCCCCCAGCAGAGGGTTGTAGTAAGTAGTGAAATATGGTGTGTAATATAAAGCGAAAGCAAACTGGCAAATAATAACCATCCCTAGCACAAGAGCATGTTTACTCTCAAAACTAGCTAATAAAGAAACCACCCCAAAAGAGGCGATTATGGCAATAAAAGGATAAATCGTCAGTAAATAACGATCCATTTTTTGGGCCGCCAAACTCATCATTAAGAAATAGAAAAAGACAAAAAGACCAGATAGCACTAGCACAAGTCTTGTCTTTTGAGGGAGCTTCTTATACCTCTTGATAAGTACAAATAACCCCCCCAAAAAAGATAAGATTAACAAAGGAGAGGTTCTCATAAAAAAGGCATAGCTATAAAACAAGGGACCCTCAATATTGTTGCGACCTACCGAGCCGGTATAGATCGTATCCCCAATTATCCTTCCTACAACCTCAACGGGTTGAACCCACATAGCCGGAAAAAGTAATATGAAGGTAACCAAAGTAATTAACAACCAGGCAAGGTAATCCCGGACAAAAAACTTGATTTTTTGCTTAAAGATATTTGTACTTTTATAAATGGTTGAATAGACAAGAAAGGATAAAGGGATGAATAGCCACAAAAACACAGCAGGGGATTTAGTAAGCAGAGCCAAACCAGAAGCTATGCCCGATAATAGCAACCATTTTTTATTTTTATCAAATAAGTACTGAATAAAAAGAAAAACTGAAACAGGCATAAAAACAGCCAAGATACCCTCCACGTGCAACCACCTACTTATACCTATATAAAAAGGCTCAAAGGCTAAAAATATAGTGGTAAAAATAGCGATATCTCTATTCAGATTTTTTTCGATAATCGCATATAAAAAGGGCAAAAATAATATTGTAAGCAGAATAAGAGGAGATTTGGCCGCTAGATCAACCCACCTAAAAGTTTCCGCTGTATATAAAAGGGGTTTGAAATGAAAAATCTTGTTATAAAGATTGAGAAAAATATCCAAGCTCAAGCCGGTTAACCATTGAATAGTCACCCCCGGTTTTGTATTGATAAAAGTGTCCTCAAAATCCAATTCCTTGAGAGCCTCAATATGAGTAATTGAACGCGCAAACCAAAACTGGGCGTCATCATTAAAAATATCTGAACCCACTCGATAAAACCTTAAAAAGGATGCCAAAAACAGAACCACTATTAATAGCTGATAACTTCTGTCTGTTTTAACCACTCTAATTAGAGTACTAACAACTGTCACGGTTTTATTTTAAACACAAATATAGTTGGTCCTAAACGACCTTCTTCATCCACGCGATAAATCATTTCCGCATACTTCTTAAGCCAACCCAACCTAGTAGGAACCTCCTCATCCCAAACCGCTTCTTCGTAATCTTTAGCCATACCAAAAGTACCGAAAACAAGATACTCAACCCCCTCTGCCTTCAACTTTTCTGCTAAAGAAGCCTCTAAATGATGCGTACGTTCAAGTTCAGAAAACGACTTTAGATAATATCTGTCTGGTCTGTTATCAATACCTTTTAGTCCCTCTCGGCTTTCTAATGGTGGCTCATAATCACTACCTTGTGCAATTGTTGAGCCAGCGGGGATGTTCTCATTAATCCACTCCAGAGCCACGGTTCTGCTATCTTTCTTCAGCACAATTTGTTTATTAAGCATAGCTAAATAAAGAGGGCCAACAAAAAACAACAAACAAAGAATGACATTAATAACCCTCCTTTTGTCCGTACGCAAAGAAGTATGCTGCTCAACTTTACCTAATAATGAAGAAAAGGTTACTCCCGCCAGCAAAGAAAGATAGGGCATGGTTGGCAGTAAAAAATGGGGTTGAAAGTACTCAAACCCCCCCACATATAAATAATATGCGGTGGGGAAAACCGACAGGAGGATTAATGACCAGTGACGCTTAATAAAAGCGTTAAGCACACCCACCACAGCGGATACTAGAGGCAAAAACCCCATAGCGTCCATCAATACAAATAGCCTGCCTCTTATTTTTTCCAGGTAAGTTATCCCCCCCGAGTTACCGGGTCTAGTAAACTGCCACATTGCCCCAGAAGGGTTTTCTGTGTTTAGAAAAGTATGATATTCAAATAAAGCATTCGGTGTACCGAGAAAGAAACCAAACAGACTAGTTGCTCCCGAAATTACAAGTTTTCTAAACTCCGCCAGGATATTTTTCTTCTTTACCAAAACGGATAACATAAAGGCTACCAACAAGGTGATCACCGCAAACCCACCGTTGTACTTGGTAGAAGCAGCCAAGCCTGCTAAAAGTCCAGCTAACATATAACTCGCTAATGATCCTAGTGTTACTACTCGAAAACAGAAATAAAGAGAAAAGGTAAGCCAGAACAACATGGGAATATCAATAGTAGCAAGTCGGGTATTGGTTAAAAACAGTGAGTTAAGTAGCAGAAGCAAGGCAGAGAACAAAGCCGCTCTTTTGGTAAAGAAATGCTTTCCTATTAGATAGACAAGACCAACCGTAAGAGCACCGTATAACACCGTCCAAAGTCTACCCAAAAAATAAAAGACAATATTGTCATTCCACAGCAATGGAAATTGTGTTCTGGTAAAATCTTCTAGTCCTACGGCTCTAATAAAACCCCTCCCCTTAATAAAAATAGTAAAGGAGAAAGAATCAAGATAAGTCTGCAGATGCGGCCAATCAAAATGTTCTAACTTGACCTCATATTGGGAAACACCAAGAGCATCTCTGATAATGACTGGTTCATCGGGATGGTATAAATGGGGAAACCCCCAAGTAACGCCAAATAGATTCAAAATAAATGAAACTGATACTAATAGTAAAAATGGTTTATCTCTTGTCAGTTTCTGGAGAAATTTTGTGTTTTTGCAAAACTTCATAGTCATAACCAATCTCAAAAATCATCACTACTGGACCAGGATGACCTTGGGGCTCAAACCTTGCTACTATCTTAGCATTATCTAGTAGGTAATCGGTGAACTCTGGTTCTTGGGGATCCCAATTGGCCCGGGTTAGATTATCCAGCAAATTATAACTACCTAACACCCCATACTTAATTCCTTTGTCCTCAAATTTGGGATAAATGGGTTCGGACAAATCTTCATCTAACAAAAATTCGTGTAAGTCATAAAGCTGATACCTTGCCGCGTCGAGCAAAGGTTCGTAATCGTTACCCATCACAATACCAGCGCCAGGGGTAATATTTTCACTCACCCATTCATAAGCCAAGGTTCTGGTATCTTTTTGCGTAAGCACAAAGTCAGAATAAGCAGATCTAGCCAGGGGAGAAAGACAAACCAATATTAAAATAGCTGAAAAGGTTACCTTCTGTTTACTCTTGTTAAGGTTAAAAAAAGAATTTATCAAATCGATGATTAATACAAAACCGATACCAGCTAAAATACAAAGGAACGGAATTAGGGGGATAAAAAAATGAACAGGAGAATAACTAAAAGCCCCCACAAAAATCAGATAAAAAACAACAAAAGGAACAATAAGGTAAGCTGCTTCCCTCTTGAAGGCTCGGATTTTAAATAATCCATATATAGCTAACAGGATAATTAATATGCCCGTTCCCTGAGCTAAAACACCAAAGAGCACCGAAAGCAACCTTTCCAGAACACCTGTGTTAAACCCACCACTACCAACATGAACAAACTGCCATAGGGCTCCATCTGGGTTATCTGTCATCAGGAAGGTTTTATAATCGAGAAGAGCAAAAGGTGTACCTAGAAAGAAACCCAATAGCGAGGCTAAAACTCCAATAACTAAAGGTTTTAATGGCTGAAGTATTGAACCCAAACTCAAAACAAACTTTCTCACTTCCTGATAATTCCTAGGTACTAAAATATTAAGATGCCTAGACCAATGAGCCCCTAAAATGAACATGAGTCCTAAAGCGGCGTTGTATTTTGTGGAAGTGGCCAACCCAAGGAAAAACCCCGCTAAGGCATAAGTTCTTAGGGTAGGGCGGGCAATGATAAGAACAGAAAAGTAAAAAGACACTAAAAGCCAAAAAGTCATGGGGACATCAATCAAAGCGTGTTGGCAATTAAAAACATGGGTAGTATTTATCGCCAGGAAAAGAGCCGCCAGATAAGCTGTCTTGTGATTAAACAACTTCTCGGCAATCTTATAGGTTAAATATACACTAGCAACACCCATACCCGCCGAAAGTAAACGTGCTAGGAGAAAAAAAGGAACCAGGTTAGCAAGTAAACCCTCAATACCTCCATTCTTAAACCACAATAAAAGAACCAAGGGCAGATAAATCAAGGCGGTTAGATAATAATGAAAATGCGGCCAATCAAAGTGACCGGGATTAAAACCTTTACCCCATAAAGTGAGGGCACTATTCACTACTGTTGGTTCGTCTGGGTGATAAAGAAACGGGAAACCATGCCAAATGCCCCATATTCTTAAAATAAAGGACAACAATAATATCAGCACCAGAGCTCTGCTTAATTTTTGTGGTCTACTTATGCTCATTACAACTTAGATAAAGTCTTAAATACTGATCAACGACTATATCCCAATTATAATCCTGTGCTTTTTTCTTTGCCTCTAAACTCATTCGCTGATGAAGCTCGGGCTGTAATAATAATCTTTCCAAAGCCGCGGTAAACTCGGCGGGATGCTCCAGATCAACTAGAAAACCTGTCTTGCCATGTTCAATAACATCTTTACTACCGGGCACATTTCCAGCCACCATGGGCAAACCTGCAGCCATAGCCTCCAAAAGAACATTGGGTTGACCTTCAATGGTAGAAGGTAAGGCAAAGAGAGAGCTTGCCAAATACAACTCGATCAGTTCGGGGGGAGGATAATTCTCATATTCCATAGTGCCTTCTACCGGCAACGGACCGGCAAAAATAAACCTATTTTCAATCACCGAAGCCTCCACCAAAGATTTTAGTTTTTTCGTTTCCGCTCCCACGATGACACAATAAACATCTTCATACTCTTCCTTAACCATTATCTCTTCCATACTTTGGATTAAAAGCGCAAAGTTTTTTCTTTCTTCATTACGACCCACAGAAAGAACGATGCGAGCGTTATCATTATCACACCATTTCCTCCGTACCACTCTGTTACTTTCTTGAGTGGTAACAAATTTATCCAGATCCAGAGCATTGGGTATAACCACAATTTTATCTGACTCGGGAGTAACTTTGAGGTACTCTTCTTTAACAGAATTACTGTTGGCAACCAGCGCATCTGCAGCATGAATAATATTTTTAATCCGAGCATCCATCTTGGGATCAAGTCGCAAGCCGTAATTAATGGTTGGAAAAATCAAGATATCAGAACCAGTTGCCCTAGCCACCAAAGTCACCTTTGGCAAGAAGCGAACCAACCAGCGCGCTGCCTCACCGGCTGGATATAAACCCACTACCTGTAAAACCTCAAAACGATGCCGCCAGTAACAGACAAATAAATTAAGCAGTAACGTCAGGTTATAAAAAACACTGCTGGGGATAAAAAGAGCCAGCAATCTCAAACGAAAAACCTTATAACTAAAAGAGTGGGTGTTTAATTCTTTCGCAATCGGGGCAATAACCACCACTTGATGACCTTGCTTAACCAACCTTGTCGCCAAACCGTGCATAAACCTTTCCGCACCACCGGTTTGAGGAAAAAAGGTCGTGGAAAAAATGGCTATTTTCATTGCTTCACATTTTAGCACGATCTCTCTTTCCTGATATGATATTATCAGTCACACTCTCAAAGATTATGTTCCCTGGACAAAAGCTAACCCTTTCCGTAATTCTTATCCTGCTGACATGTTTTTTTATCTTAGCGCTAACGAGTCTTAGCCAAAAATCTGTCACCATGGATGAAATAATCTACATTCCCGCTGGTTACTCGTATCTGACTACTGGAGATTACCGACTTAATCCCGAAACCGCACCGCTAATCAAACTTATTGCCGGAGCACCTTTACTATTACTCAAACCCCACCTACCCCTTGATCACCTTTCTTGGCTAGAGGCAGATGATATTAATTTTGCTCACCAGCTGTTGTATTTCCAAAATAATAATACCGATCGTCTCGTTTTAGCTGGTAGAGTTCCGGTGATCCTTCTTGGTCTATTACTAGGTTTAATCATTTATCATTTTAGCTCTACACTGTATGGCACCAAAGCAGGACTGTTTTCTTTGTTCCTTTACACTTTCTCACCAACAATACTTTCTTTTACCCAGTTAGTCTCGGTTGATTTTGGGGTAACCATCTTTGCGTATCTGGCTATTTTTCTTTTATATCTGTTCCTGGAAAAAGGGGGCAAAAACAAACATTTACTGCTCGCCGGACTAAGCCTGGGGCTGTGTGTGGGCTCAAAACACTCCGGGTTGTTGTTCTTCTTAGTGTCGTACTTTCTCCTCTTCAATCACCAATTTAGAAAATACTACCTCTTAAAAGAAAGACCCACTCTACCGGAAATCAGAAACGCCAAAAAAATGATAAAAAAATACAGCTTAAGCTTAATGATCGTTGCCTTGCTAGCTCTGGCTTCCCTTTATCACTTTACCGAAATAGCTACCTTCTTTAAAGGACTGTTGATACAACTTAGCCATAACCAACATGGGCATCCCAGTTATTTACTAGGTCAACACTCTACGCAGGGTTGGTGGTACTATTTTTTAATTGCTTTTTTAGTAAAAACTCCTCTGGCCATAATCATCATGCTCATCATTGTAGGTCTGGGTGCAAGGAAAAGGGGCAAGAAGAGCTTCTTCAACAAAGAGGTTTATCTTCTCCTTCCCATATTAGCTACGGTGCTCCTATCATTTACCACCCACATTAATATTGGCTTAAGATACATCCTTCCTATATACCCATTTCTATTTACCTTTTTAGGTCAATTTATTTTGCTCAAACGCCAAAATTACCTTGCCAAAGCGTTACTAGTTGGTCTACCTTTGTGGTTTCTCCTTGCTAATTTGAGTATTTACCCGGACTATTTGACTTATTTTAATGAGTTGGCCGGAGGACCAAGCAAAGGACACCGTATCTTAATTGATTCCAATCTAGATTGGGGGCAAGACCTTAAACAATTAGCCAACTACATGAAAACAAATCACCAACAAGCCATCAAATTAAGTTATTTTGGCTATGATCGCTGCGAGTATCGAGAGATCACTTGTGAACCGTTAACCTGTACCCCCACGACAGGATTTATTGGAATTAGCATCAACCATTTGGTGGGTTTAAGCAAAGAACAGGCAGCTTGTTTCTCGTGGCTAAGAAAAGAAAAACCTAGCACCATCATTGGCAACACCATTTATCTTTACCAACTCTAAGCAAAATAGCTCTCTCTTAAGGCATCAAACAAGAAACAGCGAAGGTCTTAATTAGCTCGCTGATATAAATACCAGTAATCAACACCAGCAACTTTAAAGGTTTTGATCAGGTTATACTCATTCGTTAACCACTCATAACCTCGCTGGAGCGGTAACAAGATAAAATCAGCGGTAATAGGCTTTTCCTCCCTGCGGATACTGAGCGTTTCACCTTGATATAGCAAACCTAATATTTTCCAATCATAACAAGCCACCACTTTCCCGGGAGCAAGTTGGTTTAAATAATCCGCCACTAGATAATACCCAGTAGCATCCTGGTTTAGATCAACTATTTCCTTAGCGCCAGTAATACCGCCTAAAAGAGGATTAAAGTAAGCAAAAAAATTGGGCGCTATCCTTAAAAAACAAGCAGCATAAGCAAACATAATAAAGGCAACCACGTAAGTAAAAACTCTTTCTTTATTGAAAGCCAAATTCTCCTTCAAGACTGTTGAGATAAAAAACCAACCATAAGCTGAATAAACAGCCAACACCGGAAAGACTGGTAACATATACCGATAGATCTTCTTGGTGGAAAAAGACATCATGGCAAGATAAAAAAAGGCAAAAAGGAAAAGATAAAGAGTAAATCTTTTATTGACCGGATCACTTTTTCTAAAAAATAATAACTGCGCCATAAAGGCAGCTAAACCAAGAGAAATAAGGGGAGAAAGCCTGTAGATAATAGTCAGAGGGTAACCAAACAAATGATAGAACAAACCAGAGTTACTCCCAATCAAAAGACCCCGACTGACATCTTCCAAACCCACCTCCAAAACCCCACCGTGAATAATCTTGCCCACCAACGTTTCATAAGGAGCTACCCACATCGCCGGATAAAAAATAACAAAGATCCCCAACCCAATTAAGAGGTATAAAGCAAACTTTTTGAACTTATCCCTAATAGAACCTGGAGTGATCAATAAAGCCAAAGCACTGAAGGGAATAAGATAGGCAGTGACAATCTTGGAGAGCCAACTGAATCCAAATAAAGCCCCCGTGAGCACATCCCACGCTTTAATAGCACTAAGCTTAGTACCCAAACTCCGGTACATACTTAATATAGCCGCAAACATGGTCAAAGTCAGCATGGTATCCAAATGGATAGTACGAGCATTAGCCAGATAAAAAGGCTCTAGTGCCAAAAGCAGTGTAGATAGCAAAGCTATTTTAACTCCCGAAATTTTTCTAAGAATTAAAAAGATTAAGACCATGAAGATCGCTTGCAGCAACATCAGCGGTATCTTGGCATACACAACATATTCCGAGAAATATTGAGGGCTAAAGATATCAGGCACTACGGGGCTTGAAGCATGCACAATGTGGTAAAAAAACCAGGAACCCACCGCCACCGGCCACATCACCATCACCCCGGGGTGGTATTGCTGGAAAGTACCGGCAAAATTGAACCGTCTAAACTCGGTCATGAAACTGACACTTCTTTGCACCCACAAATCAGCAGTCGGTTGAATATGCGTATTACCCATTTGATAAATAAGAGGTAGAAAAGCAATTAAAAACACAGCCATTAACAAACGAAAATCTTGGCCACTTATTTTTTTAGCAAAGGAAATCAATTTCATACAAATTAAAGCAAGGCTTCTTTGATACTGTATGTTTTTTTACCTTGTGATTCAAAGTAGGTGCGGGAGAGCAGTTCACCCAGAAGTCCCATCATCACCAACTGAACGCCCAGAAAAAGAAGGAGTACAGATAAGAGCAGAAGTGGTCGACTACCAATATTTTGATGACCTAAGATCTTAAGAAGGGTTAAATACAAACCAAAAACAAACCCCAAACCACCAGCGAGTAAACCCCAAAACCCAAAAAACTGCATCGGTCGGGTGGAAAACTCTAACATAAACCTTAACAGAATAACGTCTAAGAATACTTTGATGGTGCGAGAAAACCCATACTTGGAAGTACCAAAACGTCTGGGGCGGAAGTTGACTTCCACCTCACTAACCCTAGCCCCATATTGACTAGCCATTGCTGGGATAAATCGGTGAGAATCACCATATAACCTGATCTGACTTAATACCTCACGTCGATAAGCTTTCAGCGTACAACCCGTATCATGAAGACGAACTTGTGAGGTCCGAGAAATTAAATAGTTTGCTGCAGCCGAAGGCAGTTTCCTCTTGATTAAACTCATCAACCCACCTGACCATCGTTCGGCTCTTAAGCCAGAAACAATATCATAACCTTCATCTAACTTAGCCAATAAATCTGGTATGTTTTTAGGATCATTCTCCAAATCAGCATCAAGGGTAACAATCACCTCACCTTTAGCTTTGTCAAAACCCGCTTGCAAGGCGGCAGTTTGACCAAAGTTCCTTCTAAAAGAAATCACTTTGAACCTGTTGTCTTTGTCATGAATTTTCCTTAGCTTTTCAAAAGAATTATCCGAAGACCCGTCATCCACAATTATCACTTCAACATTATAATTTTGACTATCTATCACCGCCTTAATTTCCTCATAGAGATAAGGAATACTTTCCTCCTCGTTGTAAAGCGGTATGACAATAGAAAGATCAATCTTACTACTATCCCTTGGTTGGCTATCCTCAATCATATTTATTTTTCGCTTTCCACTTTTTACTTTCTAGGCACATAAACAATCATCTCTGGCCCCGACATGATTCTGTCGGGAAACGATGGCCTAAACCTAACGGCTACCTGATAATCTTTGTGAATATTATCATAGATTTCAAGCCAGGCTGAGCAGGTTTCCGGAAATAATTTTTGCATACTCTTTTGTTTATAGCGATCTCTCAAACTCCCATTGATAACAATATACTCTGGCTGGTAAACATTTTTAAGCCACAGGTAATCAGGTGGTCGGCTAGCTGCTATCTCTCCATTAATGTTATAGCGGGGATGATCAAATTCAAAATAATAAAGATCTCTTCTGGTAAACTGGGCGATGTTGAAATACTCAAACACGATTCGACTGTTTTCGGGAATATGATTCTCCACCCAATGGTAAAGCTGAACTCTCGTATCTTCTTTGGTAAAAGCATCATCAACAAGAATAGTTCTGTAGAGGTTAGGAATGATAATGGCGAGTAAAACACCACCCACTAACCACAGCTTTATTCTAACCAGCTTATTACCCAGCTCGACAATGAGAATAGCAACCAAAACAGACCCAAGAGGAGCAAGCGGCAAGAGCCACCTTAAAATTTTGGTGAGGTTGTGCGCAAAGAAAAGATAGTGTCCCAACACATAAATTATCAGTAGCAGAACCTTCTTATTCTTTTTAGCCGGCAATAGCCCTAAAGAAGCAAGGAAAAGCAACATGAAAACCAAGCCCAAACCATGCAATAGTGAATTTTGTGCTATTGGTTCAATAAACGTTGGCTCGGTGGAGGTCAGGTAATGGAAAAAATTATCGCTAGTGAAACCAAACACTCCCGTAGCCGACCGCGCACTAGACTCCTTCAGCTCATCAATAAAAGCCGAGAAATTAAACACGCTAAAAGGCACTATCAGCATAAAGGTTGCCAAAGATATTAGTACCGAAGTAATTACCTTTCTTACGCGTGCAGCAAAATCTGGTTCTACCAGAAAAACACTAATGACCAAAATAGCAAGCATTAGTACTGGGTAGTACTTTGTAGCGGCACCAAAACCAATAGATAGAGCTGCTAAATAAACCCAGTATTCATTCCGCCATCCTGCTCTCATAATTTTTACCCGATCCAAATACATAAAAATAAATAGAAACGACAGGACTGTGAAAAAGGTAGCCCCCACATCACCAGTATAGTAATGGGAGTTAAGGGCGTGGAAAAAGTTGGTACCCAAAATCAAGGCCGCGATAAGTCCCACCGTGTTACCAGAGATTCTTTTCCCCAATAGATAGGTTAAGTAAATAGTAGCTGTACCAAAAAGAACCGAAATCAAACGAGCTAGGAAGTAAAAAAGAGGTTTGGAAACCAGAGCAAAAGTAACTTTCCCCAGAGTCAAGAATTTAAGAATTAGAAATATAACCTTAAGGCCTAAAATATTAAACATAAGCAAATAGGTTAAGAAGCTGGGGTAAAAATAAAAATTAGGATCAAAAAATTTAAGGTCGCCGGCAAAGATAGCCTCTTTAAAACCGAAGGCCATGGTAATAGCTTTTTCCACAATCTTAGTTTCATCCGGATGCAAAAAGAAAGGAAAGCCAAAATTAATTCCCCATACCCGCAACAAAAAAGAAACGATCAGAATTACGATCAATATAGAATTACTTCTCTTTAGGTACTTTGCCACAACCTTATTCTACCTCACCTCGTAAATAAATTAAGGAGACTCCTTGCAAGGAGTCTCCTTTATAGAGATTTTAGACTTTATACACATTTCCTCGTAGTCTATACTGAACTAATGAACCGTAGAACCTTTCTATTTACTGTAGCAATATTTCTACTGGCGCTGGGGCTTAGACTTTGGCAGATTAATGCTGAAGCCATTAACCCAGATGAATACCATTGGCATGAGAGAACTAATGATTTTTATCATGTCGTCAAAGAGGGTAGATGGGAAGATGCCATGGTAGCCGGTCACCCTGGAGCTACCATTACATGGCAATCAGTTATTTCCTTAAGAACTTTAAGGCTGATTTATCGCCAATTTGATCCTACTTTTGATTACCAAGATTATCCCTATCTCTCCCATACTTTCAACAGAGTCCACTTTGCTTATCAGCTTCCGATTATTCTAATCACCTCTTTACTCATCGCCTTTATCTTTTACAGCTTACAAAAATTAACCAACAGCAAATTCGCTTCTATTGCAACGTTCTTGGTCCTAAGCAATGTTTACTTTCTAGCGCATTCTCGAGTAGTGCAAATGGACGCTATCCAGACTTCTTTTATCATAGGCTCTGTTTTATCTGCCCTGCTGTATCAAAGGCAAAAAACGAGAATTTGGTTAATTACTACGGGAGTCCTATTAGCCCTAAACGGCATGACCAAAATATACGGGCTAAGTATTTTACCCCTGGTTTGGCTAATCCTCTCCTGGGACAGCGTGGGGGAAATGATGAGGAGCAAAAAAATACCACAAACCATAATCAAAGATAGTGTGTTACTAACAGTGACCTTCCTACTCGTTTCTATTCTGCTCTTACCCTCTTGGGTTACCAACTTCTCCGGCACCATTGAGGCCTTCAGAAAATCAATCTTTGAGGAAGGCTTAAAAGGAGCGTTTGAAGGTAATGAGTTTTTCTTTGGACGGTTATACGATAATGGAGAACCACGCCTCTTTTACCTTTTGGCTATTCTTTTTAGACAAAGCGTACTCACCTTTATAGGGTTACCTTTAACCTTGATCCTTCTTCTCACCAAAAAGATCAAGGACACAAACATCAAAAGACTAATCTTAATTTTCCTACTTTTTGCCATCTATTGGATCGTGATCCTGGCCATACCTAGTAAAAAAGAAGACCGCTACAGCCTGGAAACACTTGTTTTCCTTGATTTAGTGGCCTCTGTTTCTTTTTATTGGCTATTTACTAAATTTGAGGAAAAGTGGCCACGAATAAAGAATTGGTTAATACCTTTCTTGGGTTTAGCGGTGATCACTATTTTCATTTTGTCCACCAATGGTTTGGAGAATCAATACCTGGGCTACTACAACCCTCTGCTTGGGGGTCAACAAAGCGCGGTTCGGTTTATTAGGGTTGGCTGGGGAGAAGGTATGAAAGAGGTCACCAAGTATCTTAACTCCCTGGAAGACCCCGAAAACATTAGAGTATCTTCTTGGTACGAAGCTACGGTAGCCCCTGGTTGTTTATGCGAGGTTAGACCAACCTTTAGATACGAAGAAGAAGACGTTACCTATCTCGTCTTTTATGTTAACCAACTGCAAAGGGAAAAAGAAAACATCATGATCGATAAATACTTTAAGGAAGACAATATTATCTTTGAAAGTAAGCTTAATGATTTTACCTATGCTTGGGTGGTAAAAAAACCCAAGTAGCAGTTTGAACAAAATAACCTTAATATTCTGCTATAATTCCCGTAC
The DNA here is from genome assembly GCA_964592525.1 of uncultured Candidatus Saccharibacteria bacterium. Taxonomy (GTDB): domain Bacteria; phylum Patescibacteriota; class WWE3; order CAZQFB01; family CAZQFB01; genus CAZQFB01. The sequence goes on along the minus strand of CAZQFB010000001.1, from coordinate 236,901 downwards.
CTATTCGGTACAACCGTGCAAGTGAGGAGGTACCAACGTGAAAATGAAGTACCCTGGTGTCTGGGAGTACTCAAAGCATCCCGGACTCCCCAGCCCTAGCTTCTTCGTCCGCCTCTCCAATTTGGTAGCAACTCTGCAAAAGACCGTGGGAAGGAGCCCCCTAGAGATCACCCAGGTTTGCGCTTATTGCGTGGGCAATGTTCAGGAGGAGCACCTCAAAGCGCGTAACGAGAAAGGTAGTATCGTTGAGGTTCCGATGGAAATACTACCAAGTAGCTTGGCGGGTATCTTCATCCCCATCCAAATAGCTGTTGAAGTATTAGGTTACTTCGGCTTTTTTACGTGGTGGGATGATAACTCATCTTAATCTAGTTGGTTGGGTTTTCCAGCAAAAGGAGGGAACTCCTTAAACCTCGCCTCGGGGCATTCCCAGCAGGAGTGCCCCGAGCGGGGTCTCCAGATTAAGATTTGCGCAGCAATTTACTCATATTGGAAAAGAGCAGCTCAAATTCAGCCAGTTTAATTACTCTTGAGACTAATAAATAGATCAGTAACCCAAGAAAAGAAGTGGCACCTATGGCCAGCACAGGATAAAGCAGTTCTTGATTAATGATAATTTGAGCAAGATTGAGCAAAGGATGATAGCTAAACCTCATCACCAAAGCCATGGGCAGAGCACATAAAAATATCTTAAGCCAGGAAAGAGTTAAAAATCTCAACTCAAGCTGAAAAAGTTTTTTCTTTAATAGGTAAAAATTAATAGTGGTGAGGATGTATTGGGTCACAATACTTGAAATAGCTATCCCCACCAACCCAAACATAGCCTTGAAAATGAAATTTAAGACTATATTGAGAATGGTACGGGAGATACCTATCCAAAATGGAGTGGAGGTATCTTGCATCACATGATACACCCGCACCAAAATACGACCGGTGAGAACGGGCAGAACACCCCAAAGCAAAACACCCCATAATAAAGCCACATTATCTGCCGCTTCCACACTAAATTCCTTTCTAAGGTAAAAAAAGGTGATAATCTCTGAACGTAAAACAAAAAAGGCAGTTAGAAAAGGCATTAAGATAAAGACCACCATGGTTAGAGACTGATGCAAACTTTGGACCACTTTATCCATATCTTCTTCAGCTTTGAGTTTGGACCAATGAGAAAGAATAACCGACATAAATCCACCCGAGCTTAGAAGCATGAGAGGGATATCGTTCCATTTATAAGCTATGTTTAAAGCAGTTACCGAACCAACCGCCGTAGAAGCGATCATAATCTTATCCACCAAAGGATTAAACTCGAGAACCAGGTTACCTACCAATGGAGCTATGGACAACCTAGCCATTCTTTTAATAACTGGGTGAAACATGGATCTAAAGCCAAAGTAAATACCGCGAACTTTCAGCGCCCCAAACATGAGCAACAGGTTTAACAGCTCACCCAAAACCGAACCATAGGTTAAAGCGTGTATGCCCAATTGATCTCGGAAAAAAACAACAAAAATAAATAACACCAAACTACGAGCAAAAGGAGTCAGAATGGGCATGACAAATCGCTGCTCGGCTTGGTAAATAGAATTCATCAAGCCAATGATTGAGGAGAGCACTACCAAAGGCATTAATTCCCGAGCGAGTGTGACCACCAACAACTTGGCTTCTTCCCCTTCTAGTCCAGAAGCCACTAAGGGCATGAGCAAGGGAGCGAGATAATAAAGCAGCAGCGCGGCCGTCACCGACAGCAGTGTTACACTACTATAAGCTGCCCCCAAAACCGCTTGCTTCTGTTTGGGATGTTTACTAACATAATCAGTGTAAACCGGAATAAAAACAGCTTTCAGAGCACCAAACAAGGCCGCCGTAAAAAGAGCCGGAACTGCTAAAGCAAAAAAGTAGGCATCCATAACCTTAGTAGCTCCGTAAAATTGAGCTACCAGAATAGAAACCGCAAAAGCCACAGCCTGCATACCAAAAGTGGCTATAGCTGTTTTTATAGAATCTACAGCAATACGCGAATTAACGGACATAGCTATTCCATAAACCTAAACTTGATCAGAGCCCAAAGCGCCGCAGGACCATCTCGCCAAGAGATATTTTTACCTTCACTCATTTCCCTACCAGAATAGTGGATAGGCACCTCTTTTATTTTGTAGCCTCTTTTTAAAATTTTAGCGGTAATTTCCGGTTCAAAGTTAAACCGATCGGACCTGATCTTAATCTGACGAATCAAATTGGCGGGTATTAACTTGTAACATGTTTCCATATCCGTAAGCTTTACTCCATATAAAAGGTTGGTCGCTTTGGTCAGGAATTTATTACCTATCAAATGCAGCCAATGCATGTTGCCTTTGCGGTAAATATCTCGCTTAGTTTTGCCTACAAAGCGGGAACCATAAACCACTTCAGCCTCACCACTTTCTACCACTTCCAAAAGTTTGTGGAAATCTGCGGGATCATATTCCAAATCGGCATCTTGGACAATAACATAATCACCTTTCACCTGGCCAAAACCAGTTCGCAAAGCCGCTCCTTTGCCCTGATTTCGGCTGTGGAAGATCACCCTCACCTCGTCAAACTCACGCTCAATATTTTTAAGTTCCTGGATAGTACCATCAGTACTGCCGTCATCAACCAAAATAATCTCTTTATTGATATTGAGGTTATACACTTTAGCCACAATCTCTCTAATCGTATTTCTTTCGTTATAAACAGGAATTACTACTGATAAAAACATAAAACTACAATAACAAGTGACAATTTAGTTTGCACTCTCTTTTCTAAAACCCTGACACTCAAGATATTCCGACACACTACTAGTCCCTAGCTTGCATTTAATTTTTCTGGAGTAGTACAACAGCTCTGAATTCTCAATTGACCATAACCACCTCGTATCATAAGGCCCATCATCATAGCGCGCATGCCACTCGCCATCAAAAAAAGCGACTCCAAGAAGCTGAATACCAAAAGAATAAATAAATAATAGGCTAAAGAGAAACCGCCACCAAAAGAGGAGCTGGTGCGCCATCACCGGAACTAAAAACAGCACTATTAAAGGTAAAATATCCACAATCATGCGGTAACTAAAAGACCAACCACCAAACCAGTGATACCACCTTCCCATCAGTAAGATATAAGCTACCACTGCAAAAAGGGCAAAATAATAGAAGTTAAGTAAGCGTTTGGGTTGAATTCTTTGTTTAAATAACAACCCTATCCCCCACCATACAAATAGCAGAACGGGTGAATAGATAAATAAGCCCTTGCTTGGCGAGAGCAACAAACCTAAGAACCCTTCTGGAAAGCTACCGGTCCAGTTACCTTGAGTGCCTACCCCGGTATTATAGGCATGAGACAAAAAAGCACCGAAATAAATGCGGTTATAGATAAACCAAGGCACAAGAGGGAGCAGAGCGAGCAAGATAAATCTGTGCAGTTGCTCTTGGTGTTGCCAGATAAAATACACCGCAAAAATTATTGCCACCAAACCCATAGTCGGTCTGGTTAAAGTAGCCAGAGATAAAAAGAGAGCAGAAAGGTATGCTTTTGAGCCACCTCTAACCAGAAAAAGAAGAGCTAAACTTAAAAACAACTCAACTGAACCATGTTGCCACATCCCCTGACTAGAAACACTAAAAGTAGAAGTGGCTAATCCATAAATCAAACTCACCACAAGCGCAACCTTGCTAGTTGACATTTCCTTACCTATCAAATAAACAACCAACACCGAAAAAGCCGCTATAATCGCCGAAGCTATTTTTCCTAAAGCGAGAATAAAAACAACACTTGAGGTTAGGTCGGCTAGAGAAGGCATGAGCCCTGAAAAGAGTGAAGCACCCCATATAAAAAAGGCATATATCGGGGCCACCATTAGTACATTAACCACGGGAAACCCGGAAACATACCTGTCATTAATATACCGCACATAAAAGGGCAAGGCGTCTTTATCGTCTGGGTTGGGATAGTGACTAACTAAATAATCATAGTATTCGTTCAAATCCAAATTACCTTCGCTAACCAAAGATACTGGCAGATAAGTGGCTGGTAAAGCATCTTCACTGGGAAGCAACGTCCGATTGATACCGCTAAAATAAAAACACAACCAACTAAGGGTATAAACAAAAAAGACCAACCAAAAAAGTTTAATCGCTTGGTGATCGGTACGAAATAACTTCATAGACTTCAGCATATTTTGGTATTAATTGTTTGGCGTCTTTCCAACCCAATTTTGCAAACAATTGATTGAAGAGATCTTGATCACCAACCCGCTCAAATCTGGTTAGCAATTTAAACATATGGGCATCATGCCTGTCATAAACAACCAAAAATTGCGCCCCTTCCTCGTAGTGTTCGTTAGTAAGCAGCACATATTTAATTTGATTATCCCGCAGCCAATTAAGCGCTTCTGTAAACCCAGGGTCATCACGCCAGTAGCGACCAGTCTTGCGCAAATACCATGAACTCACACCAGTTTCGTCAGCATAACCAATCAAACCAGGCAATTTAGAAGCGTATTGCACTGCTTGCCATGTCGTACTCGCTCTGTCTTTAGCTTGGGAAATAACCGAGGTGGCAACTATTAAATTAGAAAGAAGCATCACCGTCATTAACCAAGGTCGGTAATTAGCAGTCAGCCCAAGGGAAATTAAACCCAACAAACTTAAAAAGCTTACCAAGACCATGGCAGAAAAACTGCCGGTGATAAAATCCACTCTTAAAAACCAAGCTAACACCAAGAACAATCCAAATAAGACGGCGCTTGGTTTTAGCTCCTCTTTTCCTCTACCAGAAGCTTGCTCAAAACCGAGTACCACTAACAAGGCAAAAAGAGGTACTAGAGAGTAGAAAAGTCTCGGTACCGCTGCTGTCCAAACACCAATTAAGGGCATAAATAAAAACAGATAAATCACTGTTGGCAAAATTTGGGTCACTTTCAAACGCGCCACTTGAGAGACCCCCAAGCGGACAAACCAAGTGGTTAAAGGACCCATTAAAAAAACTAAATAAGTAATAAAAATCGCTATTAACCTTAAATCGGGAAGATACTGTGAAGCTTCTTGGGCATAAGACGAATAAAACAGACTACCAAAGTGCAGCCAGTTACGAATAAAAAAAGGCAAAACAATCAGCAAGGCTGGCGTTAAAAAGTAAACCAAATACCGATACTTATTTTTTATAAACAGAAATAGTAGATAAGCAGCTAGTAACAAAAACCCTTCAAACCTAGTTTGCGCTGCTAGCCCAGTAACTACTCCAAGATAAATGGCTAGGCGCGGACTAGGTGTTTTACTCATGGTCAGATAGACAAAAAGCATAAACAGCAATGCAAACAACACGTCAGTCATAATCCGTAAAGACCAGTAAGACCAAAGTGGTTGGGTAGCCAATAGAAGCACTAGAAACCACCCGTAATTTTTACCAGCAGATAAGTGATAATAAAGCTTCAAAGTGATAATTATGCTTAAAGTGCTAAGCACTAACATCAATAAACGACCAAACAAAAGCGGTTCAATAACACGATTCAGAGAAAGAAGCAGTGGCAGCAGAGGTAACCTCTTCTCCTCCAGAGGGTACTGCAAGGATTTTAGAGCCTCTCCAGCCGTAAGGAGATTATAAGAATCGCCGATTTCAGCCAAATTAACATTGAGCAGGAGTAAACGTACCAGGACAACTAACAGTAATACTAGCAAGACCGGTTTATTATTGAATTTCATAGATTAAATAGCGAGGGTCACTTCGGTGCTCATGGGCAATTAATGCCCATCCTTGGGGTTTTGATACTTCCTGCAACCCATCTCCTTTAAGTATAAAATAATCCTTCAAAATAAGCTCGCGACCAGTAATAGTTGGTTGAGAGAGGATGACATATTTTATGCCATAATCAGAAATAAACTGATTAAGTTCTGACAGACTAGTAACAATTGGCATTTCAATTGATTGTTCAGAGGTACCCGTGAGCCATTCAACTTGAAACTCATGACCAGGCCCATTTAAGTATAAAGTTTCGGGGGTAATATTGTCTTCAATCCACGAAGCAAGATCTAAATAAGCTGTCGTCACTTTATGGGCATGCGCCGGGGTAATATATTCGTGTTCATCAAGTTCTTCATATATTAGGTAGAACCCTAGCAGCATAAGAAGTAACGGTGTTACTAAGGTAAACTTTGCTAACCAACGCCACTTCATAGAAAGGTACTTTACAAAATCTTTTAGAAGAAGAAAAAGATAGAAGTAAACAATAAAGAGTACGGGGAGAACATAGCGAAAGTGACCGCTGATAGGGTAATACCAAGAGAAGAAGATAAAAAAGGCAGAAAAAAGGAAGACTGAATACAACGCGCGCCACCTATTCCTGTCCCTTAACATAGACATCAAGAACAAACCAAACAGAATTAAAGAACCTCTAATCCGCCCATAATCAAAAAACACCATTTGGGTAAAAACCACACTCTCATTGACCATACCTCTCAAGAGCCGTCCCACAGTCCCATCAATAGATTGCTCCTTAATAAACCCCACTAACCCCTGTGATTCTCCTTTGTAAATCTCCACCGTTCTCCGCTCCTCACCCCTAGCGATAAACAGTAATTTACTGTTGTAATTATGGAACGGGTTGTTGTACACCAGCGTATTTCGCCACAAAAGGGGGGAGGCTACCACGAGTACTGTGGCAATAAACAGAACAACTTCCTTACGTGTGGGAGCAGTGAGCTTAATTTTGGAGAACAAGGCTGTTTTTTTTGTTAGCACCGCAATTAAGTTGGTAGCCAGATAAGAAAGGATTACAAAAATCCCTGTCACTTTAGCCAAGTAGCTCAAGGAGGCTACCATTGCCGAAGGTACGATTTTTTTATCTGTTTTCTGACCATATTCAGTAATTAAGTACCAACTCAATAAAACGAAAATAAATAACAGAGGTTCGGTGGATACTTTGGCTACTTGGTTGAGAAAAAAATAGTTCCCCGCATACAGTAGTACCATCAAGAAAGCTAAGGAACAACCTAGGAGTTTGCGCATCAGGCAAAACAGTAAAAGCAGATAGATTCCCCCTAGCACCAGGTTAAAAGCTTTAGCATTGGCAAAAAAATCCAAAGACGGATGGGCAAAAATTGAGAGCAGACCCACATAGAACGGGTGTCTGTTGGCTTCCTTGTAATCACCCGTTATCATCCGCGGGATTAAAGACACCAGCCCACCTTCTTCACGAATAGCTACCGCCGTCGCCAGATAAGCCACCTCATCACCTTTGGGGAAAGGGTTTTGCCAAATTGCTTGGGTCTGGTTTAGGTAGTAGAAAAACAACGTAGCAATTAAAGCAACCAGCAAAAGAATATTTCGCGGGTTGGATTTAGATCTAATCAAAGAGTTCATAACTTTTCACCTGCCTGCCGCAGGCAGGCTTTACACTACTTATTAATAACTTCTTCTGTAAACCTCGGCTAAATGAGCCCCTGCCACCTCTACCGAATATACCAACTCATAATCATCAGGACTCAAGCCAACCTCTTTGTACCACTGCGAATAGGTGTTCAAGAGAATATAATCTTGCCCAAAATCACCAGCAAAAATTTGCAGATCCTTCCGAGGTTCCGGTGCAACATGTTGGGGGGAGTAGGCAATATTAATACTAGCCCCCTCTTTGGCATTATCATTAACCCACTGCATAGCCTCATAGATACCCTCCCCCCACCACCCAACCTCAAACAGTCTATACTCATAAACATACTTCGTTCCCCCAACCATATAATTGTAAAAATCTATTTGATAAGGGTTAAACCGCAAAAAGCTCGTTAGTAATAACACCATCACCAAACCCAAACTTAGGGAATAAATTTTGCTCGGCAAATGACTTAGACGAATAATACCTTTAACAAGGTAATCAAACCCCACTGCGCAAACGAGCGCCAGCGCGGGCAAAACCTGAAAAATGTAGCGCAAACCATCTTGCTTGAGAGGCAAAAACGAAGCCACGAAAGGAAGAAGCAGGTAACTAAAAAGAATTACATCCTCTTTTCCCCTGTCTTTTACCAACTTCACAGCAGAAGCAGTCAAAAAAATGAGCAGAATAGAGGGAAGAGTCGCTAAGGTATATAGCAAGTAATAAAACCAGGGCAAATTACCAAGTCTTCCTAAAAAGTACTCCGCGTCTGTGTGGGTGGTGGACATGGACAGACTCTCAATAAGATTGCCCAGAGGGTTACTCCAAAGCCAGGGCCAGGTAACAAGGAGCAAGATAAATGAAACAAGAACCAGGAAAAATAATTGTTTTGCCGCCTTTTTGACAGGATCTCCTTGGACTAGGGGTACAAGTAAAAAGAAGGGGAGCATTAAAATGGCGTTAAAACGAGTCGCCAAAGCTAAGCCAAAAGCCGCACTCGCTAATAGTGTTCTCTTCACCAAAAATAAATATAGGGAAAGGAGAATAAAGAAAGAAAGGGGAGTTTCCAAACCCACCACCCGATTATGACCGATAGCATGAGGGAGCAGACTTAAAAAGAGAGCCCCCACCAAACCCACTCTTGGGTTGTATAATGTCTTACCCACCAGAAACAAAAAGACTACCGTCAACGAACCAAGCACGGCACTCACCAAACGCCCAAAGGTTAACTGTTTACCCACCGCATACTCGCTATCAATTCGAGCCACCGCGGTTATATACTTTGGTACCAGTTTGGAAGCACCGTAGAGATACTTGGCCACGGGAGGGTGTTCTTTATTAACAGACCAAGCTTGAGAAGAAAAATCTAATTGAGAAACATTGCGTAGGTATTCACTGCCAGTTTCAGCAATTTGCGCCTCATCCCAATACTCACCCATGGTGGTTATACCCCATAACCTAAAACTTAATGAAAACAGAAAAATGAAAAAGACAACAAAAGAAGTGCGCTTTTTTTGCATGTAATGAGTATATCAGGGAAATAAGCAAAAGAGGGACAAACCCCGGGTGGGGGACGTTTACCCCCACCCGGGTACCACAAAAGATCAGAAGCTTACAGGGTCCGTCACCCTGTGCTCCCCCTTTCCTGGCTTTGAAGTTGTGTCGGGGAATTTTCGCCAGGCACTTTCCCCCGTAGTCCTCCTTCATAAGGGGAACATCCCCTAAGGACGGTGCGAATTGTACACCGCTTACTACAGGTTGTCAAGTATCTTTTTTACACCACTGTTTATAGGTATTAGAGCTAACTATAGGGTTGTGGTTTTAGATAATTGGAGCCTCTCCCACTAACCTAGGTAGTGGGTTTCTCTAGCACTTTAGCCATCACCGCTAAGGTATCCATTACCATTTTACGTTGGCTAAAAAGCTTGACTGCCCTGCTCTCAGCCTCCCTCGACATGGTTTTAAGATCAGCGTTATTAACAGCTTGCTGTAAAGTCAGGGTCAATTGCTTCAAATCTCCCGCAGGGTAACTCCAACCAGTTACTTCTTCCTCAATAGCCTCTTTAGCCCCACCCTTATCCGCCACTATCACGGGTAACCCGCTAGCTTGTGCTTCAATTAGAGTCATGGGGAAACCTTCCTCCCGATGGGTAGGAAACACAAAAACATCAGCTACTTTGTAATATTTAGCCACCTCTTCATAACCCACCCGGCCCATGAAGCTTACTCTTTCTTCAAGACCCTGCTTTGAGATCTTGGCTTTAAGAGTGGAGAGGAAATCCCCTGCCCCCACCACCATAAATTTGACGCTTGTGGGCAGTTGAGGGAGCACTTGCACTACATCTTGCAAGCCTTTCTCTGCAATTACTCTCCCCACATATAAAAGCACCAAGTCTTTTGGCGCTATGCCTAAGTTATTACGCAAGTTCATCTTTTCCTCTTCACTAGCAACTTGAAATTTATTAACCTCAATACCGTTATAAACAACGCTAACCTTACTGGCATCAACCCGATACTCCTTAACCACAGCTTCTTTCACACTCTGGCTCACCGCGATAATCTGATCCACCTTTTTCATATGTTTAAGATCAAGCATAAAGTAGGTCTTGAAAGCGTAGGGGTAGATTTTCAGAATAAGTCTTAGGTAATCCTTGAAGGAAGTTGCTTTGGCTTGAGTGGTTTGAACTTCGCCCCACAAAGAGCCGTGTTGAATAAGAATGACGGGGATACCCAACTCTACCTTACGTTTTAAGCTATAGCCAAAACCAGCCGCACTCTCACTAATCACCATATCTACTGGATCCCGCTCATGAATCTCTTTTAAAATATTGGCGCTTTGTGAAAAATATTCCTTTGTGTATTTGGTGTGATCCCCCTTACTTGTGAAATGAATCTTATACTTTGTGCTTGGTACCGATTTGAAAGCAGGATTGGTAATTACATCAACCTTGTGACCTTCTTCTAGCAAACCTTCGGCTAATAGGTGGGCTTGGGTTTCCATACCCCCAAAGCTTGCATGTAGCGGCAAAGAACGCACAAAAATAACAATATGTTTAGATGAACTTAACATAAAAAGTTACCTCTCCAGCAAACTATCGTAATACTCCTCCAGCTTCCTAGCCTGTTTATGAGCATCATACTTTTCTTCCACCATCTTCCTTGATTTCTCAACCATTCCCGCTACTTGAGCTGGGTTGTCTAGAATACTCGTGATTTTAACCGCCAGGTCTTCTGGATCTTTCTGCCTGCAGATAAGACCGTTTACACCATCCTCCACAAACTGTTCACTGCTCTCCTGGGTACCAATTACCACTACACCCGTGGCCATTGCTTCCAGAACAGTCACGTTACCACCACCATTGTCATCTCCATCTACAGCTGTAAATCCAGGTGCCAAGAAAAGGTGTGATTTTGCGTATTCGGCCAACACTTCCTCTTCACCGACAAAGCCTGGCATAATAACTTTTTCCTCAAGATGCAATTCTCTTACTAATGCTTTGATGTCTTTTTCCAGCTCACCATCGCCTAAAATTTTGAGGGTCACCTTGGGATATTTAGCCACGAGGAGTGCCAAGGCTCTTACAGCATATGCCACTCCCTTTTTCTCCGTTAATCTATTAACCATCAGTATCTGGATCTCTCTCCCCCACCCCGATGGTTTAAATTGAAATTTTTCTAAATTGATCCCATTTGGAAAAACGGTGATTTTCTCTGCCGGACATCCCATACTCACTAGGGTCCGTTTACCTTTTTCATAGTAAGTAAGAAATAAATCGCCTTCCTGAAACAGCTTCTGATAAGCCTTCTGCCAATAGCCCTCACCTCCGAACGAATCCGTCAACACCTGTGTAATTCGTTTATAAGAAAAATCAAAACCATAAACGGAAGTCACCAAGGGTAGCTGGTGTTTATTTTTTAGAGGGATGGTATAAACCCCTTGGGTAGCAAAATGGGCATGCAGGATAGCTGGCTTTTCCCTGTTGATGATCTGGGAGTATTCTTTTTCGGTGACGAGGGGCCGGGTAAACAGTTCTCTACCTAATCTATTAATCGCCCTATCTAGTAAAGAAAGCTCCCGGATCTGATAAACCTTTGGTCCAGGAAAGCGGTTTAAGTTTTCGGTAGCTTCACACAAAACAATCGGCTCATACTTTTTTAGGTTCTGGGTATAAGCATAGGCAAATGTCTCTGAAGCTCTAAGGTAGGTTGAGCTGATGTGGGCTATTTTTGGTTTGTCCATATCTTTACAATATACATTAACCTAAGCTCTTTGGTGTAACCCCGCTCCCCAAAGGACGGACCTTTACCAAAATCCCTGTTGAGTCGGTTGTTGGCGGGTGATAGTTGAAGGTTGACTTATCACTCCCTAATCAGTACTGGCATACCCACATCTGCCCACTCAAACAAGTGAATAGCATCTTCTCTGTATAGCTGGATACAACCACCAGTAGCCGGAGATCCCATGGTATTCACGTCCCTGGAGGTAATATTGCCATAGGCATTCAGGCGGTAGGGAATTTCATGCAACCCAAAAAAATAACCATTAATTGTGCCAATCGGCATATAGTAAGGCATAAACCACCCGCCAGTATAGGAAATAGACATCCCCGGTTTGCGCATGATCTGGAAGTTCCCCGACGGGGTTTCCCAAGTCAACCCTGTGCCCACAATATAGGTATCTACCAACGCACCGTTTTCAAAGGCATACATTCGTTGTTGGCTTTTAATAAGTTCCAAATATTTAGGGGCATAACTACCATCCGTCGTCGGTTCACCCTTAAGCGGTAATATGACGACAGTCGCGGGACTTTCTCCTCCCGCACGATAAAGTAGCGCACGAGCAATACTTAACACCGCTTGTTTTTCTTCCAACTCAATCGCTAAAGGGTATCGCTTTGCTAAGGTGGCTAAATAATCTTTGATGGCTAGCGTGTTAATTTGTGCGGTGGTAAAACCAGACCGAGGGACTAAATCAATAAAAGTGGTTAGCGTTTCACTAGCAAGGCTAACTGGTTGCCGACCATATTTAATCAATAACGGAGTGGTCGTTACCGCCGCTACTAAGCTAACAGTCGCTTCTTCTTGCGCCGACAAATCTCTTACCTGATTTAGCATAGTTTCCACCGCAATGATCTTTTGGCTAAATATTTTCTGACTATTTAATTGCTGCCGTAGCTTAACCTCATCCACAACAATTTGACCATTAGGGTCATGTGCCCGAAAAGTTAAATCCTCAAAAGAAACATCGTTAGCTGACAAAAGAGAAGTAACTTGTGTGTTCATTAAACTCACAAACTCTTTAAATTCAGTCTCGTTAATAGAAATAATCCTGTTAGCCAAAGGCACGGGGTAAGCTTGTTCTTCACAACCAAACCAGGTTTTAGTACATTGCTGGCGATAATCCTCCAGCACTTGATAATTAAAACCCACCCCTAAATCAGCATAGCTAAATCTTTGTGCCCGATGAGGAAAAGCAACGAGAGTAGTTTTATGAGCATACTCCTGTAACTTGCTGACCGCTTCTGGTACCGTCAAATAAGAGAGATCAACCTCCCCCAACCGAGTACCTTGAGACAATTGATTACCAATAACCACTTCGCCAACTTGTGGTGTTTGCTGACTTATGTATAAAAGCACCATTGAGCAACCCACCGCAGCTAGGGATAACGTAATTAACAGTTTTTTCTTGAGCATTACTAACAGCATAAACTACCCAGAGGTGATTTGACAACAAACCTATAGTTGAGTATAATCCGCGTCGCGTCCCAACCGGGGCGCTTATTTTTTAAGGAGTACATTATGAACGCCTTAATCACTGGCTCAATCGCGCTATTATCTTTAATTACCGCGCCACAAGAGCCTCAACTACAACCAAATGCCCCAGAGCTTATCCTTGCAGAAAGGGTGGAGAATGCTGGGCAATTTAAGGTCAATGAGACCGATCACCTTGAGCTTAACGTGCCTTATGTTCACCAATATTACGATTTACCCGAAGCTAGGCAAGGTGAGATCATGTGGTCTGCTTGTGGGCCTACGGCTTTAACGATGTCCTTTCAATATCATGGCGTGGACACTGATCTTATTACCGTAATTGATAAGCTACCCAGTAGTGTTTATGTAAAGGGAGTAATGTTTTACGATCTGTACTCGGGGGCTAAGATCTACAACTTTGAAGCAGTTAAGATTGAACGTAATGCCTCGGCAATTTATCAAACATTAACAGAGGGTTACCCCGTAATAATTAACGTGCAAAACTACATGGGGTGGGTGGGTCATGGTATGGTAGTTACCGGGATCAAAGGCTATAACGCCGAAACAGGTACTGCTGATTCACTTATCATTCACGACCCCACTGGTGGGGAGAGCAGGGAGTTTAAGTTCCTGTCAGCCACTACGCTACAACAACCCGAAGGCTATACCAATTATATAGGTATCCTCGAACCCTTCTATCTAAAACCAATAGAATAAAGGCTGAACTAGGCCAGGCCTGGTTCAGGCAGTAAACATATGGGTTTAGACGTAACCTCAAGGTAAAAGGATTACTGGGGAACCAAATTCTACACCTTTTCCACTAACGCCTTATTATCAGAATCAATTCCTTTGATACCCTTACTTATGGATAAAACAAAGAGGGGTGCCTCCATAATCTGCAAGCAGATTTCAGAAGACACCCCTTCTCTTTCTCTCAAACAAAGGTCCAAGGACTTATCACCAAAAGCCCTAAGACCCTAAGTAGGAGTACTTACTCCCTGAGCACCGGAGCCGCCCAAGAGGGAAGGAAATAGTCAATGGAGTCGACGTCGAGGGCGACCTTGCCTCTGAGGCTATCCCAGTAAAGACACGGAACAGCCCGACAGGTCGGTAAACCAGGCATTAATACCTGATACCCTGCCAGATCCACGAAAGGCAGATTCTCTCCATCCATCTCCCTTACCAGATCAGGATGGAGCCCACAGGCCGAGAGAATCTCACCATGGGCAAGCTTCTCCCCAGCTTCCCTAACCCTAGCGTATACATCCACCAGGGTTCTCCCCGCTTCCGGCTCCCAATGGGCCGCCAGGTCTAGGCGAACCACATGGATTCCTGGAGGGTAGTGGCGTGCCTGGCTGTGGAGACCCAGATGAGCAGAATCACTCTGGAGATCTCCCGATCGCCAAGACCCGGGCTGGGTAGCTGAGATCACCTGCCACCACCTCTCCAGGGTCTCTCCCGGAGAGCCAAATTCCACATGAAGAACCCGCAAATCCTTCACCCTTTGCGGGTGAAGACCTACATCGGGTAACTGAAAACCCTTTAGCTCCTCGCAGATTGCACCTCCCCAGTATTTCTCGTCATATGCTCGGAGACGCTCCAGCTGATCAGCCGGGCTCAGCAGAAGCTCACTAAAGAGAGCAAAGCGATCAAGCACAATCCTACCCTCAAGGTAGTCCTGCAGAAGCTGAAGAAGCTCTTTCTGCGTGTGAGGAGTATTGCCTACCAATCTTACTACTCCCCACTTCTCAATGATGCCTTGGAGTGTTCTCTTGGCATCCAGAACCCCATCGAGCAGATCAAAAAACTGCTTCAATTGGGCTAGTGTTGGGTCGCTCACAACGATCCCTCCTGCACCTTCACTCCCTTGGAGCGAGGCGATAGACACTTCGGCGAACTCCGAGTGCCAAGGAATTATATAAAAGAGGAAACACTTAATCAACTATGGGGTTTCTTGTTGTCGGGTACTTTTATTTATCACCAAAAACCCCAATCCACCCAAAATTGCCGAGAAGACAAAGTTGATCGTGTGAATAGTTAAACCGGTAATAATAGCCTCTTCCCTACCCATCCCAATCAGAGCAAAGGCGCCAATCCACCCCAACTCATAGGTACCCACCGCCGCAAAGGTCGTCACCGGTATTAAACTGGTGAGCACCGCTCCAGTGGATGCAAAAAAGAGCACCGGAAAGGTAAGATCCAGACCCATGGCCATGGTCATCGCTTTATTCGCCAGCATTAAAAAGGTCCACACCACAAAGGAAAGAAACATGGTTCGCCCATAAACTCCCTTTGAACGAAGCATCTTAAAACCTAGCAAAGCATCTAAAAAATCCAATAGCTTGCGAACAGGGCTAACACCTTCAAGCTTAACTAGGGAGATGATAGCTTTTACTAATGACACCCCAATATTAACCAAAATATCAAGGTAGAAAGAGGCTAACCCGAGCAGGACCACTAGCATAAAGAAAACCCACAGGTGATCTATGCCAGCATGAGTAAACCCCACAATACCGGCGGACACAATGAAAAAAGAGGCGACGGTAAAAGTATCCATAATGCGCACAAAGATTAGAGCAATGGTGTTACGGCCGGCATGTTGACCAAATACTTTGCGCATCAGGTAAATAAAAGAAAACTCCCCCAAACGGGAAGGGAAAACATTACTGATAAAGGTGTGTAGGTTAGATACTGCCACCAGTTTCCCCAAAGGATACTTTTCCTCCGGGTATACTGCTTGGATTCTTAAGGAACGAGCGATAGCGACTATCGTATAAAAGATAAAAGCCAACCCCAAATAATAAGGGTTGAGATTAAAGATGTTTTCAATAAAGGCTTTTGGATCACCAATCAATTTAAAAAGAAAGAAGAGAAATACGAATGACAGAATGGCGGGGAGCAGGTATTTCTTTAAAGTAGGGTTCACGTTCGCCTCACGATCAAGTCGGCCAGTAAACCAAATCCTAGGATTTGGATGGAGAAGAGAATCAGCAAGACAGTAGTATCGGTTAGGTTATCTAAGACCAAAACATCATAACCCAATTTACTTAAGCCCGCTAAACCGGTAATCAGGGCTAACGGTAACACTATCTTCAACGGATTAAAGTAAAAAATAGTTTTCAGAATTAGCACCAAAAAATTCCAGGCATCAAAGGGTCTAATTTTGGAATCACCTTTGCGACCATAATAATTTATGGGCACGTAAGCCACCGTATAGTCATCGGCAAACATGGCTAAGGTAATGGTAGTAGTAAAAGAAAACTTATTAGGGAGAATATGAAAATAGCTAAGCGCAATTTCACGGTTAAACACTCTAAAACCCGAGTTCACATCGGGAATATCCCGTTCAGCCAAATAGCCAGCCAATTTGCGTAGGAACCATTTAGCCGGTCGGCGCAGAGTTTCCACTTCTACCGTGTCTCCTGTTCGTGCTCCCACGACCATATCGGCTTCGTCCATTCCCGCTAGCAGATCTTGAAAATGATCCAGAGGATAGGTGCAATCAGCATCAATCACCGCGATTGTTTCCTGATTAGCCTGCAAAATACCGGTTTTTAAAGCCGCACCGTAACCACGATTGCCCTTATGAGTTAACACCCGCAAATTTTGGTGCTCTTTAACTAACTTGTTCAGAAGGGAAGCCGTGTTATCCGTAGAACCATCATTCACAATGATAATTTCAGCGTTAAGTGCTAGCTCTTTGATTTTGTGACTAATTTCGGTAACAACCGCAGAAATACCTTTTTCTTCGTTATACACCGGCACGACAATAGAAACATCTTTTACCATAACAGCAAATACTATAGCATTTTTTGCACACTAGGCGATGATTAGGTAATATAAGACGCACAATAGTAATTACTATGAAAAAGAAACCAACCTTCTCCATAATCATTCCTGTCCTCAAGGTAAATGCCTTTATTAAAAAATATAACCTGCCTGCTTTAGCCAAGCAAACGATAGATTCTTTTGAGGTCATCGTGCTACCAAACAAAGCAACTAAATGGGATAAAAGGCTTCAGAAAAAATACCCCTTTCTCAAAATTATTGAGACGCCAAACATTTCTCACCCTTCACAAAAAAGGAATCTTGGTGTCAGCCAAGCCAGAGGCAAATATCTAGTCTTTATAGATGATGATGCCTATCCAGAACCGGATTGGCTAGAAGCCGCTCGTTATCATCTGAAAAAGCAAAAGGTAATGTCCATCTGTGGACCCGGCATGTTGCCCAAAGAAGCCAAACCTTGGGAAAAAGCCTTTGACGCGTTACTTTGTACCTGGCTAGGGAGTGGCGGGTTGAGCTACAGGTTCCAAAAAGAAAAACCCAGATTTGTGGATGATTTTCCCACCATGAATTTTTTTATTTTGAAATCTGCTTTCAACAAACTCAATGGGTTTGATGTTAAATACTGGCCGGGTGAAGATAGCAAGTTATGCAATGATCTAATCAAAATACTAGGGGGTAGCATTTACTATCACCCTTCCATCCAGGTTTATCACTTCCGCAGAAACAGCTTGCGCAAGTTTTTGCACCAGCACGCTCAATACGGAGAGCATCGAGGAGCTTTTTTTGCCCAGGGAGACACCAACTCGCTAAGGTGGTGGTATTTAGTACCCTCACTTTTTGTGGTCTACCTTGCCACCTTACTCCTAATGATAAGTAGCACCTATCTGGGGGTGACAAAGATCTCCTCCTACTATTTGGCGATATTTTCCGTGCCTTTATTGCTTTACCTGATTCTAATATCTGATCTTATCTACCAAATTATTTTTAAAAGCGGAGAAATAACTACTGCTTTCAGATCCGCAGTGGTATTATTTCTAATGCACCTTACTTACGGAGTAGCCTTTCTCAAGGGCTTTTTTACCGGCAAGAGTGGCTATTCGCAAAGAAAAATCTAACCTGTACCTGTTTCAGGCAAGCGCCTTCAGCTCCTTTTATTCACAAGGTAATAAACAGTATTCTAGCAACAGTCAAATACGTTCAGCTTTTTACCATTCAAAATAACTTGGGTGTTAAATTGAATTATTTATGGAAAACGAGAAAAGTACCCAAACAAATAAATATAACACCAAGTAATTTGTAAAATGTCAGTGGTTCGTTAAGATAAAAAACACCAATCGCCAAAACCAGGATATAACCTAAGCTTAACGCTGGATAAGCTATACTAAGATCTAATTTGGAAAGAACAAGAAACCACACAAAAGAAGATAAAATATATAAGAGCACACCTAAAATCACAAAAGGAGAAAGGAGCGCCTGTTGGAAAAACAACACTACCGGCATTGTCGAATAATCACCAACTTTAGCTACACCTTGTTTAATAAAAGTTTGCCCCGACACCGCTAGGAGAATGTTAATAAGGATTAAGATGAAAGATGAGTTCATTGATCTACTCCACTATCGTATACGAATGAAAAAGTTCTCTGTCTTTTGCCCACTCTTTAATAGTATCATCCCCTGAAAGCACCTGCTTAGCAGCCAAATAACCCATCTCCAGAGAGTGGTGTGTGTTGTTATATAAAAATGAGGCAGCTCGCCCTACAATGATTAAATTAGTTATCTGATCGGTAAACAAGGTTAATTTTTCTAAATTATCTTTATACTCAAGATCATAAACAGGATACGAAAAAGAATTGCGCTGGCTGAAATAATCCAACACTTCTTCAGCAGTAATAAGACCCACCTTTACTAGCGAATTTATTATTTCCTTGCCTAATCCCTCATCCGAAACAGACCAGTAATAGTCTTCGTCCGCACAAGTCAACTCCACTCCCAGAACAGTTTTACCCTCTGGCACCATATGCTCATCGTAATTCTTCTGCTCAAACAATCGCCCAAAAGGCAAGGACAAATCAGGATAAAATATAGAAATATCCTCACTAAGCCTGTTTCTATTAAGCACTAAGAAAAGGATGCGCAGATGACGAAACTTAAGATGCTCACTTGCCTGCTTTATCCCTGCTGGAATATCACAACCTGATAACTTAGATACTATTTCCGTAAGGGGGCAAGTAGCTATTACCGAGTCACAGAGCACTGTTTTGGTCAAACCCTCTTGTTTATAAGTAACAGCAGTAGCCTTTCCCTTTTTACAAATAATCCCGGTTAACTCTGCCTTCAACTCAAGGTGACCTCCTTGTTTTAGAATCTCTTCTTTTAGTTTCTCCGAAATAGTCCCAAAACCTCCTTGAGGGTAATAGAAGTGATCTGCTGGCATTAATTGCGTAGCGTATACAGCTGGTTTTCTTTTAAGAATAATATTAAGAAATGTCTTCAACAAACTCTCCATTGCTACGCGTTGTTTCGCTAGATCAAGCGAAATTTCAGAAGGGTCTAACTTCCAAGTCTTCTCAATTATTGGACAAAATACTTCTCGCGCTAAATATGGTCCGAAATTATATTCCATATACTCCCGATAATTTCTGATTGCACCCCCCCTTAAACCAGACTTAACAAGCTTGAGTAGATAGGAAAAACCGATCTTAAGAAGAATCAAGGGATTAACAGACCTAAGTATAGAAGTCATTTTTAAGGGGTAACTTAAGTAGTTTCCCCAAAGATATATTTTTGAGACCTGTGGTTTTATAAGAATACTGCTACCCATCAAGTCAAACACCAGATCCTTAACCTGTTGAGTGTGGGGCGTGAAACGATGCGGTCCAAAATCTACCTTTATGTCTTTGTACTTAATTGTTTTAGCCATCCCACCTACAGCAGATTGCTTTTCAAGCACAATTGCATCGCCACCACCATTGACTAAATAATAAGCCGCCGAGAGTCCTGTAGGACCAGCACCAATAACAACAACTCGCCTATTTTTTGTGTGGTTACTTTTCATTTTTTATATTTGGTGTAGGTTCAAACTTATTCTGATATTGTGTGATTCTAAAACAGGTTGGTAAAGCGCGAGTTGGGAAAAACCTTTTCCAAAAAAGAAAAACTAAATTTTCCAAACCCACGTACCATTTCATCAATTTTGTTTCACCTAATCTAACATTATGGTTAATATGAACCTCTTTAAATTTAGTTTTCCTTGCCGCCTCTATCTTTATCTCTTCTGAAAGATTCCAATCATTACTCACCAAATCTAATTGCGTTACTGCCTCTCTTTTAAAAACCCACATTCCAGAGAGAATATCCCTAAACCAAACACCATACAACATAAAGGCAACGAGGTTTAATATTTTTGTTCCAAGCACATTTACCGGCGACATACTTTCTTTAGTGGTAAGAGGAAATCTTGAGCAGGAAATAAACTCTAAGTTACTAGTTACAAGATGAGAAGCCAAAGTAGTCGCAAGCTCAAAAGGATAAGTTCCATCACCGTCCGCGACTATCACCACATCTCCGGAAGCGCTTCTGATACCTGCCTTGATAGCATAACCATAGCCCTTATTTTCTTCCAAAACCACAGTAGCTCCAGCCTCACGCGCATTAGAAGCAGTCCTGTCACTTGAGAGATTATCTACTACTATTACCTCATCAACCTCTTTTGGCACCATGGAGAGTGTGTGGAGAATACTTTCCTCCTCATTGTGACAGGGTATTACTACAGATATGGTTTTATTATTGACCATGAATTACAATAAACAGATATAATAATCAAAGATGTTACCCTAAAAAATGAAATCAAGATACTATTTGATATTACTTGGCACTGTGATAACCATATTTACACTAATTGGTTTCTCTCTGGCGAACGATCAATACAGGTCTTTTTCAACCTGGTGGGCTATGGACATTGGTCAAAGAAACCAGACGATGTATAACCTAAGTTATGGCAAAGACCCTCTTTTCCAAACAGTATATAACAACGAAAGATTACCCTTTTTTAGTCAACATGTAGATCTAATTATGTTTCTTATTCTGCCCTTTTATATCTTCAAGCCAGATGTGACTATGCTTCTACTTTTACAAACTCTCTTTCTCTCCTTGGGAGCAATTCCGATATTTCTAATGGCGCAAAAAGTTCTTAAAAACAAAAACCAAGCCGTACTGTTTTCACTAATATATCTGCTAAACCCCTTATTACACTGGATTGTGCTTTCTGATCTTAGATTTGAAACTTATGTAATCTTTTTCCTGTTGTTAATGATTTACTTTTATATCCAGAGCAGATACAAACTTTTTCTGTTAGCTATGGTATTAGCTCTCTCGTGTAACGAAACAAACGCCCCAGTGATTGCTAGTTTTGGGTTATTAACCTTGATTGCCAGAATATTCCAGATAATAAGTCACAAAATTGAGACCTTATTACCGATGTTAAAGAGAGGCAATAAATGGAGCTTCATTTTGAAAACTGTGCTGACTTGGAAGCAGAGTAGTAAGAAAAAAATCCTCACTGCGAGCCACAAAGAAACAATTAAAATTCAGCTTACCTACTTATTCAAATGGTGTTTAGTACCAATAGTTGTTGGGTTATTGTGGTTTATTATTTCAGCTCGCTGGTCTGCACATTTACTTGAATACAGTCAGGTGCAAATACCCAGGTATGGTCCCTTGGATAACTACAGTCATTTCGGAAGTAACGCTCATGAAATTATTGCCTATATGCGGGAACATACCAGGTATACGTTTATTGATTTCTTCTTTGAGGTGAGAAAAACAGAGTTTTTGAAAAATTTACTTCTTAAGCCATTTATGTATATTCCCATTCTTAGCCCAACATACTTAATCGGTCTACTTCCGACAATAGGAAGAAATTTTCTACTCAATGTATCAACCCGGGATTTCCGCTTACCCGTATTGATATATTATTTTGCTGCCGTTATTCCCTTCCTAATAACTGGAGCTATCCAGGCAAATGCAAATCTTTCTAGATACTTCAGAAAGGCTCGCTATATTCCTTTTCTAATTCTTATAACTACCTTATGGGGTTTTTATATGTACTCGCCAATATACAAAGCCTTATTCACCGAGAGTGACAGCTTTCGCTACCAGTTAAGTCCCCGGGATACAATTGCTTGGCAAATGATCGCCTCAATTCCAAAAAACGCACCAACTGCAACTAATCATAAATTCACAGGAGCTCTCTCCTCCAGACAAAAGATATGGATTTATTATTCACCCGCTGATCCCTTTATCGTAAACAAAGAAGCAGAGTATATATTAGTAGATACTGTCAATGGAGTACACGATACTGAAGAAGTCTCTAATTTTGTGGGTACCATTCCGCTACCTGCCGATTTACAGCAGCTAATCTCCACGGGAGATTGGCAACTAATTGATCAAAAATACGGGCTTTTTCTGTTGGCACAAAACAACCACTAAAAACTAGCTTGAACACCTTTAGTGGTAGATGATATTTTAACGGTAATAATGAGCAATCCTTATCCAACTAACATAGAAATAGTAAAAAAAGGTGATCTTGAGATCCACATTCTGCGGGATAAATGTATTAGTGCGGCTACCTGCACCGTGTATTCACCGAACACCTTTGACCTTGATGAGGAGGGTATAGCCATTATCAAAAAAGGCGAGTGGGATAAACTAGAAAAGATAATAGCTGGGGCGCAGAGCTGTCCTGTTTTTGCGATTGAGGTCTACCAAAACGGAGAGAAAATCTACCCCCAACACTAATTATTTGCTCCTCCCTAGTTAATCCCTTAAAATCAAACTCTGTGAGCGCTAAAGATTTAACCAGCAACAATTTATCTACCGAGGCGAGGGATCAGCAACCACTATCTGATATTAAGGTTGTAGTAGGATATCCACCCATTGAAAGCCACAAAGGTACGGCACTTCTATCTCAAAACAGACAGTTTCAGTACTTCAATGCCCCCACCTACATCTATCCCATGGTTCCCGCTTACGCCGCTTCCTTGCTAAAGGAACATGGCTACAAAGTCTACTGGCTAGACGGGATTGCGGAGAGGAAGAATTATGAACAGTGGGCCAACGAGCTTGCTTCCCTAAACCCCGATTACCTAATGGTGGAAACCAAATCCCCTATCGTCAAAAAGCACTGGGAGCAAATAAAGGATCTTAAAAAGCGCTTCCCGCAACTCAAGCTTATCTGGGTAGGAGATCATATCACTTATCTTCCTCTGGAAATATTCGAACACTCACCCGTTGATTACGCCATTACCGGAGGTGATTACGATTTTGTAATTGTGAATCTTCTTAACCATATCCACCAAGGAGAGGCACTGGAGGGTGGAGTATTTTGGCGGGCAGAAGACACCTTGATCAAAGCCACACCCTTGGGCACCGACACCTTAATATCCGGAGAGAAAATCTGCAATAGCGGCCCAGCTTCGCTTAAACACAATCTGGATGACCTGCCTTTTGTGGATAGAGAGCTCACTAAATGGAAATTATATGCCTACGAAAATGGCAACTATAAATACTTCCCCGGTACCTATATGTACTCTGGCCGTGATTGCTGGTGGAATAGGTGCACCTTTTGCGTGTGGGACAACACTCTCTACCCGAAAGGATCCTATCGCTCCATGTCACCCGAGCGTCTTTTTGCCGAAGTTAAGCATGTGGTGGATAACTATGGTGTGAAAGAAGTATTTGATGACGCCGGCACTTTTATGATTGGTCCAAGGCTCAAAAAGTTCTGCGAGCTTATGATTGAGAGTGGTTATCACAAAAAGATTAAGTACGGCATTAATATGCGCTTTAATGCCCTCACTCAAGAATACTATGATCTGATGGGCAAGGCTGGGTTTAGGTTTATTCTCTACGGTATGGAATCTGGCAACCAGAAAACTTTGGATAAACTTGATAAAGGCACTTTGGAAGCCGACGCCATTAACGGTCCTAAAATGGCCACTAAAGCCGGTCTGCACCCCCATGTCACGATCATGCTAGGTTATCCCTGGGAAAGCTATGAAGATGCCAAAAGGACTATCGCTATTGCCAAGTATGCTTTTAAAAAAGGTTATTACAAAACTATGCAAGCCACGCTGGTCATCCCCTACCCCGGCACTCCACTTTACAAGGAGTGTAAAGAAAAAGGTTGGTTGTTAACCGAGGAGTATGAAGATTTTGATATGCGTCAACCGGTAATGAAAATGCCTTTTGCCCATGAGAAAATACTAGAATTGGAACAGGAGCTCTACAGCTCTTTCATGTCCCCCCAATTTATTTTCAGAGAACTTATGGCCATTAGAAGCCTGGCAGATATGAAATTCCTACTGATTGCCGCCAAGAAATTAATGGGACATCTGTTGGATTTTGATCCCAACCAAACTAAGGTCAACATGAAATCCTTCGCTTTCTGGAAGAATGCGGGGGGTAAGTTACTTACTCATTTATTTACCCCCAAAACCGCCGTGGATAAAGAAAAAGCACACGTGGATCTTAAAGATAGCAAGGTAAATCTGTAAACCAAAGGTTTATAGATTTAAAGCACTAAATCACAAACTTGCCAAGTTCCAAAGCATTAATATTTTACGACTTGATATTTGATTTTTATTGGCTATTTGTGGTTTAGAATTTGGCATTTATTAGTTACACTAATATTGTGCCTTTAATATATTCTGAACTCGGACACCTTTTTATCACTCTATTAATTGGAGCCTATCTCTACAAAAAATATCGCCTTTGGTTTATTTGGCCGGCGGTGTTTTTAACCGGTTTTCTTCTGGATATTGACCATCTTTTTGACTACTTCCTATACTACGGCCCTCAATTTAGCTTGGACACCTTCTTACAAACAAACCATTTTGTGGACGCTCAAACTGTGTATGTTCCGCTACACAGTTGGGAAATTTCAATCTTATTAATCTTTCTTGGTATAAAGAGTGAACCTAAAAAAGTGCAGGCTTTATTCCTAGCATTGGGTTTAAGTTTAGGCGGCCATTTGATCTGGGATCAGATAACCAATCCCGCCAATATACTGGCTTATTCCTTTATTTACCGGATTTTAAATAATTTCACTCTTGATGCCTATCATGGGCTCTGAAATGTTAGAATGTCGGCATGGCAAAAGAATTTCCGTATATTTCCGTAGTGACCCCCACCCTAAATGCGGGGGCGGTTTTGTCCGCAGAGCTTAAATCAATCAGGGAACAAGATTATCCTCAAGACAAGGTTGAAATAATAATTGCCGACGGGGGCTCTAAAGATAACACTCTAGAAATAGCTAGAAAGTACAACGCAGTTATCGTCAAAAACCCCCTCAAAACCGGTGAAGCTGGTAAGGCCGTTGGGGTAAAAGCCTCCAAGGGGGATTTTATAGCTCTTATTGATTCCGACAACATCCTCCCGCAAAAAGATTGGCTTACAAGAATGCTGGAGCCCTTTGAGGATGAGGAAATAGTAGCGAGTGAGCCTTGGGAATATACTTATCGAAAAGAAGGAGGTTTTATTGAGAGGTATTCCGCGTTAATTGGTGTCAATGATCCCATGGTACTATTTTTTGGCAATTATGACCGCCTTAACCATCTAACTGGAAAATGGACTGGTATAACTCTTGAAGAAGAGGATAAAGGTGAGTGGCTGAAAGTAACCCTTGCTAACCATAAACCTGTCCCAACCATTGGCGCCAATGGCACTATCTTTAAAACACCTTTTTTAAAAAACTCCCTTATTAACCAGGAGTATCTTTTTGACATAGACATCATCGCAAGCGAGGTCCGAAAAAGAAACTACCTCAAAATAGCTAAGGTAAAGATTGGCATTATCCACACCTTCTGCGAAGCTAGTATTATCAAATTTAAACGAAAACAAAAAAGAAGAGTCTCGGATTATCTTTATCACCAAAGCCAGAATCATAGAAATATCTCATGGTCCAGTGATAAAAGAGGCAAGGTAGCCATTATCAAGTTTACAATTTATAGCGCTTTATTAATCCCCCCCTTATTAGATAGCGCTAGAGGATATGGGAAGATTAAAGATAAAGCCTGGTGTTTTCACCCCCTAGCTTGCCTCATTACTCTCTGGGAATACTCACTAGGCACTTTAAAAGGTCTCTTATCAACAAAAGAACTGCCAAGATCCGCTTGGCGCCAATAAGATGACAAAACCTTTAGTAACAGTATTAACCCCTGCTTACAATGTTGAAAAATACATCAGCGAAGCAATTGAAAGTATTTTAAAACAATCATACAGCAACTTTGAATTCATCATAATTGATGATAAATCAACCGATAATACATCCAAAATAATTAAAGAGTACAAACAAAGAGATTCAAGAATTAAATTAATATTTAACAAGGAAAACCTTAAATTAAGCCGAACTTTAAATAAAGGCTTAAACATCGCTCAAGGCAAGTATATTATTCGCTTTGATGCTGATGATATTTCTTACCCGACCAGAATAGAAAAACAAGTTAAATTGATGGAAACAAAAGATGATGTCGGTATTTCAGGCGGGACAATGGTAATCATAAACTCTTCTGGCCGCACTATAGGCAAGAGAGAATATCACCTTACTGATAAGAAAATTAGAAGTAAAATCTTTCGGTATAGCCCTTTCTGTCATCCAGCCATCATTATTAGGCGGAGCGTTTTACGTAAGTCTGGATTATACAACCCCGATTTTAACCCCGCAGAAGATTATGAGTTATATTTTAGAATAGGAAAACATGCTAAATTTGCTAACTTGCCAGACAAACTCATAAAGTATAGGATTTTGGACAATTCAATGACATCTAAGCAAATTAAAGAAATGGAATCTCAAACCATCAAAGCTAGAAGAATGTACTATCAGTCTTATAAAGCCACTATGGTGGATAAACTTTATACAAACCTTTTACAGCTTATGGTTTCATTTCCAATAATATCTGCAAAAAGAAAACTCTGGTTATTTACTAAAGTTAGGAAGATATTGTAATAATGCCTACGGGAAAAAAAATATTAATTACTGGCGGGGCTGGTTACGTTGGCTCAACCCTAATTCCAATGCTCTTAGATAAAGGCTATTTAGTTAGAGTAGCAGATTTTTTGATGTTCGGAGGTGAGGGTCTTATAGGTAATGTGGGACACCCCAACTTTGAATTAATGAAAGGTGATTTGAGAGACAAGCGCTTCCTTGACCAAGTAATAAAAGATACAGATTCAGTGATACACTTGGCTGCTTTAGTGGGAGAAGAAGCCTGCCAGTATAATCCGGTTGTAACAGAGCAGATAAATTACGGGATAACAAATGCCCTAGCCCATGCCGCATTAAAAAATGGCTTAGAAAAATTTATCTTTGCCTCAACTTGTAGTAACTACGGAGCAGTAGAGAATAATATTGAAGTAGACGAGGAAGCGCCTCTAGATTTAACTACGCTTTATACTATCACTAAAAAGAAAGCTGAAGATCTTCTCCTTTCAGACAAATTTACCCCAATACATCCATGTATCCTGCGCTTCGCAATGGTATTTGGATTATCCCCTAAGTTTAGATTCAACTTAATAATAAATGATTTGGCAAGAGAGGCTGTATTGGATAAAAAAATCACAATTTACTCCCCCAGCTCCTGGAGAGCTTTCACGCATATAAGAGACGCCGCTCATATTTACTTGAGTTGCTTAGAAGCTCCAAAAGAGCTGATCGGCGGACAGATATACAACGCAAGTTCGGAAAATATGCAGAAACAGCAGTTAATGGAATTGGTCAAGAAACATATGCCAGAAGTTGAGATAGAAGTAATAGAGACAAAAAAAGATCCCCGCTCCTACAGAGTATCTACCAAAAAAATAAGAAGAGATCTCGGGTTTAAACCCCATAAATCTGTGGAGGAAGGCTTTGTTGAGGTAAAAGAAGCGATAGAAAAAGGGATGTTCACTAACCCCAGGGATAAAAAATATGACTCATGGTATGAGGAGAAAGCTCTGTCGTGAAAAGAATAAATCAAATGGAACCAAGAACAGACAAAGAGGAGGAGAAAGAGATACTAGCCTGTCTAAGATCAGGTTGGATTACTGAAGCAAAAAGAACAGAGGAATTTGAAAAACGCGTTGCCGAATTTGTAGGAGCCTCCCATGCGATTGCAGTCAACAATGGTACTATCAGCCTGACACTTTCATTACTAGCCCTGGGAATAAAACCTAATGATGAGGTAATAGTACCCGATATGACAATGGTGGCTACTGCAAATGCCGTCCTTCTAGCGGGAGCAGTACCTGTTCTAACTGATGTTAGAAGAGAAGATTTGACAATTGATGCCAAGCTCGTTGAAAAAAAGATAACCTACAAAACAAAGGCAATTATCCCAGTAGCTATGAATGCTCGAGCACCAGAAATGAAAGAGCTTCTTGATTTAGCGAAGAAACACAAGTTAAAAATAGTTGAAGATGCAGCTCAAGCGCTTGGCTCGTACCATAAGAACAAACATCTTGGTACCTTTGGTGATTGCGGTAGCTTTTCATTCTCCACACCAAAAATTATCACTACCGGTCAGGGCGGGATGGTAGTAACAAACAGCATACAACTCAAAAATAAGCTCTATAGACTCAAAGATTTTGGGCGAAAAAATAGAACCTCAAAAGATCATAACCAAATTGGTTGGAACTTTAAATTCACTGATCTGCAAGCTGCCATAGGTCTTGCACAACTTAAGAAACTACCTGCTAGAATTGATAGAAAAAAAGAAATCTATCAAATTTACGAAAATAATTTGACTGGACTAACAGGTCTGGAAATGCTGGAAACAGATCTGAATCAGACTACACCTTGGTTTGCAGATATATATGTAAAAAAACCGCAAGACTTGAAAAATTATTTAAATAGCGTGGGTATAGGAACCCTTGAGCTATATCCTCCGCTTCATACTTTAAAAGTTCATCAATCACACGAAACATTTACCAATGCTACCTGGGCATCTAAGCATGGTCTCTGGTTGCCATCATCTTCTTTTCTCACCAACTCGGATATTAATAGAATCTGTCGAGAAATTAAATATTTTCTTCGTAACGGAGGTAATAAAAAATGAAAAATACTAATGAGAGGATTAAAAAAGTATTATCCGGGCGACCAGTAATTGTTACCGGAGCTGGTGGCTTCGTAGGATCTCACTTAACAGAAGAGCTTTTAAATTATGGCGCTGAAGTTCATGTAATATTAAGACCTGTTTCTTCAGGAACAACATCAAACCTAGCTCATCTAAGAAAAAAAATTACCATTCACAAAGCAGATCTAATAGATAAAGAATCTTTACGGCAATGTTTGATGGAAATAAAGAAAAGCTCTAAACAAAAACCGAGACCTATAATATTTCATCTGGCTGCTCAAGCACATGTGGGAGAATCTTGGAAGAGAGCTTTTGAAACGTTCAATTCCAACTATCTGGGAACGCACAATCTTCTGCAGACAATAATAGACACAAAGCTTAATCCTTATAAAATTAGTTATGCAGGAAGCTCTGAAGAATATGGGAATGTAGATGAAAATTTAAAAGACCTATACCGATTTGACGATCATGGGGGTTTAATACTTGACGAGCGCTCGCCATTAAACCCACAAAGTATTTATGCTACCTCAAAGTTAACTGGCGACTTTCTTTTCCGGAATTATCATAGAGCCTATAATTTACCCACAGTCGTTGCTCGAAAATTTAACAACTATGGTCCCAGACAAAATCCTAGATATATTACTGGAACCATTATTACCCAAGCTCTAGAGAGAAACCATATTTCTTTAGGATATTTAGGTGCAAAAAGAGATTTCACTTTTGTAAAAGACGGAGCTTTAGGTCATATCCATGTCGCCCTCTTCGGAAAACCTGGTAATGTCTACTGCTTTGGCTTCGGTGAAACTATATCTATGAAAAAATGGTTGAAACTGATACTTAACATCGGAAAACAGCTTGGATATTGGCAAGATAAAAAAGTAATAAGTAATGCAGGAAGCTGGAGAGGAAGGCTTGGTAAAAGTGAAGTTGAAGAACTAAGAGTAGATTTCTCAAAACTAAATAGGCTAACAGGATGGGAACCAAGTTACTCGTGGAATGAGGGTATATCTCATACAATTAAGTGGTATGCCGATAACAGAGAAGCCTGGATAGACAGGGTTGATTGGAAATGAAAAAAAACAATTATTGGCAAAGAAAGAAAATATTAATCACCGGTGGCTCCGGTTTTATCGGCTCAAATTTTGTCAGTCATCTAATCAATAACAAAAAAGTACTGCAAAAGAATCTCTTAGCCCCAGACAAAGATAAAATAAATCTAATGCGACTTGAAGATTGCCTGCAAGTAACGAAAAACGTGGATCTAGTAATACACTTTGCTGGTGACATTGGCGGATTAGGCTATAGTCGAGAGCACCCAGCCCAACAGTTATACAATTGCTCAATAATGGATTTGAATATCGTTGAGAGCTCAAGAATTAACAATGTGTCCAAAATTATACTCATAAGTTGCTCCCCAGCTTTCTCTAGTTCCATCCAACCACCCTACAAAGAAAGTAGTCTATTTGATGGGGAGATAGACAAGAGTCATTTAGGCTTGGGCTGGGCAAAAAGATCTTTAGTGGTGATAGCCGAATGTTACCGCATGCAGTATAAAATGAACATAACCACACTAATATGCAATAATACTTACGGTCCACGAGATAACTTCGCATTAGAAAATGCTCATGTAATCCCCTCATTAATATCAAAATGCTTCCACCATAATGAGCTAAAAGTGTGGGGAGACGGAAAAGAAATAAGAGATTTTATATACATCGCAGACTTAATTAAGGGCATAACGTTAGCAGCAGAAACCGAAACAAACTCAAATCTTTTTAATTTAGCCTCAGGAGAAAGGACTAGCATCAAAAAATTAGTTGAAATCATCGTCCAAGAAACGGCGTACACAGGAAAAGTGGTTTATGAAAAACAAAATAAAGGTGGTCAGGATATAAGAATATTAGATATCAGCAGAGCAAAAAAAGAGCTTAATTTCCAACCAAAGTATAAATTGAGCGCGGGAATCAAGGAAACCGTATCTTGGTATAAAGATAATATTATCTATAAATATTCATCATGAATCCTTATAAAATATTTCATTTTCTCTGTTTTAATATTGGCGGTACTTTAGTTAAATACACGCTGGCAAGAAATAAATGCAGGTATGGTGAGGGTGTAAGGTTCTTTCTGGGGGGTGGGGTGATAAACGAAACGGGGGAAAAAAGTCGCATTACTATTGGCAAAAACACTCAAATCAAAGGATGGCTAATAACTCATGGAAAAGGTAAAATTGATGTCGGTCAGAACACAATCATTCATCCTAGAACAATTATAAGAGCTGCTGATAAAATCAAAATCGGAGATTATTGTAATATTGCTTCTGACGTTTACATTGAGGATCATAATAACCACTCCCTAAACTATAAAAAGCGTAGAAGAGAACTTAAAGAATCTATACAATTAGAGCTCTTGAGTAAAAAAATAACTATTGGCAATGATGTGTGGATTGGGCGGCGCGCAATGATATTTAAGGGTGTTTCTATCGGTAATGGTTCAATTATTGCCGGAGGAGCCGTAGTCACACACCATGTACCATCTAACACCATTGCTGCAGGTAATCCCGCTAAAATAGTTAAAATACTTAATTAGTTAATGAATCTAACCAATAAAAATTTTCTGGTTATAAATCATGCGCCAATACCCGCAGGACCTGCCTATGAACTAGTTAATTTCCTAAAGGATAAAACCTATCACACTGTGTTTATTAATCACCCCTTCTCATATGCCGAAGAGAAAAATACTACCTTGCATCACTACGAAAAAGGGGTACTGAAAACAAAGAAATCAATAATAACCATTAAGGGACCAGACTTAATCTATTACCTAAAAGATGTTTTAGCTACCGTATATTTAGTTATCAAATTAGGCTTAAAGTATGATTACTGTATATCAGCGGATAATTTGAATACTTTTAGTGCACTATTACTTAAACGCCTGGGTTATGTAAAACAGGTTATTTACATGACTGTAGACTATACACCAAACAGATTTAACAATAGGCTGTTAAACTATATCTATCACCAACTAGACAAATTTTGCTGTTATCATTGCAATCTAATCTGGAACAGTGCCTCTATAATGGCTAAAATGCGCTCAATAAGAGGTGTTGATCCCCAAAAAACAGCTAAACAGATAACAGTACCGGATGGCTGTCATTTCAATCAAATAAAAAGGCTTCCGGTGGAAGAAAGAAACAGATGGGAGATCGTGTTTATGGGAAATTTAGTTAAAGGTAAAGGAATCCCCCTACTCATTAAAGCTTTTTCACAGGTCAACAAACACTTTCCGCAAAGTAAGTTAATAATAATTGGACGAGGAGAACTCAAAGAGCAGTTAATAAGCCTGGCGAAAAGCCTATCAATAGAGGATCGGGTTGAATTCACGGGTTTCATTAACAAACACAGCGAGCTTGAAAATAGGATTTCACGTAGCTTTATTGCCGTAGCACCCTACGTACCAGATCCAGATAGTTATAGTAATTACTCCGATGTGGGTAAGGTTAAGGTCTATTTAGCTTGTGGCTTACCAGTAATAATTACTCCCGTACCTTCAATTGCAGAAGAAATTAAAATAAATAAAGCAGGTATTGTAGCTAAATACAAAGTTGCTGAATTCGCTGAAGCAATTGAAAACCTCTTAAAAGATATATATTTAACTAAGGAATATTCAAAGAATGCGGTTATGATGATTTCTGAATATAGTTGGGAAAAGGTATTTAATAAGGCGCTTATAGAAACATTTCATTACCTATGAGCACTTCTCGGTTAGTACAAAATTTTTTAATAAACAATTTATTTTGCTCAATTTGCGCCAAAGCATTAGTTCTGGGAAAAGACAACTATTATTGCCCAAGCTGCCATAACGAGTATTTGATTGAGGGAAATTGTCTGATTAATAAAAAGCTCAACCTACCAAACCAGGACTTAATAAACAGAAAATCATGGGATAACTACTACAAAAAAAATTCAAAAAGCCTTTCCCTATCCAAGAATAATTATTATGCAAACGAGTATGTTCTTTTAAGAAAACAAATCGAACAAGCAAGAGAGGTTAAAGACAGTATTTTCTTAGAACTAGGGTGTGGCGAGATGTTCTTTGGGCAAAAAATAGCACCTGAATGTCAACTGGTTATTGGTGTAGATTATTCTTTAGAAGCCATAAAAACAGCAGAGCAGTTGCTTAATGAAAAAAAGATCAAGAATTACATTTTGATTTTGGAGGATATACGACATATTCCTCTCAAAAATAACTCTGTAGATATCATTTTCGGTGGAGGGGTAATTGAACACTTTAAAAACACAAGAGAAAGTGTCAATGAAATTTATAGATTATTGCGACCAGGTGGAATCTCTTTTAATACTGTGCCAGCTCTAAATCTTGGCAGTCTCACCTATAGACAATTGTGGGGGAATGTGCCAAATGTAAGTATAATAAAGGAGATCTTTGAATTTATTCATATCAAAGTACTCAAGGCTAAGCATATGCGCTATGGTTACGAAATGTCTTTCCTTGCAAGCACAATAGCGAATATTCATAGCCAAGCAGGGTTCAGAAAAGTAATAGTAGACAAATACGAAGTACCACTAGTTCTGGAATATATACCAAAAAAATTGAAACCACTATTCTCTCGCATAATCAATGAGGTGGGTTTTCTAAATCCGATGCACAAGGTAATTGGGATAAAATTATGATTAGAAAATATTACTTCGCCCTTATCTTAGCTACACTTATTTTTTTGACATTATTATTTGGTCAAACAACCATCTACCAGCTATCTAGTGAAGCAACTAAACTCTTTTCCGAACCTAAAGAAATATTTAGCAATCTTACAGAACCAAATGCTTTAGTCGTAACAAACATAACGAGAAGCACCCCCCAAAAAATAGAAATACTTTTGAGCAAACCACTTAATATTTCTGGGGTAGAGTTTTACTTCCCAGGCAACTTTCATAATACCTCTTCATATTTAGCTGAAGATTTTGATGTTATAGCAGAAACCGAGTTTGGGTCATCTTACATAGAAGTAGTTAGAGGTAATCGAAAATCATCATTCCGTAAAACCTTACAGGAAGAACTTGAAACAAAAAAAATAGAAATTATCTTACATAAAGCTGCTTTTGATAATGCCGTAGCGATCAAAAACTTTAACTTACTAGAGAGAAAACAAGTAAACTTCCTCTTTGCGATGAAAGACTATGTGAGCAGACATAATGAGTCTTTCCCTTTTTACATCATTTACTCCGCAATATTCTACATTTTAGTCTATGTCTCGGGTTACGGTCTAGCACAACTCATGCAACAATATAGAAGAAGAAACATCAGTCCAGAGAATAAGTTGGCTTTCGGTCCGGTAATATTCTTATCTATCCTTGCCGTTTCAGCGATGGTCTATTATTTTCTAGGTATTGAGTTGGCGCTCTATATCCCTTTCTTACTGTTCATATTAGCAGGATATGCTTTCTTAAAAGATAGGCTTTATAAAAATCTGGGGGAGTTAAAGTTTATTTTATTCATCACTATTATAGCCACCTTGGTATCAACAGTGGTACAAGCTCAACGAGATTTTCTTGTCAATTTACCATATATTGAACAGTATTTAGTTGAGCAAAAATATCCACCGGATTGTAGGGGTGGTGGTTACTACGGTTACCATATTGATAATACACGCAGTTGGGGCATTGCGAGAATCATTTTAAATCGGGTTGAATTAGATTCTGAAGAAACTGAATATTACCTTTTGGGTCACGAAAAAGCTTCAATTTTTGACCGCACACCAATGTTAGCCCTGATTACCGCACCTATACTTAAAATGTTTGGTGAAAGTCATTTTATTTACCAACGTTTCACTAATGTATTGGTATCATTATATTTTTGTTCCGTTTACATTTTGATTAAAAGGTACCTTAATACAAACACCGCCAAAAAAGTGAGCCTATTAATGCTTATGAATGTACCTTTTCTATTTATGGCTTTTTCAACTGAAGTCCACTTAAAATATATAGCTTTTTATCCAGCAATCCTAGCGTTAGCTATTCTAAAGAGACCACATATTCCGTTTTACATTATCGGGTTACTCCTTGCTATGTCTCTATTCATTCACCCCTTGGCAATGATAATTATTGCTTCTGTGGGCATTTACTACTTATCTAGATTAAAGGGAATCAATAATATAATTTATGGGTATATAATAAGTTTCTCACCTTCTATTATTACCTTTATTCTTTGGACTACCTTCTCTAACAATTACTTAGTTAGCGGATCCTTATCAAGCAATATCTATGCCCAAAGTCTTAGTAATATTCCAAAACAATTTATTGCAGATAAAATATTCAATTTGATAAACCTTTTCCTTCCCGATTACACTCTCACTTATCATGAAAATTTTACATCCCTTGCTTACTTTAGAAATTTACTAAGTAGATCACTAGTCTTTGCAATTACTCCCGTATTAGCCATATTCTTCATTCTTAAAACCAAAAACGTAATTAGCAATGTTAAATACAGACAAGCACTATGGTTTATACTCACACCCCTTGCCTTGTTTTTACTTGTATATTCAGGTACTTCTTATGGCATCTTTTCTGCTATTTATCCCCTTATCATCCCTTTAATACTAGGAATAATCGTTAGAGAGATGACCGCAAAGTCAACAAAAGTTAAGTTATTTCTATTATTTAGTTACTTTTTTTTCATGTCCTTGGAGCTTTATTTTCTCTCGGGAATATTCATTGAATTTAATCATAAATCAGACATTGTGTGGCTCTGCTTTTTATTAGCCCTTAGTTTGTTTACCCTTATAATAATGAGCGTTCTTAAACTTGAGAGGAGCAACCAAATTCTACCAAAGGCATAAATATTATTAGTGGTGATTACTTTGTATCCATCCTATTACAGATGAGGAGAGTTGAATCAAGAATCCTGCTCGCGGTGGCTTCTACCGCGAAGTATAAGAATTAACACGGGAATCACAATAGCGTACACTGGCACTAACTCTTTCATAAACCCCAACCAAAAAGGCTTATACTCAAACTTGATTTCATGATCACCCGCAGGCATTTCTACACCAAGATACAACCCATTTACAGAAAAGACCTTCTCTTTTTCACCATCAACAAAAACTTTCCAATCAGGTTCAAACACCCGACGGGCAACAACTATTGATGGTTCTTCAGAACGTACTTTGAGTAATACTTGATCCGGCGTTTCATTAACAATTTCTATTTCCGGTGGATAGGGTTTTTTGTCAATAACACTAAAATTTACCTGAATAGGACTCGCAATAACCGGATTTGCGTAATAATCTAAGAGGATTCTCAAAACCTGGTCTTCTAGTTCAAAACTGGCTTCCTGATTACTATGCTCTTCAAACCAATCAATTTTTCTTCCCTCTAAATCAGTTACTGTTACCCTATTAAAACTTTTGCCAAAATAAGAAGGTAACTCTGTATTCGTCAATACCCCAGTATAATAGGCGAGTACAGTGTTCTTAAAATCTTTTTCAAAAACAAAATCACTTGAAGGAATAACCACTTTTTCCTCTCTTAAGTCGTCACTACCAGTAAATGGACTATAACAGGGATCTTTGATAAACAAGATTAAGTCTTCTAAATCCAGACCAGGTTGGTTGGTTGGTCTTCTGATAAAAAAAGATGCTTCTCCGTCAGTCTCTAAGTAAGAAGCGTAAAAATAATTATTAGGTACCATATACTTTTTATTGGCGGGCTCCCCCTCTGGAGGCGACTCATCAAAATTAAAGATATCCCCACTTAAGGGATAATAGTAATTACCACCAGCATCCTCAACTAAAAGGCATAAGCGCTCAGCGGAAATACCTTCAGTCACAATTTCCTGCGCCACAGGAAGTTCCCCTGTAAACTTATAAACACCCCGACCCACATCCACCAAGTATTCTTTTTCTAAAGTAACTTGAGTGCGCTGGTTATCTCTAGAAAATGAAGATAAATATTCCTCATAATCAGTATGAATTGTTACCTTTGTATCGCTTAGCCCATACTCACCCGACACCTTTGCCAGCAAAGGATGGTCATTACCCACAACAACAACTGGTTCCGCCCCTTGCCAAGGCTTTTCGCGGTCTAATTCTTCATAAAGAAGACTAAGTTTTGGATAAAGATCCTCGTATTGATCTACCATAAGAGCAGCAGGTGCAACAAAATACCTTGTCTTAGAAACCCCCAGCATAGACAAGGCGTTGAAACGCTGTTTACCACTTATAAAAGTATCATTAATCTCTTTGTTACTTAAAGCCGTTCGCCTAAGCAACATAAAACCAGTTTCGGGTGAGGGAAGATGACTTTGCCTACTATAGACAGCACTAGCTCCAAAATGCATACCAGGAAATGGTTTTGTTACAGAATATTCTTGAAGCTGAGGAATCTTAAACGACCGATCACTATTTAGAAACACGGCCGTAATACTGGCAAGTGTTCTCTTATGTGGGTAATCAACCAGAGGAATACTGGATGAGAGAAAAAAGAATAAATCAAAAAGCAGTAAAGATAAAAATAACTTCTTACGCTTAGATACCATAGCTACCACGTATAAGATACCCAAAATAAAGATATAAGAAAGAGAGTACACAATTTCGTCTGGTTTGGATTTAGCACCAACGGATAAATGAACCAGGAGTAGAAACAGTGCGGCCAAAATAAGCAACGCTGGAAAATATTTTAGCGATAATACTTTCAAGTCTTTGATCACTTTATTCTTGGCTACAAAAAGCTCATTAAACCCAAAAGCGGATAGCAATAGAGCACTAAAAATAATAAGTGGTCTAGAAAAATGGGGATACTTTGTGAGGGTATTAAAAAAAGGAATCATTCTCGGTAAGGGATGTCCTTGGGCGTAGAAAAAGGCGAACATTGTTGCTATCAATAAACCTGTAGCAAACAAACGATACCTTTTTCTGTTACCTAACACCACAATTCCCAAACAGGCCAAAATAAAAGAGGCTATTCCTAGATAGTAAAAACTATTGATCCACAGACTACCATTTCCATACCCATTCCAAGTAGCTAACAAATCACTGGGCATAAAAATATTAAACAGCCATTGCCAATCAATAAACCGATTGGAACTTAATATTTGAGGGGGAATACCCACATAGAAACATTTTAAATCCTGCAACCAACGAATACTTCCATTTAGATATCTAATATAAACCAGGAATATCACCGAGTTAAAAAACAGCGAAAGCCCTCCAAAAAACACAAGCCTTTTAAAAAGTAGCGCTCTTCTATTTTTGTAGTTAAGCCAGTAATTTAACAAAAAGGGAAGAATAAAAAGAAAACAATAGAGGCTAATACCAATTCCCAAAGTAATATAGGTGGTAATTAGTATGGATAGCCCCAAAGACAACAAATAATAATCTCCCAAGCGCTGGTACTTAAAACAAGACAAGGATAATAAAAGAATTACTGGTAGCCAAGCAAAAGG
Source organism: uncultured Candidatus Saccharibacteria bacterium (assembly GCA_964592525.1). Classification (GTDB taxonomy): domain Bacteria; phylum Patescibacteriota; class WWE3; order CAZQFB01; family CAZQFB01; genus CAZQFB01. The sequence goes on along the minus strand of CAZQFB010000001.1, from coordinate 198,426 downwards.
AATAATAAAGCTGGGAATAGAAGTGCTGGAGACAAAATATCCTGACATAGAGAAAACAACAGCTAAATAAAAAGAAGAACTTTTATTTTTAAAAAGAAGCGTCTCCCCTAGAATATATACGGCAATAGTACCGAACGTAATGTAAATAATGAGATACCACCAAAAGGAGGTTAATACGGACAGATTAAGTAACTGACTGATAAAGAACCACACTCTCAAAACTGGGTCAAAGGGAGAAGCACCCATAAAAACATAGCTAGTGATTAAATCTTCTGTATACGAAAAGGTGTTGGTTAGGAAATATTCCCCATAATTTAAATAACCGGTGTATAAATGGGCATAATAACTAATTGGCAAAGCACCATCTTGGGCTGGATACATTACCCCCGCTGTGAAAGACCAATAAAAAATGAGGATTAGAAAAAAAAGTGTGAGAAAAATAAACCACCTTGAATGAACAAACTTAGTTGCCAAAGCCTTAGCTGGGGCAAGGTATTTAGAAAGTATCTTAATGTTTAAAAATCTCATGAAATCGAGTAAGAATCTCTTTCTTTTTTATAGCCACAATGGTTTTAAAAGCGCCAGTCACTTCAGCCAAAGTCAGATTGGACAAACCGCGTCTTCGATTAACAAAGACAATAGGGACTTCTTTTATTCTATAACCCAGATGATGTAATTGATAAATCATTTCCGAAAGAACAACATAACCAGTAGCATGAACCTGCTCAAAATTAATTGCTTCTAAAGACTTACGGGTATAACAGCGAAAACCATTAGTGTAATCACAAAGAGGAACCCCAAGCATCAGTCTGGCAAATAAGTTGCCGCACAGACTCAAATATTTTCTTTTCCAGTCCCAACCAACAATCTTACTATTTCTAAGGTGTTTAGATCCTACAACCACATCATAGCCATCTTGGATAATATCCAAAAATCTAATGATATCTTTTGGATCATGCGAAAAGTCAGCATCCATCTCTAATATATAGTCCGCCTTTAAATTCATTGCCCTTCTGATGCCTTCTATTACCGCCCCGCCACGTCCAGCTTTTCCACTCCGGCTGATTAAATATAAATGGGGATAACACTTTTGAAGTGATGAAACAACCGCACTGGTGCCATCGGGAGAATTGTCATCAACCACAATTATATTAATACCCACAGCAACAGCAGCAATATCATGAATAAGTTGTTCAATATTATCTACTTCGTTATACGTGGGAATAATTACACACGCACGGTTATATTTTCCATTTAGCATCTTGGTATCAAAGTCACTATACAACTAATCATTAAAAATACAAAGACTAGAAAACAACTAATTATCAGGGTATGATACAACACATTAAGACGCACAATATGACGTGGTAATCTCAAAAACACCTCTAAGATTAAGTTTTGTGGGCGGGGGGAGTGACCTGAAAGCATTCTACAAAGATAGTTATGGGGCTGTGGTTTCAACTACCATCAATAAATATATTTACATTGCTGTAAATAAAAAGTTTGATGATCAAATTAGAGCTTCCTATTCAATTACGGAAATAGTAGCATCACTTAAAAATCTAAAACACGAACTCATTAGAGAAGCCTTAAACAAACTTGATCTTAGCAAAAGCATAGAAATAACCTCTATTTCAGATATACCCTCAACTGGCACTGGCTTAGGCTCTTCAAGCACCTATACTGTAGGTCTGCTTAATGCTCTCCGTGCCTACCAGGGTAAAATATCCACGCCTGAATACCTTGCTAAAGAAGCTTCAAACATAGAGATAGAGTTATGTAAAAAACCGATTGGTAAACAAGATCAGTATGCCGCCGCTTATGGAGGCCTCAATTATATCCGTTTCAATCCAGACGATTCAGTTACTGTTGAACCCATAATTTGTACCGGTCCCACTATCAACCGACTGCAGGAAAATTTGTTGCTCCTTTATACAGGTATCACTCGTAATTCTGCTTCAATATTAAAAGAGCAAAAAAACAACACACTACAAGACAGAGCCAAAAAAATAATTTTGCGACAGATGGTTCAGTTAGCTGAAGAAATGCGCCTAGTATTAGAAGAAGGAACATTGAAAACCTTTGGTCAATTATTGGATATTAATTGGCAATTGAAAAAACAATTGGCCGGAGGTATTAGTAATCCCCAGATTGATGATTGGTACGAAAGGGCTAAAAAGAAAGGCGCTTTAGGTGGTAAAATTTTAGGAGCCGGTGGTGGTGGTTTCCTAATGCTTTATGCACCACGGTACAAGCATAAGCAGATTGAAGAAGAACTCAAGGAATTAACACCGATCAAATATAACTTTGAGTCTGATGGCAGTAAGATTATCTTTATTGAAGAACGTCTATGAAACAGTTAGCTAAATACAAACAAGAGCTCAAGAAAGAAATTGACTATCTAGAAATCAAGAAACTAAAACACTTGGCATCACTAATAATTGCTTGCCGAAATGCTGGGGGAACAGTGTTTATTGCAGGCAATGGGGGAAGTGCTGCCACAGCTTCCCATATGGTTACTGATCTTCAAAAAACTACTCTAGAACCAAACCCCAAGGTCAATAAAGACAGGGCCATCAGGGCAATAAGCTTAACTGACAACTCCGCTCTTCTCACGGCGTGGGCTAATGATTCATCTTATGATGATATCTTCGCAGAACCCTTTCGGGTGATGTCGGACCCCCAAGATCTTCTTATTGTCATCACGGGAAGTGGTAACTCTAAAAACATCATCAAGCTACTAAAAGTAGCTAAACAAAAGCAGATAAAAAGTTTTGCTCTCTTAGGTTTTGCTGGCGGAAAAGCAATACATCTTGCGGATCATCACATCCTCATTAACAGCTCAAGTTATGGGATTGTGGAGGATATGCATATGATTATAGACCACATGCTTACAGAGTTCCTCAAAACCGATGCCCACTAACTACAAAAAGATACTCATCATCTGCCCTTTTGTCAGACCCAATTTGGGTGGTGTGGAAAGTCATATTGACAAGCTGCTCTCATTTATCACTAGTAATAACTATGAGGCTACTGTCATTACATACCAACCGCTCACGGTAAAAACAAGAGGCGCAAAGCATGAGCAAGGACAAAAATTCGAAATTTACAGACAACAGTGGTTTGGTTGGGGATTATTTAACAAGCTAGAAAATTACTTCCCCCTGCAGTTTTTGTATCTTTTCCCCGGTCTTTTTTATAAAAGCTTAAGTTACTATGTTAGATACCATAAAGATATTCACTGCCTTCATGCTCATGGTCTTGTGGCAGCTGCCATTGCCAAAGTTCTCCAAAAGATACACCCCATTCATATAGTTGTTAGTACCCATGCGGTGTATAACTTCAGTCACAGAAAACTGTTGTCGCTTATTGTTAAAAATATATTAGAGGATATGTGGGTGCTAGCTGTTTCAGAAATAGCTAGAGCAGAGCTACTTAAAATCGGCTTGAAACCTTCAAAGGTAGGTATACATCCCAACTGGGTGGAAACCAATATTTTTAAACCCAAAGATAAATCTGAATGTCAGCAGGCTCTCAAAGTGACAGAACCACTTAATGTCCTTTTTGGTGTGGGAAGATTGATTGAAAAAAAAGGTGTTTTATTATTTTTAGAGACAGTCAAGCAACTACCTCACATTGGTTTTCATATTGTGGGGCAGGGTCCCTTAGAAGATTCTATTAACGCCGTAGCCAAAAAACATCACAATCTTCATTTTTACGGTACCCTTAGGCAACAAGACCAACAGGAAAGAGAAAAATTGATCTGTCTTTACAGCCTTTGCGAGCTGGTGGTATCTCCTTATTTGTATGAGGAAGGATTTTCAGCTACTTTAATTGAAGCCGCCGCCTGTGGCACACCTCTTTTAGTAACTCGTCGTGGATCACCTCCAAAGTTTCTAGATGATTCCTTTACCTATTATTTATCTCCAGCACCAACAGCAACAGAGCTTAGCAACACCCTTAGAGAAATTCTCAATAAAAACGAGGAATTAAAACAAAAAGCAATCAAGGCAAGGGAGTATGCTCTCAAGCACTATGGAGAAAGTAATGCCCAGATTATATTGGATTACTACGAGAAGACTAAATGAAATACGATAAAGAATATCAGTTCACTACTGAAGTATCCCCCACTTTCATGAAAGCCATTTTTCCCTTCGTTCGCGGTAAAAAGGTGCTTGATGTTGGTTGCGGGGAAGGTGGGTATCTTAAACACTTTGGTCAAGGATCCTTTGGATTAGATTTAGCAGATAAAAACCTAGAGAAGGCAAGGGGAAAGGGTTTGCGGGTTAAAAAGATGAATTTTAATAACCCCCAACCGTTACCTGAAAAGTTTGAGGCTGTTTTCCTTTCTCATATTCTTGAACATCTAGAAAACCCCATTTCAATGTTAAGGTATAGCTGGGAACAACTAGAAAAGGACGGGCTGCTTATTGTCTCCCTGCCAAACGAAGCAAGTCTTATCCACCTTAAGTACCCATATTTCACCAGAAATGGAAATCATTTATATAGTTTTTCCCCTTCTAACTTAATTGAGTTGATGTTGTATACTAACTTTCAGCCGTTACATCTTGAACTGGATTTTTACACTAACCTTACCCACAAGATTGGTCTTAACCCCTTCCTGGCTTGGCTAAGGTTTTTACCTAACAGCCTACAACTTAAAGCAGCTTGGGCTTATTGGGGTGTAGCACGAAAGAAATAATGAGTGATAAAGAAGCACATCTACAAACCATCCGTAACTTTTGTTGCTGTCCCAAGTGTCGCAGTAACTTGGTTGTTAAAGAAAAATTGATAAAATGCTCCGCTTGCCATACTCCTTTTGAATTATTAGAAGGAAAAATACCAAGTCTTATTTTTGTTGACAACGAAGATACAATGCTATCTATTTCCAAATGGAATAAAATATACGCAAATGAAGAATATCTTAACAAACTTGAAAAAGATTACCAAAAAACATTCTTTGAACCGACAATTAATCAGCTTACTCCCATCTCAGAGAAAATCAGAGGGAATAAGCGTGTGTTTTTAGAATTGGGCAGTGGTAGTGGTTTCATAGGAGAACATTATGCAAAGCAAGGTTGGTTCTTTATTGGCATAGACGTCTCACCTAATTCTCTTATCTACCTTAATAAAAGGCTTAAAGAGAGAGGCTTTGATAACTTCTTGCTTGTCCATGGTGACATACAAAACATGCCCCTGAAAGCAGAATCGGTTGATTTTTCCTTCGGGGGTGGAGTTATAGAACATTTTAAAAAAACACAAGCGGTTGTAAGTGAACTCTATAGAATTACAAAAAAAAATGGTTATTGCATTAATACAGTTCCCCACCTTAATCCTGGAAACCTAGTGTATAGGTCTCTCTGGGGAGGGCTCCCAAACCTACCGATTTTAAGGCAACTATTAGAATTTATACATGTAAGAATATTTAAAGGTAGGCATATGATTTTCGGGTATGAGCTACAATTCACCAAAGCACAGCTGCGAAAATATCACATAAAAAGCGGTTTTAATAAAAATATGGTGTGGGTAAAAAGATTCTATACACCAGTACAACTTGATAAAATCCACCACCACTTAATAAAAAGAGGCGTATTGTATCTTTGCCGTAATAGCGAATTTTTTAACCCATGCCTAGCAGTATTGGCAAAAAAATTATGACTAACAAACTTGAAAAAATATTATCCAAGGTGGGAGATTTAAATTTCAAAAGGCGCATACTTACGCTTCTTGAATATCTAGAGCTACAAGAGGAAGATTTGGTTCTGGACGCTGGTTGTGGAGAAGGGTTCTATCTAATGGTCTTAAGCGAATTATACAATTGTCGGGTTGTGGGAATTGACAACGATAATGATCTACTCAAAATGGCTGAAAGGTGGGTTGCTAAGTATAAAAATGTAACCATACAAAAACAAAACCTCACTACTCTAAATTTTCCAGATAATTACTTTGATAAAATTATTTGCTCGGAAGTACTGGAACATATCGTTGAAGATGATAAAGCTACCGAAGAGCTTTTTAGGGTTCTCAAGCCCGGAGGCAAATTAGCGGTTACAGTTCCTAACAGCAACTATCCCTTGTTATGGGACCCCTTAAATAAAATTAGAGGGGCGATGGGGTTGGGTCATTTCAATCCCAAAAGTGGTTTCTGGGGAGGTATCTGGGCATATGACCATAAAAGGTTATACACCCCCAAAGAACTGTATTTGTTACTAACTAAAACTGGATTTTCAGTTAAAAATTTGAAGGTCCTCACTCATTATGGTGTTCCCTTTAACCATCTCGTTTTATACACAGGTAAACAGTTTTATACCACACTACCTGTCGGTGAAGAAGTGAGGAAAGCGATGGAGAAATTCGAGTGGAATACAGAAGACAACTACGACCATACCAAAGGAATAATGAGTAAAATTCTGCAACGAGGTTTGGCTTTTCTGACTTGGGTTGATTCTTTCAATAATAAGGAGTTTCGTCTGAGTACTTCTTCAATGGCAGTAGCCGCATTAGCTGTTAAGGATTATGGTAATGAAGATAAGTGATAAAAGGTGGCGTGATGCACAAGAATTTGAACTAGCTGAATGGGAGGTGGGAGACGCCGTTGTGGGAGCGGAATGGGAAGAAGCTAATAAGAAGTACAAGGCGTTGTTTAGAAGCCTTGAAAAGAAGCTCAACCTCAACAACTCTTCTAAAATATTAGATGTGGGTTGCGGAGCCACATGTGTATCGAGACTTTTTAAATCTGGAAAGCACTACGGGATTGAACCTTTAGCCGATAAACTAAAGCTTAAAGAACAGATCAAAGAAGTGGAAATAGTGTCTGGAATGGCAGAAGAGCTCCCCTACCCCAACACATATTTCGATTTAGTGATTTGCAGAAACGTTATAGATCATACCTACTCCCCACAAACTGTTCTAAAAGAGATTAGAAGGGTAATAAAGGACGAAGGTTATTTTATTTTTGCATGTTATGTTTACAACCCGTTTATTGCCGCAACAAGAATAGTAGCGGAGAGAACAGTATTACGAAACGTAGGACACCCCCACACATATACTATGAAATCTCTGGAGAGATTGGCCATAAAAGATTTTTCAGTAATTGGCAGAAAAATAATCTATGAAGGTAAGCACCCAAATGATTTTGGGAAGGTGGGCGAACAATTGGAGTCTCTACCAATTATGCATCGTATGGTTTTATTCCTAAACAGGATGCTTGGGTTTAAATGGTTTGTCCGGGAGCTATATTTTTTGGCAATACCTAAAAAGTCGGAATGAAGTCTATTTTGTTTCTTTTTAACCAAATAATATCCCCCACAATCAGCAGTGGCGGTGATATTAAATCACTTGAAATTATTAACAGGGCTCATGGGTCTGGTCGTTTCAAGATAAGTGTTATAGCACCATATTTTTCTCAAAAATCATTTTCTAATCACTCTTTTTTGAGCACTGGTAAAACAAAGTTGGAGAAACTTCTCTTCAACCAAAATCGAGTGGCTTCTTTTTTACCCACGTATATACTACGCACCATTGAAGCTTGTTCAATTCTACTTACTAAAAGATTTAATATTTACTACACCACAGGAGATTTCTTTTGTAACGTAGTGCCAGTATTTTTATTTAAAAGAAAAGGGATGTGGGCTGCCTGTATTTATCATCTAAATGAACCCCCCTGGAAAAGAAAAAATTATTGGTTCCGAGGAGTGCTATCTTATGTGCTACAAAATATAAGTCTGTACCTGATAAAAAAGAGAGCGGCATTAATCTTTGTGCTTAATCAAGGTATAAAAGAGCAGTTAGAAGCAAAAGGATTCTCACAAACGATTGTTGTTTCTTATGCCGGATTGAATCTAAACCAAACACAAAAAGTTATTGGTGTTCTTCCTCAAAAAAAAGTTGGTTCTAACTTAGTTTTTTTTAATCGGGTCAATCCAACCAAGGGTATTGGTGATCTTGCTTTTATTACTAACCAAGTTAAGCTTGTTTTCCCAAAATTACGGCTTGATATATTTGGTTCAATAGATCCCCAAACAAAAAAAATACTCTCACAAGATTTTAAAAAATACTCTTGTTCTAATAATTCCAATATTCATGGTTATGTGCAACAAAAACAAGAGATTTATGAGGCTTTAAAAGTAGCTAAAGTGTTTATGCAACCTTCTTACGAGGAAGGCTGGAGTATAGTGTTATTCGAAGCAATTCTATGCAAATGCATACCTGTAGTGTATGATCTTCCTGTTTACAGAGAAATATTTGGAGATTTACTTCCCACAGCCCCACTCGGAAATAAAAATAACTTCTCCCAGGAAGTCATTAAAATCCTCCAGCTATCCTGTAACAATTATTTTGCCCTGGCTAATAAATTACAGCAAGTAGCCTTAAGATATGACTGGAATAAAGTTTTTGAAATTGAACTTCAAGCTTTGGAAGCATTTTCTAAATAGTTTTAAAATAGATTTCTATACTGTTACTCTTCTCTTTTTTATAATCTCTGTTTTGTTACTAGTGAAACCACTAGCTAGTAAGGGGATGTTTCTGGGTGGTGATTGGTCTTTGCCTTATACCCCGGAACAGATGGACAGAGCTGCCGAAGCAGCCACCTCTTCCTGGTTAACGATATCAACATTCTTAGGTGGGTATCGCTCTTATCTGACAGATGTTCCCTTTGTTCCAATTTATAAAATATTTTCCTCTTTAAATTTGACTGGGGAAGCTCTGTCAAAATCCCTGCTTCTTTTTTCTTTTACCTTAGGAGGCATTGGTATGTACACACTGCTAAGATACCTTGGCCTTAGAAAAAGGTTTTCATTTTTTGGAGGATTTTTGTATATAACCTCACCATTCTATTTTAACTTTGCTGTAATGGGATGGATCAATATTCTAATAAGTATGGGTCTATTTCCCTTCTATATTGTCCTTCTGGATAAAACAATTAAAAGGCATAATTTGTTCCACACGATTCTTGCTGGATTGTTGTGGTCACTCGCAATGATCCAGTCAACAACAATCATCTGGTACTCGTTTGCGACCTTAAGCCTAGGACTGCTTTATATCTTTAAGGACAAAAAGAACATATTGCCGGTATTCAAAGTTAGTTTTGTGGTTGGTTTTATCCTATTCCTAGCAAACATACACTGGATCATCAATCTTTTTCTCTATCCAGACCCAGTTTTGTATGGAGGGGAAAATGTTCTATCTAGTATCAGCCTTGGAACCTGGCAGAAGCTTTCTATCCTTAACCTTGCTAAAGGGTGGGGTTCCTTATTTAACTACTCATACGAAAGTAGTTACCCAAATATGCTCAAACCTCTCTCATATACGCTCACTTTACTATTTATCACAGGAATTAAGTACGTAAAAAACACAAGAATAGATAAAAATTTATTTATTTGCCTGTACGGATTACCCTTCATACTGTACCTCTTAGGACCCCAAAGATTAACATTTTTGCCCTTCGCAAATATCATTCGAGATGTTGCCAGAATGGAAGTTTTAATATCATTTTCAATGGTAACACTCTCAATTATCCTATTAAATGATCTTTGGAAACGTGGGAAATATTTGGTCACGTTGTTTATTTGTGCCCTCCTTATTCTATCAACATATCCTTTCATCACCTTCAAGCTTGTCGGTGATCAGACCATAGTAGAAGATATCTCTTTACGAACATATCAGTTTGATGAGCAATACCAAAAAGTTGATTCCTTTATTACCCATCAGAACAATGAGGGGCGGGTACTGTATCTCCCACAAGGTCAAGGGGTAAACATTTTCAGTACGAAAATTTATAAAGGTCCCTTTCAAGAAGCGTCCGCCATATTTCCAATCTATTCCCAAAAACCCGGTCCAATTATTATTGGCGATAAAGATTCTTCAGCAAGTAAAGAACTTTTAGCTGTGTTTATGGAAAGCCTCTACACGCAAGATTTAGAAGCGATACAGCAGACGCTTAAGATGCTTAATATTAAATACTTGGTGTTTTACCACGAGTCCCTGTTACCTGAAGATTGGGCTCTTCTGGAAAAGATAAGGGGCTCTGGGGAAATAGCAGAAATATCTGATCAGGTGCTTAGCAATAAAAATAGAGTAATTAGCCTTTTTGAGGTAGAACAAGACCATACCCCAATTACAGGCATAAACAAGGCTTTGCAGGGCACTGCTTCGGCAACAGAAGTAATTGCACTTAAAAATCACAACCCGGAGATATCCCTCTTTACTCATCCAAGCACTATCAACTCTTTTAATCAATTTAGGGTGGTTAAACACAATTTAGAAAAAATTGAAATCTCAAACATTGACAAGTGGCATGGTGGCTGGAGTTGGCCTGAAGTAAACAGGCAACCTGGCACAAATGCTTACAAAATAACCGTACTTATGGAAAAGTATCAATTATATAAAGAGAAAGATCCCATCAAGAGGATTGATCTTCTAATCTGGAACGCTAGTAAACGTGTGTCTGAAATGGAAAAATATGGGGCAACTGATTATCTTAAAGAAGAACATCTCCGTCTATATACCCAACTTCAAAAAGAAATCTCCTATGAATGGAATCCCAAACCATCAGATAGTCTTTTTGGCATGATTACAAAGTGTAGAAACTACCTAAGAAAAGCCCACGAATTACAAAACCTAGACACATATTCCTATTACACCAAGTGGTTACAACAACTGGAAGATGCAGAGAATAATAGATATCAAGAAATGCTCGTTATTAAAAAAAAGGACAAAAATTACAACCTATTTTTGTGGGAGGAGGCATTGGCTGTTCAACTTTCTTCACCCCCGGAAACAACCTCAATTTCAAGCCGTGATTTTGTTAGGTTGAGCCAACAGGAGCTTGGCATGAAACTGCTGGACGAGAAGAATCCCCTTAGAAAGAGCTACAAAGACCATCGGAAATATTTACTCAATGAGGAATACTCCGAATTTACAGTATATAAATATCAATTAGAACCAGACAACTCGTTCTCTTGGAGATTACAAATCATCCCCCTTATCTCACCTTCTGCCATTCTTATCACTAGGGAAGAAACGCAAGTTTCAGGTTACGATTTGTTGAAAAACAGGAAGCTTTATGAAGTTAAGGAAAAGTGGTTAGAAGAATTTAAACCAGATGATTTTGAGGAAGGTTCCTTACCTAACATCAATATAGAAATAGATAAAACCTACTACCCTCAAAAGGTAAACATCTATTTACTAACAGACGATATAAACCATGCTTTCAAACAAATAAATTTCATCAGGGAAGCTCAAAAAATAGCTCCACTAATCGAAGAACAGTTGTCAGGGAATAATCCTCCAGAGGTGACGGTACTAAAATCAAATCGACACGAATACAAAATAAGACTGCAAAACGTAGCTGGTGAGTTTGGCTTAATTCTTAACCAACAATTTGATCCTAGGTGGAAAGTGAGAACAACCCCTCCAAGTGAGGTAACTGTGCAACATTACTTAGTTAACAACTTCGAAAATGGTTGGTGGGTGAACCCAGGTTTATACAAAGGAAACCTAGATATGGATATTTATTATGCTCCTCAAGATGTTACAGAAAAGTTATTACCTATAACACTAATTACATATACTGCCATACTCATATTTATTACAATATACATGCTATCGTCTAAAAAATAATAAGTGTTTAATTTTCTTACCACAAAAACATTTGGTGAAATGAATGATTTAGCCCCAGAGCTACTTAAAGGCTGGCTTAATGCAACCAAACAAACTTATTTACTAGGTTATCCTCACACCTCCGCAGTAGAACCTTATTCATACACGCCTCAATTTATCGGCGATTTGATCATACGGTTGTTTCAATCTATTTTTAATCCCTTCCTGGCTAATAATTTACTCATTTTAGTCAGTGTTCTTCTAACATTCTATTTCAGCTCCAAGTTATTTACCAAATTAAAATACTCCACGTATACCATAATTATTCTTTCCACCCTTTACAGCCTCTCTCCCTATTTTTTATATCGGGTAGCCTCAAATTCACAACTGCTTTATTTCACTTTTGTTTTCCCACTTATCCTATCGTCCTATTTGTCAAAACAAACTTGGAAGCTGGGATTTTTACTAGCAGGAATATTTTATCTAAGTAATTATTATGGCTATATAGGTTTTGTGGGAATATCTTTACTTTCAATATCAGAAACCATCATTACTTTAGCCACTGTCCGCCACCAACCTTACCTTCGACAAACATTAACGAAAGCAATTGCTAGCTTGCTCAAGATAACTATACCCGTTATTGCACTAGTAATCATACCCAACCTAACTCCCTTCATCCATAGCTCCTATGTGTTCAACAGATATTCAAAAGCGCATCTAGAAAAAGCTGATCTGGAAGGCGTAGTGCCTCACAGAACCTTGGAAGATTTCTTCTCGTACTCATTTAGACCTTGGTACTTTTTCATTCCCCCAACGGACAGCTTATTTCTTGGAGAGTTGTCTCAAGACCTCTACAATCAACTGAAAAACACTGAATACTTTCTGGCACAAAACTACGACCCCCAAGAGGCTGGGGGCGTTTACCTTGGATATACCACTCTATTCTTTTTACTGTTTACGTTGCTTATTCATAGGAGGCGTTGGAAATCATTAAATGGTCAGCGCGTTCTTTCATTTATACTCTCTATCTTTCTCTTACTTTCCATCACTGGACCACCCTTCTTTACCATAGCTGGTCATAAATTCTATTCACCCTCTTATCTCTTTTATTATTTAATGCCTTCTTTTCGAGTATTAGTCAGATTCTCGGTTTGGATTAATCTACTTGTATTAATCACAGCTGGTTGGGGAATGTCTTATTTGGAAGCAACACTTAAAAGGATGCCTTCCAAATTAGTGTTTCCCCTTTTTGCTCTGCTGGCTACTGTAGCTTTTGGTGAGTTCGCCATTAAGCTTCCTATCATTGACAGCAACAAACCACCTGACTATATCCTTTATCTAAAGAGCTTGCCCCAAAAACCAATCATTGTCAGTTACCCCAACACCAACATAGCCTTAAACTTTTGGTTACCCTTGAAGGGTATACCTTACGTTAATCCCATTTACTTAAAAGGCACAAAATTTGATGAAACAGCTTTTACCCTACGATTAAATAGCACAGAAGGAATTGCGGAAGCTTTAAACTTAGAAGCTACCCACCTTATTACGCAAACCCATTATCTGGAAAAAGACCTGACCACCGCCACTTTATACAATAGTTATTTAAGCAAGGTATTTCAAAACAACTCCATCGTAATTTACCAAATACCTAAGCGCTTTTAGCAATATTTCTCATCACTACTAGATCAACTTCACAGCACCAGTTATTTCGATTTTTCCTTGAGTAATAGCGTCTAATAACCAGGCGATAATAAACAGCCATGGTGTCTTGGAGCATTCTTAGGATGGTAATTATATTTGAAGAGTTTACTGTAAAGTTACTGTCATAACTAAACTCCACTGGGGCTTCAAAGATCCTCTTAAAACCCAAGGCGTGAGAAACCGCCAACATCTCAATATCAAAAGCATACCTTTTCACCACCAACCGGGGGAGGACTTTTTCCAACACCTCTCTTTTAAATATCTTCATCCCCACTTGCGTATCTCTTACCTTAAGCCCAAACAAGAACCACACCAAAATTTGATACCCCACACTAAGAATTCTGCGAGAACGAGGATAAGAAACCCGTGAAGCGGGGTGTCTTTTACTGCCAATAATAATATCCGCCTCGTACCAATAAAAATGCTCCAGCGCCAAACTTAAGCTATTTGCACTAATCTCCATCCCAGAATCAATAAACGCCACCACCGCTCCTTTAGTCTTAGCCATCCCATAACGCACCGCATAGCCTTTACCCTTGTTTTCTGGGTATCCAAAAACATGAACCTTGCTAGACTCTAACTTTTGCGCTTTAACTAACGATTGATCCTGTTTATTAAGCAACCCGTCAATTACCACTATAATTTCGTAAGAGTACCTAATACCATCCAACTCCTGAACTAGCCTTAAAATATCTCGCTCAATGGTTTTTTCCTCCCCAAAGGAAGGCACCACTACGGATAATTGGGGGAGGTGCTTACTAACTTTAAGCCGAGTTCTTGCCATCGTTGACACTATACACCAAATAGAGATACCCCGACAACACGCCCACCACCACAGTAGAAATTAAACACACCTGCCTTAAATTATCATGGGCTAACCAAAGTAAGATGAATTGCCCCATAGCCCCTAGCAGAGGCACCAAAGAATAATAAGTTTTCTGCCTAGCCAAAAAGTGCAGAACCAGCAAATAGAGCAAACTGTAAAAAAGATTAAACAAGCCAATCAACCACAAAAGAGGAGCGATAGCCAAATATTTTTCACCATAAAACAAACTCACCACCAAATCAGGAAACAAGTAATACCCCAGCACCCCCAAAAACCCCGCCGACCCTACCAGCCCCAAGGACAAGTGAAGCAGTCTGCTGGATTGCTCCCCTTTCTCGTACCTAGCAGAAGCCAAGGGGAAAAAAACCGTGGCCACTGACCCAGAGGCAAAGAAAATCACTTTGCCCAGCATGGAAAGCGCTGCATAATAACCAGCGTCTAAATCTGAAAACAGTTTCTTGACCAAAAGCACATCCTGGTTAACCAGTAGCACCAAACCAACAAAAGCGATTAAAGTTGGCAGGGTGAAATTAAAAACCTCTTTTTTAAGCCCCAAAGTTTGGCTTGGGCGACCCTTTTCCCGATATTTTCCAGCAAAAAAAAGAACAAAGACAAATAGCACCAACCCACTAAGAACCAACCCCCACAACGCTCCTCCCACCCCAAACCCCCAATAAACCAAACCAACACCAACCACTAGTTTAACGGTCATAGCTAAAAAACCGCTTAGCGCCAACGCAAAAAAGCGCTGCACCCCCTGCAGTAAACCCAAGCCAGTGGTGTTTAAAAACCCAAACACAGTTAAGCAAAAAATACCCAGTAAATAATCCTCACGAGGTATGTTTAAATGTTTGGAGAGCCAGCTTAAATTAGGTAACACCAACAAGCCACCTAAAATGGAAACAGCGATAATGTACTTGGATACCTTCAGGAAAAACAACCAGATCGCTTGATTCTCATCTTGGGCAAAAAATTTAGAGACAAACTTAGCACTTACCGTTTGCAGGGTTTGAGAAGGAACAGACACTACATACAACAGGGAAATCAAGGCCGTTAGCACCCCATAATCAACCGGCCCTAATAATCGACCCATAAAGATGGTGTACAAAAAATTAAGCAGATTAACTACCGTTGAGGACACAAACAACCAAAAACTACCCCTGACTAGAGTATTGCCCTTCAAACTAGAAATCAGGTTGAATTTAGACGACATAAGATTTATCCAGGGAAATAAATAGCAACTTCCTACTTAGAATAATAACCCATCAGATCATACCAGCGCACTTTAACCACATCCAAAAGATTACGCCAAGAATCTCTTAGCGTATTGACTCTGGTCTCATCACGATACAACCATTCCACGGGCACTTCCTCGATCTTAAATCCCAATTTTCTGGCCAAAAAAAGCATTTCCACATCATAAGCCGTCACCGCCGGGGCACTCAAAACCTTAGCATTAGCGCCATACAACCTCATCTGGGCAAAGATACTTTTAGCGCTTTCCCTGGTAAGTAACTTAAAACCGCACTGGGTATCATTAATACCCCTCAAGGCAAGTATTTGGACAAGATAGTTAAACACTCTCCCCATAAGGTGTCTGTAAAAAGGCTCATTTACCCTCTTAGCCTGTAAACCTTCCCTGGAAGCAATCACAATATCCATGCCACTCACCACGTAAGGAAGAAGAGTATCCAGCTCCTTTATCGGCGTAGAAAGATCAGCATCAGTTAACAAGATTAAAGCGCCTCTTGAGCTGGTAACCCCCTGAAAAACAGCATGCGCCTTGCCTTTGTGTTGATTTCTAATAACCCTAGCTTGGGGAATAACCTTACTTAACTCATCTGCAATGGAAACCGTGTGGTCACTAGAGCCATCATCACAGACAATTAACTCATACTCCTTGTTGTATTTCTTGAGGAAAGCGTCAAGCGTTCTTAAAGTCTCGGCAATTATTTTCTCCTCATTGTAGGTGGGAATGACTACCGACAACCACATACTACTGGGAAGACTTTCTCCATACTACTCTTGAGTAAGAAAGATAATTCCAGATAAGCCCCAACCAAATACCTGTAGCTAGATACGCCCACTCCCGCAATAACCCCTCACCTAACCAGTTAACAAAAAAGTGCACTACCGCCAATTGAATAATAGGAGACCCAATTGATAAAAAATTAAAAGAAAGTAATTTAGCCAACCAATGTCCGTGCTCTTTTCTATCCTTAAAGGCCCACCGATGGTTAAAGATAAAGTTGGAGATGATGGCAACCTCGGCGGAAACCACCGTAGCTATCTGGGGTGACACTTTTAATAACAGTCTGATCAAGGTATAAGTGACAAACTGAACCCCTCCCCCAAAAACCCCAATCAGAGCCACCTTAATAAATCGTTTATGCTTTAAAAGACCCAATCTTTCCAAAAACACCATCGTCACCACCATATAACTATCCAACCAGTCATTGTTATTCAGGGATGCAAAAACTTGGATCTTAGATTCACCCACATCCCTCTCGTGAAAAGCGATCGGTACTTCAGTAATCTTAGCCCCCAACTGATGCAAGCGATACATCATATCCAACTTGTAAGCGAATCTTTTGGAGAAGAGAGCGTCCAAATCAACTGTATCCAGAAACCCCCGCGCTCTAGTGATCCTAAACCCCGAAGTGATATCGTGTAACTGCCATAAACCGGTGGTCATACGGGCATAAAGATTGCCAAAGTAGCTTAAAAATTTGCGGTGGATGCCCCAGCCGGAGGGAATAGAACCCCCTTTTATAAACCTCGTCCCCACCGCCACATCAGCGCCACTTAATAAGGCTTCTACCAATCTCGCCACATCAGCCGGATCATGCTGCAAATCAGCGTCCATTTCACCCACAAAATCAGCCCCCAGCTTGTGCATGGCGTATTTCATCCCCGCAATATAATCTCCTCCCAAACCACCCTTTTCTTTCCTCAACAAGTGAACATTTTCATACTTTTCAGTAAAAGGCTTGACTAGATCAGCCGTACCATCAGGCGAATTACCATCCACCACCAAAATATGCATCTTTGCTCCCTGTATTTTGGAAAACTCCTCCAACGAAACCCGTAGGGTTCGCTCAATATTCTCTTTCTCGTTATAGGTGGGAATAACAATGACTACTTTTTCCATGACTAATTAATTACTTAAGCATAGTACCTGATTTAGCCCCTAGAAGACAATTACCTCAAGGCACCGGTATGATAACTGAAGACTCATAATGATCATTTGATACCGCTGGTGATAATAATGATTTTAAACCTTGCACGACAGAGGTTTCTCTTTTCGCTTTCACTGTTTGGGCTTCTTTTTTACGCTGGCTATCGGCAATGTTTTCAGCATCCATTTCATCTAACACCGCTTGGTATTTGTATAATTCTTTTTCAATGTAGTAGAGCCAATTATCCCTTTGTAGGGCGGAAGAAGTTTCATGGAAAGCCAAAGACTTTAAATCTTCAATTTTAATTTCAAATTCCGTAAACAAGCGGTCAGCCAAGACATATTTATTTTTTTGAGCCATAACATAAGCTTCAGCTAATCTTCGGGAGGCTAATTCCTTTTGATAATCATATTTTTCTTGAGCTGTTCTTTTTAATAAACCCACCACTTCCTCTTTGAGTCTTTTCGTAAAATAGAAAGGTTTATCAGGCGTTAGACCCGCTGCCGGTAAGTATTCACTTATTTGCGCAGCCACCTTAGCCAACTTTTCAGGTTCTAGCACCGCTTCGTCAGCCAAAGCTACCGGCGGAATAATTAGCAACCAACCAATTAACACACTAAGCCATAATTTGGTCATATAAATAGCAGTTGGATATAAACTAGTAAGCCCGCTAACAACGCGAGCAGAATATATTCCACTACCAACGAATGGTGTAAACGATCTTCAATTTTGTGCAACCACACGCCCCAAAACACGTAAAAACCAATCGCCACACTAACCAAAGTAATTTGCGTCACCAACTGACCCTGGAAAAGATAAATTAAATATAACGTCAAAGACAAAAAGACCAATAATACTAAATAAGCCAATAACCTAATCAGATTAATCTTGTTCATAAAACAGAACCCCCGTTAATCCACCACAAAGCACCGATAATAAAAAGGAGCATACTCACATGAGCCAAGGTATTACCTGAAACGCGCACAATCCCCTTTTTGGTGATTAACAGTAAATCGAGCACAAACAAAATCAGTAAAAAGAAGGCAAAGCCCAGTGAGATCGCTTTGGTCGCTTCACCAAGCTGATAACCAGTCTGTACTGGCTCAACCGCCAAGGCTGGTTCGGTAATTTCCACGGGTGCTGGTATTTCCGCTTCCAGCGCAGCTGGGTTTTCACCAACATTGACCGACACCGCTTCCGGACTAACCTGCACCGGAGGTTGTGGAGACGGTGGCGCAACCGTACTGCCTCTGGTAATCCCAAACATCTGTACCACTAAAGTGGTTTCGCTGCCAGCTAACTCACCATTAACCACTGCTACCCCAATATCAGCATAAAGTGATCCCAAAATGTTTTCGGCATGTGAGGGCGATTTCATCCAAGCCTTAACTACCGATTCTGAATCATTAAAATCCCTCGCCAAGTTCTCTCCCGCCGCATAAAAATCATAACCCGCTTGTTCAATAAACACCCAAGGCGTAGTACCATTTGGAGCGATATGAGCCCAATAATCAAGCGTAAACATGCTTTCTGCCTTTAATTGAGCCGCTTTAGCCAACTCCTCACTGTAGGTCAATTCGTTTAAACCTTCAGCCCTTCTTTGTTGGTTAGTCAGCGACACAATTTCTTGTTCGTGGATGTCTGTCGCATAACCAAGCACCAAACCCGCTTCTTTAGCCAATATTTGGAAGGAAATAATCGACACCAACACAAAAGCGATATACAAAGTAAAAGCTAAGGGGGAAATAGCATGGGCACGGGTACCCGATTGTTGATGAGGCAAGAATAATTGCTGGACAGGCATATTAATAATTATTAACCAGTAACTAATAATAAGTAACTGATTAGCTACTGTATATTGTAGCAAAGTTAGCTATATGCCCGATAGTCTATCTCTTAAAAAGTCTCCCTAACTAGCTAAGACCCCTCTCGTGCTAGACTACCAGCTTTACACTTGAGAATCTGTTGAAGCTCAAACGAGTCACAGTGAGAACAAATACCAAGATATGAAGGCAGATTATTGCTATTCACCCGTCTTAATGCACGATTCTTTGTCTTGGTCCTGAGTAATGTACAATCAGGCTTTAGGATATACCCCAGAAAATCCATCCCGCTATTCCAGGTACGTAAGGTAATCTTATTAGGATGCAGACAGAGATTGAGATAATTTCTTAAGAAACCCTCTAGAATAGGGATCAACCCCTGAAGATACCTGGAATCACTGTCAACAATTACAAAATCGTCACAGTAGCGAACGTAATACTTAATCCCCAAATCATTTTTTATGAACCGATCCAGCTCATGTAAATAAATATTGGCAAATAACTGGCTTGTGAGATTACCAAGAGGAACACCTTTACCAGGAAAGATAGAAAAACTATCTACAATTTCCTCTATCAGCCATAGGGTATCACTATCTTTAACCACCCTATTAATTAGAGCCATCAAAATACCATGATCCAAGCAATCGAAAAATCTTTTAACGTCACATTTAAGAACATAGGTTGTCCGAGTATTATTCCGACTTTCTTTCCCCAGAAAACTTCGCAACCTAGCAACAGCCGCATGAGTGCCTTTGCCACTCCTGCAGGAGTAGCTGTCATAAATAAACCTCTTCTCGAAGGAGGACTCAATACCAGAAACCACAGCTTGATGAACCAAACGATCCTGTACGCATGCTTTACTTATTCTCCGCAATTTAGGATCAGTGACCTTAAATTGCTCGTAGACACCATGCTTATATTTCTTAGACAAAAGATTTCCACTCAAGCAAAAGATGTTCCTTTCCAAATTCCGCTCGTAGAGCATCACCTCAAGTCTTTTCCTCTTTCCCTTTCTAAATGTATCCCATGATTCAAACAACCACTTAGGAGAGCATATTTTGTAAAAAGTTGCTACACTCATCACCTAATGATTACAAAATCTAACCCTACGAAACCACACGATATACCAATCGTTCATAATCTTTATGAATTGTACAAACATCTCCATGTGCAGTTAGTTAAATTTCCCAAACATCAAAGATATACCCTGGGAGCAACCGCCCAAAACCAAACTTTAGAAATATTAAGGCTTACAATAAGAACAGCTAACTCCTCAGATGGCAAGCTAAAAAAAACTTATCTGCAACAAGCCTCAAGTGAACTCGATCTCCTGCGACTTCTCATCCGCATGGGTAAGGATTGTCAGTGTTTATCAAACAAGCATTACCTAGAACTGGAAGCACAACTTATTACAATTGGTAAGATGTTAGGCGGATGGTTGCGTTCGGTCAGCTAAAGAGACTACCAGCTATTTCATTACATTAACAACATTACTGCTAAGCGATCGCACTGAAATTATGTTGCTACTAACAGCAAACAAAAGAAGGACTTATCGTCCTTCTTTTATTAACAAGCAGTCCCTGAGCACCGGAGCCGCCCAATTGTGATTGAAATTGTCAATTGAGTTGACGTTGAGGTTGACCTTGCTTTTGATTCTATTCCAGTTAAGATACGGAACAGCCCGACAGGTCGGTAAACCAGGCACCGGTATATGCTATCTACCTTCTACACCACTGGAGCCAGACGCATCCAACTCCTGAATCTCATTCGGGACCTATTGACCATCCCCAGTAGACAGCAAGGAGTGCTCGTTATTCGCTCTAGACACTCAAAATTAATGTCTTAAATTTGATTCCGCTAGTTGTTGCGAAAAGAGAGATCTCGGTGTTCCCCAATCCTTAAATCAGGGTTCATTAACCTACCATCCGAAGGGAATTATATCTCAATATGATTTATACAAACCACCCATATCCTCGATGTACCGTAGAGCGTAGATTTTATTACCTGCCGAGGGGAAACAAAATATATAATTTCGCCTATTGATAAAACAAAGAGGGGTGCCTCCATAATCTGCAAGCAGATTTCAGAAGACACCCCTTCTCTTTCTCTCAAACAAAGGTCCAAGGACTTATCACCAAAAGCCCTAAGACCCTAAGTAGGAGTACTTACTCCCTGAGCACCGGAGCCGCCCAAGAGGGAAGGAAATAGTCAATGGAGTCGACGTCGAGGGCGACCTTGCCTCTGAGGCTATCCCAGTAAAGACACGGAACAGCCCGACAGGTCGGTAAACCAGGCATTAATACCTGATACCCTGCCAGATCCACGAAAGGCAGATTCTCTCCATCCATCTCCCTTACCAGATCAGGATGGAGCCCACAGGCCGAGAGAATCTCACCATGGGCAAGCTTCTCCCCAGCTTCCCTAACCCTAGCGTATACATCCA
Organism: uncultured Candidatus Saccharibacteria bacterium; assembly: GCA_964592525.1. GTDB lineage: Bacteria > Patescibacteriota > WWE3 > CAZQFB01 > CAZQFB01 > CAZQFB01. The sequence goes on along the minus strand of CAZQFB010000001.1, from coordinate 176,853 downwards.
CCAGGGTTCTCCCCGCTTCCGGCTCCCAATGGGCCGCCAGGTCTAGGCGAACCACATGGATTCCTGGAGGGTAGTGGCGTGCCTGGCTGTGGAGACCCAGATGAGCAGAATCACTCTGGAGATCTCCCGATCGCCAAGACCCGGGCTGGGTAGCTGAGATCACCTGCCACCACCTCTCCAGGGTCTCTCCCGGAGAGCCAAATTCCACATGAAGAACCCGCAAATCCTTCACCCTTTGCGGGTGAAGACCTACATCGGGTAACTGAAAACCCTTTAGCTCCTCGCAGATTGCACCTCCCCAGTATTTCTCGTCATATGCTCGGAGACGCTCCAGCTGATCAGCCGGGCTCAGCAGAAGCTCACTAAAGAGAGCAAAGCGATCGAGCACAATCATCCTACCCTCGATGATTGCTTGCAGGGGATCTCGGACATCAAGTGGTCTTAGCGCTCCATTGAGAAGCCTCTTTTGCACCTCGTTTAGCTGAGCAAAGGCTCTCCTTAGATCCTCCGTTACTACCACTGACTTTGTCACCTTCTGCTCCTTTTCAAGTGCGTCGTAGAATTCCACCGACTTCAAGGCGATGGCCTCAACTATCAATTGAGGACGACACACTGCTCCTAACACCTTAGAAACAGAGCACCACCATCAATCTCAGATGTTTTCATTTGCCCACCAGAGTATAATACTATGGGGTAATTAAGTCAAATAACTCTCTTGAACATCTTTTCAAGATCTTTTATTGCTAGATCAATGCTCACTGGTCTACCGTGAGGACAGGTATAGGCACTCTCACACTGCCACAACTCACGCAACAGCGCTTGCCTCTCCTCTGGCGAAAGGTAATCCCCTTTCTTAACCGCGCCCCGACAAGAAAGATAAGTTAGTATCCTCAAACTCTGGTTATCAATCTCGGCTGGCGAATCGTTTAAGATATCGTCCAGGACTTCGTGAATAATGGCATAAATATCACGTCCGACCAAAAACACTGGTACACCAACTACGTGCAGAGGTTTCGTTTCGGAAAAGAGAAACCCAATTTTTGCCAAAATGGTTAGCTGTTCTGTTAAAGCTTCTTCTTGAGGTACCGTCAACTTCAATTCAAGTGGTACTAAAAGTTTTTGTGAGCGACCCTGCTTTTTTTGCTCGTTAAACTCACGCCACAACTTTTCGTATAACACTCGCTCATGCGCAGCATGCTGATCAACAATCAACAAACCTTGCGACGACAACGTCACCAAATAACATAACTCAAGCTGCCAGACTTCTTCCGCAATCGTTTGCTTAACCACAGAAGATATTAGGGGTTGTTGCCATTTGACCGCTTCAGCCACCGCCGCTAAAGAGGGGTGGGAAATAGTTGGTGTCCTCCGCAAAGCGAAGACCTCCGTTTGCCTAACAAAATTACTAGCCACTGGCTCGCTTGGGTACCGACCGTAAGTTAAATCTACCTGCACTAAACCCTTCGCTACCGCTTGTTTTAAAAACTGAAATACGGCGCCTTTGTTAACAAAAGCCACCTCACTTTTTCGCGGATGAACGTTAATATCTACCATTTCCGAAGGCAGGTTAATAAATAGAGCATACAACGGGTAAGAACGTGGCATTAACAGAGTACCGTAAGCTCTTTTAATGGCAGCACTCAAGTAATGATCGGTGATTCTACGCCCATTAACGTATAAAAATTGTTTATCGGCTCTACTGGTAGACAGCTCTGGTCGAGAGACTACCCCAGTCACGGTTAAATACGGCGATTCGCTGCCCACCGTAATCATTTTCTCCGCCGTGTTTTGCCCAAGCACTAAGGCTAATCTTTCCGACAGCTGGGCACTTTTAGGGTAAGATAAAGCTACCTTGCCATTATGTTTTAAGGTGAAACTTTTTTCCGGAAATAAAATCGCCATTGAGGCTACTACTTCAAGAATATGGTTAAATTCGGTCACGGCTGATTTTAAAAATTTTTGTCGCGCGGGAATGGTGCTAAATAGATTTTCCACCGTAACCAAAGTACCGCAGGACATTCCCATGGACTGGATTTTACCGCAAGTGCCATAAACAACTTCCAAGGCATATCCCATCGGCTTATGGTTTTGCCGACTAGCAATAGTAAATTTACTCACCGCCGCAATCGCCGCCAAAGCTTCCCCTCTAAAACCAAAAGAATTAAGGTTAACCAAATCCTCAAAAACGTTGATCTTACTGGTCGTATGAGCTAAAACACACCTTTGTAAATCCAGGTCATTCATCCCCACCCCGTTATCTTGCACTCTGATACCTTTAATACCACCCTCAACAACGCTCACCATAATCTCGGTCGCTTCAGCATCCAGCGCGTTTTCAACCAATTCTTTGACAATTGAAGCCGGTCTTTCCACCACCTCTCCAGCGGCAATTTGAGTGATCACTTCGTCGGGTAATTTCCTGATTTGACCTTCCATATTCAGGAGTATAGCACCTCTCTCGCTCACAACTGATTTTTCAAGTCATGCAATTTCTGCAGTGCCTCTAAAGGTGTAAGCTGGTCCAGGTCCAAGGCTCTTAATAAGTCCAACACTGGATGCGGTTGTTCGGAAATTAGGCTTAATTGCTGGGCATAAGGCACTACCGCCACCTCACCCGGGCGAGTCTGTTCTTTCGCTTCCAAAACCGCCAAGACCGCTAATGCTCTTTGGATTACTGCTTCAGGGATGCCAGCTAAGGAAGCCACCGCTAAACCGTAACTATGGGAAGCCCCTCCAGCAACCACAGTATGCAAAAAGCGTAAACCGGCAGTATCTTCCTCAACCAAGACTTGCGCTTTCACCACCCCACTTAAGCGCTCGGCTAAAACCTGTAATTCATGGTAATGAGTAGCAAAAATAGTGCGGGGGCAACCTTCTGAAAGAGACGCTAAATATTCCACCACTGCCCAAGCCAAACTCAAACCATCATAGGTACTAGTACCGCGACCAATCTCATCAAGTAGCACCAGGCTTCGGGAGGTGGCATGGTGCAAAATATGAGCAGTTTCCAGCATTTCCACCATAAAAGTAGACAAATTAGCGGTAATCAGATCACTAGCACCACTGCGCACAAATAACTTATCCGTCAAAGGTAAGCGGGCTTCGTTTGCCGGCACAAAACTACCCATTTGCGCTAACAACACAATCAAAGCCACCTGGCGCATATAAACAGATTTACCCGCCATATTCGGACCAGTCAACAAAATTAAGTCACGTTCTTTAGGAATAAACTGAACATCGTTGGGCACAAAAGTTTCTTCGTTAAGTAATTTTTCCACTACCGGGTGGCGACCTTGCCTAATGATCAGCTCTCCTGATGGAAACAGTTCAGGACGAACATACCTATTAACTTCCGCTACTTGCGCCAAAGCCGCAAAACAATCAATGGTCGCGATTGACCGTGCCAAGTACTGCAAATTATCAAGTTCCGCTAAGACCTCCTTCACCAGCTCTAACCAAAGCTGGTATTCTAAGGCACTCCTTTTTTCTTTAGCCGTTAAAATCTGCTCTTCGTACTCTTTTAGTTGGGGCGTGATAAATCTTTCGGCATTAACTAAAGTCTGTTTGCGAAGATAATCTGTTGGGACCTGGGGCAGATTAGCTTTACTCACTTCAAGGTAATACCCAAAAACCTGGTTATACCTAACCTTAAGAGAATTAATACCCGTTCTTTTTCTTTCCGTTTCTTCGTAAGCAGTTAAAAAAGAGGTACCACCTTCTAATTGAGTTAACAACCCATCCAATTCAGGATTAACGCCTTGCTTAAACATACCCCCTACCCGCACCTCCAAAGGAGGTTCTTCAACAAGCTGATCCTGTAACTTAGCCAGTAGTTTGGTCGCGGAAGTGATCACTGTTTGGGGAAACAGAGACGCTAAAATAACTACTTCCTGACTAGCCACGGGCAGAATTTCTCTAAGCTGTAGCCCATTACGCAAAGAGCGTTTAAGGGTGATCAGCTCACGAGCTGAACCCAAACCAGCAGACAATCTCGCCAGCAATCTTTCCAAATCAAGGATTCCCGTTAAGAGCTCGCGTAATTCACCTCGCACTTGACGGTTAGTCACCAAATATTGCGTCGCCTCTAAGCGCTTGTTAATTTCTGCCAGCTCAATCAACGGAGCTAACACCCATTCTCTAAGTAAGCGACTACCCATGGCAGTTTTAGTATCATCCAAAACCTCAAGTAACGAGCCCCTTTTGTCCCCTTCCCGGATTGTGGCAAAAAGCTCAAGATTTAAAATTGTGGAACGATCCATCACTAAATGGTTTTCTTTCCGGGCAGAAGAAATCGTTTTGAGATGAGACAGTTGGCTTTTTTGTGTTTGTTGCAGGTACCCCAAAAGTGTTGCTGCTGCTGCCATTTCTTCCGCACCTGTTATGCCCAAACCACGTAAACTAGTGACCTTAAAATGCTCTTTAAGCACTTGCTGCGCACAAGAAGCATACTGCTCCCAAGAGTGAAAACAATAAATATTTAAATGACGAAACTGGCGTAATTCTCTAAGCAGAACCGGATCAGCGTAGGATGATTCACTTAAAATGCATTCTCTGGGAGAGAATCTGACCAGCTCATCTGCTAACTGACCGGCAAGATTAGTTAAAGGATATTCAGCCACCAAAAACTTACCCGTAGAAACATCCGCTAAAGCAAAACCGATATTTTTTTTTGTCTTCAAGCTTAGGCTTAAGACATAGTTATTCTTGCCTTTGTCCAGAGATTTTTCGTCCAGCACAGTACCCGGAGTGACCACGCGCACAACATCCCGAGCCACCAGACCCGAACCAGGCTCTGTCACTTGCTCACAAATCGCTACTTTATACCCAGCTCCCACCATCTTAGCTAAATACGAATCAACTGCGTGATAGGGCACGCCCGCCATAGGAATTTGTTTCTTTTTATCTCTAGCTGTCAGGGTAATATCCAGCACTTGAGAGGCTATCTTGGCATCATCCAGAAACATCTCGTAAAAATCACCCATCCGGAAAAAGAGGATACAATCATCGTATTCTTTCTTAAGCGAAAGATACTGTTTCATCATTGGGGTTAAGAGAGCATCAGCAACCATACTATCTGTTGTTTGTGGCAGGGGGTAACTTTAAGAAAACTATAGCACGAATAAACAATTGTCCAAGCTACTTCTCTCGCTCAACCAACCATGTTAAAATAATCACCCGATGAACGATATTAGCGACACCAGTGTAAAACCAGCCCCCAGAAGTGCCATCAGAATTAGGTTTTTGTTGTCAGTTATGGTTTTGAGCACTCTCGTGGCGACAATTGCTGGTGGGCTAGCGGGATACTTAACCGGACAAAATAAAAATATTTTTACTTCAGAGCAAGCAAAGCAAACCCGCCAAGAGGTCGTCACGGAAGAATCAGCTATTATTGCTGCGGTTGAAAAAGTTACCCCAGCAGTAGTGAGCATTGTCGTTAGCAAAGACCTACCTATTATTGAACGGCGCTACAAAAACTTTGATCCTTTTACCGACGATCCTTTTGAGTATTTTTTTGGTCCCCAGATTGAAGAGTATGAACGCGGAACCCAAAAACAAGAAATCGGTGGGGGTAGTGGCTTTATTGTCTCCGCCAACGGTTTGATTGTGACTAATAAGCATGTGGTTGAGGATGAAACGGCTGATTACACGGTACTAACAAACAATGGGCTTAAGCTAGAAGCAGAGGTCCTAGCCAGTCATCCAACCACTGATCTAGCGATTATCAAAGTTGAAACGGAGGGAGAACTGCCCTTTGTAGAGCTTGGTACAAGCAGTGAACTGAAAGCCGGACAATTAGCGATTGCCATTGGTAATGCGCTGGGTGAGTTTAGCAATAGTGTAAGTGTCGGCGTGATTTCGGGGTTAAGTCGTTCGGTGACTGCGGGTGGTTTTGGCGTGTCCACGGAACTTTTGGAGGGCGTCATCCAAACGGATGCCGCTATCAACCCCGGTAATTCTGGTGGACCTTTAATTAATTTAGCGGGGCAGGTGATTGGCATTAACACCGCCATCATCAGCAATGCTGAAAACATTGGCTTTGCCATCCCCGTGGAGGTTGCCAGCCAAGCCTTAGAGAGTGTCCAGGAAAAAGGTAAGATCACGCGTCCTTATCTTGGCGTCCGCTACATTCTGATCAATGAGGAAATACAACAGGCTAATAACCTGGAGATTGATTATGGCGCGTTAGTGGTACGAGGAGAAACAATGGCCGAACCAGCAGTCATGCCAGGTAGTCCGGCAGATAAAGCTGGCATACAAGAAAACGATATTATTCTTGAAGTGGCTGGGCAAAAGGTGACCACGGAAACCAGCTTAGCCAGATTAATCGGACAAAAAGAAACGGGGGATACCGTTGCGCTCAAATTGCTAAGCAAAGGTGAGGAGAAAACAGTCTCCCTTGAGCTGGGAGAGATTGAATAAACCCCAAGGTACTTCTTTAAGTTAAGACTCTACAGGCTACACAATAATCGTGCAGGATTAAACCTAACAAGTAGGATATCAAGGTTACTCCAAAAATAATCACTAACATGCGCCAAAAAGAAGACCAAACAGAGCGCTGTTTAAATCGAGCAAGCACCAGATTAAAAAGAGCAATTATGCCAATAGCCATAGAAATAGAAAATAACCAAGCTAAAAGTGGTGTGTTGAAAATCAAATAGGGGAGTATCAGGAGCAGTACGGAAATAACATAGGCAGAACCAGTATAAATAGCTGCTCGGAAAGGAGGTATTCTAGAACCGTCTTCCTGCACAGCTAAATATTCAGCTGCTGCCATGGATAGAGAAGCAGCAATACCCATAATCAGACCCACAGAAGCAATCAAAACATTATCTTGCAGGGCAAAGGTAAAGCCGGTCAAGGCGCCAAGCATTTCCACTAAAGCATCGTTAATACCCAACATAAGTGCCCCACTATACCCCTCTATGTGATGCTTTAACCTTGTTGGCATAATTTGAGCTTAATTAAGCAGGTAAGGATCTTGAACGGAGACAGTAAACCACCTCTCTTGGTAATTGTGACCTTTATTATCCCCAGGTTCTAAATCACCAGTGTAGTAGTAAAGAGGTTTACCTTGATAGCTAACCTGCATGGTACCATCAGCTCGAGTTAGCACAGCTAAATCAGGTGCAATACCAATTGGCGCTGTTAATTGCTCCACATTACTAACTAAAAAGGGAGGCCACTGCTCTAAACAACTACCAAGACAAGTACTGACCCCAGCTGTATCTTGGGCATAGGTATAAAGCGTATTACCATTTGCATCAATAAGGATATACCCCAGCATGGGATCTTCCTCAACCTCAATAATATATTTTTCCTTAGCTAAATTAGGGAACTCTTGCTCCTTAACTATGGGAGTAACCTCTTTTTCTGGAAGCTGCTTCTTCAGAGCGTAATTTCTAAATATGTACAGCACCCCAGATAAAACTAATAAAAACAAGATCACTTTGCTAATTAATAATTGACGACTATTCATTTTGACTCCTTTTCGTAATAAGAAGTAACCTGCTCCCAGTTAACAATCTGCCACCAAGCTTCTAGATACTCTGCGCGATGGCTTTGGTATTGAATATGATAAGCATGCTCCCATAAATCAAGCCCTAATATTGGTTTCTTACCCTCCATTATAGGCGATTCTTGATTGGGTGTGGAGTAGATAGTTAAAAGTTGTGGTTCAGAGATTAGCCAGACCCACCCACTGCCAAAGAGAGCAAGCGCTGCTTCCTTAAATTTAGCTTTAAACCCCTCAAAACTACCAAAATCCTCTTCCAGTTGCGCTAATAAAGACCCAGTGGGTTTGCCCTTGTTGGGAGCACACAGCACCGTCCAAAAAAAACTATGGTTATAATGACCGCCACCAAAATTCACAATAGCCTTTTGCACCGCTTCCGGTAAAAGTTCCAAGGAATTGAGTAGTTCGGCTAATGGTTTCGCTGCTAAATCTTCGTAATCAGCGAGCGTCTGATTAAGTTTATCCACATAAGCCTGATGGTGTTGCTGGTGATGTATTTTTAGCATCTGACCATCTAAATACGGTTCCAGAGCTTTATAGGAATAGGGCAGGGGAGGTAAGGTGTGCGTCATATCTTAAAACTACCTAAGCTAAAAGCTAAAGTCAAAAAACAAAACCTTAACATTGTTGTACGACTTAAAGGGGGTGGGGGGATCAGCGTACCACACTGCCAGAGGGCACAATAATATCAGGTTGCAGAAGAATTGGTTTACCAGCCACATCTACCGCCAAGATCATGCCCTGGCTTTTTATACCGGCGATCTCTTTAGCTTCAAGATTCATTAAGACTGGTATTTGTTTATCCTTAAGCTCTTCCGGTGAGTAATATTCAGCGATCCCAGCCACCAATTCTCTAAGCTCATCACCACAATCTACTTTCAAAAGCAGCAATTTATCCTTACCTACAACCTTTTGTGCGTCAATAATAGTACCAATTCGAATCTCCAATTTTTTAAATTCCGCGAAAGAAATATATTCAGTGGTCATAACTACAGTTTAACAAACAATACAACTTAAGGTATTGTTAAAATTAGTATGGCTGAAAAAATCGTTTTTCTTCATGGTTTTGGTATTACCACTTTAGCTGATGAGTTTTTAGCTCTTTTCCGTAGTAATTATGACGTTTACACTCCCATTTTACCGGGACACAGAGAAGGTAAAACCCTAAGCGAAGGTTACGCCATGAGCAACTACAGTCACTGGTTAAATGACTATTTAACCGGCAACGAAATTGACGAGTGTCACCTTGTCGGTTTTTCTTTGGGGGGTTTAATCGCGTTAAAGTACACGCAGCATTTCCCAACTAAAGTAAAATCTTTAACCTTGCTGGCAGTACCAATCAACCCCAAGCGCTCCTTACTCCTGAAAATTATTAAACCGCTAGTTTTATTGTCTTTAAGCACTCCCCAGCTCGCCCAGTTTACAAAAACCGCTATTTCACAAGAAAGGTTGCTGGCAGCTTTAGTTCGCTTTTTCCCATCAGCTGGTAGAGGAATTGAGGTCTTAGGATACCAACGCGTGCTTAATGATCTAACGCTAATGGAAGCGGAAACAATGCGCGACATTCTTTTTTCACTCTACGCAACTAACCTAGAAAAATCTTTGCTAGAGATCAACAAACCAGTGTTACTGCTGGTTGGCGGACAAGACCAAATTTTAACTACTAAAGAAGCTCAAAGGTTAACCACTTTATCAACTAAAATCCAGTTAGCAATAGTGGCTAATGCGCCACACCTGCTCACTATCACCAATCCAGCAGAAACTGCACAGGCAATTAAAATTTTTATTATCAATACCACTAACTAACCTATAGTTAGCTTATTAAAAAGCTCATTCTTTTGCCGTGAAAGGATGTCCAAACGTAATTGGGAGTTAATTTGTTTATGACGCACAACGCAGCAAGGGGGAGGGGGGAGCATTTAGCTAATTCAGTTAAACTTTAAGACTAAGGGCTAAATATTAATTACTTAAGTTTTATTTTAAATGGTGCTTCCAGGTTTGCTTTCAGGAGGTCATAGCAACAACAAGTATCGCCACCTCTTCTTTTGAGGGTACTGCGGAGCAAAAAACCATCAATATGGGTCATTAGTCGCTCCTCAACTTCATAACTTAGTGTTTTGACATTATCAAAACTTGGCTTTTGCTGGAGCTTAAATTAAAGAATCCTACCTTGCTAAGATTTGTGGGCTCTCTTAGCACTCCTGGTGGCTATAAACATACAAGAGAACATAGCTATGAGCAAAGAGGCTTATATCCCAAGGCTTAATTAAATACCGTACTTTATTAAGTTGATTAAGACAAATAACTACTAAATATATTCAACTTTTTGCACAAGATTGCTCATACCGATACAAGTACTTGCGGCTAGAGATATAAACCAATAAAATACCCGCACGAGACTCTAGCACCCTTTGCTGCTACCGTTTGGCGCCTTCGTCTAATGGTTAGGACATCAGCCTCTCATGCTGATAATACGGGTTCAATTCCCGTAGGCGTCACTATCTAGATATTGGGGAGGGAAGCTAGTGCTTCCCTCCCCAGCCCTCTCACCCGACCTTCTCCGTGAGGACCCATACCACCAAAACTTCGGTGGTGTGGATGCATACTACCCCCCTTTCTTAATCTCTTTCAGCTCTTCTCGTCGTATCCAGGGATAGATAGTAGGAAGTGCTCGTATTGGTTGTTCTCTATTTGATGACCGCAACATCAGAGTTTTAAAGAGCCAGGGCATTTCAGTTTGCAGAAAAACTCCTCCCATCTCCTCAATGAACTGACCTTGCGCTAGATAAGCTAATCTTTTGAGTCTTACCATGCGGCGTTGTGACTCTGCGCTAACCTCAAAGGCAGAAAACGTTTCTTGGTAATCACCCGCTCTTTTCAATCTTTCCTGCTCAAGCTCTTCCAGAGAAAACTCTACTTCTCCTTCAAAAAAGCGCATGTTAAGATCGGCTAAGCTCCAAACCTCTGTCATAATTCCAAACTCAACCCCCACGCGAGTGCAAAAGCTTCGATAGTATTTCTTTCGCCTGTAACCATACTCCTCCCAATCCATAGCCAGCCTTTTAAGGAATGGAAGCAAATAGAGATCTGCACCGTTGTCTCCTAAAATAAAGTTGAGCCAAGTTACAACACCAACCTTTTCAAAGAGCATTCTTCTCAATTCTTTTATCTTAAGAATCCGTGGCTGAAACAAATCACTCGTGCTGCTTCTTTCTGGAAAGAAACGCTCCGGAGTAGCTGTACTTAAAGCAAATTGATTAGTGTCTGGACACACAAAAACAACCAAGTTCAAAAACCCTTGCGTTTCAATCTGCATTTTGACCATTTCCCTAAGGTATCCCCGATCCGGATTTTCAGGTAAACGATCGAAGCTTTCCAACACAGCTACCACCCCTTCCACTAGCTGACGGGTCACCGTTACACCTCCATTCTTAAGTTTATTTTTTAGTTTCAACATGGGTGGCTGATGGGATTTGAACCCACAATCCCTAGTTCCACAGACTAGTGCTTTAACCATTAAGCTACAGCCACCATCAAGCTCTTATGAGACAAACAAAAAACCTCCCGTTCCCAACACACCAATGCTCTGATGTATAAGGAACGAGAGGTTAAAAAAAGACCTCCCGCGGTCCCATCCTAATTCTTAGAAGTATTTCTCCCCTAAGCACTCAGGCCGACTCCGCTTAATTAAGTGACATCGACTGCTTTTTTTACGGTTAAGCTTCCGTAGAGCATTTTGGCTCTCAACGTAGGTTGCAAACCTTTAGGGATCGTGACTCCCTTCAAACGCTTTGTTATTTAATTGTGCGAGGATGTTATCAAGCAGCTCCTGATATGTCAAGACATAAAAACAGAAGCGTGCCAAAAAGTAAGAAAAAAAGAGTAAAAGGCAAGGATACCTATAATTGATAATAACCTCATAGTCTGGTATAACAATCCTGCTGCTTAGCCAAGTCACCAACTCAAGGAGGCATATCCGTGGTAGTCAGGGTCTGGATTCCAAAGGCTCCAAAGTCCAGTATCCAAAAGCTAGCGCGTAGAATCAAACCTGTGGTCAGATTCCGCAAAGGCAAAGATGCTCTGATCCGCTCAAAAAGAGGCAAACTCTACTACATCAAACCAGTAGACTTGTTTGAAGTATCTTTCCTCTGGGCCCCTCAAGCCGAACGACTCGCCGAAGGTTTGGTACCAATAACCGACATTACCACCTATCATGCCTTTGGCTATTATGGCTTATTCAAGTCAAGTATCGCCGAGGTGCTCTCACAAATACCAGCGGTATTGGTAGAGCGAGTGGTTGCTTTTGAAATCATCTCTCAACCAGAAACCGCAGATGACATGAGACGGGAAAAGGATGCCTTGGCGGCGGGCTACCATGTAGCCACCGTCCGGCTCTACGCCCAAATCAAAACAAAACCCGCACCATAAAGTGACAGAAAGTCCCTCACTTCTGGTGCGGGACTTCTGTACGTACCCAAGTTATCAAATACTTTTGCCCTTGACCTCTGACTTAAAACCTCATGCACAATATCATCACTAAAGCCTTAAGCCCCAAAGACTCTAATTAACAAGCACCTACTCATTTACCCTCAAGCTAAATTTACCCTACGCTTATTTGCGCTATACTAACGATGATAATGAAACAGACAATCCTAACCAAGATCGCTCTCTTTGCCTCTGCCATAGTCACTTCTTTAGTGTTGATTAGTGTCTTCATTATTACTTATGAAAAGGTCATCCAACCCAATCAAGCCAAAAGTAAATATCAAGCGCTAACCACCACTCAAAGCACTACCCCACCCCCAACCACCTCTGTGCAAAAGGAAGCCAGCACACAAGTACTGGGAACAGCCGCTAACTATGAAGCAAAAATAAGCGCCTTTGAAGCCAAAATAAAATCCTTTGAAGGTCAGCTGCAAGCTACCGAAGACTCACTCCAAGTCCAAAGTGCCTATCTCTTAAAATTGCTTGAGACCGACACTAACCAAAGCAGCGCCAATCTCTCTTCACTACCGCAGATTATTCAACAACAAAAGAAATATGTCGTTCAAGTTATTTGCATTAATTTTAAGGATGGTTTTACTAATGGCTTTGGGTCAGGAGTGGTTATTGGTAAAAACGAAAAGGATGACCTTATTGTATTAACTAACTATCATGTTGTGGCAGATTTAACGGACACCGCCCAAGAGGAAACCATATGTCTTGTGGGCGCACAAGGGGAAACCGAAAAAGAATGGTATTATGTTGAGCCTTTTTACCCCCCAGAGATTGAGGAGGAAGAAATGGCAGAGATTGATTTTGCCCTGCTTAAAATATTAACAGAACCTCGCATTGACCTCATGGAAGATGACCGCGATGAGGAAGACATCCCCAGCACCTTCCTTGACCTCAACACCTTTCCCCAAGCCTGTACGACCGAACAATTAACCATCGGTGAAGCTTTGTTTGTTTTGGGTTTTCCCTCCTATAGTGGTGATGATGATACCGATTATTTACCTGTGCTTACAGCTACCGAAGGCATTATCAGTGAGGAAATAACTGAAGCCGCTTACTACTTCAACACCTCCGCCAAAATTGAACAAGGTAATTCAGGCGGTGGCGCTTTTTTAATTAACTCTGGTTGCTATGCTGGAATCCCCACTTTTGGTATCGCCGGAGAAATTGAAAGCTTGGGTCGAATTCTTAATGCCAATAAATTAAAACAAGAATTTTTAAGCGAAGTTATTCGCTCGCCACAACATAGTCATAATTAAATCACCACACCCACCACCGCTTGACCATAAAAACCTATAGTGTTATGATGGGCTCATCGTCTAACCTAACCATCCTCAAGGAGGAGAGAAAGTGCGTCAACTAGTTGTGGCTTTGCTGGGTGTGGGTCTAGCTGTTGTTGCCAGTCTTGCTCTGGCACACACAGGATACGCCAACCATGGTACTTGGGTGGAGGTCATCAACACAGACGCCCTGAATATCCACCAGTGTGCAGACACAACCTGCCCACTCGCGGATCCTGGCAGACGCGTTGGTAACGACGCAGCTCATCCCTTCCGTCAGAAAGTCCTAGAGGGTGAGTGGGTCAAGGTCTATGGCTACGAGATGGGAGAATGCCTTCAGGAGGATAACTGTCTCTGGTTCCAGGTAGATGAAGGAAACTACATCTACTCTGGCTACACTCTGCCAGTACCAGATCCGCCTAAGCTGGACTTTGCGTGCCCAGATGGGGGCAAATGCATTGTCGTGGATAGAGCCAAGCAGAGGCTTTATGCCCTCAACGGCAGTGAACTCTACCTTGCCACCTACACCTCAACGGGAGCGTGGGGTGCTAGTGACTGGAAGACACCCGCAGGTACCTTTACCATCGGTAAGAAAATCAAGCGGCAAGACATGATTGGTACCGTTGCCGCAACTGGTTGGAACTATCGGTTGAACGATGTTCCCTACCAGATGACCTACCAAGGTAACCTGTACAAAATTCACGGCACGTCCACCCACTACCGGTTCGGTACCCTAGCCGTGTCTAATGGCTGTATCAATTTGATACCCAAAGACGCCGAGCGTCTGTTCAACTGGACTCCCCCAGGCACTCTGGTCATCATCGGTGATGACTTTTCCTATGAGGAACGCTCTTACCTGGGAGTAGGTAAGGCTCCTGAAACGATGTGACCCCGCGCTTGTCGCCTGGCCTACCCCAAGCGAAAGCGCGGGGTAGTTTTTTACACCATCTAAATAAACCCCCAAGATAATGGGTATAATATGGTTGTGAAGCTAATCAAGAAAAACCCCTATTTTTTGCCCTGATATTTCCCGCCATCGTTGATAGCACTCTTACTTTACTAGGCCAAGGAGAGGAATACTGGAACTCAACCTCAAGGGTGGTAAACGAAGCTAGCCCCGCTTACTACGCTCTACTCCTCTCCCCCTGGGCTTTTATTTTTGGCTCTCTAATCTGGTTTTCTCTTTGGTATTTGATAGTGAAAAAAATAAAGGAACCTTATAACCTTTTCTTAATGTTCATGTTTACCGCTGGTCATTTCTTAGGCGGAGTTTCCTGGCTGAAACTGGGTTTGCTCCGGATGGGTTATTATGATCCTTTTAGTCGCATCTCTATCTTGTCTAGCTGGTTTGTGATCATTATTTACCTTGCTATAGTGTCGGCGTGGGCTACTTATTGCCTGCAGGTATATCTAGCCAAAAAATAAGCTTTATTCTTGAGGACCCACCAAAAACACCGCTTGCCAAGGGGAATAGGAGGTATGCACTGTTTCCTCAATAAGCACTTCCTCTCCTCTGGTGACAATCCTTTCAAAATAGGCCTTCGCTCCCCACGCGGCAAAGTCCACCTGTTTCACTTGACCCGGTGCTAAAGACGGATCTTCCTGATAAATAGGTTCTGGCGGTGCTCCCCCCACAGTTACCGTGGGACCAATAATCTGCACCTCTCTACCATCGTCTGTCCCATAAATCCTAAAGATTAACTCCCAAGCTTCCGGTTTGAACTCGGAATCAATCAGCAGATGGTGCGCACTATTGTTTTTGAACTGTAGATCAACTGAAGGAGCGTAAACCGTAGCATCCATACCCGCTGGTTCATAATAAGACACCCGATAGGAATGAGGATATCTTTGCACTATCTCCAGCCCCGCTGCCAAAGCAGCTTTATACAAAGTTGTGGAAACTTGACATACCCCCCCACCCGTACCCAGCACCGTTTTCCGCTCCGAAATAATATAGGCTTGGTCATAACCAGTCGCTGCCGTAATTTCACCCACGTTAGCGTTAAAGGAAAACACCTCACCGGGTGGCACTAACACCCCACGCACCCTCTGGGAAGCCAAGCCAATGTTATGCACCCGACCAGCGATAGAACCACGGTATTGAGTAACACCCTCGCCTAATAAATCACGAATGCCATAATCATTAGCCAAGCCTGGCGCTTTGGTGATGATGACGGCAATATCAATCACTAAAGCCCCCCTTTCACCGCTGATGGTTTGGTGCAAAAGAGCGCTTGTTGCTGCCACATCCACCGTTACCCCATCCCGAGGGAAAGCAAACTTAACCACCCGATCATTGTTCAACTCAAACACACCTGCATCCGCCGTCACTTCAATCGCTGGTTTGATTTTCTGCAGATACTCCTCAACGGACTGCTGGTTAATACCTAACTTTAAACTGTCACCCAGCTCACTTGGTCCCACTTTCAAAAAAGAGAGAATCTCCTCGGGCGAAGGTGTCCAAAGCTGCTCCTGATACGCAAACTGGATAGGCGTGCGCATCAGTTCTGCCACTCCTTCTTTAAAATTTAGTAGGGCAACTGACGATACCGTTGGTTCAACTAGTACCATCTCAACCGGTAGTGGTCTAAACTCTAAATTTGCCAAGCTTGAGGTAATCGCTAATTTTAAAGAACTTTGCTCCACCATTAAACCGTTCTGGGAAGAAGTTACTTCCAGACGACCATTTTGCAAAATAAAACCAGCATCTCGCGGTGGTTGGTCGTATCTAGATGCTAGTGCTTGGACATAAGAAGATAAACGAGAAACTTCAAGCTGGTATGGGGGTAACAGATCTATCCCGTAACGATAGGCGAGGTAAGCTTCACGGAGTCTTTTCGCCAAACTACCGGTTCTACCCACCCGGTAAGCCAGCTCACAAGTTTGACGAGCATCATAAATAAAACCAACCTCACTAGGAGTCAAGAGCACCACTTGCTCATTAAGCTGTAAGGGTAGTTTTTGGTGCTGATAAACGGAAAGGTATTTTTCCACCAAAGGCACCGTGATACTTACGGTTCGATTCTCCAGAGGCAGTGAGTTAAGACTCACCCCCGGTAAAATCTTGCCTCGATAAGCCAAATAAAAAGCTGCCACTGCAGCACTGGCTAATAACAAAAGCACAACCACCACAGCAAAACCTAACAACAAATATTTTCTCATCTTGCCTTGAGTTTACCATCTATCCTCTGGGGGAGAAGCCTTCAACCGATTCTCGCGGATGAGCGGTTTTGCGAGTCATGGTCCCTGTTTTCCTAACCGGCATGAGATACTTTTTGGGATCATGGTCCAGATCAACAAAATCATCGGTTACTCCCAGTAATAGCGAGGAGGTGGTTTTACCAAAGGCCACTACTTCCACCCGACAACCTTTATTGTGTTGTAGATACTCAACCAAAGGAACAAAATCACCATCACCGGTAACGAGCACAATCACATCAAGCTTATCAGCTAGTTTAATAGCATCCACTGAAATGCCCACATCCCAATCACCCTTTTTAGCACCACCAATAAAGATCTGCAGATCTTTAGCTTTTACCTCGTAACCCTGTTTGCTCAACGCGTTAAAAAAATCTTGTTCTTGGTCAATATCCGCTTTAATTACATAAGCTAAAGCACGGATTAATTTTCTGCCCGAGGTGGCTTCTTTCAGTACCTTACCAAAATCAACCTTACTACCATGAAGGTTTTTGGCACTGTAATACATATTAGAAACATCAACAAAAACCCCAACTCGTTGTTCAACGTGTTTTTCTGAATTCATATACCCCCCATCTTTCTGCTACTGGTTAAAAGACACACTGGTCAGTAGTTTTTCCACGGTTTCTTCTAATGTTGGACTTAACTCCTCGGGTTTAATAGAAACAAAATATATCCTTCGACCAGAATTAATATGGTAGTGGGTAACCCCACCCACAGCCACTGACCGTACAAAACTACGCCCGTCAATTTTCTTTATTACCGAAGAAGAAAAGCCATATAAAGAAGCGTTATTTTTAATATAATCCAGCAAAGATTGTTCCGCTGAATAATCCTCCGTCAATACGCCCACCGCCACCAAGATATTACCGGAGCGTACTGTATGAGCTCCAATATTATTATCCAAAGAGGCTAAAGGCGACGAAGCGACCATGGTAGATTCCCCTAACAACCCAGAATCACGAGGATAAAGATACCACTCTGGTGGGTAAAAAAAGCTGTATCCCCAGCTTTGACTAAGATATTTTTTCCAACCTTCAACCGCCTTACCAGCGGGAGGAGGCACCACCACTTCTTCTTGTTTGGGGGTTACTTCCACCCCACCTTTAGTTTGCTCATCTTCTACCCTTTCATCAAAAGGGCCATCCAACTTAGTATCCAGCACCGGTGTTTCTTTTGGTGGTGTCACTGCTGGCTCTTCTGGTACTAAAGGTTCCGCCTCCACCACCTTCTCTACCTCCGCTTCTGGCTCACTCACAAAAGGTAATTTAGGCAGTTTAATAAAAGTAGAATCACTCTTGGAATACCAATAAGCAGCCGCGGCAGCCCCACCTACCACCAGCAAGACAATCACCAGACTTAATAGCAGATGGAGCAAACGTGATCTTTTGTGCAAAACTTTATCTTCCGGAGCCACAGGATTAGTACTCTCCACATTTACACCAGAAGGATCCTCTTCCACATCAGCCTCATAAGAGACGGTGGGCTCAACTGCTTCCTCCATGGTGGCACCTACCCCAGAATAACCCGTTGTTTGACCAAAAGCCGGCGCGATACCATCTTCAGCTTCCACCAAGGAAGCTAAACGAGTAGGATCCGCAGCCAAATTAGCATTATCAGCTTCAGTCGCAGGAATCTCGGGAACCTCCTGATACTCATTGGCAGAAGGTTCGGTTGGTAATTGACCATTTAGGTCTATAGCATCATCACTCATAAGTTAGTACTTGTAGTATAGCGCTCTTGAGGAGCAGACTCAACGTAAGGCGCGATAAATTTCAGCGCTTCGCTTTTAGCTGCCTGGACATAAGCCCAAGCTTGCTCCAAAGAATACTCTGGTAACTTATTGAGCGCTGTAAATAAAACCGGAGCCTCTATCTCCAGTAACTTAGCCCGATTAATAAACAAAGACACATGAGACTCGGATAACTTTTGCGGTCCTGAACCTTTGACCACAAATCTTCCTAAAGAAGAGCTATCTTTTTGAATTTCTAAAATTTCAATGGGCGTCTGCTCCGGATACTCGTTCAGTACCCCTAGTTTTGCCCCAACCACATAAGGTGCAGATTGTAGATACTCCACCGCTGTGGTTTGGTCAGCTTGATAATTCCATTTCTGGATCACCCACACTTGCCCTAAAACCAGCGTTTGCAATGAAAAAGTAATCCCCGTCATAGTAACCACGATCTCTTTTTGGATTACCACTAAAGGTTTTTGCTCCCCCAAAGCCAGTCTCTTGACTTGCCACACCGACAAGCACTTAGAACTAATCTCCCACTCCCAAAAGCTCTGCTGCCAAACATGAGTTAACCACCAACTCTGTGTCTTATCGGTCGGCAGCAACACCAAACCCTGGTCGGGTATGAGCAACAAACGCCCAGATATCGCTAAGTGACGATGCGTAAAGGGATTATCATAAGAAGAATTAAGATTACGTAAGTAAACACCACTGGGGAGCTGATACTCATAATCAATCACATCAGCACTATTATTTAAGGCTAAACGCCCTAAACTAGTACTAAGCTGGTCGGAAGTCAGCTTCAAATCAGCCCACAGCCCTGAAACCTGCTGCTTAAAATCATCACCAAACATACTCAAATTATACCAGCCCCATAATAACTTATAGTCTTGTGGTATAATGGCGTGTCTTCGTACTACAGCGCCCGGTTATAAGCATAATCGGAGTACGAATATTGAACCTTAACAACCCGAAAGGAAGAGTTGTCATGAACCGCTGGTTACAGGTAACCACAGTTGTGACAGTGCTACTGGTGATGGGTTTCGTGTGTTTGCCAACGGCCAGAGCCACGCCCAACCAAGTAGAAGGCTGTGTCACGGGTACTGTGTATGGCACTTGGTGCCCCACCTGTCCCTTGTTTCCCTTGAGTCATACCCAAGTCGCCCTGTTTGGGATTGAGTTTAACCTCTTTCCCCCGAGTGGTGGCGCTAATTACGTTACCACCACCTGGACTTCGGACAGAGGTGCGTTTAAGTTCGACGGTCCACCGGTGGTAGAAGGTCAATTAGCCGCTTTATGGGTCGTAGCTCCCAGTTATTGTCGAGCTCATCTTCCCATTGTGCGGGAAACTTGCTTCCAGGATCAAGTGTTGCTGCTTTGTGAAGAGGAACCCCTACTTCCAACCAACACCCCTAGCGCCAGCCCCTCATCTACCAGCACTCCTAGTGTGACTAGTTCACTGACACCCTCCGCTACCCTAACACCGAGTCTGACCAGTACCCCGACCTGGACGGCTAGCCCTAGCGCTAGCACTACGCCCAGTGTCGCCGTCACCCTGACCCCTACTAGCACCGCCAGCGTGACCAGTTCACTGACACCCTCTGCTACCGTAACACCGAGTCTGACCAGTACCCCGACCTGGACGGCTAGCCCCAGCGCTACCACTACGCCCAGTGTCACCGTCACCCTGACCCCTACTAGCACTGCCAGCGTGACCAGTTCAGTGACACCCTCTGCTACCCCAACACCAAGCTTGACCAGTACCCCGACCTGGACGGCTAGCCCCAGCACTACCACTACCCCTAGTAACACCAGCGCCCCTACCCACAGCCCCAGCCTCACTCCCAGCCCTACCGGTACTCCCGAACTTAAATTCGGGTATGTTTTCCATCGGTACAACGGTGGAGGAGTCTGCGGAGTGCAAGTTGTATTTGTCCGACTAGCAGATGGCGTGGAAGTAATGAGAGATGTTAGCCAAGCAGATGGCTCCTTTCTTTACTGGGGGCATGACTTGGATGTTGAAGTGTTCTTGGAAGTTGTAGGCTGGCGCGGCCGGCTCTTCTATAACCCATGGAATATGGCGTGGAACCAACTACTGACCTTTGAGATTTACGAAGACCCAGAAGTGCCAGCCTACTTGCGTCAACCCGCCAGCCAGTACTGCCTACCTACTACCAACACCCCTCCCCCCAACCGCTACGCAAGTTATCTGCCCATTTCCTACCGACACTAGCTACCCGCGCTGTGGTAGCTAGACCTAGCCTCCTCTTGCCACAAGCGAGAGGAGGCTTTTCCTTATTTGATAAACCTATAGTCATATGATACAATCCCCGCTACTTAAAATTAAACCTATCAAGGAGGTGAGTATACGTGAACAAAAAGCTTTTAATTAAGGCTCTTGCTCTTACCAGCTTAATCTTTAGCGCGACTGTTTCAATTACCAACGCCGCTGCTAGTAAGTACTACACGCGTAATAATTGTGACGTAGCTGTGGATGAGTATCTCAACAACACACCCAACACCGCTTCTTCCTGTTATGGGGTGAGTTCCATAAGTGGTAATTTCCACAGTAAAACTGATCGGGACTGGGTTAATCATTACCCCCTCAAAAGTGGTACGCAATACATTCGTATTACCACCAAAGGTCGGATGACAGCTAATCTCTACCGAGGAGCCTCGTTAATCCACCGTGGTAGTACCCCTTCTTCTGGTGGCGTGATCTGGTTGAGAACTCCCGTGAATATTAAGGACCGCAGTCAAAATATCCTGGGCGTGTTGATGAATGGTGAGAGAGGAGTAACTTACACCGTGAAATTCTATGAGGTGTTCTAAATCCAGAAGACCGGCAAAAAACCCGTCTGGCTTGAACTTAATAACCATCAGCAGCGGGTTTTTTGTTATCTGCTCGTTTAACTAGTCCCCGCCCTACTCGCTTACCACTAAAGTCCCCACCATTCCCAGCTCGCGGTGGTTGCCCACACTACAATAATATTCAAACTCACCTGGTTTAGCAGCCACCCACTCCACGCTCGCTTGCTCACCCTCTTCCAAAGGTTCCACTGCAACCCCAAATTCAGGCAACACCAAATCATGAACCCCTTCCTCATTAATTAAAGTCAGTTTAACAGTATCCCCCAAGGTAGCATTAATGGTAGTAACATCATAAGCAAAGTTAGTGGCTTTAACTTCCACCAACACCAAGTTGTCCGCAAGCACTTCCGACTCACCCACCACCGCCACGTTAGTTTCCTCTTCCGGTGAGATAACTACCTCAACCTGTGCTTCTGGCAATACCACATCAGGAGCTTTTCTCTCGCGAACAAACAAGTAATATCCCAACCCCACTACCAACAATAAACCCAGCAAGAGTATTTTTTTCCTCATCGCCACTAATACTAGCTAGATTCGGTAACAGAAACAACCATCATAATTGTAAATTACTTTTAAATAACCCGGTGAGTATTCACAAGCAGGAAAAAGCTTTCCCAAGTCAACAAACCCATCTCTTAGTTCGAGGTACCGTCACTTTTTAAAACAAGTGCTTCAATGGTCTAGCTTAAACGCCAGGTAATTAGAGAGCAAGATCAACAACCCACCAAGTATTAACAGTGGGGTGATCGCTTGGGACAAAAAGAGCGCCCCCCAGATGCTGGCAAACACAGGTTCAGAATAACCAATAAGAGAAACATGGGCGGTTTTCAATTTTCGATATCCTTTTAGTATCAAATAATATGGAGGTAGTGCATAGATTAAAGCAAATATAGTAATGGGAAGAATATTAGTAGCCATCGCCGACAGGTTAGCTAATACCCAAGGGCTACTAAAGATGAATTGCCCTAAACTCATAAGCAGAATTAGTTGCGTATAGCTAAGCTCTGCGCTTAGTTTTTTAATAGCCAGTGAAAAAACAGCAACCAGAGCCACGGTTAATAGCGTGATAGCCATGCCAACAACGTTAAATTCCTTGTTCATATTTAAATCACTACCAATGATAAATAGCAGACCTACTGCGCCAATAAGAACCGAAAAGTAGGAGTAAATTGAGTATTTCTCTTTTATTAGGACACCTGCTAAAAGTATTATGAGTAGCGGCGACATACTATGAATAAAATTGGCGGGACCAATGGGGGTAATTTTTAAAGCTACATACCACAGCACATTATGCAATCCCTGAAACAATACCACCGCCCATACAAATTTCCGAGAATTCTTAAAGGTCTTTCTTAAGGTTCCATTATTTTTAAGAATTATTATGGCCACCCCAAGGGCTAATGCGCTGTTTGCCCAAGCCAACCCCACAGAACCCACGGCAAGAAGGTTGATAAACAACCCCTGTGAACTCCAAATAAAAAAGGCGGTAAAAACACAAAATATGGCTAATAACATTTCCACTAATTCTAACAATAACCAGATGGAAACAGAACTACACTGGTCACACTACAAAATTAAATGTTTGTTATTTTTCCTAAATTAGTTGTTGGTCTAATTTACCCTCTGAATTATAATCAACCTATGGCTGAAGAAATTAAAGAAACAAAACAAACTATATCCAAATTCAAGCAGGCGCGCGGTAGTCACAAAGTCCGACTCGCTGTGATCGTGGTACTCCTAGTTATTGTGGTAGTGTTATTCTTTGTCTGGGAAAAGGCACGTTTGGGCTTAGCCATTGCTTTTATTGCCTTGCTTGCAGCTTTGGGTTTGGAAGTTACCCAGCAAGATTGGGATTTGAACAAGCTCTGGGAAACCAAATCCTTTGAAGCCTCAAAGGTACAACGGGATGAAGAAGGCAATGTGCTCTATGATACTTTTGGCAACATCACCACCGATACCACGCAAGGCAAAAAAGCCGACGATTACAACTGTGATGATTTTGACAGCCAACCTGCAGCGCAAGCTTTCTTTGATAAAGTCGGCGGGGTAGGTAATGATGTCAACCGACTAGATGGTGATAAAGACGGTGAAGCCTGCGAAAGCTTACCCAAAGGGTCTAAGTAACTCTCACTTAAAACTATCCTACAACTAATAAGAAACGTAATGCTACGGCACATTTACACCAAGTGAGTTAACCAAGCGTATAATTTTGGCGCTTAAAAATTCTTAGTGCCTTTTGCCTAAATTAATTAATGCTTCCCCATTAAGACACAATGTTTACTTGCTGCTAAGCAACCACACTGGGGTTTCTAAAGCCAGCAAGTCATTCTTTTCAGGGTATCAACCGGCAACGCCAAGAGGTACAATACCTACCAAGATGAACAATATTTATTTTATGCTCGGTCTACTAGCTGGGTCAGTGCTCGCCAGTCTACTTATTTTTATCTTCAAGAATAGGTTGTTTGGCTCGGTTGGAGACAGTGTTCAGCATATCTTTGAGCAAAAGATAAATGAGATTTTTCCCCAAGCTTTAAAGAATGCCACTGATCAGCTGATCACGATGGCCGATCAAAAATTTGATGCCAAAAAGCAAGTGATTGATACCAATGTTAATAGTAATAAAACCGCTATTGAAGAGTTGATCAAAAATATTAAAGACGACCTCAAAAAAAATGCAGAACGCTTAGAGGGAGCAGAAAAAGCACGCATCGGTTCTTTTAGCGAACTTAAAACCGAGCTAGAAAACCAACGTCGCCTTTCCGAACAGCTAACCGTCACCACCGATAACCTGAAAAAGGTACTGTCCAACAACCAACTCCGCGGTCAATTTGGTGAGCAGGTGGCGGAGGATCTTTTGAAAATGGCTGGGTTTGTGAAAGGAGTTGATTATTATTACAACCAAGCCCAGGACGGTTCACTTAACCGACCAGATTTTACGGTCTTACTCCCCGATGGCGTCAAGATCAACGTAGATGCCAAGTTCCCTTATGCCAATCTGCAAAAATACATTGAAACCGAAGACGTAGCTATGAAAAAAACGTACCTGAAAAATTTTGAGCAGGACATTAAAGAAAAGGTTAAGCAGGTAACCACAAGAAACTACATTTGCCCAGAAGAAAATACCGTTGATTTTGTGGTCTTGTTTATCCCTAACGAGATGATTTTCTCTTTTATCTACGAAAAAATGAACGCCGTCTGGACCGAGGCGATGAATAAGAAAGTGGTTTTCGTAGGTCCCTTTAGTTTCTCGGCTACATTGCGATTAATCAGACAATCATACGCCAACTTTAGAATTCAGAATAATGTGCATAAGATTGTTGCTTTAATCAGAGAATTTGAGAAAGAATTTGAGAAATACAGCGAAGAATTTATTAAAATCGGCGGACGCATAAAAGCATTAACGGAACAATATGAAAAGGTGGATACTACCAGAACCAAGGTCTTAACTAGAACCTTTGATAAAATCAAACTAGAGGAGCCAGAGTCTTTACCTATGCTCGCAGAAGAACCTCCTAAGTTACCTCTAGACTAAAATTTAATTTCGCCAATTACCCTAATAGTTAAGTCTTATAGTGTGCTGCGGTTTAAGTAAAATAGTAGTATAATTGCCACCATCCAAACGCCCAAGGAGACCAAGCGCATGTACTACGATTTTGGCTATCGAGTAGGTCAGAAGTGCCCGCGCTGTGATGGCAAAGTCAGATATGTAGAAGATATATTTAATATCTACCTGATTTGCGACCAGGATGAGAGCCACCTGCGGGCAGCCACACCTTACGAAAGAGAAGAGCATGCGCGCAATAAAAGTTTCGAGATGGAGAAGAAAAGAAGGCTTGAAAGAGAACAGGCTGAACAGAAAAAAGAGGCAAAGGCAGAAGCCAAAAGGCTGCGCGCTGAACAAAGACAAGGTCGTAAATGGTATTGGTTGTGGAGGAGATGAGACCAGCCCAGTGAGGGCGATTGGCTTGCCAATCGCCCTTATTGATTTGGATGTGGGGATTAAAAACACCCCAATATAAATATACCCCTCACCAAATAGCACTTCACCTCAAAAAGGCTCATTGGCGGTTATCTGTTTTCCAAGATTGAAGCTTAAGATAAGCTTTTTTCTCCTCACTAAATGATATCTAACTTGTCTTTATCTCAATGATCTTGTTTCGGGAATTACCTCCGGAGATAATAGTAACCTGACTTTTAGCCGAACCGTAATATTTGGCTAGCGCCTTTAACACAGCATGATTAGCGCGGTTTTCGTAAGCGGGTTCTATTACATAAACATGTAACCTACCCAACAAATCTTTTTCTACTTTTACCTCTTTTGCGTTGGGGTGAACCCGAATAGTAACCTTCATCAACCTTATTCTAGCGAAAGTGGAGCAATAAGAATACAAAACGAAAGGGTGGCGCTTGCCAAAAACAAATTTTAAAAAAACAACTGCCGTAAGGTGAAGTTCACCTTACGGCAGACCACATCTAGTCCTTGCCCAGAACGATCATCAACCCCTCAACCAGCCTGACGAAGACGATTCTGATAACAACCACCAAAAGCACCGGAGCCCAAAAGTACAACCCTGCCACCAAGCTACAAACTGCCAAACCCAATATCATGTAATCCCGCTGCAGCACCTTCCGCCAATGGTCGCGGTAGGGGCTAAGATGGTACTCATTCAAATCATAAGAGACATTCAAAAGACCAATTAAGCCCAAAACAAGCGCTCCCACCAAACCCACAAGCTCATGCAGTTCAGCAACAGAAGGACCAATCGGCAGTATAGGGTACATCTTCCCCTCCCGTGGATTGCCAACGCTAGTGAGAATCGTTAGCACGAGATGATTATAACCCATAGTATGTGGGTTGTCAAGCCCACAAAGCTCTTATGCAATCGATGTGTTTAACTTGTTAAGCATTGAGTAAAGATTTTCCCCAAGTAATTTTTCTTATAAAATCTTCATCAAAACACCCAATT
This sequence comes from uncultured Candidatus Saccharibacteria bacterium, assembly GCA_964592525.1. Classification (GTDB taxonomy): domain Bacteria; phylum Patescibacteriota; class WWE3; order CAZQFB01; family CAZQFB01; genus CAZQFB01. Next base: position 150,795 of record CAZQFB010000001.1, on the reverse strand, counting down.
ACGGAATAGTATTACTGTTAATGCTTATTCAAACGAGATTAAACTAATTAGTAACATTACTAGCGGTCTGCCTGGAGATTGAAGACTGGTTGAACAAAAGACCAATAAAGTGCTTTACCTATGCAATACCTTATGCAACCAAGGACGGTCCTTTTTCTTACTGGCAAGATACACGTAAGTGCCTGCCTTCACTCTAAAGGGTGAAATCATAAACCCAATGTGTTTCATGGCTCCCAACCACCCCCCCCCACCTACCACCATTTCTAGATAAATTAAATAGTTATTATTAGATCAAGTGTTTTTAAAAAATAGTTGAAGATAAAAAATATATTAATCAATGATTAAATATATTATTAAATTAATATAATAATATATTAATATATTAGTTTGTTCGTTAATTATATGAGGCCCTTTAGTTTTTTACTTATTAGGGCAACGGTTTTTAAATTCCTTTATCGTGGTTACGCACGCTTTTAAAATACTCCACCACCTTAAACAGAAAAATGGGTTTTACTTTTGTGCTTAACTCGTTGCAAAAACCTTTTTAACTAACTAAAGCAAAGGTCGGTCCTTACAAGGGCGGTCTTTTTTTAGCTTACGCATAAACCTGGTTATGTGTGCCTATATCAAGCAGAAGTATGGTGTCTTTGGATTCTTGGGAATAAATTACTCTAACGTCCCCTGTGATTGAGAAGGCTCTGAATGATTGTTTTTTACCGATTAGTTTATGATCTCTTAAACGAGGGTCTTGTGGATTAGTTAAGAATAGGGTGATTCTCTCTGCAAATATTTTATCTAGTTTTGGATAGGGCTTTATCCTGGTGGTGTAACTCTTCTTAAATCTTCTGGAGATAATTAACTTCATCCCATGCGCAGCTGATGCATCATTTCTTTAGCACTAGTTACGGGGGGCGCTTTGCTATTTTTAGTTTCCTTTTTCGCTTCCGCGTATCTCTTATTAAGAGTGTTTTCCTGTTCTTTAGTTAAATAAATATCAGTCTGCACAGGATTAAAGCCAATGGTAATTTGTTCTTTAGAAAGCTGGGTTAAAAACAACCGAACAGCCTCCTGAAGCGAAGAAAAACCATATTTAATAGCCACCTTCTCGGAAGAGGTTTTTAAGGATTTGGTTAATGGTACTTGAAGTGTTGTCCTCATAATTATGCAATTATATTACTCTGGTATATTTAGTCAATGATTGAGCGGAAAATGTAACCGGGTAAAAAGAACCAACCCCATGTCACTGACCTCAATTAAAAGAGAAGAAGGTTTACGACGAAGACAGTGCGTTTTAACTAACTACAACAAAGGACCGTCCTTACAAGGACGGTCCTTTTTTCTTAAAACCCTTTTACCTGCTCGTAAAGTTTCACTCTCAATAGCGAAAGATATGAAAGCCAGCTTAGCTTTATATAAACTTATTTGACAAACCTATAGTATTATAGTATGTTTGCTCATGAATTTTGGCAACGGTACGCTATTACAGCTTACTTACGTCAAGGTTCTCTTGTTGCACCTTGATAACTTTGATATTTAAGTTGTTACATCGCTTTCTCCAGGCGAAGTTACTAGCTATTTTTACTCCATTCAAGTGGTTAGTAACTTCGCTGTGCTAGTTATACTAGCACTTTGGAGAAGGCGAAGACCGATCCGTTATACAATCAATGGGAGGTGGGGCGTGTCTGATCACCTAGACATCCAAATGACCGACGACGAACTCTATGCGGTGGTTCGTCGTATTGGCGACCTTTTCTTCGAGCTTGTAGCTAATGAGGAGGACGCCTGGGTTGAGGACCGCAGGAGAGATAGCGTTAATCCGTTCTACAACCAGACCAAGCAAGGGCTCTTCCTCGAGGTCTACTACGGTGCTCCGAGCGTACTATGGACACCGTGGGGCAAGTGGGGCTTCACAGGCCCTGCTTATGGCGATCTGTCGAAGACCACCAAAGAGTTCCTCCGACGGCTTGGTGCTGTCATGTGCGTCAAGGAGCGGACATCTAACCTGGTGGGGGTATACGGTCCTGTGTATGCCCTCTATCGGATCGACGATCAACCGCTCCCGGCCCCCATCCGGCGGGCAAGTCGCGAAGACTATCTCACGGATGAGGAAGCCGAGTTGGAGTGGGAGCGTCTGACAGCTGAATACAATTGCGTAGTGTAATATCAGGAAGACTGCAACAAAGGACCGTCCTTACAAGGGCGGTCTTTTTTCTTACTGGCAAGATGCACTTAAGTTTCCTGACTTAACTCTAAAGGGCGAAGTCATAAACCTAACGTGATTCATGGCGCCCAACCACCCCTCCACCTACCACCTTTCCTAATAAATTAAATAGTGATTATTAAGGTCACGTGATTTTAAAAAATATATACATATATACATGGCACATAAACAATTAATAAATTAATATATTAGATTATTAGTCAATTATAGGAGGCTCTTTGAGGTTTATCCTGCTTAAGGCAACGGTTTTTAAATCCCTTTATCGTGGTTGCGCACACTTTTAAAATACTCCACCACCTAAAAACAGAAAAAATGGAATTTACTTTTGTGCTTAACTCGTTGCAAAAACCGCTTCTACTAACTACAGCAAGGTATAGAACCCTATTGCTTTTTTTACCAATTTTTAATTACTTACCTTTTACCACTTCAATAGGCGTGGTAAAGAACCTTGAAGCGCCTGAATCGTTGCTCACCTTGACCGTAACCTGATGAATTCCTAGCTGTGTTGTCCCAAGGACCGACCCGCCTAAGTTGCATGAAACTGCTTTTGAAGTATTAGAACACTTATATACTTTCAATCCTCTAGGCAACCCTGTAATCGTCATAGTGAGCTTGCCAAGATCGGGAGAGATAGCTTTGGCTACGAGCTCTGCCCGGTAAGGTTGCCCGATTTTGGCGGTGGGTAAAGTAGTAGGAGCAAGCTTAACAGCTAATTCTTTTTCTGCGGGCGAGGGTACTGGATCTGGCCATGTTAACGAAAAGTTGTCATAGAATCCGCCACAATTTCCACTAAAATATCCTGTCCATCCCGAACGGTTAGGTGTTGTGGCTGTGTAGGTCGTGATGAATTCTCCATTAACATAAACATCTATCACTCCTGTTGTGCTATTTGCTTCCACTTTCATCTCATGCCAGGTATTTGAAGCAGCATTTAATGGGTAAAATGTGAGTATACCGCCCTTATCAAATCCCTCATATGCTTCATGAATCCATAGTTGACCGGTTGCAGGATAGATTCTAACAAAAATCCAGTTTCTGTAATCTTTTACCCAAATTCCAATTCCGCCATAACCACCATAATATCTAGCGTATAAATCTGTCTGAACTGTCTGATCAGATAATTGAAGACCATCAAAAAACGCGCCATAACCATCACCACAGGAATTTTGCTCGAGAGCGCCATCAACCACATTCCATTCACCAATACCCGACCAGTAGTTTTCAAATCGCCAACCATCAGTATTCCCATCATTAAAATCATCAAAAAATGAACCGGCATAAGTGGGGGATGCTCCGAAAAAGAAGAAAATAAAAGAGGTGAGCAGGATAAATGTAAGAAGCTTAACACTACCCATGCCCACATCATCCCACCTAAGTATTTAAAAATCAATGAATAGTTTGGGGGGAGAATAGATAATTTTAATTTAGCACTTCTAACTCACCCGCATCACCAGCTTGCTTATTTCCATGAAATATTAATTAAATTACACCTCTAACTGAAGCAAAGGGCAGTCCTTTAACTTTTTCTATTGCACCAATAGCCTTTTAAGCTTCTGCTCTTTTTTTAAGGCAAAGTGAATCGTGCCAGCGTCAGCTGGCGCGCCGCCAACATAATTTGTCTGATTTTTTTAGTGCCATATTTTAACTATTAACTAACTTGAAATGAATTTTATAACTGTAGAAATCAATGTTTTGGAACATTGATAGGGCTCTACTCATACGTAGATCATCTTCGAGTGCGATAACCATTCCTCTTACGTTTTGTCCTTTTTATGCCAACTCTTCTTTTACATAACACATATAGCTTTGGATTTGTCCAATGACAACATCGCTTACTCTGCCTTTTTTTAATTCCACTACTAACAATTCTTTTTTATTGTTGGTCTGGTTGTTCAATCGTCTCACAGCTTTTGCCAGAGATATTTTCCCACTGCTTTGCTCAACTTCGAGCGCAATCTTTGGGATACTTGTATCACGCCGACGATTTCCTTGTATTGATACTTCGGTTTTCGACGCGCGTCTTTCCATTTTTGTGCGATGATGGTTCTACCATATTAGTCAAAATTAATTTCTATTGGTTTTACATCCGGAATCCGCTGGTCGCAGGAAGGCTCAAATTTATTATAAAGCGCCACCTCAGCTCCGTCTCGGTCAGCTTGCCCCAGAATGGCAGCCGCCCGAAAATAACATGTGTAATTATTAATATATTTTTGGCAACATTCCTTTGCTTCGTTGCCCCAAAGATGTTGAGCAAGTCTATTATTTAAATCGTCAGCCTGCCCAACATAATAAACATAATACTTATCATCGGTTCGATTATAGTTTATTAAGCGATATACTCCAGCGATTGCCTTTATTCTATCAACCCCCGATTGTGTGAGCGAAATTCGCTCTGTCCATTTTAATTGCACAACTTTGATTAAATTAATAATTGTGGATAACCCCGACCTTGATTTTCTATTTTCTTTCTACTATACTAGATAATATAGTAAACGGGTTAAAATAAGTCAAGTCCATGGTAACTAAAAAACAAAAAGATGTCTTTGACTTCATAAAAGCCTATTCAAAGAGTAATGGCTATGCTCCTTCTCTTGAAGAAATTCAGAGGAAATTTAAATTAGCCTCTGTTTCAACAGCTCATTTTCATGTTGCTAACTTAAAAAAAGCTGGCTATCTGGAAAAAGTAGAAAATAAAGCTCGGGCAATTAGCATACCAGAAAAAGAGCAATTAGTAAGAATTCCGCTCATGGGCGTAATCGCCGCCGGAGAACCGATTGAGGCAATTCACCAAAATGAATTCATAGCAGTAGCTAAAACAAAATTGCCTAAAAACGGCGACTTCTACGCCTTGCGAGTAAGTGGAAATAGCATGATTGATGAAAATATAAGAGACGGTGATGTTGTTTTGGTTAGGCAACAAGAAATCGCCGAGAATGGGCAAAGAGTAGTCGCCTTAATAGATAATTACGAAGCAACGCTGAAAAAATTTTTCAAAGAGCGTAATCAAATTCGACTTCAACCAGCAAACAGTTCTTATGAGCCAATTATTATACGAAAAGAGAGAGATGTAAAAATACAAGGCGTTGTTATTGATGTTATACAAAATGAAAAGCAACAGATAGAGGATTTCCTAACTATTTCGTTAAAAAGAAATAAAACACTTCCTTTGAATAAAATAATTTTAGGCGATGTTCTTGCAGAACTTAAAAAACTTCCTGACGAAAGTTGTGATGTGGTCATCGTTGATCCGCCTTATAATATTGGCAAAGATTTTGGCAATAGCATTGATAAAAGAGAATTGAGCGAATATGTCTCTTGGTGTAAAGAATGGATAAATGAATGTATCCGCGTAATGAAACCACACGGGACAATGTTTATTTATGGCTTTAGCGAAATTTTAGCGTATCTTTCAGTTGAAATTCCAATAAATAAAAGATGGCTTATTTGGCACTACACAAACAAAAATGTCGCATCATTGAATTTTTGGCAGAGAAGCCACGAAGCACTTATTTGCGCATGGAAAGTCAAGCCGTTTTTTAATCGTGATGATGTTAGAGAGCCATACACGGAGGGATTTTTGAACGGAGCCGCTGGAAAGGTGAGAAAAGGAACTGTTGGTAGATTTAGTAGGGGTGGTTTGGAAACCATCTATAAAGCACACGAAGGTGGAGCATTGCCTCGCGATGTAATAAAAATACCAGCACTTGCAGGTGGGGCTGGCATGATAGAAAGGTGGTTTTTGTGTAAAACTTGCGATGATGTTTTTGAACCTATGGAATTAAAGAAGCATAAAAAACACGAGATAATTAAGCACCCCACACAAAAACCTCTTGAAATATCCCGAAAGCTCATTTTATCGGCTATGCCAAAAAAAGACGGCGTTGTTCTGGTGCCGTTTGTAGGATCTGGTTCGGAATGTGTCGCCGCCAAAGAATTAGGACAATCGTATATTGGTTTTGAAATAAATCCTGATTATATTCGTATCGCTGAAAAATTTTTGAGCAATACAAGATTTACGCCTAAATTACTTTAATTGATCTATTTCCTTTTTCTTTTTCTCAAAAGGAAATGGCGTAAAAACAACGAAGCCGTTAGAAAAACGCTTTAATTCTTTATTTTCTATAAATCGTGAATAAGGCAGTTTATACTCGCCGTCTTTTTTCTTTGGGTTCTTAAAATAATCATCGCTCGGCACTTCATATTTAATGTCAATGAACTCGCCGTTAATTTGATTTTTAGATTTTTTCTCTTGCCTTACCTCCCTACTAAATGTTGCTTTCTTGACCTGATAATTAAGAGTTTTGTTTTTATAGACGACTTGAAAATCAGCACCTTGATGATCAAGCTCGGCGGACATTGCAATAGTTCCCTCGCCAAAAACCGATTCGGCAACATATCCGGCGTGGATTTGAGTAATAATACTTGCCCAAGTGCGATAAATTCTCGCTGGTAGTCCGCGATAATAACAATCTTTGCACATTGTGATTTTTTGTCTAAACGATTCTATTTCATTTTTATACTTGTTCAGATATTCTTTATAAAAATCTTCATAATTCAAAAATTTCTTTTGATCCCAATAAACTTGGTAGAGCATGGCGACTGCCTGTATTTCTTTTGGCAAATCCATTTCAACAAGTTTAATAGGTCTATACTTTTCCCGATAAGCAATAAGATCAACTGACTGTAAAAATTTTTCAAATTTATTTAACAACATAAAGAGTAGCCAAAATAAGATACCGTTTTTTTATAAGCGTCGTCTTTGTCTTTTTCGTAATCTTGAGGGCTTTTTAGCTCGATACACAAAAAGGCATCGCCTTTAATATCACGAACGATGATATCAATGCGGGGCTTGTTAACCTTCGGCCGTCCAATGTCATAGTCCTTCTCCAGCTGGATATCCTCTGGCTTATAACCCAGTTCATTAACAAGCTTGGCAAGAACAAAGTCTCTAGCAACTTCTTCGTCTACACAAGACTTATCAATTTTACAGCCCTTAATCTTTTCACAATACTTAACTTTTTTATGCTCAAAATCGTCACCCAGTGCTGAATAGTCTACACCGGGTTCAAGCTGGATATTTACTTTTCCTTTATCACTGTTTTCAAACTGCCAACCAGCAGCTTCGAGAAGTTTGTTTATTTTTATTCTTGCTTGAGCTTCGTTATGCATAATTTTCTAAGTTCTCTTATAATTTTACTTCTTCTTTTGAGAAATGTATTCCTCAATATCCTTCTTTCAATATCTTCTTTCTACAACCCCTTTTCGTGTACCAACCCTAATAGCCCTTAAAATGACCTTAGCAACCCAGTTACTTAAATTTTACACCCTTAACTTCAATATTTAGCCTAGATTAGTACCTTGCTCAACCCCCCAACTATGCCCATTGTACTTGATTAACACAAAAATGCCTAAAGTAGCCCTGTTAACCCAAACGCAAAGGATTAACCCAAGCAAGCTCTAAGGAAAAAAATACCAACTAATAAAAAGGAATTAAGCTAAATAGCAACAAGAACAGCAGTTAATGCTATTGCTAGAATCGCCACCAATAAAAGAGAACCCATCAGACCTACTAAGTAACTCTTGGCGCGATGTCTGTATTTCTTTACAAGCAACAAGATAATAGCTGCCCAAAAAAAAATACCAATTACACCTAATAGAAGTTCATAAAGGCTAGTAGATATAAAATAAGATACTAACAAGAGAGGGGAAGTCCCCACCCCCAACCGAAAATATTTTTGATCTAAGGATGAAAGTAATTTCTTCATGCCCTAATGTTAGCAAAAAAAAAACAATTCACAGCTTTTTTAGCTCAACGTTTCTTAGCGCACTATTTGGGTTGTACTTAATTCTTTGAGTTTGGCGATTAGCTCTTGTTTTGTGTAACCCGAAGTATCAATTTTTTTATTTTCAAAGGTTCTTAACCCCTCAATAATTCTTCTGGCAAAAATGGCTTCCTTAGGCTTAAGGTTTCTTATTTTTATTTCATTTTCTTCAAAGGTTTTTGAAATGATAACCAATTGTGAAAAAAAGATAGTGGAATTAATAAAGATATTGGTAATATCCTTAATATCAATACTGTGCACTTCGGAAAAAAGAAAACGACGTTTTATTAACGTAATTCTCCCCTCTTCAACATTAATCGTATTCGGAAATAATTCAAAAGGAAAAGCGTGCGAGGAGATGCTAACCAAAATTCTGTTAGATCTTTTAACCAACCCCTCAACAGTTTTGTTCTCCAACCTTTTTTGTTTATCCGCAAGCCGACCTTCTTCTTCTATTTGTTTCACCCGGGAAAGAAAACCACCCGCTCTTTTCTCAAGTAAATCATTCACTTCCAGCTGGGTGTAAAGCTTTTCTCGCCAAACACCCCTGCTTCTCTTTTGGTCGTTTATTTTAACCGCCATAATTAGTTCTGCCCGATCTTTGTCTCTTTACCAGCAAAGATAACTTTTAGATTAACCGGCTTATAAAGATAACCAGCAACGCACCAGCTACTGCTACCACAAAAGACATCATATTAAAGCCAGTTACCCCCACCGCAAAAAATCTTTGCCCTAGATAGCCCCCTACTACTGCCCCGATAATTCCCAAGACAATTGATCCCACAATTCCGCCACTTGCGCTGGGGGCAAGAAAATTAGCCACACTTCCTGCGATAAGTCCGAAAATAACCCAATAAATTATAGTCATATTTTTTCACCACCTTTCTTTTTCTCGTCTCTCCAAGCCAAACATACCAGGCAACCTAATTTGTCTGTTGTTTTTCTCCAGAGAATATCCTTATTAACTTAACAATTCCCCAAGCCAATACCGCGTATACAACAATTGCAACTAACGTTGCGGGCTCAAGAACCGAAGTTGTTTCAACTCCTTGGGTATATCCCTTGCGGAACATTCCTTCAAAAGGAAGTATGAAGCTTCCGGTTAAACCATAGATCAACCCAACAAAGCTACTAGCAATGCTCGCCCCCGTCAATTTAAGCACCAGACGGAAGGCCAACAGTATTTCTAACGCACCAAAAAAGAAATAGACTAGGTATTCAATGGTCTGAAAACTGGTTGCTAATCTTTTTGTTTCAGTAGTAATCGCTTCTCTGGGACCTTCATTTTGAGTGGTTACACTTTCTTTTACAATTTCTGACATATTTTTTCACCACCTTTTATCGCCAATTAATTATTAAACCCTTCTTCCCTCTACCCCACCTTTTATTAATTTGCGCTTAGGGATCATAATTCGTTTTAATTACGGGTATTTTAAGTACCGTTTTTTTGGGTAAGTACTTAATTAAAGCCTTTTCAACAAGTGTGGTTAAACTAATCTCTTCAATCACCGCTTGCGCCTTAGCGTGCTTAGCAAGAGCAGGGGAAAGAAAGAGAGTTATGCGTTGCTTGTTATTATTTGTCATACTACATATACTACAACAAGTTGTAGTAGTTGTCAATAAGCAACTTGGGGGAGATCCCTATAAGGGGGGTTAAAACTCTGCCTAGAAAGAAAAACTCAAGCGTGTTTAAACATTGTTGGTAACATTTATATTGTTTTGCTTCGTGGCTAAAATAATTAACAGGGTGGGAAGGGTAAAAAATTAATGGTTGTTAGTTGCGAACTACTATTACAACTTCACTCTCACCAGCTGGGCATGTTTCTGGACCACCATGGATACCTTTAAACACATCAAATTGTCCGTTAGAGCGAACGCACACCGTTTCCTCACGAAAGCCATAGGTGGAGAAGGTACCGGTTGCTCCAGTAGCGCCTTCTGTTCCTGCTTGCCCAGCAGACCCAGGTTGCCCGGCAATGCCGGTTTGACCGGGTTGCCCAGGAATACCGGTTTGACCGGGAGTCCCAACCTGACCAACATAGTAAATTCCCAGCAAAGAAAGAACCAAAGCGAGTGAAGAAAACAGCATAGCGACTAAGATTAATATGGGTAGGCTCTTGTCAACTACTTCGGTGAACTCTTTAACTCTTATTGGTGTTTCCGTGATCGTAAAACTCATACCCTGACTTTATCACCAGAAAGGGTAACTGTAAAATGGCGATGGTCACGTTAGTTGTCTTAGCAAGAATCGTTTTTTAAAACACTGTAATACTCTAGGGGAATATCCTGGTATCTTGTCCACACTGCCACAGAACCCATAGTAATTGCTGATGCTAACCTAGTATGATATAAATACTGTGCCGATTCTCGGCTGCATAGCACCTTAACAATCCGCTTGGCAAGGGCTTTTGTCCTTGCCCACAATGTCACTACACGGTGGCTAATCGGAGGCAAAATCCAAATACATCGTGATAAAAACCTAACGCTTCAAAGGTAAGTGACAAACAAACCGAAGCACCGCCAAAGCAATACTACATAAAAGGAGAAAGTACCGCGCATGATACCAAACACCAGTCGGTTGCTAGCAGGGGTGTTTGCCCTTGCCCTGATGAGCACCTTCGCTACTGGGCTTTGGGCTGGAGTTGTTTCAGCTCAACCAGCCGGTACGTGGGTGGTAACCTATGAAGGTGTTAGTTATGACTACCAAAAGCCAAGCACCACCTTCAGTTACACAATCAGCTGTAATGGATCGTGCCAGGATCTCTCCCACGCCATCTGGGGCGTCTGCGCCGATGCTGTACCGGACATAGATTCGGTCACAGTCACCGTTAGTCCAGACAAACCACTAAGTATTCAAGTGGGTCCCGATCCCACCACAGGTATTCCCTGGGGGGTGAAGGACGAGGGAGGTCAGAAGAACGGCACCGCGTACACCTACTACCTTGAAGTGGAGGGTATCTGGGGTACCGCTGACACCCAATACGGTCTGAAGTATGGTGGTACCAGCTTGAGTATCACCACCACCGGGCTGGACTGTGCGTCAGTTGACCTGAACGTGGCGATTGAGTGCCCGGACTACAACTCACCCAATCCCTACTCTAGGCAGACCGTGATCAACCGCAACGCCAACGAGGTGAGCAATGTTGAGCTAGTGGTTAAACTGCCTGACAACATTGAGTATGACTACTTTACGTCCAGTGGCGTAGGGGGAACTGTCTCCTGTCAGGTGGACGGTACATACCCAGGCACTAACCCGCAAACAGTAACCTGCCAGCTGAACCAGCTGGCTGAAGGTGAGCAGTGGGTCGTGGATATCTATGTCATTGACCACACCACCTCACCTACCGAGGTCACCCACCAAGCCACCGTTTCGTCCTCAAACACAGATGTGTACCAGGACAACAACACGGCAGTTTGCTCCACCACCACACCCGTCACCCTAAGCTATATCAGGTGTGACCGCCGTAGCAGTGTTGCTTACTGTGAGTGGGAAACGGCAACGGAGGTTGGTAACCTGGGGTTTTACCTGGCAGACCAGCAGCAAAACCTGGTCCACCAGCAACTGATCGCCTCTAAGGTAATGGACTCGCTCGCCACCACCCAATACGCTTTTACGTATCAAGGGGCATGGGGCAGGCAGTTTTACCTGATTGATGTGGACGTGTTTGGTCAGCGAACCTGGCACGGCCCTTTCCGGTTTGGTGAACCCGCCGGGGTGCGAGACACCTCCACCCCCATTGACTGGGCCGCCATCCATCGGGAACAAGATCAGTTAAGCCAAAGAAAGGCGACTGCTCCAAGCCCAGAAGAGGCTTTGGCGCTAGAGGGGTTTGCTCTGGATACGCACAGCCCCTCAAGGCATTTGGGGGCAGTGCCTTACTACCCCACAGTAGCGTTGCGCGTGTCTGAAAGTGGTCTCTACAAGGTCAGCTATGAAGAATTAGCTGCCCTGGGTCTTGAGCTAAGCCGAGTGAAGCACCGTGATATCGCGCTCACTTCTCCCCACGGCCCGGTGCCAGTGGAGATGAACGCTAGGGGTGCCTATTTTGGTCCCGGATCCTATTTCCTCTTTAGAGGCGAGGGTCTGGACACTTTGTACACTGATACCAACGTGTACCGGGTGAGTGTCAATCCAGCCAAGGCAGTAAGGATTAGTACCCTGTATGCTCTGGGGTTTGGTCGGATAGAAGCGGAAGCTTCGTACCAAGAAACCACTACCCAAGCCACACAGTGGCACTACAGCCCAACCTCAATCATCGCAGACCCCTGGTACATGGGCCATCTCACGGCTTACCCCGGGGGAGGAGAGTGGCAGTTCAGTCTACGCGCCAAGGGAGTAATGCCAACAGGCGAGGCTGAACTGGAGGTTCGGTTCTGGGGCGTCACCGACTGGCCATACCAGCCAGACCATCACGTGGTGGTCGTGCTTAATGGTCACGAGGTAGGCGAGGCGCTGTTTGATGGCCGTGAAGAACACAAGATCACAGCCCGAATCAATAGCACCCAAATCCAAGAACACAACCAGCTAACCATTCGACTACCGGGTGATATCCCACCAGTGGTGGAAGCAAGAGTGATCGCTCTGGAGAGCATCACGCTAACCTATCCCCGCAAGTACGAGGCGGTTGGTGATTACCTGGAGTTCTCGTCCCCAGGACGATTGTTCCGCGTAGCCGGGTTCAGCTCACCTGATATCCTTGTCTTCTGTCAAGACGACACCGGTCAGCTGTGGCGGGTCCGCGCTCGCGTACGATATAGCGGGGGTTTGTACTCCGCAGAGTTTGCTGGTGCTGGTCGGGAGTACCGCTACACAGTCCTCACCACCGATAGGCTCAAATCAGCCCAAGGGCAAGTCGTGCTCAATACGAGAGCACCCAAAGCCAACGCTGATTTGTTGGTCATTAGCCACCCTAGCTTTGTGGATCACTTGGAGATCTCCAAGCAATACTGGCGTAGCCAGGGCTTAAGCTACCTGGTGGCCGACACCGAGTCCATCTACAACGAGTACGGACACGGTGTGTTTGATCCCTCCGCCATCCAGCAGTACCTTGCTGACATGATCACCGAGCACGGTGTGCTCTATGTGCTTCTGGTAGGTGGCGACACCTACGACTACCGCAACTACCGTGGCTTTGCCTCGATCAGCTTTGTGCCGACCAGGTACACCGCCACAGACGACTTGATCCGGTACGCTCCCGCTGACGGGCTACTGGCTGATGTGGACGGTGACCTGGTCGCGGATGTGGCTATTGGCCGCTACCCGGTACAGACCGTAACCGAGCTAGTGGCTGTGCAGGAAAAGAGCCAGCAGTACTCTAGCAACCATGACTATCTCAACAGAGTATTGGCTGTTGCGGACAAGCACGACGGTTTGGTTAGCTACACCGCGCTTAGCAACGAAATGCTCACCGACCTGCCTGGCTGGGAGGTGCTCATCGCCTATCTGGACTATGGCCCGGTCAGTCTCATCCGCGATACCGTAATGACCGGTATCAATACCGGCGCGAGACTGACCACTTGGACAGGTCACTCCAGCTACACTACTTGGTCATTCAACCGACTCTTTGAGAGCCAGCACGTACGTCAGCTTACCAACGAAGGCAAACCCACCTTCGTACTGCAGTGGGGTTGCTGGAACACGTACTTTGTACACCCCAACCGTAACACGCTGGGGCACGTGTTCATGACCAGCGAGGGGAAGGGTGCCGCTGGTGCTATTGGCACCACTGCCCTTACCCACGTATCCCATGAGCGGGTGTTCAGCGGAATGCTCACCCCACGCTTGGCACAGCCTGGCCTGAGGGTGGGGGACGCTTTGTTGCTCTCCCAGCAACAGCTAGCCCGGGAACGCCCGGGCAGCATGAGAGATATGACACTGGGGATGACGCTTTTGGGCGACCCAACCCTAGTTATCACCCCTAAGTAAGGGGCACCGCAACCGAGACTTCAAACTTGGCCGGTGGTGGAACTTCCACCACCGGCCATTTCCGTTTGTAAAGGACGGTCCTTTTTTTCTTAGCCCTGTAATATAGAAGCGTAGCCAAAAAGGAGACTCCTTTATAGGAGTCTCCTTTATAAGCCAGAACAGCATATTTTAAGTCAGAAAACCTTCCCCCCAAGGAACCAGCAGTGCTTATTTGACCGAGTAATGACAAGCTATCAAAACAGCGGTTTAGGTATATAAAGAAGCCTCATCACCTAACTAGCCAGTGATTTTGGTTTGACAACTACCCCATAGTTGGTTATAGTATGCCAAGCTTAATTCGTCTGATGCTTAATAATACTGCTTAGAATCTGCCCAGATAAAATTATTGGGGTTTTTAATAAAGGTTAATAGTATATAAATATGACTACATTGAAAAGAAAATTACATCTTCATAAATTCGGTGCTTTTCCCCAAAACTGTGCCCAAGGCAAGCAATCTCGAAAATTGTATATTTTTGTTTTACTTTTTACTTTGGGCCTAGCGATTGTATTTATGCAGAAAAGACAGTTTTTTGACAATAAAGCCTTAGCGGCAGAAGCTAAAGGATGTTGGACGTACAACAAATTATGCAATACTGCCTGTCAATACCAAGCCACCCCCACCATTAAAGGTTACCCAGCTACCTGTACTAGTAAAAATCCCCACAGTTGCACCTTAATCACCAAGAAGAATTTGCCTACCTCAAAAACACCTTGTGATCCCAATGGTAGTGGCACCTGTTTTTTACCAACCTCAAAAGTGGAAGCTAATGTTACTTTATGCTCCAGGAAAAACGGCAAAGGATGTGTGAGTTATCCTCAAGTAACTAACACCACCGCCGCTTGTACCTTTCTTCCCTACGCCCCTCAAGGCGGACCAATAACTCCAGCTGGTATGGATGCTGATGAGGTCGCTCCACCAGCCTTAACAGACAATTTTGATGAGGTCAAAGTTATTTCACTAGCTTATTACCCAATTAAAAATGGTTATTTAGATCGATCAATCGTAGATAATAGTTTTAAGGAATATAATATGAGCCTTCGTGAGGTGCGGGGCAAAGTGGCTACGCTGAACCAAGGTTTGGAAGCAACCTTAGAAAAGGGCACGCGCTATCATGGTTATGCAGACCCTGCCAGTGCACCAAGTCTTGATTATGTGCTCACCGAACAAAGAGAAATGCTACAAGATCTTCCCATTTCCACCAAACGTCATCCCAATTACACCGGTCTTTATCTAACGGACTATCGACAAATAATTAAGGAAAATAACCTTTGCCCCTTAATTGAAAAACAAGGTATCAAGGAGGTCTGGATTTGGGGGTATACCGGGATTGGTAAAGCAGGCTGGGAATCCAATTTCCAGAGTATCTGGGGCGATATCAGCAACAGTGATCAAGATACTAAGGATCTGCCATCCTGCGGACATAGCTACACAGTCTATGAATACAATTATGGTCGTGAGGTTTCCGAAGCTACCGAAGACCATATTCATCAATTCGAGGCCATTTTCAAATCTGTTGATCAGAATATCTTTTGGAATGAGTATGTTGGTTATGACATAACGCGCACGGATCTGCTAAATAAAGAGAAGCGCTGTGGCTGGGCGCATTTTCCACCCAATGCCGAATGGGAAAAGGATTGGAGTAATTTGACCATGGTCGAAACCGATTGTCTGAACTGGAAACCTGGCGGAGGTACCACCTCACTTATCAACTGCCAGCAGTGGGGTTGTAACAGCAAGGATTACTTTATTTTCTGGATGCAGAATATACCATCGGGTTGGTGGAATTTTATCGCCGATTTTGATACAGCTAAAAGAAATCACCAAACACTTTTACCTTATACTTTTAAATAACTCACCTTCCAACCACTAGGCTCAAAAAGGACGGCCCTTGATATTATTACAGGATAGTAGTTGGCTCGCACAGTGGTATGTGTTTGGGACTTTATTGGGTAGTTTTTAAAATATATTCATGCTCTTCAACGGGGATGCCTTTTTCTTTGGCTTTCTCTACAGTGTCCGCAGTTCCTAATCCTTCACTAGCATCTGTTCGGATTCGAAAAGAAACTAACTCATCGGAAGCTTCAACAACCTCTGAATTGCGTTCATAATACTTTTCTTTTTTATTTTCCTCAGTAAAGTTTGTGTCTGGTTTTTCAATTAGAGCATCAGGATTAGTAATCTTTAGATTTTCTAATTGCGAAATCAAATCTTCTGCTTGCTGTGAGGTTATGTCCCCAAGAATTGCATGTTTTCTATAATGCTCAGCATATTTTTGAAGCGACGTAGGTAAAAATATTTTGATTCGCTCTGCCTTAGAATCATGCTTAAGTGCTTCATCCAGAGCTATAAAATCAACATTCAGCGCTCCACCTGAAACAATACCATCTCCAGCAGTCATGATCTCTGCTACTTTGGTTCGAACCGCACCTTCTATGGCTGAATCAACCTTGCGCCAACCACCACTTATTCCAAACCATTTCATGGGGTGATTATACCAAAGGCTGGAACCGTGAACTCAACGTGGTTCATGGCTCGGGGACTAGGATTAAGAGCTTGCTCGTTTCACTCAGCGTAACTTCGTTACTTAGCTGGTTCAACTGCGCTTCCTCATATATTCAAGCATAGCTTACAGCTATGTTCTTGAATATCTGAACCAGGTTCTCATCATAGTCCCTCGCCTCGCATAGCTCGGCTCGAGGATCGTAACGTTAATATAACCAGTCAATTCGTGCGTATATTCAAAGTATTTGAGGATTTTAGGTTCATTAGCCAACTACGTGAGGAGATGGATAAAGTGAGGCCAGTCGTGGTGATGGCAACCTAAAATCCAGACAAAAGTGATCCTTTATGGATAAAAATTTCAACTGTTACAAATAGTACATATAGGAATAAAAGAATGATACCCTCTAACCGTGAAATGGAGTTTTTTGTTCTGGCAAAGTAATAAAATCCAAATAGTCCAACGACTAAGAATAGCAAACTAACTAAATAGCTGTTAGTTAACAATACTGGTTTTCCATATAACAGGGTAAGCCCCCCCATAAGAAAGGTGTTAAAAGATGCAGATCCCACATAATCCCCAAAGGCTACCTGGTTATTCCTCATAAAGGCGGATCGAACCACAAAAGACAATTCAGGAATGTTTGTTCCGAAGCCAATCAACAATAGACTTATTACAAAGGGTGAAAGCTCCAACAAGTTGGAAAAATACATGGTTTGTTCAACAACAAATCTACTGGCAACAAAAATAGTGGTTACTCCAAAACCGATTCTTAACAACTCTTTGCCTACTTTTATTCCTGATCTGGCACTAATTGATTTTACTTTTTCAAGCAAACCTCTTTTAGTTTGAACCACTACCACTAAAAATACGAATAGACAAAGAGCCAAGATGCTATCTGTTCTTCCTATCCTCCCATCCATTGCCAAAATAACGGGTAAGGCCACAACTACTAATGAAGCTGGTAAGTTAAATCCTCTAAACTCAGAGGTGATTTTTATACTGTTGCCTGTAATTGCCAAAAGCGGAATGATGAGCATGAATATGACAATAGATGCTCCGATCAAATTTCCGACATAAATTTCAGGATCGTTTTCAAGAATAGAGTTAACCCCGACAGATAATTCGCTAACGGAAGTAAAAAATCCAAGCACTAAAAATGATACCGCAAACGAAGAAACTCGAAGAATTTTTGAAAGACGTTCAACAGAACCTATGGCTAAACCAGAGCCTATCCAGATACCAACAAACGATAATAAGTAAATGAGTAAATGGGACAGCATAATATTCTCGTATACATTTATCGTACCAAAATGAGGTTATATTTACGACTGTTGGGGTTATACTAATTTCAGGCTAATATCTTTATGCTCGGGGACTAGGATTCGAACCTAAATTCTGTGCTCCAGAGGCACATGTCCTACCATTAGACGATCCCCGAATATTTTAGCGACCATATTCTACCACACCACAAAGGACCAACCTTAAAAGGTCGGACCTTTATAAACCTTTATAAAATTTCACGTGGTAAAATTGGCAATATGAAATTTGCTAAACCTTGTCCAGAATTCAGTACTCAATTTTGGAAACTGGTCTCTGACGCAGAAAACATCGCCATCACTACCCACACCAGCCCAGATGAAGACGCCATCGGCTCCCTCCTTGCCCTGTACACTGTCCTTAATAACAAATACCCCAATAAACATATCCGCCTACTAATCAGTGGCCATGAAAAAAGCCGTTTTGCTAAGCTGGCTCTCTACCCCAAAATTGAATTCTTACCTGATATCAGCACCCTAATCTCACCCACAGATCTATTCATTGGCCTAGATGGCGGTCAGTACCATCGCTTTAGCAACCAACCCCAAGAACTTAAAAGTAATACCGGCAATACAATTTGTATAGACCACCACCGCTCTAGTCCCGATGAATTTACGCTCTCACTCATAAGCCCAGAAGCCACCTCCACTGCCGAAATTATTTACCGCCTCTTTTGCACAGAAACCAAGATCAACCCAGATTTAGCTAGCTACCTGCTCATGGGTATTCTCGGCGATACGGGCAATTTCCAGTACACCCCACCCGCAAAAAGCGAGATCTTATTAATGGCACAAAAGCTTTTATTGATAATGGGTACAACTATTGAACAACTTCAATCCCAATACAGTAAAGTGAGCAAAGATTCCCTAGCTTTAACCACAATACTGCTTAAAAATATGCAGTTTCATAAGCTGAACGGCTGGCCACCTTTCCAGACTAGCTATTTAGCTAGAAGTATTCTAACGGATGGTTATCAAGCCGCAGACATCAGTGCCGCTACTCATTTTATACTCCAGCACTTTATCCGCGCAGTTGAAGGCTATACCTGGGGATTCGTGCTCTCACCCAAAAAAGACGGCACTACCTCAATTTCGCTCAATTCTGAACCAGATAGCGTTAATGTAAGACAACTAGTTGAAGACTTAATCGGAGGAGGAGGTCATGACCGCGCCTCCGGAGGCACCTTCCCAGAAGCTGATGTCCAGCTTTGCCTAGAAAACACCTTAAAATGGATTGGGTCCCACGAGCCCATAATTTCTTAAGGTAATAACTTAACAAAGTATTTTTCATACTCCTTAGCCCCACCAGCTACTACCTCCCGCACCCTCTCATAACCACCTTCAGCAAACACCGCCTGCCAAGTAAGATACCCCAAATGATAAATAGGTCCGTTAGCTTTTACATACAAACCCCTCAACAGAGAGAACCAGTCCTCCTCATGAGTAATGCTTTCAGCCTCCGCTAATCTTTGGTACTCCTTCTCGTTAAACCTTTTTAAGGCTTCACTTGTTAAGAGGGGCTTTAAGGCTTGTAGGTTCGGCTCACTTGGCTTGTCTTTGATAGCGGATAAAACCCTTAACCATAAATCTTTTTCCTTAATATAAGCCTCGTGCATGGGATGATGGTGGTTTTCCACAAAAGTAGCTAAACCTTCCACAAAAGCACTCTGAAGCAGGGGCAACCGTGAAGCCATGTCCACCTCAAGCTGTTTAAAAAAAAGATGATTGGCTTCATGAGCAATATTTGAAGCCACAATATGCACCGCCCCCTCAACCTGCGCCTGACCTTTTGCTAACTCCCACGAAGATCTTTGATAAAGAATGTTCAAATTTATACCAAACTCCGTTTCACTCATAACCTTAGCATCTGTAGACGGTCCATTAAGCACAAACACCACCGTAGGATCTTTGTACGTAAATTCGGGTAACACTTTTTTACTAACCGCAAATGATTTTTGGCAAAGATCATCCCAATCATTTTCCAGAAAAGATTTGATGAACTGGTACTGCGCGGCTTTGTTAGCCGCAGCTAAGTTAGTTAGGTAGTGATAGAAATCTTCAGAAAACTCTGCCACCGTCCTCTCACCAAAACCCACTCGGTCAAACTGCTCAAAGTGCTTTTGCACTATCCTTACAACATCATCAATCGTGGGGTTAGCAAGTTCATAAAGAGGTAGTAAATCCGAGACTTCGTCTTTAATATTACTCATGCAAAAGGTAATTTATAGCAGCATTAATTCTCTCACTCACTCGCTCTTTACCAAGAACATAAAGGGTATCAAACAACGGCGGGGTGGCTGTTTGGCCACTAATCGCCCCCCGAATTGTCATCAACAAATCCTTCTTTTTCCACTCACCCGCTTCGCTACCTTTAAATCCCGCAATAAGATCATCAAAAGCCATTTCTAAATCAGCCACACACCAATTAGTAACCGCGTTCACACTTTCTAAGCTCTTTTCAAGTACCGTGACGGTACCTTGTTTATCCCTACCCTTTTGTACCAGTACTTCTTCTGAATAAGACAACGCCTTATTAAAAAAGAAGCTCGCCCTCTCTTTAAACTCACTCAAGGTGTGGAGTCTCTCCTGCTCAAGTGCCACCACCATAGTTAAATAATCCCGATTAATATTTTTTAAGGAAGCTTCATGGTGTACTAACCTCTGAACCAGATCCTCCACTCCCATTTCTCTGACGTACACCCCATTAAGCCAAGTTAGTTTTTCCAGGTCAAAGATTGGAGCAGAGGTTTTAATCCGCTCAAAGCTAAAGTTAGCAATAAATTCCTCCAGAGAGAAAACCTCTTTTTCTTCTGGGTGACTCCAACCCAACAAACATAGATAATTTACTAAAGCTTCAGGTAAATACCCCTGCTCTTTGTACCAGCGCAAATCAGCGTGACCATGCCTTTTGCTCATTTTAGATTTATCCGGATTACGAATAATTGGCAAATGAGCATGTCTTGGTACCTCCCAACCAAAAGCCTCATAAATAAGAATGTGTTTGGGCGTTGAAGATATCCACTCTTCCGCTCTAATCACATGACTAATCCCCATCAGATGATCATCTACCACCACCGCTAAGTGGTAAGTGGGAAACCCATCTGACTTTAATAACACCTGATCATCAATGTCATAAGTATTAAAGGAAATTTCTCCCCGCACTAAATCCGTAAACCGCACCTCCCTATCCGCTGGCACTTTTAACCTAATAACATAAGGCTCCTCGGCTGCCAACTTCGCCTCAACCTCTGCTTTAGTGAGCTTGAGAGCCCGCCGATCATAACGAGGAGTCTCTCCCGCCGCCAATTGCTGTTGACGCATCGTTGCTAACTCTGCCTCTGTCTCAAAAGCGTAGTAGGCTTCACCCAACTCAACCAACTGGTGGGCGTATTGCTGGTAAAGAGGAAGTCTTTCCGACTGCACATAGGGACCGCTAGCACCACCCTGCCGACTGCTCTCATCAACCTGAAACCCAACCCAAGCTAAAGCAGCAAATAACACTTCGTCAGCGCCTTCAACATACCTCTCCCGATCAGTGTCTTCCAAACGAACAATAAAAGCACCCTGGTGACTTTTAGCAAAAGCATAGGCAAAAAGGGCTGAATACAGACTACCCACATGAACAAAACCAGTGGGAGAAGGCGCAAAGCGAGTGCGTATCTGATGCATACCCTTGATTTTATCATCTAGAGATCTTTAAGCATTACCATTAAGCTATCTTAAGTACGCGAAGAGCAATTTATTGATCTTGAGGCTAACAGACAGCATGTTAAGCGGAAGACAAAAGTACCAAAACATAGCAAGCGACCACTCACTTGGTGAGTTGGGTGTCATTAACTTTCAACTTTACACTTTTAGCTTTACACTAACAGTATGTCTTTATATACCGCAGCCAAAAAAACCAAACTGGCCATCAACCTGACCGCTGTTTTTTTGATCATGGTTGTGGTCGGTAAAATATTTGTCAACCTGGGGTACTATATCTGGCAAAACCTCAATCCCACACCCATCTCTCCAGCTGAAATGGCTTATGGTAAATTACCCAAACTAAAACTAAACTCACTACCCCTCAAACAAGGTTCAACTCCAAATTACCGCTTGGAAACTATCCAAGCCGAACTTCCCGTAGTACCCGATCGAGCACCTGTTTATAAGCTAGATGATAGTGTCAGTGTGCTGTCAAGCGAAAAGGCAGCCGTAAATTTTGCCATCTCCTTGGGGTTCACCGAGCCAAGAATTGAACAGTCTGCTACTGATTGGATTTGGCGTGATGAAGCTGATGACAGAACACTGGAGATGAATATTTTAACTAATGATTTTCATCTGGAAACTAACTTGGTTAAAGTAGCTCCTACCGTACCACGAGGATCAGCCCCTAATCTAGACAGTGCTATGGCCACTGCTAAAGATTTCATCGCCAGCATTACGTCCCAAAACGAATCCTATCATCTCAACGAAGCCAGATTAAACGCCAAATATATACAGATTAAAGGTACCCAAGTAGAAGAAGTTGATCGCCAATCCGAAGCCCAAATGGTCCAGGTTAACTTTTTTATTGAACTGCCCGTTGATACTAAAGATTATCCTGGAATGAGTAGCCGATTGATACCTGGTAACTACTGGATTGTCACGGATAACCCCAATACAGGCGTCGTGGAAATGTACCTGACCAACAGCACTAATAGTGATTATCTAAAACCCACTATCCACTTTAGTTCACAAAGATTAAATTTAGATAACAAAAAGAGCAAATCAACCTACCCCCTTAAATCTATCAACCAAGCCTGGCAGGAATTAAAAGATGGTCAAGCTTACATCGCTCATCTTAGAATTAAAGGCGACATGTCCATTGGGTCTTATCTTCCTTTAGGTGTCAAACAAGTAGATATTACCGGTATTTTTCTTTCTTACTATGACACAGGTATCTCTTTTAAAAAATATCTCCAACCCATCTATGTTTTTCAAGGAGAAGCTATCACCACCGAAGACCTGCGCGCTGATTATTATGCCTATGTGCCAGCTATTAACCCCATTTGCTGGGGTGAAGCAGATACCTTAGGCACTCCTTGCAGTCTCACTACTCAATAACCCATTCATGAGTAGCAAAAACCCACTCAATTAAAGCTGACGCTTCTTTAAACCGATCCTCGCTTCCCAATACCACCCCCAGCACTAAGTGTTGCTCACGGTTAACGGCAAATAACAAACACTCATTAGCACCTTCGGTGTAACCAGTTTTAACCCCAATTAAACCTTTAACTTGACCTAACAACTCATTAGTGTTCTCCAGCAACCTGCCCTTAATTTCTATTTGATCAGTAACCACAATTCGCCTTAAGGCTTCATCTTTAAGGACATAATCACCTAACAAGATGATATCCCGAGCAGTGGATAAATGCCCCTCATCATCAAGACCAATGGGGTTAATAAAGGTGGTGTTACTTAAACCCAAAGACCTCGCTCTTAAATTCATGGCCGCCACATAATCAGTGACCTGCGCCACATGAGAAGCCAAAGCACAAGTAGCATCGGAAGCTGATGAGACCAACATCCCATACATTAATTCTTCCACCGTCCAAACTTCTTCGGTCAACAAACCAATTTGATTACCTTCAAGACCCACACATTTAGATGGCACCCTTACCGGATCGGATAATTGATAGTTTTCCAAAGCCACTATCGCCGTAAGCAGTTTCGTGATAGAAGCGGGCGGTAAAAGCTGGTCAATGTTCCGCTCTAAAAGCCAACTACCAGAAGTTGTATCATAAAGGGCAACTGCTTTAGCGGTACCAACTGGGGCAGCGGCAGCATCAGGAATACGACGTGGCTTAATCACTTTCTGTTCTGCCACTACGGGAGGCGGAAGTTCAACTACTACTTCTGGTGGAAGTTCCCCCACCGTACTTAAATAAGTAATGAGCAAAAGAGAAGCTAACAACAATACCCCTAACCACAATATCTTTTTCAACAATTGGGGGGGAAGCAAGTAGCCTCGCTGTCGTTTTCTTTTTCTAACCCGATACCGGCTATAGCGTACTAAACGAAACAGGTAATACTCCAGATCAAAGATTTTCATACCTTTTCGTCTTGAGCAATTGCCAAACCCAATTCCTTAAGCTGGTCCGGTAAAAGTGGGCTGGGGGCATCCATGACAGCGGTTTTTCCTCGATACGAAAGAGGAAAAGCTTGTACTTCTCTAATGTTATCCTCACGTAGCATCAGCGTTACCAAGCGTTCTATACCCAAAGCAATCCCACCATGAGGGGGAGCGCCATAAGTCAAAGCCTCCAGCATGTGACCAAACTCCGTCTCTATTTCTGTTGCCGAATGACCTATAACTTCCAACACTCTTTTTAATACCTTTGGCTCGTGACTGCGAATACTACCACCCCCCACTTCGTAACCATTACACACTAAGTCGTACTGTGACGAGAGAATGCCTTCTATTTCCCCAGCCAACAACTTATCCCGATGCTCTGGTATGGGATTGGAAAAGGGGTTATGACTAAAGGTCCACCCTTCTCCTTTTTTCTCAAACAAAGGGAAATCTATTACCCAAGCATAAGACAACATACCCTTCTCTTTTTCAGATTCCGTACGCAGATCAAATTTATCAGCACCAAATTTAGCCAGCACCTCCTGATAAGTAAAGCGAGGGAAGGGCTTATCTTTTAATTCATAACCTAGTTTTTCTGCCACTTGCACTACCATTTCCTCCACCAAAGCCATCACATTCTCTCTGTTGACAAAAGACATTTCCAGATCAATCTGGGTGTGCTCAAAGCTCCGATCACCTCTTAAATCTTCATCGCGCAAACACCGGGCGAGTTGATAATACCGCTCAAAACCAGCCAACATGAGCAGTTGCTTATACTGTTGCGGGCTTTGTGGCAAAGCGTAAAAATAGCCCGTATTAAGACGAGAAGGGACCACAAAATCCCGCGCTCCTTCGGGAGTGGTTTTGGTGAGAAGCGGTGTCTCAATCTCCGTAAACTTACGGCTGTTTAGAAATTCACGAATCGCGCTCACGTATTGATGTCTAAACTTAATGTTTCTTTGTAAACGTTTACGGCGTAGATCTAAATACCGATACTTCAAGCGCAGCGTATCATCAATATCATCACCAATAGTATTAATAGGGAAAGGCGGTGTTTGAGACTTAGCTACAATCACCAACTCATCTGCCACGACCTCAACTGGTAAGACCTCACTATCACCCTCCCGTACCTGGCGCTGCTGAACTCTACCCTTAACCCCTATGATATATTCGTTGCGGATATCTCCAGCCGAGTCGTCACAGACCACTTGCACCAAACCGGTACTATCACGAAGATCAATAAAAATCTTTTTACCTAAATCCCGACGATTTTCCACCCAGCCAAGAAGGTTAACCATATCACTTTTTTTATTGATTAGTTCGGAAATATAAGTTTTGGTCATGAACAAAAGCTTAATAGGCTTATACTACAGATAAAAATAACCAGAGGCAACGATTCCGCTCCGCTCTTATAACCCCCTTACTTCAAACCTAGATTATTATTGATAATTTATTGGTAAGACTCAAAATTGAGGAATGGGGGAAAAGCGTAAGTTTATTTTAAAGACTTTACGTTTTTATATAATAGGTAAGAATAGACGGTTGAAAATGGCGTGACTAAGCCAAATAAGAGGATGTCCTTTAAATAGGTGAGATCGGAACCAGCGGTATTTTCCAGACCTTTGACAAGTTTTGAGGCTAAAAGGCTGATGAGCACCATTGCCAGTATTAAAAAACCCAAACGAACAGCCACCGCTACCTCTTTACCGCTCACACATTGCTTACTTCTTTTCAGAGCTTCCAGACCAAGCAAACCCTCATCAAGAAAAATAAAGCCCGCAAAGGAGAACCAAACGATAAAGAGAAAACCAGGAATAATCAAAAGCATAAAACCAAGAATTATGATACAACCCGTTAAAATCATCAGCCACGCGAAAGAAGCTAACTTTTCCTTGCTTACCCGATAAGACTCTAGAGCAGCCAGCTTATCATCCCTCAAAACATAAAGCATAGCCAATGAAGCCCAGATTTGAACTACAAAAGGCACTAAACTGATTATCATTACCAGCAAGGATAGTAAAGCGTTTTCCGGACTAACTAAAATAGAGATTAGAACCGCACTAACAACAGAGGCACCCCACATAATAAGAACAATCGCCATAAGCACCTTAAATTTTCTTTTATAAAGATGCCAAGATTTAGAGAGAAGATCGGTTAGTGCTATCACAGTAAGATTATGTCACACAACAAGTCTTATTTAAACAAGCTGAAAAAATAAGCCACCCCAAAATTAGACACACGGCATAAAAAAGTGCAGGTAAGGATTGTTCATTTATTAATCAAACTATTAATAATAGTGGGAAAATAAAATTTCTTAATATGAAAAACCGTTTTCGTGAGCTCTCTTAAAATCCTTCAGTTCCAGCTGTAGTCTTTTTGTACCCTGATAGTCATTAATACCAATATGATAGGCGAGCGAAACCATCTCCCCTCTAGCTAACTCACTTATACGAGTGCCCAAACCAAACCCAATTACCGATAGCGGAGAGCGCCTGTCACCGGCTAATATTTTGAGATGTTGGTTATCAGCACCAACGGTGTTTACCTGCAAAACCTCTACTTGGTCAGTCATAAACAGCGGTTGCGGATTACCTGGACCAAAAGGTTTCAGCGTATTAACTGTGGCTGCTGTGGCTAAAGATATTTCCGCTAAAGGCAGGGCAGCATCCAACTCCAGCACAGGCGTAAGCATGGTCTTAGTTATCCGCACAGCTGCATAGTCATTTAAGCCCTCACGTAAGGCCTCAATGTCTTTCGTACAAATTGAAAAACCAGCTGCCTGCGGGTGACCCCCTACCTCCGGCAGCAGCGAGGCTAAACTTCTTAATGCCGCCGTAATATCAAAACCCGCGATTGATCTGGCAGAACCTTTACCCACTTTACCGGAGGTGGCGATCACCACTGTTGGCTTATTAAGCTCCTCTCGTATCTTCCCCGCAATCAAGCCAATAATACCCTCATGCCAAGCACTGCTGGCTAAAACTTGAACCAACTGATCCTCATTAACCAAAGTCAACGCTTCCTGCCAGGATTTAGTAGTCAGCTCCTGACGCAAGGCATTCATTTTATTTAACTCAACAGCATACTTTTCCGCTTGAGCTGGTGATTCAGTACACAACAGCCTTAAAGCCAAATAAGCATCATCAAGCCTACCCGCCGCATTAATTCGAGGAGTAAGCCACCAACCTACAACTCCAGGGGTTAATTCTTTTTCAGCTACACCGGCTACCGCTAATAAAGCTCGCAACCCCGGGCGCGTTGTCCGCTGCAGAGCACTTAAACCATGACTAACAAGCTGTCGGTTAGCCCCCCTTAAAGGCTGAATATCGGCAATAACGCCTAAAGCCGCTAACTCTAACAAGCCTTCCCGTTCCCCCACACCCCACTGTGCTAACAATTCTTCAGCTAATAACCAAGCAAGAGCTGATCCAGTTAAAGCCGTGCTATGCAGAGTTACTAGTGACTTGGGAGACTCCATAAGCGCAGCATGATGGTCAGTGATAATCAGCTCTAAGCCCAGCTTGGTCGCATATTGACTAGCCGCTAAAGCCGTAATCCCACAATCCACTGTTACCACTAAAGCTCCCGGGTATTGGTGACTGATCGCTTCCAAAGACTGGGCAGAAAGACCATAACCCTCGCTCAATCGCTTAGGAAGATAGGGAAATACTCGCTGATAATTAAAAGCGCGGTAAATTACTTCCCAGAGAATAGCTGTGGCGGTAATACCATCAGCATCATAATCACCATGAATGACAATTGGTCTGTTGTTCTGGGTGGCAGTAATAATCAGAGCAGCTGCTTGCGCTAGTCTTTGAGGAGCAATACCCGCCAACTCGGCTATTTCTTGTTTCAGAGGATAAGGTGGATTTAAAAAGGTCGCCTTCTCTCCAGTAGCGACACCTCGTAACGCTAATAAATGGTCAAGCAGCTCCTTAGCTTGAGAGGGTTTCAACTGCCATTCTTTAACCACTGCTTCGGTGTTTAGTTATTAAAAAATGGAGAATAGGTACGGCTGTAAAAGTAGAAGAATAAGTACCCACTACGGTCCCCACCAATAAAGCGACCACAAACCAACGAATCGAATCCCCACCCAAGATAGCCAACGCTAACAACATAAAAATAATCGTTAGTGAGTTATTCAGCGACCTCACCAGGGTTTCACCCACTGCCACATTACACACTTTGGTAAAGTCACTACCATATTTTCCTAACTTAATCGTTTCTCTAATCCGATCAAACACCACCACTGTATCATGGACCGAAAAACTCAATATCGTCAAAACCGCTGCGACAAAAAGGACATCAATTTCAATCCCGTAATACTTACCTAAAAGCGAAAACACCCCGATTAAAATTAGAGTATCGTGCAACATCGCCAACAGTGCGGCTACCCCAAAGGTCAGTTTTTTAAAAGCCAGCGCCACATAAGAAAGAATCGCAAAGGAAGCGATCACCACCGCTAGCAAGGTTTTCTGCAGTAATTCACGACCCACACTTGGTCCTACCGATTCAAACCGTAAAACCTCATTTAAGCTACCACTTGCTCGCAAATGTTCCGTTAACACTTGCCGTTGTGGTTCGGTAAGCGCATTCATTTTCACCAGTAATCTAGACTGACCACTTACTTGCACACTCACCACTTCCAAACCAGTTAATAACTCTTGAGCAGAAATAGCTTCATTAAGCTGCTGCTCTAGTTCTTGAGCTGTTAAAGACGAGCTGACCTCATACAAAGAGCCTCCGCTAAAATCAATACCAGGCTTCAGACCAAAAGTGGCGAGGGAGTAAATACTGGGTATGATGATCAGCAAAGACAGAGCAAACCACACGGGTTTATATTTCATAAAATCATACATTTTTAGACCCCCCAATTATCTGCACTGGATCCATGTAAAAAACTCGGATCAAAGTTCTGACAATAACCACCCCAGTAAATAAACTTAAAAACACACCCAAACCTAATGTGAGCGCAAAACCGCGAACTACCCCAGAAGTACTTAGTATTGACCAATTAAAGGGATTGAAAAGAATGAACGCGATAATTAAAGTGTTCGTGTTGGCATCTCTAATACTATCCCAAGCCCTCCCAAAAGCCCTTTCCACGGCGTGGTTTTTAGGTATCCCCGCCCTTTTTTCTTCTTTATAGCGCTCAAAAATTAGGATGTTAGCATCAACAGCCATACCCACACTCAAAATGAAACCCGCTACCCCAGAGAGAGTCAGCGTTACTGGTATCAACTTATACAACATTAAAGTGATCAAAGTATAAGCCCCCAAAGCTAACACCGCGATAAATCCTAAGGTACCATAATATCCCCACATGAAAAAAACAACCAACCCCAAACCCACCAACCCAGCCACCACACTCAATTTAACTGATTCCTCTCCCAAGGCAGCACCAATCGTCCGTTGTTCAATGATCTCAACTGGCGCTGGCAGGGCACCAGAGTTGAGTTGAATCGCTAAATTCTTAGCTTCTTCCGGTGTGAAGCTACCACTAATGACAGCTTTACCATCAGTAATCGCTGTTTGAACAACCGGTGCCGTTAAAGGATACTCATCTAAGTAAATGGCTAATTGCTTACCTACATTAGCTTCCGTCAATTGGGCAAATAATTCCCGGCCCTCATCAGCAAAAGTCAGTAGTACCGTAGGCTCACCAGTGTACGGATCAAACTGAACTGATGCGCGTTCTAATTGTGCTCCCGTTAGTTCTGTTCTCACAAAGGGTTCCGTTGCTTCGGTGCCTTCTGGCGCTTGGGTTCTAAAGTCTAATTGCGCCGTTTGCCCAATCATTGCCAAGGCTTGAGCAATATCATTAATACCCGGTAATTCGATGAGCACCCGCCGTTCGTCACCACTGTGCGCAGTCTGAACATTTGCTTCACTCACCCCAAAAAAATTAACCCGCCTTTCCATAACCGCTCTTACCCCCTCAAAAGCAGCTTCTTTATCCTCGGAGACAATATTATTTAAATCCACGCTATAAACCACCTGCACACCCCCTTGTAGATCCAACCCCTTAGAAATTTTCATTTCTCGCTCTCCCAAACCAGGTAACTGCCAAACCCGATGCCCAATATCCCAATTAAGTGGTCGCGAAAAAAGAGTGGCTACTTGTATTTCCGGAAAAACAACCACCGTGGAAAAACCGATAAGGACGATTATTAATAACAGAAGAATGTTTTCTTTTTTCATCACGCGCTGGAATAACCTCAACGCAAATAACGCGCTATGTTAGCATTATGCTCCTCAAGAGTAACAGCATAATGCATCTGACCGTCTGGATCGGAAAGATAATACCAATATTCGCTTTGCTTGGGTTTCAAAACCGCCTCAATTGAGGACAACCCAGGATTACAAATTGGTCCGGGTGGTAGTGTGGGAACTTGCCGAGTATTGTAAGGAGACGCCACCTGCAAATCCGTAGCAGATAATTCGCTCTTCCACCAAGAACCAACCACTTCACCATTTTTAGCTGTTTCCGTTTGATAACCTAAAACATATTGCACCGTGGCATCAGCTTGCAGAGGCCACTCGTTGGCTAATCTTTTCAAAAGTATCCCCGCCACCACCGCCTGTGAATCAGGATCTGGAGCTTCCCGTTCCACAATTGAAGCAAAGGTAATTACCTCCTGCCAAGTTAAGGCTGATGAGTTTATGAGTTCTTGGTATGGGCTGGTTTTCGCATTAAAGTTTGATAACATTAAATCAATTAAATCTCTTACGGAAATATATTTTGGTACTTGATAGGTATCTGGAAACAAATGTCCTTCATGTTCCTTAGCCAGTTGCACAAACTCAACACTACTAAAGCCAAGACTACCATTAGCATTAAGATAATCAGCCATTTCTTCAACCCGCCAACCTTCCAAAAAAGTTAAACGGACATCAAAAGTCCCGTGTTGTAATTGAGACACAATCTCTTTAGTTGCTTGAGACGGCTTTAAATCATAAGCCCCAGCTTGCAAAGAATTACTGTAACCATTCAAACGGACAAACAACTTAAACATTGTAACTGACCTTATCAACCCTTTTTCCTTTAACGCAGATGCAATCGTAGAGACACTGTCGCCTTGTTTAATCGTAACCGCCGTTACTGACTCACTATCTTTAACTACCGGATAATTTATAGAAAACTTATAGTAGGTAAAAAAACCGATTAGCAAAACACCAATAACTACCGATAATTTAAGGTTTCTCATGAAAAAATTATAGCATAGCCTACCAAGACACCAAGACCCAATTTAGCAACAATTAAGGTATTCATTTAGCATAATAGCTGCTGCTAATGAGTCCAGGTTAGCTTTAGCTACTGCCAAATTTTGTTCTCGCGCTAATGCCTTAGCCTGATTAGTAGTTAAAACCTCGTTCCATAAAACAATGTCACCAGTAAACTGTTGACGTAATTCTTCCGTAAATGATAGCACCACCTTTCTTTGCCGTTCTTCTGGTTCACCCACCAGCAATTTAGTTGCCTGATACTCTTTTGCGACTTTAATAACCTCTAAAGAAGTGGCTTTAGCTCCCTTTAAAGCTGGGAGCGTGCCCACAAAACCTGACCGACTATATGCTAAACCGATATTGTTAAGTCCATGATCAATCGCTAAGATTACTTCGCTATTCTCGCTCATGTGAAATATCAACTGTAATTTTACTTACATCACTGGGAAACCTTTGCAAGCTCTTAGGTAATCTGGGAGATAACACAATATTCACCGAAGCTACATTAGATAGACTAGTCAAATAACCATAAACAGCGTCTTCCCGTTTGCCCTTAATATCTTCTTTAATTTTATCGTCATCTAATTTTGGTATCGCCAAACCAGTTACTTTAGCGTAAAAATTTAGTTCTCCATTTTTAACTAGTACTCCCTCAATGTCAATTTGTTGCTCTTCCCCAGATAAAACAAACCGATCAGGAACATGACCGCCTAGAGCATCCTCAAGTAATTGCTGTAAATCCTCTGAATCATAGGTGTACGCTAAAGCTTCAACTTCCATCGTCAGGGTGACTTCGGCAGCAGTTGCACCCACCTGCTGGTCATAATTCCTGGATAATACTTTGATTTCAATCGCTCCTTCATGGACAACCACATCCTTAACCTCATCCTGTAACCTCTTTAAAGAAGTGTTAGACAGACTTTCCTGCAAAGAAGATTCTAACCGAGTTAGATCTTCAGCTGCTACGGCAATGACCTCTTTTTTAGAACCACCTTTAAAAGAATTATCGTTCTGAACCACAAATGAAGAAATTGGTAAATCCGCAATGGTAAAAGTCTCCCCTTCTTTTAGGTTGTACTCTTCACCAATTTGCTCGGCAATAACACTTACCTCACTTTTGCCTGATACAAATTCAGCAAGTTCATTTCCCGGGCTACTTTCCGTAATCGTGATTTCTCTTTTATTAACACTAACTGATTCTTCTAAATAAAAATTACGGATATCATCTGCGGTGTGTACCAAAGTGATTTTATCCCCCTTGGCAAACTGTTTTGCTTCATCCGTTTTATTATAGATGGTCACTACACCCGTAGCTCTCTCTCCCACCACTTGAGAACCAGTAGCTTTAGTACTCTCCGAACCCACTTCTTTAATAGTCACTAATTGGGCTGGAATTATTTTATGAATAGCATCAACTTCTTCTAATTTGGGTGAAGCAACAACGGCAAAGTTTTTGACCACACCTTCAGGCACAACGGTTATCCGTACCACCGCTTTGTGAGAGTAGTTAAATAAAGAAAAGAGGACTGCTAAAAACACTCCCACCCCCACAATTACAGTTAACACCGCCGCTACCCCCTTAGCAGCTAAACTCACCTGTAACTTATTGATCAGCGTAACAAGTTTATTAACATAAAAAGATAAGGTCAGTGTCTTGGTTACAGAGCCTTCGCTACCAATCTTCGGCGATACTCCAGTCGCCACGTCTTGTCCTACTACAAAAGCAGTCCCACTAAGCTCCTCCCCCGGGGAAGGAACTTCGACCTGACGCAAATTATCAATCACCGTTTGAATCTTTGCATCATCAGAACGAAGGGTTAAACTAATCCCGTTCTTCTGTACTTCTCTTATTAATAAGCGCATATTAACAGGCGTACTTAAAACGGAACCAGAAGGTATAACCAAAATCGCTTGGTTAGTACCAGCATCATCAATCTTCTTTTTTGCTGTTAACAGATCGTCGGTGGCATTAAGACGAAGCTCAATCATTTTTTCCTTTTATTTGCATCCCTACAAAACCCAAGGAAATTAAGCCGTAGGGATTACTAATATTTAACTTATCTGATTGTACCTGAATACCGTATAAATCTCCCTCACTCAATAAACGTGTTTTGGGGAAAGAAATAAAAGGCAATTCCCTAGCCCAACCGCTAGTGAGTAAGGCTTCTTTGAAACTTGGAAATAAAGCTCCTCCACCAGTTAAATAGACATTAGAAGGTAGTCTTTTAACATCTGGAAACTCGCTAAGTACCAGCACCACTCCAGCTAACCACATCGACATGATACTTTGCACTTCCTCTGCCACTTGTTGGGTAAACTCATTTTCATCCGCACTGCTCCAACCACCAGTTTTCTTAAATTCTTCAGCATCTTCACAATCAAGACTAAAAACATCAGCGATAGCTCTAGTAATAGCTGCTCCCCCAATAGATACAGAGCCTAGCGCAACTAA
Organism: uncultured Candidatus Saccharibacteria bacterium; assembly: GCA_964592525.1. Classification (GTDB taxonomy): domain Bacteria; phylum Patescibacteriota; class WWE3; order CAZQFB01; family CAZQFB01; genus CAZQFB01. The sequence goes on along the minus strand of CAZQFB010000001.1, from coordinate 117,189 downwards.
ACCCCCACCATACACTAATCCGATTTCAGTGGTTGCACCACCAACATCAATGAGCACTTCGTTCATACCCTCATGAAGCTTTGACTCTAAAGATTCAATTAACGAATACATGATTGGCACCACCGTCACCAATTTAAGATTAAGAGAAGCTACTAAATTTTGGATTCCTTCTAACTGACTAGCAGTGGCATACACGGCAAAATTATACATATCAATTTTACTGCCCAACCGACCTACAGGATCGGTTACCGCCACATCATCCACGATAATATTGGTGATTTTGGAACTGACGATTTCCAATGGCTTTCCTGCTAAATATAAATTTTTAGTGGCTTTACTTAAAGACACCTCCTCAATCCTAGCTTGTAAAGAGTTAAGCTCGCTTTCAATTATCGGCTCATTAGGGTTGGTCCTATTTAACCTTACGACTGTTGAAATCCCCCCCAAATTTTCCCCAGAAACCCCCACCACCACCTCGGCGGGAAGGTTAATCCCTGAAGAAGTAACTTGTGCCAGAGCCTTAGTAAGGCTATTCTTAACCGCTTGGGTATCAACAATCTCACCAAACCTTAAATGTTCCACACCATGTGACACTTCACTAACACCCTGCAAAACCACACGACTATCTTCAATTTTGAAAACACCTATTTTGGTATAGAGAGTACCCAAATCAATAACGGTGAAAGAATCACCAATTTGCGGTGCAGTGGCAAACAAAAAAGGCAGCAAACTCATTATGGCTATCATACCGCCGATAAATAAGCTCGGCAACCAAAGCTCTCAATTTAAGAAGTTGTGGCTCTAATTCGGCGGACACCTTGACCCACTGCTTCCTGTTTAATAATCTTAAAGGTGTTAATTTCTCCGGTATGGGTGACGTGAGGACCACCACATAATTCTTGAGAATAATCACCTACTCGATACAAAGTAACCTTATCCACAGCACGATATTTATCCTCAAATAAAGCTTGCGCTCCCAGCTCTTTGGCTTTTTCATAAGTTGTTTGCACTACTTCAATAGGCAAGTCAGCCTCGATCTGGGCTTGGACTTCTGCTTCTACCGCCACTAACTCTTCCGGAGTCAACGCCCGATCTAAGGTAAAATCAAAACGAAGTCGGTCTTCTTTTAAATCCTGACCAGCTTGCTTTATATTCATACTCACAACCCGACGCAAGGCTTCATTTAATAAATGGGCAGCGGTATGATTTTTTGCGACCGCAGGGCTTAGCGCTGCCATAGCTTTCTTTCGATCTAAACCCGCTTCTCTGGAACGATCTTTTTGTTTATCTAAATAGGCTGCAAACCCTTGCGCATCAACAGTGTAACCCAACTCTTTAGCAATCGTTTTAGTCACCGTCAGAGGTAACCCATGGGTATCATATAATTTAAAGGCTAAGGCACCACTAACCTCGGTTTCACCAGACGCCATTGCTTTCTTGAGTATTTTTTCGCCTTTAGCCAAAACCTGTTGAAACTGTACTTCCTCTTGGAAAATCGCTTCCTTAATTTGGTTGAGACTTACTAACAGGTGGGGGTAGTCCAAGGCATAATGATCAACCACACTCTGGCTAAGTTGATTCATAAAGTAACCATAAATACCTAGATCCCGTCCATGTAAGATGGCGCGACGCAGCAAGCGTCGGATCACATAACCTCTTTCGGTATTGGCTGGTCTAACCCCATCAGCAATCGCAAAAGTAACGGCTCGCACATGATCAGCAATTACGCGAAAGGCCGGGTCTAAACCAGTATCCACGCCAAAAGACTGCTCGGTAAGAGCTTCAATCGACCTTAGTAGTGGTAAAAATAAATCCGTTTCATAAACCGAAGGTACCTCTTGTAATACCACGGCTAACCTCTCTAACCCAGCCCCAGTATCCACACTTTTTAGTGGCAACTCTGTTAACGAACCATCTTCTTGACGATCATACTGCATAAAGACACCAGCATTCCAGATTTCCATAAAGCGCTCACTATCAGTAGCTGGCGTACTGTCTGATCGACTAGCGCATACTTCACCACGATCATAAAGCACTTCTGTACAAGGCCCACAAGGACCAACTGGACCAGAGCACCAAAAATTATCCGCAGTCGGTAAAGGAATAATCCTCTCTGCAGCTAGACCAACCAATGCCCAAGCCTCGGCTGTCTCCCTATCCTCCGCTACTTGCTCATCTCCAGCAAAATAAGTTGCGTACAAGCGCTCGGGGTCCAACTTAAAACCTTCGGTTAATAAGGTATAGGCAAAATTAACGGCTTCACTCTTACCATAACCGCCAATTGACCAACTCCCTAACATCTCAAAAAAAGTTAAGTGACCTGAACTATGACCAACTTTATCCAAATCTTCAGTCCGCAAACAACGTTGAACGTTAACTAATCTTTCTTGGGGTGGTTTTTGTCGATTTAAAAAATAATTTTTAAGGGGAGCCATTCCTGCGTTAATAAACAATAGCGTCGGATCGTGTTCTGGAATTAAAGAGGAATTAGGAATTTCCAAATGATCCCTACTTTTAAAAAAATCAATAAATGTGGCTTTTATTTCTCTACTGGTCATCACCCTTTATTATAGGTTTAACAAATATAATTCACAATGGCGGGAAAACATAAAATTCCCCTACACAACTATAACACGTCACTAAACGCCAGCAGATGGAATTAAGATTTTTTAGTCTTTTTAAAAGTTCTTTTCTTATGGGCTGATTTAGGTGCCAGGCTAAATTCTTTTTTTAACACTGGGTACTTCTCACCAATTTTATCAATTCTTTCCCCCACGGCTTTCTCAACCACCGCTGCTACATCTTGAAATACTGGTGATTGTTTAGCTTTGTGGGCAACCCTTTTTGCTTCTGTTCGTGCTGGTTTGGATTTTTCATCTAACTTTGCTCTGGTCTTTTTGCCTTCTTGTGGTGCAAAAAGAACCCCCAAAACCACCCCAGAAAATAACCCGGCCAAAAACCCACCTAGGTGGGAAGGTTTTTCTTTTTCACGCATCTTCTTCCTCCCGATGATCTTTAAACTTATTAAGATACTGCAAACCTTTCATTAAACCAAGAACCATCCCCGAAGCGCCAACCAGAGGCTTAGCCAAAGCTTCTGACACCTCTTCCATCGTTCCCAACACAGCATTAACTCGCTGCACCGTCTGTCGTACCTCCTTAAGAACCAAAACCAAATAAAAACCAACCACCAATAAGTTCAAGGTCAACAGAAAGATAATAATGAGGATTATTTGATCGTTGGTCATAGGCAGTTATTCTACTTTCAGACTAAAACAACAAAGCTGGGGTGTCAAGACTACTAGCCAGTATGGTTTGCAGCTATTAAGCAATTAGATTACAATTTCAACAAATGTTAGCCTCCGCTATCCTGATCACCAAAAATCAGAAAGAATATCTACGCAAAACCATCTCCACACTTCTGACACAAACTCTTAAAGAAGATTTAGAAATCATCGTGGTAGATTCGGGATCAACTGATGGTGCACGAGAATACCTAAAAAGAGAAAAAATTACTTTGCTTGAAATCCAACCCAAATATTTCAACTATGCCAACGCCTTTAATGTGGGCGCCTCCCAAGCAAAAGGAGCATATCTGATCAGACTTTCAGGAGATGCGCTTCCCCAAGGCACCAACTTCGTGGCGGAATTAATTAAACCTTATACAAACCCAAAGGTTGGCGGAACCTACGGTAAATACGTGATTTCCCACAGGGAGGGGTATTATTACCCAAACTACTGGCCAGCTAAAAGGTTTCCCGAGAACACTACAACCATCAGCCTTAAAAAGGTCGGACCTTTTTCTGGCATAAATAAAAAGAATCGGTTGACTGATTTTGCGAGAGCCTGCTGTAGCATCCGCAAAGCAATCTGGGACAAAAGACCTTTTAATGAAAAGCTAAGAGTCGGAGAGGACGCTGAATACGCTTGGTTTTTGCACGTTTGTGGTTGGGATATCACCTACACACCACACGCTCTCTGTCTACACGAGCATGAAGTTGAACCACACTTATTTCCTAATCTGAATACTCTACTAATAGAGCGAAACTACCAACTTTGTGCTCTCCAAACACAATACTGGTTAAAACGTCTTCTTCTCGGGATTGACGACTTTAAGGATTTTCGCTGTCCGGTAGCTCAAGCGTATCATTAACCTCCACCTCTGTTTCTAAGTTTTGCGTACCTGCGTCAATATTTTCCTCAATAGCTAAATCGGCTTCCACCTCCTCACCTTCTGCGGGAGAATCCTCAACACTAATACCCTGCTCCTCCGCTCTATACACCTTTTCCACCACAGCTCCTTCCTCCCCCATTTTACCCACATCCTTACCATTAACCGCAACGGCAGTGGAACCAGCATTACCCGACAAAACCCGAACCACACTCACTGCCTTAACCGCTCGCGTTACTCCAGAAGCCAGTAAGCCATCAAATTCTTTTTTACCATCAGTGGTAATCTCCACCCAAGCAGCACTTGGACCAACCGTCACAACCAACTGCACCCCCTCGTAAAGTACTTCCGCTACTGCTTCGGCACCGCTAGTAACAGCCGTCTTAGCCCTTTCCACCACTACTGTCTTAGATTCTCTTGATTGCTTACCCAGTTTATTTTCAGCGGTAATCGTTAATACATTAATACCATCTACCAAAGTTATCGGCGTCGAAAAAAGACCCTTCTCTCCCAGCGTTATTTTCTGTCCATTAATAGACACCACTGCATCGGGATCAGTCTTACCAGCAATAACCACCGAACTAGTGTTGATTGTTGTTACCTCTTCGGCTGGAGATTCAATAAGCAACAATGGCGCCCCCGCAAAAGAACGATACTCAAAAAAGAGGTACCCGAAAAAAGCCAACACTAATAATAAGATAGCACTAGACACCACTAAGCTGGGAGTGATTAGGAATTTTGGCATGTTAAGGGGAGTAACCGCTTGTTTTTTCTTTTTATCTAGAGATCCCAAAGCATAGTCGCGACGGAAAAAGGCCACAATTTCAGTTTCATTCAAGCCCAAATATTCTACATAGGCTTTAAGAAACCCTTGCAAGTGAACATCAGAACTAAAAACACCATAATCTTCATCCTCCAGTGCTTTCAAGTAGCGAGGATGGATTTTGGTTTGAGCAGCTACATCTTTGTATTCAAGGAGTTTATCCTCCCGAGCCTTCCGAAGGATACTTCCGACTTTCTTCATTTTCATCTTCTTGATTTCCTAACACTTGTTGAGGATCCGTGATTAATACATTTCTCTTTTTAGCCTTATCTGGAGGACTAACAACCCCAGCAATCTCCAACGCCTCCATAATATTAGCCGCTCTATTGTAACCGATCTTAAGCTTTCTTTGTAGCATGCTGGTGCTAGCCAACCCTTCAGCCACTACCATTAACAATGCTTCCTCAAAACACTCATCACGAGACTTGGCATCAATGCCATGATGCTGGTCAACAAATGTTAATATTTCTTCTTTTAACTCGGGCGCAAAGCCACTTGACCGCAAAAAATTTATCAAGGCGTTGATTTCTTTATCAAACATATACACCCCTTGAATTCTCATTGGTTTTGATGAATCTGGAGGCACATATAACATATCACCCCGACCCAGTAATTTCTCCGCCCCAGGACCATCAATAATCACCCTGGAATCAACCATAGAAAAAACATTAAAAGCAATCCGGCAAGGTACATTCGCTTTTATCAACCCAGTTAAAACATCCACTGAAGGACGTTGGGTAGCCACAATCAGATGAATACCAGTCGCTCGGGCTAGTTGGGATATGCGACAGATTGCACTTTCAACCTCTCGGGGTGCAGTCATCATAATATCAGCTAACTCATCAATGATAATCACTATGTAAGGAAGTGATTGAAAACCCAACGCTTCATTATATCCGGCAATGTTTCGCACACCTGCTTTTTCAAATAACTTATACCTTTTCTCCATTTCTGACATTGCCCACCTCAAAGCTGACAATACTTTTTCAGGTTCAACCACCACATCGGTCAACAAATGCGGAATACCACGATACTGACTCAACTCCACCCGTTTTGGATCAACTAAAATCAGTTTCACTTCCGCTGGGGAGGCTCGAAACAGAATGGCAGCTATCATGGCATTAATCATGACCGACTTACCACTACCCGTAGAACCAGCAATTAACACATGTGGCATCTTCGTCAAATCAGTTATTACCGGGTTACCAGACACATCTTCCCCCAAAGCTACCGCCAAAACCGATTTCATCTCTTGCATTTTTTTGGAGGTTAACATCTTCTTTAAGGGCACTAATTTTAAACCAGGATTAGGAACTTCAATCCCAATCAAAGATTTGCCAGGAATTGGCGCTTCTATGCGAACCGTACCCCCCGGAGCAGCCAAAGCTAAAGCCAAATCACTCTGCAAATTAGTGACCTTACTTATCTTGGTCCCATCGTTTAACTTAAGGGCGTATTGAGTAATAGCTGGTCCTAAATTAACTTCCACCACTTTGGCTAACACCCCAAATTTCTCCAAAGTACTCTCAATTATTTTGGCACTAGCATTCAAACGAGTTTGATCCGGTTTGGTTTTGGTTTCCTCCTGCAATAAACTCATCGGTGGGTATTCCCAAACACCTTCGAGAAAAGGTGGGTTGGTCACCGTTTCAATCCGTACTTCTCTTTGACTTAAAGGCAGCTCACCGGGAATGACTGGCTGAAAAGAAGGCGTGAGCTCTTCAAAAAGCGGTGCTGGTTTGGCTGCTGGCACATTCTCCACCAACGCTTCTGTACCCCCAATAGTAAAGGTCGTTGGTTCCTCGGTAGCCAAGGCTTCCGGTGCTTCCCTTTGTTTCCACATTCGTAATAAGGGTGCAAAAATTGAGCCAAAATAAAGGTGTACCCACGTATAACACTTATTAAACAACCGACCCAAATGATTAACCAAAACAGACAAAGAAGTATTAAAAAGAATTAATATGGCAGCCACAAAAGTACCCAATAATAGGAGCAGAGTCAGCAAAGGTGAGATACTGCGCCTTAGCACGAGTTGCAGATAAAAACCAATCATCCCACCCCCTTGTCCTAGAGTAGCTTCGGTTTTAGCAGTTTCCACGGGAAGAAATAAATGAGCAAGGGTAATAACACTTAACATTAACAACACCAACCCAAGCAAAAAAGGCCAAGTAGCATAGCGGTTGCGTTGATAATCAAAAAGGATATATCCCAAGTCAGCTAACAAAAAAGGTAGCAAAAAAGCTCCCCAACCAAATAAGCGATTAATGTGTTCCTGTGCCGCAAAACCAAAATCTGCTGCCTGACCAAAAAAAGAAAACAGTGTGAAAATGGCTGCCACCCACAAAAATATAGACAGCAACGATTTAAGCGTAGAAGCCTTTAATCTTAAGGAACTCTTCTTTCGGTATTTCCTTTTTCGCTTGAGCATTATAATCGTCAATCCTACCTAAATACTAATACACTCATCATACATAAATCAGCATGGAAACAATAATAGGTTCACGTTCAGTTTCTTTAAAAACATACTTGGCTATCTCAACCTCCAACTCTTTTTTGAGAACCGTTAACTTACTTTGATTTAATTTTTCATTGAGCAACTTAGTAGACAATTTTTTAATTTCTGTCAGCAGCGGTGCTGAATCTTTCTCAAACACAAAACCACGAGAGGAAACTTGCACCTCACCCACCAAACGATTGGTGCCTTTCTGCAGAGGAATAGCCACAACCAATACCCCCGATTCTGATAATTCGGTTCTTTCTTCTAAGACTTTACGCCCCACATCTCCTACCCCCAAACCATCAACAAAGATATCAGCCACTTTAATTTTTTGCCCAAGACGCGCTTTGGCATTTCTAATCTCTAAAGTTTCACCATTTTCCAGCTCAAAAACACAGTCAGTACTGTAACCTGCCTTTTCCATTAATTTGGTGTAACCTCTCATTGTACTGGCGGTACCCCCAATCGGCACAAAATACTTAGGCTTCACAATCTGCGCCAACATTAGCATGTCACCTTGCGCACCATGACCAGAAACATGTAGGTTTTCTTGAATTTCATAGTGATGTACATCTGCCCCTAAAGCCGTTAATTTATCAACCACTCGGTCCACTGCATCCTTCACTCCAGAAGGAGCAGGGTCTCCAGAAAAAATAACCATATCACCTTTACCAATCTGGGCATACTTTGAATCGCCTTCGGCCAACCGGTGCATCGCTGAACCCTTCTGACCATAACACCCCGCCACAATATAAGTTACCTTATGCGCTGGAAACTGACTTACCTTTCTAGTCTCCACTAAAACCCCTTTAGGAATAGACATGTAACCCAGCTCGTTAGCAATAGTGACATTATCACGTACAGATTTACCTAGCAGAACTACCTGGCGATTGTGTCTAACAGAAGAATTAATAGCCTGCTGAATTCGCGCTACACTGGAAGAAGTCGCCGTGATAAACACTTGCCCCTTAGCAGTATCCAACAAATCATCAAAAGAGTGTTCAATATCTTTCTCCGATTGGGTGAAACCCTGTTTATGTGAGCCCAAACAATCAGAGAGCAGTAAATCAACCCCATTTTCAATGTACTTACACAAACGGTTAACAGCAAACACCTTACCATCAACTGGGGTCCAGTCAAATTTAAAGTCACTAACATGAACTACCGAAGCACCTGGGGTTTTAATAATAAACCCCACAGCATCAGGCACGGAATGGTTAACCCGAAAAGGAATAATTTCAAAAGACCCGATTTTCAGTGGTGTACCTTCGGGATCAATCTCACGAACATCAACTTTTTCGAGTAACCCAAATTCATTTAATGAGTTTTTAATGAAGCCTCGTACCAATTTAGTCGCGTAAACCGGAAAACTAGCCGGTATCTGTGGTATGACATAGGGCAAAGCCGAGTAATGATCGTTATGACCATGGGTTATGAGCATCGCTTTCACTTGTGAGGCTTTTTTCTTTAGGTAAGTGACATCTGGAATAACAATGTCTATACCCAGCAAGTCTCCTTCAGGAAAACCAATACCACAATCAACAACAATTATTTCCTGATTATATTCATAAACATAAATATTTTTCGTAACATCTCCCATACCACCTAGAGGCAGCAACTTTAATACCCCACGGCGATCGTTTTTACCCGAATGTTGATGATATTGTTTCATTGTTTTATTTAAATAACCTCATTTGCGGATTACTATCATCTTCAGTTATTAACGGTTGATATAGTAACTCCTCTTTTTTGCTAATAATTTCTGGTAGCTTTAAAAAATCTTCCCTAAGTACCCTGCCAACAGCGGGATTTCTCAAAGCTGCCGCAGGATGATAAACCGGGTAAACTAAACGCACACCCCAAAATCTGGGCACCCCATGATCAGCCGAGATTTTGCTGTCTGGAAAAAAATACTGCAACCCAAACCTACCCAAAGCCACAATGACTTGTGGATTAATGATCTCCAACTGCCTATCCAAAAAAGGCTTACAGAATTTAATTTCATCGGGAAAAGGATCCCGATTTTCCGGCGGTCGGTGTTTGACCACATTAGTAATGTACACTTCTGCGCGCTTGATCGAAATATCAGCCAATAACTTGTCTAGCAATTTACCCGCTTGACCAACAAAAGGAATTCCCTGTTGATCCTCATAATACCCCGGGGCTTCCCCGACAAACATAATTTTTGCTTGCGCTGAACCAGCTCCCGGTACTGCCTGTTTAGCCGTTTGACATAAACGGCAACGTTGACAGGTTAACACCTCCATCTCAAGCTCTTTAACTAAATCCTCCTTGCTAACCATACTGCTCACCAGGTAGGTAAAAAGTTTTTAACATTTTGTTCGGTAATAGTAAAAGACGTCGCTTCCCCTTCAACAATCTTACGAGCAACCTTGCGAGTAATACCACGGACTGTTCGATCAAGCGTTCTAATACCAGCATCATAGCCTAAAGGCCGGATAATGCTATTCCACAAAGTATCTTCTATTAATAATTGCTCTGGTTGTAGACCTGCCTCATATAAAGCTTTCGGCAATAAGTAATCTTTGCCGATCACTTTTTTCTCCTCATCAGTATATGACGGCATTTCCAAGATTTCTAACCGATCCAACACCGCATTAGCCACCCCCCCAGTATTATTCCCACTACAGATAAACAAGGCATTAGAAAGATCAAACGGATAATCAATGTAATAATCAATAAAAGCGTTATTCTGTTCTGGATCCAATAACTCCAAAAGCACTCCCATTACATCCGCGCGTACATTTTCACTAACCCGATCAATTTCATCAAGTAAAATCACCGGATTTTTCGTACCCGCTCTTTTTATACCTTTGATAATATCTCCTGGTTCAGCACTTACTACGGTTTTCGGTACCCCTCTAAGCTGTGAAGCACTTCCCAAACCACCCATTGCCACCCGAACAAATTGTCTTCCTAAAGCCGTAGCAATTGATTTAGCCACCGAAGTTTTACCCAAACCAGGTAAACCAATTAAACAAAGAACCGCCGATTGGACGTTGTTTTCACGAGTATGCGTTAAGGTTAATACTGACAAATACTCTAATATGCGATCTTTGACTTTTTGCATCCCATAATGAGTGGCATCCAAGGTTTGTTGGGCCTTTTTCAGATCCAAAGTATCACTAGTTTTTTCATTCCAGGGCAAAGACACCGTCCAAGAAATATAACGAGAAACTACTTCAAACTCAGCGCTATAACCCCCATGAGTAGCCATCCGGTTAAGTCTTTCCAACATCCGAAAGGCTTTTTCCTTAAGATCTTCTGGCATTTCGGAGGATGTTAAAACTCGCTGTAGTTCTTCTAACTCCTTAAATTCGTAGTTTTCTGGGGCAGCATTAGCATCCATATATTTATTCCTCAATTAATACAACTGTACCCTGATCCTCCTTAAGAACAAAGGCCGTGCCTGTAACCTTATCGTCCCAATGCAAACTGGTTCCGGTCAACACCGTTGGAAAATCTTGCTTTTTATTTCTCAAAGGTAGGTAGATAAACATCATACCTTCTTTATCTAAATGATTAATACTTCCTTGAAAAGAAGAATTTAAGCTAAGCGACACAATTCTTTTTTTAAAAGCACTGTCTATCTTGTCAGCCATTTCCTCCGCATTAGTGACTACCATAAAATCACCAATAAAATAAGGCGCCCAGGTTTCTGGCCACGTAGTATCTTCTGCCCAACTGGTCACTTCTTCACGAGACAAAATCTTAAAAATGAGCGCGAGCATACCCTCCTCCTGAACAAGAGAAAATCTTGGGTCTAAATTTGTCAAAACCGCTTCATCCTGACCCAACACCTCCCCTAATTGGTTTAGATCATATTGTGACCCTAAAATACTTAATGTGCCAAGCAAAGAACCTGATTCCAAATATAACCAGAGCTCCTCCGGAGTGATACTAGCACAGCCAATTTCATGAAGGAGAGCATTAGGAAAAGGGGCTATAGCCACTTTCATCTTTACTGGATATTCCTGGTAATTAACTGTTTCTTGCTTGTTATAAGTTTTGATTAAATAACCAAGACCATAAACACTCAAGCCCAAAACAACAATCGCTAAAGGGATCCCCAGCAAATACTTAACTAACGGCAAAGGCTCAAAAACAGATTCAGGCTTAGTTTGATTTTTACCCATACTACTATGATACCGTATCTAGAAAATTTAGTGGCGTGGAGACCAACCATTCGTCGCAGCAGGCTTCTGTTTTCTGAAGTTGTCTTTTTTGGAAGCATCCGGCTTGGAGGGTTTAGTCTGCAGAGCCTTGAGCGACAAATTTACTCTACCCAAATTATCAATTTCAATGATCTTAACCTCAAGCTCGTCACCCACCTTAACCACATCTGTAACCTTATTAACGTGTTCATGTGACAACTCTGAAATGTGAACCAACCCTTCTTTACCAGGTAAAAATTCCACAAAAGCACCAAAATCCATAATCCGCATGACCCGACCAGGATATACTTTGCCAACCTCTGGTTCAGCCACTATCCCTTTAATCAAATTAAGCGCTTTTTCGGCTGCTGCCCGATCTTCACTCGCAACAAAAATACTACCATCGTCTTCCACGCTGATATCCGCCCCAGTTTTTTCAATCAACCCCTTAATCACTTTTCCACCACTACCAATCACCGCCCCGATTTTCTCCGGATCTATCTTGAGCGTGAATACCATAGGGGCATACTTAGAAATATCCTTTTTAGGTTCCGCAATGACCTTAGCCATCTGTTCCAAAATATAAAGGCGACCACTTTTAGCTTTCTGCATTACTTCTTTCACCATTTCAGGTGTTAAACCGCTATTTTTAACATCAAGCTGTATGGCCGTCACCCCATCTTTGGTACCCGCCACTTTATAATCCATATCACCATTAAAATCTTCCACACCTCTAATATCAGTTAATAACTTGTAATTGGCATTATCACCTTCAACTAAACCAATAGAAATACCAGCTACATGTTTGCTAATAGGCACACCTGCATCCATTAAAGCTAGAGACGAACCACACGTTGATGCCATAGAACTAGACCCGTTCTGGGCTAACACTTCCGAGACCAAGCGAATGGTGTAGGGAAATTCTTCTTCTTTAGGCAATACGGGAGCTAACGCTTTTTCCGCTAAAGCCCCATGGCCAATTTCCCGCCTACCTGGTCCGCGCATCACCCCCACCTCACCACTAGAAAAAGGTGGTGCATTATAATGATGAAGATAATTTTTGGTGCTCGTACCATGCATCCCTTCTAATAACTGGCCACTAGAAGCTGAACCTAAAGTGGCAATCGTTAATACTTGCGTATAACCCCTTTGGAATAAAGCACTCCCATGAGTTCTAGGCAACAGACCAATTTCTATTGATAACTCCCTAATTTGATCCAACTTTCGACCATCAACTCGGTGCTCGTTGACTAAAATATTCTCTCTGATAAACTCCTTTTTTATTTTGTTTATCGCGCACGAAATAACATTTTCGCTATAAACCTCCTGATAACTAATTAAAGCTTTAGCCACAATATTCTTGATTAAATTTTGATTATCAAAGTCTTGCTCAAGTGCCTGCTTAATTTCCCCACCATAACTTTTTCTAAGCTCAAGCAACAGTTCTTCAGCAATAGCAGTTGACTGATAATCATACTTCTCTTGACCCACTTGCTGCCGATACTGATCAATAATGGCAAGCAGCTCTTGCACCTTAGTGTGACCAAAAATAATAGCTTCAGCCACCTGCTCATCTGCAACTTCATGACCTTCCGCCTCAAGCATCACTACACGTTCACTACTAGCACAGACCAATAAATTTAAGGTGGCGTTGACTTTCTGCGTCGCGGTGGGATTAATCACTAAATTATTATCAATCAAACCAACCTGCACTGCCCCCATTGGTCCCTGCCAAGGAATATCGGAGATATGGAGGGCCGTTAAAACCCCCCATAAAGCTACTAATTGGGGGTCATTCTCGTCATCCACCGAAAGAACCGTCGCTATCACCTGCACCTGATCCATGTAATCCTTAGGAAAATATGGTCTAATCGCCCGATCAATCAACCGAGAACCTAAAATAGCCTCATCAGTCGGTCGACCCTCTCGTTTAATAAACCTAGAACCTTTTATTAAACCACCCGCATATAATTTTTCTTCATAATCAACCCGTAAGGGGAAAAAATCAGTTCCCTCCAAAGGCTCGGCAGAGGTCACCGTTGCTAAAACCACCGTATCACCATATTGAATCTTAACCGAGACGTTAGCGTAAGGAGCATATTTATTACTTTCGAAACTAAGCTCACGCCCAGCAAAATTTTGACTTAATAATTTTGTATCATCCATTTAATATCTGGGAAAATATGGTAAAGAGCTGAATAATGCAAATGGGGCAATAACTTTTATCTGCACCATGTTCACTATCCAACACCAATACCTACTAACCCACCTCCATTAATAATTTATTTATTTTGATAAACCCACCCGATCAAGCACCAATTTATATCTTGATTCATCTACCCGCTGCAGATAAGACAAAATACGTCGACGCTTGTTAACTAACTGCAATAAACCCTTTCGAGAATGATTATCTTTCTTGTGTTCTCTTAGATGTTTTTGTAGCTCTAAAATTCTACGAGTCAAGAGCGCAACCTGAACCTCCGGTGAGCCGGTATCTTTCTCGTGCTTGGCAAAATCGCCAATAATAGACTGTTTGGTGTTCTTTTCCAAAGACATAATAATTAACTTCCATAAAAAGTAATTGTTAGCTTGAAATATTTTAACAGAACTAGATATCCTAATCAATATCTTATGGGATATCTACTTTATTAAATACCAAAATTACAAATACTGCAGCAGAAAATATAACCGAGAATAATTAGCTCCAGGTAACTTATTATCTAGTGTGTATTGGTCTCTGGCTTAGGATGAAGAATCTGTTAAACCCAAGCCATACAACAGACATTTAGCCGAGCTATAGGTCGGCTTAAGACCCCAGCTGGGGATCGCTTTAAAGAGTATCTCCGCAATACTAGCTGCACTAGTATCAACAATATTAAGTTGACCATACAAAGTGTTATGGTGATGGTTATCAATATTTATTACCGGAAGAGCTCTTGTCTCTAAACCGATTTCTTGGGCTAAAACACCAATTTCCTGCCAAGAAGAATAGCCTAAAAATATAGCTAAATCGATCTTGAGTGGTTGTGGCGCTAAAGTGATATTGCTAGCATACAAACAACCTTCCGACGGTTCAACCAACATCGTAAAAACACCATCCTTGACTTGATAACCCACTTTTTTGACAGTTTTATTAATACCAAAACTGACCTTTAAACTTCTGGCTGGAAGCGTGGTCCTGATTTCGGCAAACCCCGGCAATTCATTAGCCGAGGTCGGTAATTGAGCCGGATAAACCAAAGTCACTTTTTGTCCCATCCGTTCCAACAAGAACTTCAAAGCCAATAAAGAAGCCACCACCTCCTCACCTGCTACAGGATTGGCAACTACTAGGGCAGAGTCTGATTCTTTTAAAAGATTTAAAAAAGACCCGCCAGTCGAGTCAATCCTCATAATCAGTACTCCAAGATTTAAACAACCTCTAAAACATCCTGAACCAGCAAAGCAAATCCAGGTTTCAACAACACACCACACTCTCCACCTTTAGTAACCTTAGTAACTCGGTCTTGACCGACTTTTATTTGCTTAACCACTCCTCGAGCAACTTCTTCTCCTTCTCTAAGTACTCGTACTTTATCACCTTCTTTAAACTGCCCATGAGTAACCAGGGACCCCGCTACTGTATCACCAGAAGTTAAGGGGAAAATGGCCACTACCACCGCCAAACCTTTACCAACATAACCATCATCAATTTCCAAACCAGCGAGACGTTTTGTTATATCCTCCAGCAATTGGTAAATAATGGTATAAGTTCTGTGCGAAACTCCCATACTCTCGGCTAAAGAAATGACATTAGCTGGAAAGACAACATTAAAACCAACAATCATTGCTTTAGCAGCCGACGCTAATAAAACATCCGCTTCCGTCACTTCTCCTACACCTTGAAAGATTAACGCCACTGAAGCTTCGTCGTCATCCAATCTTTGTAAAGAAGCAACCACCGCCTCTAGAGTACCTTGGGTATCAGCTTTAACCACTAAAGATAAATGAGCCCGCTCATCCGGCTCTGTTGTTACTATTTCCGGAGTAGTGACTAGCTCACTACTGGGTTCATTGGTAAGTAAAGAGCCAATAATGGGTAGTTCTTTAAACCCTAAGATCTCAACCGGATCTCCTGGTAAAGCCTGGGTTATCTTTTTCCCCCAATCATTATAAACTGCTCTGACTTTACCAAGATATTTTTCACCACTGTAGAGACTAAGACCAGTAGTAAGCTTGCCATTAAGAACGACCACCGCAGCGGTATGTCCTTTTTGCGCACTAACATTAGCTTCAATTACGACCATACTCAAAGAAGCACCTAGATCACATGTTAATTCTTCCAACTCCGCCACCACATTGATTAACTCCAACAATTCCGCTATACCCTTATCAGTTTTAGCTGACAACTCCACACAGACTACCTGACCTCCTAATGATTCAACCTGAATACCTTCTTTTAATAAATCTTGTTTGACTTTCTCGGGATCAGCATTAGGCAAATCAATTTTATTAATAGCTATAATTATTGGTACCCCAGACTCTTTAGCGTGAATAATAGCTTCTTTAGTTTGCGCCTTAACACTATCATCAGCTGCCACCACTAACACCACAATATCTGCTGCGTGACCCCCTCTAGCTCTCATAGCTGAAAAGGCTTCATGTCCGGGAGTATCAATAAAAGTGATTTTCTTCTCTTCTCCTTGTGTAGTCTTATACACTACTTGATAAGCACCGATATGTTGAGTGATAGCACCTGCTTCCTTAGAGGCTAAATTGCTTTTTCTGACGCGATCAAGAATAGAGGTTTTACCATGATCAACATGCCCCATAATAGTAACAATAGGTGGTCGTGCATTATTAAGACTGGTTTTTTTAGTTGGCATGATTGAATTCTTTGACTATGCTTCAGCATTTTCGGCTGTGGTTTCCTCTATAACTTGTTGATGAGCGACAGGTTGTTCTAAAGCAGCTTCAGCCGTAGTCACTGTAACCTCCGGATGAGCCTCAATTTCTGGGTCTGTCTCCTTTTCCTTTTGTGGGGCTAAATCATCCCCAGTAGATACTGTTTGGGGGTTTTCCAACTCTGTCTCTGGCAGCGCCTTAACCAAACTCTGGTTTGGTGCTGTTTCTGGTGCAGAGACCTCAAGTAAAGACTCTTTGCTTTCTTCATTTGTGCTTTCAACCTCATCGGGTAAATCTTTGAACCGTGTTAAGGCTTCTTTTATATCCCTGATAGCTCGGGGTCCTAAACCCTTGACTTCCCTAAGCTCCTCATCAGATAAAGTGGCGAGCGTGGCTATGGTAACGATCCCCGCTGCAATCAGCGCTTTCTCAACTCGAGATGGCAACGCTATTTTCCCTAAATCAGCTCCAATCTCCTTAGCATCCAACAATTCCGCACCCTTAACATCTATTTTCCAACCAGTAAGTTTAGCTGCTAAACGAACATTTTGACCCCCCTTACCGATAGCCAAGGAAAGCTGGTCTTCAACCACTTCAACTGTGGCCTGCTTTTCTTTCTCGGTGACCACCACTTCCCGAACTTTAGCTGGAGACAACGCATTAGAGATATAGTTAGTAATAAAAGGATCATAGGGGATAATATCAATCCGCTCCTCGCCCAACTCATCCATTACTGCCTGCACGCGAACACCTTTTTGACCCACACAAGATCCCACCGGATCAACTCTTTCAACATTAGCCGAAACAGCAACTTTTGATCTTAAACCAGCTTCCCGGGCGACACCTTCAATTTTAACTGTGCCGGCGCTAATCTCCGGTACTTCTAAAGCAAACAACTCACTGACAAAATCAGGGGCGGAACGAGACAAGATAACCTCGGCACCCCGATCAGTATCTTGAATTTCTTTTAGTAAACTTCTAATCCGGCGACCAATAGGGAAGTGCTCTCCGGGTATTTGTTCAGCTGGTGGCATAATACCATGCGCCTTACCTAAATCCACAATCACGACACCTCTTTCCATCCTAAAAACAGTACCCGACACAATTGAGCCTAGTTTTTGTCGGTACTCATTAATAATAGCCTCTTTCTCGGCCTCATTAATCTTTTGTAGAATTACCTGTTTAGCGGTTTGAGCAGCGATACGTCCAAAACCAGAAGGCGTAATATCTTTGCCAAGAAGCATTAACTTAGTTTCACCTGATTCAGAATCAATAATAACCTCAATATTTTCTGCTTTTTCGGGTTCAATCTCATATTCCTTACGGTAGGCGGAAACCATCGCTTCTTTAATAGTATTAATAACCGCTTCTGGAGATACTCCCCTTTCGGAAGCTACTTGATTTAAGGCAGAGGCAAATTCAGACTGTAACATAATTTAATTCCTGGTAATAAAAATAAAAGGTGCGCTTTAGCAACCCACCTTTCATTTACAGCGCAATATTAACGAAAAATACAAGCGTAGTCAAACTAAAACTACTCATCTAAGCAAGTAAAAAAGTTGTGCTGATGAAAAAAGCAAGCTTAGTTGATTTCCAAAAGTTCAAGCACAAAAACTAGGGTGGCATTAGCCGGTATTGTTGGTGAAGGACTACGATCACCATAAGCTAAAGCCGCAGGAATAACTAATTGTCTTTGCCCGCCAACTTTCATCCCCAGCAAGCCTTGCTCCCAACCTTTAATTACCTGACCAGAACCGACTGTAACTTGAAAGGGTACGCCTCTATCGTAACTACTATCAAAAGGTGTGCCATCTATCAAAGTGCCAGTGTAATGGACGGAGACACTCGTACCTAGTGTCACTGCTTCGCCAACACCTTCCTTCAAATCAATAATCTGTAGCTCGCCCGTATCTACTACTTGCGGTATTACATCGTTATTATGCTCTGGGTTAACTACTTCATCACTGACATCATTTTGATTAACTGGTTGAGCCAGTTGCTCTGGAGTCTCTTTACCACGCCCCCCCAAAACCAGAATAGCTAACACGAGCACCACTCCAATAATGATCATAAGAGCGTTATCCTTCATAGCGAAAATTGTATCACAAAGCAACAGACCCCTCGCAAATTATTTTACGAGGGGTCCACGGGCAGAAATTAAACCTTTGGGTTAGCAGGCGTGTAACAGGGTAGTCCGTTAACCAGCTCACTAGTAAAATCGGCAAACACATTGGGAAATTGGGTCAACACTATTTCCGCAACTTTAGCAAAGACCAAGCGGATTTCTTCTTCAGCTGAAGGACTGGTGCGTTCCTGCAGTACCCAGCGCAAAGCACGTAAATTCGCTGACCAACCAATAGTCGTCGCTAAACCAATGGGAGCAATACGCCTCATAGCTGAAGTAACCTCTTTTTTGACCGCAAAAGGTACACCTTCAACATCTAGCCGATAAAGTTCCGCTAGTTTAGCCTGCTGTTCCTCTAGGAAGGCGATCGTTTCCGTAAAGATAGCCCGTGCCGACGAATTTTCGCGAATTACCGTCGGGAGCCAACAAGCTAGATCGGTTAAGCGTACAAAACGCAGACTCTCCTGCGAGATCGCTACCCCACTCCGATGACGCACCAATTCATGAGTAAAGACACGACTGACATTTAAAAAAATGAAATTCAAAGTCACATGTTCGAGCACGGACCCGTGCCTAGTCTCAAGAATATGAGCCAAATAAGCGGCATTACCCTCACGCACTTTGGTCACATTAGCATTTAACCTAGGTCTAAACGACCGGTAACAAATCCGCCCTGCTACCTCCAGCAGTTTCTCTGCGGCTGTAGGGGCATCGGTTGACCAATCCGCAGCGTCAATTTGCTCCAGATAAGCTAGCAGTTGCTCCTCGTCAAGGGCAGTACCTCCCACCAAAAAAACCTGCGGTTCGACCAATCGCATTGCTTGATACCTTTCTTAAGGAGAAACGAAACCGCGGGGTTAATATACCACTTAATGATTTTTAAGCCAAAGAATGTGCTCTAATTAAAAGCAAGAAGGAAAAGCCACCTTTAATTATTTTGCCAAAAGCTTACCTAATTCTTCAATCAAGTGTTTAACTTCTTTATCCAACTTTTCTGGCACAACTACAACAACTTTCACATAAGCATCTCCTCTACCCAACCCTTTTATTTTAGGCATCCCCTTACCCTTTAATCTAAATTGCTCACCACTTTGAGTGCCAGCAGGAATCTTCAAGGTGACCTGTGAGTATCCCCGGTAATTAGCTGGATCGACTACGGTCACGGCCACCTTATCACCCAAAGCTGCTTGCGGAAAAGAAATAGATTTGCGAACTAAAATATCAGCATTATGCAATTCAAATTCAGGTAGAGAGTTTTCGTCAATAACAATGTGCACATACAAATCACCTGAAGGTAAAGTCGCTCCCTGAACTACCGGACCCGGTTCGCCTTTACCCACAAACCTTATTTCACTTCCAGTCCTCACCCCAGCTGGTATTTTGACCTTTATTTTCCTCCCCCCCACCTTGACTTCTTCCTCAAATCCTCGCACCGCATCAACAAAATTTATCTTTAAGCTATAACGCAAATCCTTACCTCTACGACTAAACCCCCCCCCAAAAAAAGAATCAAAAATAGAACCCATCTCGCCACCAAAGAGATCTTCAAGATTAATTCCTTTAGTTGAATAGGTATAAGAATATGGTTCTTGACCACCACCAAAAGGAAACCCCCCAGACTGTGTGCCTGAATAAAAAGGATTTGCTCCGAATTGATCATACTGCTGTTTCTTTTTCGGATCACTTAAGACTTGAAACGCTTCATTTATCTTTTTAAATTGTTCTTCCGCATCTGGTGCTTTATTGACATCCGGGTGATATTTACGAGCCAACCTGCGGTAAGCTTTTTTAACCTCATCTACAGAAGCTCCTTTATCAAGACCTAATATTTCGTAGTAATCGTTGTTCATTACTTCTTAACATACCCACAAAGGCGGCTAAAAAGCCGCCTTTGAGCTTTCAGTTAATATGTACGTCGTCTATTCCTCAACCACTTCTCCTTCACTGACCTCTCCCGTATTATTTGTGGCGGAATCATCAGAGGGTGCTTCTTTTGTTTCTGGCTGACTATAAAGCGCTGCACCCACTTCTTGCAACACCTTTGCCAGAGCTTCAGTTTTTGTTTTTAATTCCGCTACTGCTGCGGTTTTCAAAACCTCTTTCAAGGCAGATATCTTTTCCTCAACCTTGCTCTTGATTTCGCCACTGACCTTATCCCCAGCTTCTTGCAAGGCTTTTTCGGCACTAAAGATTAAGGCTTCGGCATTATTTCGCGCTTCGACTGCTTCTTTTTTTGCCTGATCTTCAGCCTCATGAGCTTTGGCTTCTTGCACTAAAGAGGACACCTCGTCTTTATCCAACCCAGTTGAACCAGTAATCGTAATTTTCTGTTCTTTACCAGTCGCTTTATCTTTAGCCGTAACCTTCAAGATACCATTACTATCAATATCAAAGGTCACCTCAACTTGTGGCATCCCACGAGGAGCTGGTGGAATACCTTCCAAAATAAACCGTCCCAAAGATTTATTATCCAGGGCCATTTCTCTTTCTCCTTGGAGCACATTAACTTCAACCGACGTTTGGTTATCCGCAGCAGTACTAAATATTTGGCTCTTAGAAGTTGGAATAGTAGTGTTTCTATCAATTAAGGGTGTCCGCACACCACCTAATGTTTCGATACCCAGAGTCAGGGGGGTAACGTCGAGCAGCAGAACATCTTTAGCTTCACCTGTTAGCACACCTCCTTGAAGAGCAGCGCCCATCGCTACCACTTCATCAGGATTAACCCCTTTATGCGGGTCTTTGCCAAAATACTCTTTAACGCGCTCTCTCACTAAAGGCATTCTCGTTTGACCACCAACTAAGATCACTTCGTCAATATCCTTCGCCGTTAAATTGGCGTCTTTAAGTGCGGAACTCACTGAAGTAAAAGTGCGTTCAATTAAGTCTTGCGTTAGATGCTCTAGTTCAGCCCGACTAATCGTCAGCAACAGATGCTTTGGACCTGTATCATCAGCTGTAATGTAAGGTATGTTGACTTCGGCTTCCCCTTTTTGAGAAAGTTCAATTTTAGCTTTCTCGGCTGCATCCCTTACTCTTTGCATAGCCTGTCGATCCTTAGTGAGATCAACTCCTTGTTCTTTTTTAAATTCGGTGACAACGTGATCAACCAACTTCTTATCAAAGTCATCACCACCCAAATGAGTATCTCCTGCTGTCGCTACAACTTGGTAAATATTGCGATCATCTTCTCCCTGCCCACCGGCTTCTATTTCCAGAATAGAGATATCAAAAGTGCCACCACCTAAATCATAGATAGCCACTTTTTGATTAGCGTTTTTATCCAAACCGTAAGCTAAAACAGCAGCTGTAGGCTCATTAATAATCCGCACTACTTCCAAACCAGCGATTTCTCCAGCTTGTTTTGTCGCCTGACGTTGCGCATCATCAAAATAAGCAGGTACGGTAATTACTGCTTGAGCAACTTTTCCTCCCAAGTAACTTTCCGCATCAGTTTTTATTTTCGCTAAAATGCGAGAGGCAATTTCTTGGGGGGTATATTTTTTACCGTTAATCTCCACAACCACCATACCATTCTTACCCTCGACAATGTCATAAGGAAGATAGTCTTTTTCTGCACTGACTTCCTTATCACTCATTTTTCTACCCATTAACCGCTTAACCGAAAAAACGGTGTTATGGGGATTAACAACCTGCTGTCGTTTAGCCAAACGACCCACTAAATTTTTTTCTGGTTCCACTACTGAAGGAGTAGTATTTTCCCCCTCGGCTGAATGGATCACCTTAGGTTTTCCACCTTCCACCACCGCCGCTACCGAATTAGTAGTACCTAAATCAATGCCAATTACTTTTGCCATAATTGTTTACCTCCTGTCATGTCTTATTAACAGCAACTTTAACCGGTCTAATTACTTTATTATCTTGAATCATAAACCCATTAGTAATTATCCGCGCGATTGTATTTTCCTTACCTTCTTTTACCACTTCCACTGCTTCATGCAATTGAGGATTAAATTCTTCTCCAACCTCAAGTGTGATTTTATGAACGCCAAAGCTAGCTAGAATATTTTCAAACTGGGTTAGCAAACTCTG
Organism: uncultured Candidatus Saccharibacteria bacterium; assembly: GCA_964592525.1. GTDB lineage: Bacteria > Patescibacteriota > WWE3 > CAZQFB01 > CAZQFB01 > CAZQFB01. The sequence continues at coordinate 94,461 of CAZQFB010000001.1, read as the reverse complement.
GTAACCCTCCTTTTGACTAACCTGGTTAAGAGCTTCCTGCAAACTATCATAAAGAGGCAAAAACTCCTTTACCAGCCGAGCAGTAAATTTAAGCTCATATACCAAACTATCAGCCAAGACTCTCTTTTGTAAATTTTCATAGTCAGCCAAAGCTCTTTTCCATTTTTCTGTTAGCTGTTCTATTTCTGCTTCGTAATTTTGACTGTCACCAGTTGTTTTATTTTTACTCATTGTTAGTAAAAAATATACTAATCTTAAGATAATTCGCTAAGGAGGGCGCTGAAGTAGCGTACCGTGGGAAGGACAGAAGGAAAATGCATTCTCCTAGGTCCAAATACCGCAATAGTTCCCCCAGTACTACCAAAATTAAAATCAGCAAAAACCGTCCCCACATCCTCAAAATTTACCATTTCCAGCTCATCACCAATCAAAACATGCACTACTTCTTCAGACAAACCTTTAGAAAATATTTCTTTTAACAGGGTGGGATTGTCTAAAGTAGATAAAACTGCTTTGGTTACATCAATATCGTAAAACTCCGGACATTCAAGGAGGTTTACTAAACCAGAATTGAGCAATAGATTATTATCCATTAGCACTACCGCTGCTAATTCCGTACGATCTGCTAAAGCATTAACAGCGTTCTTAAGCAACAAAGCGGTATCCTCGGACACATCAAGCAAACGCTGTTTGACAGCTACTTCCTCAAGTACAGGCAAGGCTTCTTCTTCCATCAAACTTCTAATGTAATAGCGTATACCCATAGGCGCTGGAATTCTACCCGCCGAGGTGTGGGGTTGATTTAAAAAACCACCTTCAACTAACACCGCCATTTCATTACGAACTGTAGCCGGACTACACCTAAGTCTGTAACGTTTAACCAGATTCTTAGAACCAACTGGTTCAGCAGTACGCACATACTCTTCAATAATAGCTTTTAAAAGTTCAATACGTCGTTCTGTTAAATCTTTCATATTAATATCTATTTGGCACTATACTATTGCACGTGCTAAGGGGTGTCAAGGTCTTTTCACAAGCATACTGCTTTGGGGCAAGAAAGAGAAAATAAAGAAGCTCTAGCGTTTAAAACGCAGAGGATGCCTTGTTTAATTACTACTGCTCAAACTTATTATTTTAAAAAGTTGTTTAAAGCAAGTCACTAAAAGCTAATTCGGTTAAACATGGCTTTGTAGCCTTAATGTTAAAACAAAAATCAAGAAGCACAAACCAGAACCCAACCGGTTAGGTGAGTAATGGAAGCAAAATATACTGACAACACAGCTAGGTGGATAAATAGAAACAGAACCACTATCAAACCTGATAAGTGAAAGCGGGGAGGCTCAAAACACTACCAAAACCGGCCAGGTGGGAGAATAAGCGTTTTTAAAATAACTAATAAAAACAGTTAATCACAGGATACAAAAAGACTGTATTACCGTGTTAATTAATTAACTGAATTAATATATCAGTACCTATGCGAACACGCAGAGAACTCCCAACAACCCAATAATTACAAACGTCATAATAATAAATTCATTATAATTATTACAAGCATTACTATAATTCTATCTATTACAGGAGTACCAACCATTACAAAAAGCTCAAGCACCTCAATTTACATACCACTAGCGCTGTGGTGAATAATGTTGATTGCTTAAAAACCAGTAGTAATTTCAGCAAGAAACTAAACCTTAACTAACTTAAATTTATCTATGGGCTTTAAGTTAATGTTAAAGCTAGCTCTGAATCCTTCGTAATAACAAGCGTCACAAAAAAAACCACCTTATACTTTTCTTTTTGACCTAGTATCCATAGCTATCACCTCGCTCACCCTTTTTAATTTCTTCACAAATAAGCAAACAACACGGTCCTAAAATGATCCTCTGGTCCACCGTCTTTTACTAACTCAAATCTACTTAGAGTTCAAAAACTATGCTTGCAAGGTAAATATCTAAAAACATATACAAAGTTACAGGTTATAATCCTCGTAAATACACCCCTCTGAATGCTTTGAAGGAATCTTCCCTGATTTTAGAGTTGTATAGAGTTCTGTTAGCCCACTCTTAATTTCTGTTACACTATTCCCATGAATATTCAGATAATAAAGGCTAATGGTGAAAAGGTAACTTTTGATGCTCAAAAGTTAATCCATTCCATGCACCGAGCGGGAATACCCCCAGCTCTCCAACAACAAGCCCTTAACAATCTACAACCATCTTTATACCCGGGCATAAGTACCAAAGAAATATACACCAAGCTATATCAATTCCTTGAGCAAAATAACAAAACATTAGCAGCAAAATATTCACTTAAAGGCGCCATTATGGCACTTGGTCCAACAGGTTTTCCGTTTGAAAAATTTATCGCCAAACTATATGCAACGCAAGGTTACCAAACAGTAACTAACCTCACTTTAGACGGAGAGTGCATATCCCACGAAACTGATGTCATCATTACCAGAGGAAACGAAAAAATTATCATTGAAGCTAAATTCCACAATCAGGCCGGTACTCGTACTGACGCTAAAACCATGATGTATGTTTGGTCCAGGTATGAAGACCTAAAGAATAAACATAATCTGACGGCTATTTGCCTAGCCACCAACACTAAAACAACCAACGATGCGACTCAATTTGCTCTCTGTAAAGGCATGAGTATTCTAAGCTGGGATTACCCTAAGGGGCACAGTTTACCAGAACTAATAGAACAAGCTAAGCTTCATCCCATAACCGAATGCGCAAATCTTAACAGACAAGACCTACAACAATTAGTCCAAGCCGGAATAGTTTTGTGCAGCGATGCTGCCATTCTCAACCCTAAAGATATAACTAATCAAACCAGTATACCCGAGAAAAAACTAGAACAAATAAAGGAGCTGGCAATTAAAATTATCGCTTAGCTCTTCATCACCTGATAAAAGGCTTCTTTGGGAATTTGCACATTACCCATTTCCCGCATTCTTTTTTTACCCCGGACCTGCTTTTTTAACAATTTGTCTTTGCGCGTTCTATCACCACCATACAACTTAGCAGTCACATCTTTGCGGTAAGCGGATAAAGTCTCCCGAGCCAAAACCTTACCACCAATAGCCGCCTGAATAGGTATAGCAAATTGTTGTTTGGGCAATACTACTTTTAATGTCTCTACCACCTTACGACCTACTTTCTCCGCTTGATCGCGCACAACTAATCGTGAAAAAGGAGGAACCATCTCTTTGTGCACTAAAATATCCACCCGCACCAGATCAACTGGACGATGATTAATTAGCTCATAATCAAAAGAGGCGTAACCAGCAGAAAGTGATTTCAAATCATCATGAAAATTTATCACAATTTCGGCAAGAGGTATCTCACAATTAAGTAGCAACTGACGTTTAACATCCTCAACCTTAACCATCAACCCACGATACTTGGAAATTAGTTGGGTAATAGCTGAAAGGTAGTCAACAGGAGTCATAATAGTCACTCTCACCCAAGGTTCTCTAACTTCTTTGATCTTTGTAACTTCTGGTAACTCCACAGGAGAAGTAATAGCAATTTCCGACCCATCAATTAAAACAACGTTATAGGACACGGTAGGGTAGGTAATGATTAGATCCAACAAAAATTCCTTTTCTAATCTTTCTTTAATAATTTCCGCATGAAAACTACCCAAAAAACCTACCCGATAGCCAAAACCTAAGGCGGACGAATTTTCCTTTCGATATTCAAGAGAAGAATCATTTAGAGCCAATTTCTCTAAAGCATCACTAAAAGATTCATAATCATCACTGTCCACAGGAAAAAGAGACGCAAAAACTAGCGGTTTAATATACTGATACCCTGCTAAAGGCACCGTTGCTGGAAAGTCACTCAAAGTTACCGTATCCCCAACCCGACATTTATTGATATTTTTAAAACCAGTAGCAATATACCCCACCTCCCCAGCACTTAATTTTTCTTGAGGCACAAAGCCTTCCCTAATTACTCCTAGTTCTAAAGGTTTACCTTTAACTTTACCCCTCATGAGAAAGATGTTGTTACTTTTATTCAGGGTACCATCCACTACTTTGACATAGGCAATCACCCCTTTATGAGAAGAGTAAACAGTATCAAAAACCAAAGCTCTAAGAGAACCGGTGCTATCTCCAGAAGGTGGTTTTATTTTTTTTACAATTAAGGTTAATAGATCATGAACCCCTTCCCCAGTCTTAGCCGAAAGCTTTAATATGTCTTCCTTGTGAAAACCAAATACTTCTGTAAGTTGTTCTGTAACTCTCAACACGTCAGCATTGGGCAGATCAATTTTATTAATAACGGGTATTAAGGTCACCCCCTGACTAATAGCTTTAGAGGCTGTGGATAGCGTTTGCGCTTGAATACCCTGGCTAGCATCCACCAAAAGCAAGGCGCCTTCACAAGCAGCTAAAGCCCTAGAGACTTCATACCCAAAATCAACGTGACCGGGAGTATCTATCAAATTAAGAATATAGGTCTCTTTTTCAAACTGATACTCCATTCTTGCCGCCTGCATTTTAATGGTCACACCATGCTCTCGCTCTGCCTCAAGTGAATCCAGAAACCGCTCTTTCATCTTGCGCTTTTCCACTGTACCCGTAATTTCCAACATCCTGTCGGCTAAGGTAGACTTGCCATGATCAATATGGCTAATAATAGCGAAGTTACGTATATTTTCTTGTTTCATCGGAGGTAAATATACCAGTAATTAGAAATTAGAACATAAAAATTATAAAACTGTGGCGACAAGATAAACCTTGCTAATATATTTGGTGGTTAAAGAGCAAGAAATACAGGAAATAAGTCAAACTAGTATTTGACCCAGTTACCTCTGCGAGCTTTTTAAGCTAACACGGGCTAATCTCTCGCCAATCATTCTCATAATCACCCTGATCTCTTCCACGCCCATAAGATAAGTCAACAATAAATACATCCCTAAGCTAAAACAACCCACAATAAAGGTAAAGTAGATTAAATTTATAGTAAAACTAGTGTCAATAATCACGTTATATAAAGTGGTGGGGAGTTGGATGGGACCTAAAGAGAGATTATGACCCCAAGAATAACGGTCCAACATCTTAAAAACCATATAGGTCAAAGCTCCAGTTACAAAACCAGCCGTAAGCATTCTCACCACTGGTCGGAAAAAAACTCTCAAGCCAAAACCACCAATTTTTTTATATAAAGCCCTAAACAAAATTAGAGCTTGAATATTAACCGCAATAGCATAGGCAAGAGCCAAACCCCAAACAGGTAACCCTTCTTTAGTAATTAGATATAACCCCAAGCCCACTTGCACCAGAGACATTACCACCCCAGCTTTCAAGGGGGTCACCGTATCCTGAAGCGCGTAGAAACTTCTAACTAACAGATGGACCAAAGATTGGGCTAACATACCAATCGCTAGGTAAGCTAACGTGTAACCTGTCATGACCGTAGACTCCCATCGAAACTCATCCGAACCAAACACTAATCTCACCGCAGGCAGTCTCAAAACTACCACAATAAAAACCAAGGGGACCATAAAAAATAAGGTTTGGTGAAAAGAAGCAATAAAGGTTTTCTTAAAATCTTGCAGGTCATTCTCCATAGCTTTATCCGCCAGAAACGGAAAGGCGGCTTGCGCGATAGCCACCGCAAACAAAGTAATAGGAAAGTAATATAAAGTTTGAGCAGCAGTAAGAAGCGCCGTAGAAAAAATGGTGATTGAAACCGCTAAAGACCCTTCCACCAACCTTGCTACTTCAGGGGCAATTTGACCTAACATTCGGGGACCCATTAATTTTAAAATTTGCCTAAAACCATAACTTCTTATTTCAAACAAAGGGGCTAGCGTAAAACCCAGTTTTTTAGCTATTGGAATTTGGACCAGTACATGCAGTAAAGAGCCCAAAATCATGCCCCAAGCCGCCGCCGCAATACCCAATTCATCTACAAAATATATGATAAACAAAATCGAACTTGCCCAATAAAAAACAGGCGCTAGGGCGGGGATAATAAAATGTTGGAAGGAATGCAACAAACCCGTAAAAAAAGCTGAAGCTACCAAACCTAACTGGGCAAAAAGCATTAGCCTTAATAATTTAACCATCAACGACAACTGTTCCTCATTTAATTGGTTCACAGAAATTAGTTGGGAAATTGGTCTCGCACCAATCAAAAGAGCTAAAATAAGAAAGCTAAAAATAAGCATCATTACAGAAAACATGGTTCTCGCTATTTGCCAAGCTTCTGTTTCATTTTGCCTACGCCACGAGGAAAAAACAGGAATAAAAACCGAAGCAAAAGTACCAGAAATCATAATATTAAAAATAAAACTGGGAATACGATCAGCTAACAAAAAGATACCCAAATCTGAAGAATTACCGAAATAAGTAAATAATATTCTCCAACGCACAAAGCCAAGTACAGCCGAAAGTAACGCCGCCAACATCAATACACTGGCAGCCGATAAAATCGTTGATTGACGACGCAGAATAACCGAAGCCCCATTACGGAAAAAAGCTTTAACCATACGGCGTTCAGCATACCATGCCACTTGCGCTACCTACAAGATATTGCTAGTATCCAGGCATGGCAAATATCCAATCAGCTCGTAAAAGGGCTAAACAAGCACTAAAACACAGGCAGCAGAACTATGTCTGGAAAAAGACTTTACACCAAGAAAAACGTGCGCTCGAAGAAGCTATTAAAAATAAGGACGGGGTAGGTCAAGTTTTTACCAGACTCCAAAAAATAATAGACAAGGCAGCTAAAAATAAGGTCCTACACCCCCAAAAAGCTGCTCGCCTAAAAGCAAGACTCGCTAAAAAGCTTGATTCTTAAACTCAAGTTATGCCTGCTCAATGCCTACATCAAATAGAGAAATCAATTTAATTCCCTCTAAAAAGTTTGAAGAACACTCTCGCTCGCGCAAAGTTTTTATTTGGATGGTGGGTGTAGGCAGAGTGATTATTATTATCACAGAACTAGTAGCAGTATTGGTCTGGCTCTCTCGCTTTAACTTAGATTACCAAATAACCACTCTTCAAGAGAACATTGAAAACAAGGCAGCTAGTGTAGCCACCTCCAAAAGATTTGAAACTAATGTCCGCAGATACCAAAACAAAATTAAGCTCCTCAAAGAATTAGAGCAAGAAAAAATCTTTTTTAGTCAGGGTTTAAACAAACTATCCGCCCTGTCTCCCCAAGAAGTACGGTTCACTAAAATAAACCTCCAACCGCAGCAAATTCAATTCAACGCTATCGCTGATACAGCTGCTTCGTTTGCTTTATTAATCTCTTCTTTAATCTCTAGTGAAGATGTTCAAGAAATAAGACTGACTAGTACTCAATACGATTATCTGACTGATTCTTACTTGTTTTTTATTACCATTAAAATTGAGCAGGGATATTACACACCATGATGACGATGGATTTACAATTCTATTATCAAAAGGGGGTGATGCCTTATTTACGGGATCCCCAAAAGAAAGCTTACACGCTAGCGGGTATGACTTTAATTGCCTTGATTGTATTTGGCGCCTTTGCGATTAGACCTGCTTTAGCTACCATAGTAAGCTTAAGAAAGGAAATGGCAGATTTGATCAAAATAGACGCCCAATTAAACACTAAAATGGATAATTTAGCCCTCATTCAAACCCAATATAAACTGGCTAAAAACGATCTTTATCTTCTAGACATAGCCCTCCCAGACGAACCAGAAATCCCAGAAATATTAAACACTGTCACTACCTTAGCAGTAAAAACGAACCTAAGCTTAAGTAATTTAACGATTCATAATCAAAAAACTGAAAGCGACAACACTGTGGTAACAACCTCTATCGAAACAGATTATTCCGGCACTTACCAAGACTTTTTGGATTTTATTAGCTTAACGGAAACTAACCTAAGAAAGATCCATCTCACCAATATTAACTTGACCAGTAGAGATTATAAACAGCAAGAAAAGCTTAAAGGTCATCTTACCTTTGAGATTTATAGTCTGCAAGCAGCACCATAATAACTTAATGAGTAAAGACCTAATTGCCATTCTAATAGTCACTTTTATTACCGTAATAGCTTGGGTAGTGTTTGAAATTTACCACAGCAGCAGTTCAATCTATGTTTCCCAAGAAATACTAGACCTAGCCCAGCCCATAGAACCCACCTTAGATTTAGAATATCTAAAGCAATTAAAACGCCTTAACAATAATTAATTCCAACCACTATTTATGCTAAACTCAAGGCAGTATTTTATTAAGAAAAACTAGTACTGGATAAACCAAGAGTATGCGACGAATTGGGTTAATTATTTCTGCCTTAGTGCTGATAGCATTACCAATAACAGTGTTTTTTCTGCTCCAAAAAACAGGGTATATTAACAGAGCAGCAGCACCCAGCAATGGGGGTCAAATAGCCTCAATCACCTTAGATCCCCAAGTAATTAATGCCGAAGTGGGAGAAGAGTTTGAAGTGGCTATCAAGATTAATACCAGAGGCATCCCTACCAGTATCGTTCAAACACGCCTTCTTTACGCCTATGAATCAGATACTGCTCCTTTTGAAGTTGTTGATTCGCAAGGCACCAAGGCTGACCTCGTCCAAGTCAAACCTGGTAATATTAGTGAACTTAATTATGTTACTAATGATACCTCTGACAATATCACCCCAGGCACTAATCAGCACCAAGTTATTATTAGATTAGATGGCGTCACTCCAGACAGTACCAAACCCTTCATAGCTAACGACGATACCATTTTCGGCTCAATTAAGTTTCTGGCTCTTAATCCCACCGAAAAAACACCTTTATACTTTGACCCTCAAAACACTAAGATAACTACTGATTCTGGTGAAGATATCTTACTTATTCCAAATGATGCTACCATCACTATCTCTGGTCAGAGTACGACTAACAGCCCAAAGATAAGTTCCGTGTACCCAACCAGAGGTAGCACAGGTAACACCGTCATTATCACCGGTGAAAACTTTGGGGAAGATCAAAAAGAAGCCACTATCGCCTTTGGAGAAATACAAACCGCCAAAAGTGATATTAAAGGCTGGAGTAATAGCAACATCACGGTCTTAGTACCAGCAGACGCCAGCACTGGAAAAATCCAAGTCAACACTGCTAACGGTTCTGCAATCAGTACAGAATTGTTTGAGATAGTAGCGCCAGAAAGTGGGGACTTAGGCCCTAAAATTGAATCTTTTCACCCCAAAAACATTTCCACTGAAGCACCGGTGACAATTATTGGTACCAATTTCGGTACTTCTCAAGAAACAAGCACTGTTACTATTGGAGAAACCCCAATCGCCACCTTTTATACTTGGAGTAACGTTTTAATCGAAGCCGAAGTACCACCTTCAGCCAAAACAGATAAAATTACCATTACTACCATTCTCGGTACAACTACTACTAGTGAATGTTTAGCTATCAACGGTACGGTCAGCCCTAATGCCGAATGCTTGGTGCAAGACTTTAATACTACGAGTGTCTCCACTGTAAATATCACCGAAGATTCAGCTACCATTCTCTGGTCTACTGATAAAGAAGCCTCCTCTCAAGTGGAATATGGCATCGCTAGCGCCTATTCTAACCAAACCCCAGTTAAAGATTTAGATACTCCTGTGACAGAACACACCGTCACACTTGAAGGTCTTACTAATTGCACCACCTATAACTTCCAAACCTTGTCCAAAGTTGACAACGAGCAATCATTGAGTGGTAATTTCATGTTTACTACCACCGGATGCATCGGCGATTCTAAAGCCTTAACCGAAACTAGTAGCGAGATAAATGCTAGTTATGGTGGTGCGGTTTCTCTGACTGAAGGAGGGGAAAGTATTAAGATTGAAGCCCCCACCGACTATCATGAAACCGATACCATAATGCAAATTAAGAAACTTGAAGAACAAGCTGTTATAGACAGCACTAGTACACCAACTAATAAAACAGCCGTTGGCAGCAACTTTTACGAACTAGATGCTTTGGTAGATGAAAATACAACTATCACTTCTTTCCAAAAACCAATCGCGATAACCGTGAGCTATAACCCACTAGATCTAAATCCCAGTTTAGCCGAAGAGTCCCTTAAAATTCACCGCTGGAATGGAGATTATTGGGAAGAATTAAGTAATTGCCAAGTGGATACCACCGCGCACCAAGTCACCTGTACGACTACTAAATTTTCGACCTATGGGGTTTTTGCCGAAGCCGCATCGCAAACAGCAGCAGAAACAGAAGTTGAAGCCGCAGCCCTCACCACCACACCAGTGAGCCCAACGACAGTACCAGAAAACACAATCACCCAAACCCCAGCTCTCAAAACACCAGTAGTGACTGTACCCATTGTGCAAAAAGAAGCCACCGAAGCCTCCGGTGGAGTAATTATTAGCTTGCCAGCCACTGGTATAACTGCCTACTCAAAATTATTAACTTATCTTGGCGTTGCTTTAGTTATGATGGGAATTATCTTTCCCAGTCTTAATTATTTTCTAACTCGACATAACAATACCGAAAAAAATAAGAGATGAACTATGAACCACCCCAAAAAGGATTTAAAACTTTTCTTATTTTAGTTTTTCTCGGACTGGGTACTTTTGCAGTTGCCCGCGTGGGAAAAACCGCGCTTATTCTTTTTACCTCCGCTAACGTTACCCAAAAACCCGGTCATGTCAGAATAACCAACGTGACCGCCACTGCTCTTACCGTATCTTGGCATACAGAAATTCCAACTACTGGTTATCTAACCCTCACTAATAACAACCAACAATGGGAAGATTTTTCTCCCTATCTTGCCACTAACCACCATCTCACTATTGATGGGCTCCAACCAAACACTGTCTATGAGGTGTTGATTGGCGTAGGTAAACAGCAATACGAAATATCAAAAACATCAATGATCAAAACAGCTTTCAAAAATAATCTGGGGGAGCCACATCGCGTTTTCGGTCAAGTTATTGATATAACTAATGAACCGGTAGAAAACGCTTTAGTCTATTTGGTCATCAAAGATGCTGATGCTCAAGGCACGTCTGGTATTTCCTCCCAATTATCAGCTATCACTAACCCAGAAGGGATTTACTCCATTAATCTCCAAGACGCCCTCACTAATAACTGGCTGGGACCTTTTTTTTATTCCCACGAAACAGATCAATTAGAGATTTCCGCGATAGGAGTCAATGAGGAAACAGCCAGTATTATAATCAATACCAAGCAATCACAACCTTCTCCCACAATCAAGTTAACGCCTCAAGGACGTATTGAAGATTTAACCAAGCAAGACCTAGTCAAGGGAATCAATATTAACCTGGGCGTAGTACAAAAAAGAGATTCTGCAGCTAAAGTGTGGCTTAGAAAACAATTGTTAAAATTAGCCGTCCTCTAATTAACTAAGTCAGCAACCACTACCAACCGTTGCTCTGTTGACCCAAAAGGATAACAAGTAATTAGTACCAAGTTACTCTGATTACGAGAAAAAGAGTTTAAATTTAGTTCCTGTGGCAGGCTTATTTGGTTTGATTTAACAATATAAGTATAAACCTGCCCGGCAAAATCAACGGTTATTAGGTTACCAGTATTTAATTTATCAAGGCGAGAAAAAACGGTTCGATAATCCTTGGAGTCAAACAAAAAAGGTATCGTTGAATGACCATAAATAACTACTTTCCCCACACGACCAGGATAAGCACTACCCGATAAATGACCTAGAGCCTCATTAGGCGAAAGAGAATGACTGTTGGTCTCCACGCGCAGGTCATAAAGCTCTAAATTCGGAATACTAAGAGAAAATTCAGGTGGGTAATTACCCTCCAGATATTCCAACTCATTCTGCAACTCCAAAAAAGCAAAATCCCTGTGACTGGAGATTAGCTGATTTAAATACTCATCGGGAACAGGTCTAAGGTGAACTGCTTTGGAAGCCATACTTTGCAAAGGAGAAACATACTGATAAGTTAACACCACCAAACCCATAAAGAAAAGCACAGAGCTAAACAAATTAATGAAATATCGAACCTTCCTTTTTTCGGCTACCACCAAATCACGTGGGGTCCTTTTAATGTATCTTGTTACTTCCATCATAACTTCAATAATAAAGAAAAAATTGCATCATCCCTACTAAGAGTACCATGCTTAATAAGGCGATCACACTCTAACAAAAACTGATAATGACGCAAGAGTTCTTGACGAGTAAATTTTTTTTGAGCAGTTTTAGCTTTTTTGAGAACATAGGGATGGATAGTGCGCATATATTTAGTATCAAAGTGAGCACCAAGAAGATTACGATACTGCCAAATAATCATGCTTAGTAAATAATATGCTTCTGACCCTTGTTGGGTAAGTAATAACAGCTCTTGTTGCATAGCCACTTTATCTCTTTGCGACACTTTATCTAAAAAAGAAAATATTTCTTCTGGCACCGCAGCACCATTTCCTTCAAACACCTGCCCTCTTTGAGCGATTAATTTAAATAACTGATCTGTTTTCCCTAACTTATCACTAAACCAAAAAACAACATCGGCATGTGGAGAAGGAGTCGCCAGAAAAGAGAGCATTTCCTCTTTAATTTTGACTGGGTCGCCTTCAATTATAAGAAGTGTCTTTTGCCCAAACATCGGCTGGGGTAGTAACACCTCTTTCAGCGCCGATAATGTTACATCAGTAACAGCTAGGCGTAGTGGGTTTTTCTGCTCATGCCCAGAGATAAAATCGGTTAATAAACGTCGACTGATAGTTGGATCAGCTCCGTGATAGAGATACAACATTTAATTAGAATATTCTGTAAAAAGAAGTTGCTTAAGATATTCTTGGATTTCGCTAAAATCACCAACAGTAGGCACTAAAACCCACGCGCCATCATAAGGCATTAAATCTTGTGGTGTATACAAAAACCGTTGACCTGAACTGGAAGTATGATCAACAGTCACGGAAAGAATATTTTCGTTAGGTATCTCCCGAACCAACTGGTATAAGCTTTGCACTTCACTGATCGTGATATCTGTGCCAACTGTAGCTCCAAATAATTCATACAGTTCTTTTAATTTAACCGGATTAAACAGCGTAGAAGCAGATAAAGCTTTTTCCTTCGCTGCCAGAAGCACTTTCTTTTGGCGTTCGCTTCGTGCAAAATCAGATCCTTCCGGACCAACCGCATTTCTGGAACGCGCAAAGCGGAGGGCTGTTTCACCATCCATATGCTGCCAACCACGATCAAAATGAATGTGTTCATAACGATCAGCTTCTTCTGGAGCATCTTCTTTTCCTTCTATCGGAAACTTATAATCATCAAAGGATTGCTCGACATATACATCTAATCCCCCCAAAATATCAACTCCCATTTTAAAACCTTTAAAATCAACAGAAACATAATAATGAATGGGAATACCCAATATTCCTCGAACAACATTAATAACTTCTTCAATTCCCCCATAACCAAAGGCAGAGTTTATTTTTCCTTGATAATCACCACTCATTGGTACCCAAAGATCTCTTGGTATTGTGGTCAGCACAATTCTTTGCTTTTCCGGACTAATAGACGCAACAACCAAAGTATCATTCAGACCACCTGGAGTCATATCCGTCATACGACGGTCTAATCCCACCAATAAGATGTGAGTATAGCCTTCTTTTTCTACCAGTGAAGCTTCCCCAGATAATTTAGAAAACACTTTTAGTGGGGATAGAACAAAGCCAAGGGGGTCTCTTTTAATGAGCACCAAAACAACCAATAACAATAAAGCAAGAATAACCACAACTATTTTAAAATTTATTTGCCGACGGTCACCTCGAATCATAGATATTTATTCTGGAACAAAGTAATTAAATTAACCATTCTATCCTCGCGTAACATACCATAAGCACTAGGAGTAGAAAAAAATCTGGGCGACCATTTCCTGTCCCTAATTTTAAGTGGCAGTTGAGCAACCAATTCTCTCTTTAAATCATACAAACCCAAGATAATCTTTTCCACTCTTTCTGGGCTATAAGATAAACCAACAGACCGCAAAGCATTACTCACAAAAGCTCCTTCTGCATATAGAGAACGAGCAGGGTAATCAATTAATAAACTATCAAAAAAGTATGAAGCTAAAATTTTTGAATGTATTAAATCGATCAAGTCTTCGTCTTTAAACTCACAACCCCTCAAACCAATATCAATTTGCTCGCCTTCAGCTTGTCTTAACGTTACAGCTGGGTTTAACAGTTGCGAAAGAAGAGTAGCGTAACCATTATGGAAAGGTTCCGCTTCCATACCATTTAACATAAAGGTGTGCTCAAAACCACCAAATTCTGAAACCGCTGCCATTACACCCTTACTCAATAATATAGCCCAATCTTCTCGTTTAGACACTAAGCTATCAAGCAGCGTTTGATAAACTTCAACCTTACCATAAGAAATTCCTTTTAACTCGGTAAGATAAGCTAAAGCAGCACCTAAAGACACTGGATCTAACCCGTATTGATGAGCAGTATTAATTAACTGAACAATATGTTTAATATCGGTTATCCCTAACATAAAACCCAAACTCACAATACTTTCATAATCCAGGGGGATACAACTACGATCACTGGTCACTGCCAAGAGATCAGGCAGAGGTGCCCCAAAAGAAGAAAACAGCTGGGTAGAAAATAATTGGTTGAAATTATTTATATCCAGAAAACAATCAGCCCGAGTAGAACTTAAATTTTTAAAAGGTAAACCAGCACATTCTTGTTGATAGTTTAAGCCTGCTAAGGATATCTCGCTAATAAAATTAGGCAGTAATTTAGAGGCACCCTCATTTAAAACTGCCGTCTTAAGTTCAGAATAAACCTGCTGATACCTATCCGCATCAGCTACCTTAATTTCCTCAAAACCCGACAACACTATACCCTTCAAGCCTCTCATACCAAACTGGCAACCCAACCCAAATCTTTTAAAACGATATACTTCATCTACCACAACCTCCGAAAAACACACTTGTTTCTCACCAGCTTGACCAATAACGGCAATACTAGTTATTCCTGGAGTACCTTCCATTTCCCTAAGCTTGTTAGTAGCGTCCCCAGTACCTAAACCCCAGAGCAAGGAAGCGTCTTTAAAATAAACTTTATCTTCAGCGATAGTAATATAAACTGGATATTTAGATACACCTGTAATCACCACAGCATCTAACTTTGCAAATTTCATACACGCACCCCACCAACCATTAACATAACTTTCTCCCACAGAGTGTGTTAAAGGAGATGTGTATAGGGCACAGGTACTACTCGCAAATGGAAATAACCCGGTCAAAGGACCAATGCTGATGATAATGGGTTGTTTCTCAACTAAATCGTGGAATAAGACCATCGCTAAACCAAGACCACCTAAGGTATCAGAATAATCTGAATGCACCTTAATCTCACTACTATGATTAGTCAGATCAAGGTACAACACCCGATGCTGTGTAATATCACTCATCCTTAGACCCCTCTTGCCAAGAAAAGCAACCGCGAGGACATACTTTAACCAATGAGTAAAGCTCATGACTTAAAGCTTCATCAAAATGCACCGTAAAATAATACCCTGTAGAAGGGGAGGAACGTTGCACAATAATTGGCGACAGGGCTAGAGAAAAAACTCCAAGACCTTTCAATAAGGGGTAGGCGTGTAAAGAACATAAACCGCAACCAGTACATCTTTGAGGATTGGCAAAAATAAGATGTGGTTTCATCGTTTTGAAATTGTAGCAGGGGATATTAATCCCAGCAAACATCTTGTGTGTTAAGCTTGAATTACAGTGGGAAAAAAATTAAAATACCAACCTAGCAATGATTGAACTTATTAATATCAGCAAAGACTTTGGACCAGTAACGGTACTGAAGGATATCTCTTTTAAAGTTACCCCCTCTGAAATTGTGGGATTTTTAGGACCTAATGGCGCTGGTAAAACAACTACCATGAGAATAATCACTGGTTACATTAGTCCCACTAAAGGTCAGGTATTAATAAATAATTTAACTGTCGAAAAAAACCCTCTGCAGATAAAAAGGATTTTAGGTTATTTACCTGAACAAAATCCTCTTTATACCGACATGCTGGTTAGTGAATATCTCCATTTCATTGCGGCGTTAAGAAAGATACCCTCCCCAGACCACAAAAGCGCCATTACGAGAGTAGCAGCTATTTGCGGAATAAAAGAGGTCATCAATAAATCAGTGTCAGTATTATCCAAAGGTTATCGGCAAAGATTAGGGCTCGCCCAAACCTTAATCCATAATCCTGACATTTTAATTTTAGATGAACCCACTGCCGGTCTGGACCCCAACCAAATTGTGGAAATACGAAATTTAATCAAAGAGATTGGAAAAACCAAAACAATTGTCATCAGTACTCATATTCTGCCGGAAGCAGCTGCCTTATGTAATCGGGTCATAATTATTAACCAAGGAACTATTGTGGCTGAAGGATCGCTCGAAGAATTACAGAAAAAATCTTCCGGAATGCACACTCTATCTATAAAAATAGGGCGGGAAGGCAGTTTATCTAAAGATAAGTTAGGTCAGCTCAAAGGAGTCACTGTAATTAAAGAATTAAAGGACAGCAAGGGCATAACTAGATATCAGGTTAATTCCCAGGAAGATATCAGAACCGAAATCTTCAAACTAGCTGTTAATTGCCAAGCTGAATTATTAGAATTACATGAAGAACAAGCTTCATTAGAAGATACTTTTCATAACCTGACTACCAAAGAATCATGAAAACCGTTTTAACTTTAACTAAAAGGGAAATCAATTTTTATTTTAATTCACCCACCGCATATATTTTTGTAAGTGTCTTCTTTTTATTTACCAACTGGTTGTTTTGGACCAGCTTTTTTATCCAGAACCAAGCCTCCATGAGAGAATTTTTCAATATTGCTCCTTGGTTACTGTTAATTATGATCCCGGCATTAACGATGAGACTGTGGGCGGAGGAAAATAAATCTGGCACGATCGAGCAGTTACTAACATTACCTATCACCAATATTCAAGCAGTAGCGGGTAAATTTATAGGCTGTTTTCTGTTCTTATTCCTGACCGTCATCCTGACGTTCAGTATTCCTTTCAGCATTTCTCTTTTAGGTAATCTTAGCTGGGGAACGGTTTTTTCTGGATATATTTACCTTCTCTTATTTAGTGCCACTTTAGTAGCTTTAGGTCAATTAATATCTTCTTTGACCCAGAATCAGATAGCTGCTTTTATGATCAGCTTAATATTAGCGATCGT
Organism: uncultured Candidatus Saccharibacteria bacterium; assembly: GCA_964592525.1. Lineage (GTDB taxonomy): Bacteria > Patescibacteriota > WWE3 > CAZQFB01 > CAZQFB01 > CAZQFB01. Next base: position 77,252 of record CAZQFB010000001.1, on the reverse strand, counting down.
TATTTATCTTTTGGGTTCTACTTTAATCACCAGTCAACTACCAGAAATAATTCAAGTAATAGCGGTATTTCTGGGTGCCGCCTCACATTATGAAAATGGTTTAAGAGGCTTATTAGATCTTAGAGACATTAGTTATTTCACTTCTTTAGTAATTGTATTTATTACTCTTAATGTTGTTGTACTTAGCATGCGCACGAAAAGAACAACTCACTCTTTCTGGCACAGTACAACTATACAAGCTGCCCTCATTCTGGCTTTAGCTTTAGCTTTTAATTATTTGGTGTTCCTATCTCCGCTAAGATGGGATTTAACCGAAAATAAACAAAACTCGCTTTCTCCAGAAACAATAAATATCCTCAAAGAATTACCCGATATTATTAGTATTAATACTTATTTTTCTCCGGAGCTACCCCCTCAATATGCTTTAGTCAAACAACAAGCTGCCGACCTCCTTCAAGATATGCAAAATAGTGCGGAAGGTAATTTAGTGATTAAAAATATCAACGTAGCAGAAAAAGCTACTATCGCCCAAGAAACACAAACCTTAGGCATACCGCTTCTCCAATTTAATGAAATTGAAAGAGACCGCTTTCAAGTTAGTAACGGCTATTTGGGGATGCTTATTACCTATGCTGATAAAAAAGAAGTTCTACCTGTAATTAACAATACCAATAACTTAGAATATGAGATCATAGCTGCTACCACAAGATTATTAAGGGAAACTGATCCGGTAGTAGGTATCTTCTCCTCTAATTTAGAAACTGCTCAAGACCTCCAAGAACTATTTTCTACTCTCTACACGACCCAACTTATCGAGCTCACGTCTTTAAACCCCACCACCGATGCCCTCAAGGCTATTATCATCCACAACCCAACCGATCTTTCCAAAGACGAAATATTTACATTAGACCAATTAGTCACTAGAGGCACTGGTTTGTTAATTACCACCGAAGGTGTGGCGGTAGCTAATGACCTTACGGCTACACCCCATAATACTGGTTTGGATCAGTTACTAGAGCAAATTGGGGTGGGCTTAACCAATAAACTCGTTTTAGATTCTTCAGCAGATCTGGCCACTTTCAATACTGGTTTTGGGAATATCATCACCCCCTACCCTTTTTGGGTTAAAGTTGTTGGTGAGGGAATGAAGGAACATATTACGGTAAACAGATTAGATACGGTTACGTTACCTTGGGTCAGTAGTTTGGAGTTAACACCGGATAAAGAAAACTTAATACCTATCTTGGAATCATCAAAGGAAAGTTTTCTCCAAGAAGAACCTTTTAACCTTTCTCCGGAACAAAATTTTAAGAGAGAAGACTTAGCGGGACCCTATACATTAGCCGCTCTCTATACAGGAGGCTATACCACTCAATTCAAAACGGAAGATATCCCAGCCCATTTGGGTGAAAAGGAGTACACTCTAGACACGGAAAATCCAACAGCCAAAATCATGGTCGTGGGCGACGCCAACTTCTTAGAGCCTTCAATGCTGCAACGAACGCAAAGTAACTTTATCTTTACGCTTAATGTCTTAGATTATATGACCCAGGATGAAAGATTAATCGGTATCAGAAGTAAGGCCAATTTAAATCGTCCGCTCATTAATTTCAACACTGAAACCCAAACCAATAAAATTAAACTGATTAATATGGTGATGCCAATCTTAGTAATATTAACCATTGGCATAGTAAGAGCTCGTTATCGGGCTAAAAAAAAGTATGTATTTGAATAATTTAAAACTAGATATAACCAAGCCGTCAAATATTACCACCACCTACTTGCTCTCTGGTGCTTTAGTAGTAATAGTCTTAATGATTATTCTAATTAAAGATCCTTTTCACATAATTAGAGCAGATAAAGCTACTCCTTTCTTGAATACCAATGATAAACAAGAAATTAACCAACTTTCCATAATCATTAATAACCTGGAACAAAAAGTCACTCTAAAAGATGAGCAATGGTTGGTGGAAACCAGCAATAATGTTCCCGCTGATCAGTTGTTAATTGAAGCTATTATTAACAAAAGTTTATCCCTTGAAAGAACCGAGCTGGTCTCCAAAAATGAAATTAATCAAGCGCAATTTGGGGTTGATGAAAAGGGCATTAAAGTAAGTATTAACAACAAAGACGAAGTGATTGCTGATTTTTACGTGGGTAAAGCTGGTCCCGATTTTTTAAGCACTTATATTAGAAAGGCGGGAGAGCCCTATGTCTATCTTTATCCAGAAAATATCAGACAGACTTTTAACCAACCAGAGTTGAGAGACTTAACAATACTTACCATAGGAAAAGACAGTATCGCTAAAATAGAGGGTCGCGAAAATGGCAATGGCTTAGTAGTTGAAAGACAAGAAGATAAATGGGTAATCACTAAACCATTGAGAGTAGAACTTTCTGAAACTGCCATGACACCTCTTCTCACCCTGTTGAGTAACTTTAAAGCAGTTGATGTTAATTTAGGTCTTGAAGAAGAATTAACCGGATTTAACAGCCCAGCTAAAAGATTTATTATCACGGCGAACGAGCAAGACACCACTATTTTGGTCGGTAACATCATTACCAACGGGAACCCGCAAGATAACACCAAATACTATCTGCAAAAGGAAGGGGATGAACGTGTGTTTACGATCACGCAAGAGATGTTCAACAAAATACCCACCAGAATAGCCGATCTTCCCTCTGAAGAAGACTAGCCATAAAACCCATAGTGTGCTAGTATGTCCCAATCCAATCACCCAAGGGAAGTTTAACAGTGTCGTTCTCTCTGAGGTTGACCAGAGGTGAGAAGCGTAGGCTAAAGCGAAAAGGATTTGATCACACCAGGGCTAGAAGAACTGATCCAAACGCAAGCAAGGTTAGTCTAGTTAGAGTGCCCCATCAGCCAACTTGCCATCTCTACCAAGCGAGTAGCGTAACCCCATTCGTTATCATACCAAGCAAACACAGTCACAAAGGTCCCTTCTTGAACGCGAGTAAGATCCATATCCACTATAGCTGAATGGGGGTTTTTGATGTAATCAGAAGATACCAAAGGCTCAACCGTGGTAGTCACAATTCCCCTGTACCTATCCTCGACACTCGCTTTAATAAAAGTTTGGTTGAGCTCTTCCATAGTAGTACCTTGTTTGAGAATAGCTGTAATTATACTAAAGGACACATTAATCGTCGGCACCCTGATAGCCACTCCTTCAAACTTGTCCTTAAGCGAAGGCACCGCTTCCGTAGCCGCTTTTGTTGCCCCCGTAGTGGTGGGTACAATATTGGCGGCGGCCGCTCGCCCTCTACGAAGGTCTTTGTGGTGCGAACCATCAACTAAATTCTGGCTGGCAGTATAAGAATGAATAGTGGTTAACCAAGCTTTATCTATACCAAACGTATCCTCCATAATCTGAACCACTGGGGCGACACAATTTGTGGTGCAAGAAGCATTAGAGATAATCGCTGTGTTCAACTCATGTTCCAGACTTTCTGTGCCAAAAACCAGTGTCTTTCCACCTTCTCCCTTACTAGGTGCGGAGATAATGACTTTTTTTGCCCCCGCTGCCAAATGAGCTTTAGCCTTTTCATAATCAGTAAATACTCCCGTACACTCCAGAACAACATCCACACCCAACTCACCCCAAGGTATCTGGTTGGGGTCTTTCTGGTTAAAGACTTTAATTTTTGTCTCATCCACAATTAAATAATCGCTATGATTACTGCCGGAAGACTCTGACACATACTCATAATTAGGAGTCACATCTTCCATAGCCACTACTACCCCATCCCGTTCCGCACTAACCATTCTTTCGTAAGCACCATATACGGTATCGTAATTTAACAGGTACGACAGAACCCTAACATCCTGCAAGTCGTTTATCGCCACCACTTTGATATCCTCTCTATCCAGAGCAATCTTTAATGCCGCCCGCCCAATCCGACCTAAGCCGTTTATTGCGATAGTTAATGCCATTGTTCCTCCTTATTTTCAGCTAAACATTTGTTAAGATAGACCTCGTGACTAATCATATCTTGGCTAATTTAAACAAGCAACAACAGGAAGCAGTAGCTGAAACGGAAGGACCGAGCTTAATCATAGCTGGTCCAGGCTCCGGCAAAACTAAAGCCTTAACACATAAAGTAGCCTATCTAATAAACGAAAAGAAATTAGCACCATCAGAAATATTGTGCCTCACCTTCACCAACAAAGCTGCGTTAGAAATGAAAGATCGTATTAATCAACTACTGACAGATCACATCGCGTCTCCTTGGATCAGCACCTTTCACTCTTTTTGTGCCCGTATGCTTCGCAGCGAAGGTCATCATCTGGGCTTGTCAAAAAGTTTTGCGATTTATGATGATAATGATTCCATAGCTCTCCTTAAACAACTTATTAACCAAACAAGTTATAGCCCAAATAATATTAAGGCTGCTTCAGTTCTTAACTCCATAAATGGAGCTAAAAACGAACTAATTGGTCCTGAAGAATATGCTCAATATGCCCATGGCTACTTTCAAAAAACGGTAGCCGAAATATTTCCGCTTTACCAAAAAAAATTACTGCTTAATGATGCCGTAGATTTTGGTGATCTCTTAACCAAAACCGTTGAATTATTTAAGCAGAACCAAACCATTCTGAAAATTTACCAAAAACGCTTTAAATATATTTTAGTGGACGAATACCAAGATACCAATCACGCCCAATATACTTTAGTTAAGCTTCTTTCCGCAACCCATTCTAATATCTGTGTGGTAGGTGATGTCAATCAAGCCATATACTCTTGGCGAGGGGCAGACTTTAGAAATATTCTTCAATTTGAACGTGACTTTAACAACGTAAAAATTTTTCGCTTGGAACAAAACTACCGCAGCACTAAATCAATTATCAAGGCTGCTTCCGAGGTTATCAAGCACGGTAAAAACCACCTCCAACTAGACTTATGGACCAACAATGACGATGGGGAAAAAGTATCTTTATTTGAAGCCAGTAACGAACAAGAAGAAGGCGAATATATTGCCATGAAGATTCTAAGTGAAATTAAGGCTGATTCTTCCCTGTTAAACCTTAAAGAAGAGCTGGAAATAAAAAATCTAGATCTTTCCTTTGATGATTATGCCGTACTCTATCGTACCAACGCTCAATCCCGAGCCTTAGAAGACACTTTTATGCGTTGGGGTATGCCCTACCGCATCGTTGGGGGGATAAAATTTTATGAGCGAAAGGAGGTAAAGGACGTGCTCTCCTATTTAAGACTGATAAGAAATCCCCAAGATAGTGTCGCTCTTGAAAGAGTGACTAAATTGGGGAAAAAAAGGAAACAACGATTTGAAGAATATAGACCCTCAATCAAAGTGGATGGCATGAGTGTGATCGAGTTATTGGATCAAATACTAAAGGTCACCGCCTATCTTGATAAATATGCTCACAACACAGAAGAAGATAGAGAAAGAAAAGAAAATGTTAGAGAGTTACGGACAGTAGCTGCCCAGTTCGCTGATCTTGATGATTTTTTAGAGAATGTTTCTCTGGTGCAAAACGACCAACTCCCTAATGTAAACTTTCCCAAAGAATCTGCGGCTATTAACTTGATGACGCTACATAGTGCTAAAGGTCTAGAATTTAAGACTGTTTTTATGATTGGTATGGAAGAAGGGTTATTTCCCCACAACCGAGCTCTAGGATCACCCGACGAACTAGAAGAAGAAAGGAGACTTTGTTACGTAGGGATCACTAGAGCAAAGAAAAAATTACACCTCACTTACGCGCGAAATAGAAGGTATTTTGGCAACCTACAATTTGGGGTGATGTCCCGGTTTGTCCAGGATATACCGCCTGATTTGCTGCAAGAACACTTTAGTGCTAGAGTCTAAACGCTTAATTCAACTTTATGCAAGCTCTTATCGTAGCTACTATTATTGCTTTAACCTCACCGCTCCTATTCAGTGAAACACTCACTCAAGATATGGCTTTAATAAGTCACTTGCCAGCAGTATCCGCTCAAGATACAGATGTCCAAAATACCGCCTACAGCCTTAAAACAAGTAGTACTTTTAGTAGCGAGGTGATACTTGAAGAAGAAGAGATTCCCTTTGAAATTGAGGTGCAAGAAGATGAGGAAAAAGAGGTGGGATATCAAGAAATATTACAAGAAGGGGTTGTAGGGAAGATTACCAGAACTTACGACCTGACTTATTGGCAAGGGCAAGAAGTTAGTAGAGATTTAATTAATACTGAAACCACAGAACCAACCAACGAAATAATCTTGAAAGGTACCAAGATCATCATCCGGGGACTAGCTACGGAAGATCTTGGAGAAATTAAATATCGGGAAAAAATTAACGTTTGGGCTACTTCCTATGACGGTAATTGTCTTGGCTGTACAGGAAGAACAGCAACCGGTAAAAAAGTGACCCACGGGATTTGTGCTGTCGACCCTGAAGTAATACCGCTGGGCACAGCTTTCTATGTTCCCGCCTACGGAATCTGCAGCGCTCAAGATATTGGTGGTGGCATTAAAGGGAATATGGTTGATCTCGGATTTGAAAATGTCCATGAAGGTTGGTGGAGTGCTCGCTACACTGATATTTACATTATTCCCTAATGAAAAAAGTTTTAGGTCAACACTTCCTTATCAACCAAGAAGTTATCGCCCAACTGGTAAGCAGTGGAGAGATAACAAATAACACTATTGTGCTGGAGGTTGGACCAGGTAAGGGGGCTGTCACAGAAGAGTTGGCTAAACAAGCAGCTAAAGTAATCGCTGTAGAATTTGACCAAGAACTGATTCCCTTTCTTAAGAAAAAGTTTGATGGAACAAATGTAGAAATCATTGCCGGTGACATTTTAAAAATTACCCGATTAACACAAAGTCCACTTACTATTGTTAGCTCTCTCCCTTACCAAATTACATCTCCGTTCCTACACAGACTGGTATTGGGCGAGCTGGGAGAGATAGAAAAACTTTCCCTTCTTGTACAAAAAGAGGTGGCAGATAAAATAACTGCTAAACCACCTAAAGCCTCTTACCTAGCAAATTTTGTCCTCCTCTACGGCGTAGCTAAATACCTTCAAACCATACCGCCACAAGCTTTTAACCCTCCCCCCAAGGTAGAAAGCGCTCTGATCACTATTAAGAAAGATCCCGCTAAGATTGAAAATAAGATTAAGTTCATGAATTTTCTTCATAAGGGTTTTTCCCATCCCCGTAAAATGCTAAAAAAGGTCTTTGCGCTAGAGCTGCTTAATAGTTGTGGTATTGATCCGAGAAGAAGAGCCGAAACACTAACTTTTGAGGAATGGTGTAAACTTTTTAGTAAAGATGAATAAATATCCAGACCATGTCGTGCAATCACCGGAGTGGGGAGAATTTAAAACTAAGATGGGTACCCCTAGTGTTCGCATTGGTCAGCTTCAATACACTCTGCACTCAATACCCTTTAGTAATAAAAAGGTAGGTTATTTACCCCGTCTTCAGCCTAAAGATTTAGATTTGGATATTCTTTTTACTTCAGGCAAAGAACACCATTGTACACATATCAAAATTGATGTGCCAAATGCACCCCTTTCCTACCAAATACCCCAAACTAAATACCAACTATTGAAAACTCAACCAACCTTTGCCACGGCTACCTTTATGCTAGAAATAGCCCCTTCAGAAGAAGAACTGTTAACAAAGATGCACCCCAAAACCAGATACAACATTAAGCTGGCCCAGAAGAAAGGGGTAAGGGTGGAAAGAGCTGAAGACATTAATACTTTTTTGCTTTTGCAGCAAGAAACTGCCATTAGACAAGGTTTTCACCTTCATCCTGATAAGTACTACCATACTTTATGGAAGATGCTGACTGCTAAAAATATGGCATACCTTTTAATAGCCACTTACCAAAATAAACCCTTAGCCGCTTACTTTTTAATGAGCTACAAAGATACTTTTTATTACCCCTATGGTGGTTCAAGTACTGAACATAAAGAGGTGATGGCTAACAACCTAATCATGTGGGAAGCGATTAGGTTAGGGAAAAAAATTGGCTGTTCCCAGTTAGATATGTGGGGAGCCCTTCCCCAACCAGTAGCTAGAGAGGATCCTTGGTATGGCTTTCACCGTTTTAAAGAAGGTTACGGTGCAGAATTAATTGAATACCCAGGAGCTTGGGATCTTATCATAGACCCGGTTGGGTATAAACTTTTTCAAACAGCCGACAAAATCCGCTGGCAAGTACTTAAGCAAAAAAAGAGGATCCGTAACGTTAGTTACGGATCCTGATGTGGAGTTGAAGGCTCGGGATAACCCAAACCGCACAACCTACTTGGGCAAAGATTGTGTTCTCCACGATCGCAGAGAGCACAATCACACCGACATACCCCACGAGGAACGCGCTTCGTGGGGTCCTCCTGAACTTCCCTCTTAATTTCGTCGACGCACACTGATCACCTCCTGCGATCTAATGTGATTTGAAAGATAAAGCTATTATTGCTTAAAACCTATAGTTAGTCAAGTGCCGTTTTCAATGTTGGTAATCTCCTTGATAAGCATCACAGAGCATCTGATAGGAACAATACTTACATAATGGAGAAACTTTTGGAGGAAACTTGCTCTGATTAATCTCCTCAACAACTCCCTCTATATGCTTCTTCAGTATTTCAATATCCTCCTTGCTCCTGGTAGAAGTTCTTTTGTTATGATCCTGAAAGTTATAGATACTAACCTTTTGTTTTGCCAGAGGTACCCCTAAAAATTGAGGCGAGCTGACAACCATCGCATATAAGGACAGTTGCAGATCTTTTTTAAGTTGGATACTCGTTAACGGTTTTGAGGTTTTGTAATCAATTATCTCTATCGTACCATCAGACAATTGATCTATTCTATCAATAACACCCTTTATAGAGATGCTCTTAAAAGAAATAAGAAACTGTTTTTCAATATATAGCGGAAGCTGATTTGGATGATGCTGTTTGTTATAGTACTCACTTAAAGCTAGTTCCCCTTCCTTTTTGCTCCTTGCCTCGTGTTCTCTGCTCTCATAACCTTCTGCAGACCAGTAGCTTTGGTATAAAGCTAATAATTTTTTCCTGTTCCACTTTTTACCAATCTTTAAGCCAGTATAAAAATCCCGTAGAGTTTCATGTAAAGCAGTCCCATATGAAGCTGCGGCACTTCTAATGGCAGGTATTTTCAACACATAACGATATTTGTACTGCAACGGACATACATTAAAGGTATCTAGATGTGAATAGCTTATATACTCTAACCTATTTATAGGGGTACTATATGTACCCTTTATATCGCTATACTTATCATTTATAAACATGTGAAACATCGGCAAGTGGTGTACGGTTTTGAGCATGTATTTTTCTAAAGACTGATCAAGAGCTTCAGTGACAAAAGGACTCATTTTTCTATATCTTTTACCAACACCATATTTATCAGCGAAAGTAAAATATATTATTGCTTTGGCTCTAGTAAGGCCAACGTAAAAAAGCCTCCTTTCTTCTTGCAGATGAAGATCAGCTATATTAACAGACAATTTTTCCTTAATAAGGGTTTCTGGTACTAGCAGGGAATCGTGTTTGTTGACACTAGGAAACCTACCTTTAACGAGATTAACCATAAAGACAACTGGAAACTCTAATCCTTTAGAGGCATGTATCGTGAGTATCTTTACAGAGTTTTCTTCAAGATCAAAATCTTCCGAAGAGCCACTGGTAGCATAGACTAAATCTAAATATTTAGAGAAGGAGTAAGCACACGGGTCTAAGCTATTCTTTTCAAATCTAGACACTTCCTCAAATAACCTAGAGATTAAACGAGCATCCTTGACATCTTGAATTATTGCTCCATCCTTCAACCTCTCTAGCAATCCAGAACCATAAATATACTCATATAACAGCTCGCCTATTCTTCTTCTGGGTGTCGTCAGATGTTTCTGTAACAATTCCATGACCTCTATACTAAAGCTCTGCTTCGCAACCTCATACAAACTTTTATTGCTCTTTCTAGCCTGATTAACAATTTTAGATATTTCAACACCACTAATACTTAAATGAGGAGAGGTGAGGAAACGGTAAAAATATATGTCATCAAAGGGATTGGCTATAAGCATTACATAAGCTATCAGATCCTTAACAATCGGTTCGTGGTACCACTTATCCACACCACTTCTTTGATAAGGAATTCTTTCCAGAGAGAATCTTCTCGCAAAACTGTCACCATGGTGGTTCGCTCTTACCAAAACAGCAATATCATTATATAAATAACCCTTCTCAATTAAAGATTTAATCTCCTGTGCAACAAACACCGCCTCTTCTTCCTCATCTACAGCTTTGATAATTTTGAGCTCACCCTTCTCATCCAGTTGCGCTTTCAAACGTTTGCTGACACCAATTTTGTTCTCCAGACGATGGGGATTGTTATGTTGGATCAACCTGTAGGCACAATCTAAAAGTTTTTGAGGCGACCTATAATTATCGACTAGCGTGATCGTTTTGGCTCCAGGAAAATACTGTTCAAACTCAAGCACATTGAATACCGCAGCACCTCGCCACCGGAAGATACTTTGATCATCATCTCCAACAACCATAATATTTTTATCATCTGCTACTAGCGCCTCTAACAATTTGATTTGGGCATAATTTGTATCTTGAAATTCATCCACCAAAACCATTTTAAATTGTTGTTGATATCTTTTTTTAAAGATGTTATTGCTCTTAAATGCTTGATATGTATATGTTATTAAATCAGCATAATCTAATAAATCTTGCCGCTTTTTTATTGCTTGATACTCTTTATAAATACTGACTAAATCTTCGGCTTTGTGCTTTTCTTCCTCACTATCCCATTGCTGATCAGCAAAAAACTGCGTCAGCTTAGCAACATCAATTAACTCATCCTGTAACCGATTTAAATAGGACAAGATTGACTGTAAAAACTTGGTCGGATTATTCGGTGGGCTAAGCAAGCTAAGATCCAAACCCACAACCACTTCCGCCAATAATCTTAAACTTTCCGCTTCAGTTAAAACCTGAAAATCTGGAGCTAATGCCAGCTCAATTGCACTTTCCCTTAAAACACGATCACAAAAAGAATGAAAGGTCATAATCCAAGTATCGTGGGCACCTAATGGTAAAGAAATATCCACCCGCTCTTCCATTTCTCTAGCTGCTTTTTCGGTAAAGGTGAGTGCCAAGATAGACTGTGGCAAATACTTTTTCTGTTTAATTAAATAAATTATTCTTTCGGTTATTACTCTAGTTTTACCAGTACCAGCTCCAGCTATTACTAATAATGGTCCACAAGTGTGTTGAACGGCAACTTTTTGCTCGGCATTAAGAATCGTTTTCATAACTCTGGGAGCAGTAAATTAGAAGTAAATATCGGTGCCTACTAAAACCTTAAGCATTTCTTCACGTTGAGCAAGCGGAATATTATTACCAGAAAGATAAAGGGTATTCAGATTAGCCTGCAAAAGTAATATTTCATTCGGTAGACCCTGATTTAGGCCATTATTTCTCAAGTCCAATGTTTCTAAAAAAAGCAATTTACCAACACTTGGGGGTAGGTGATTGATGCTATTTCGTGCCAGGTCCAGGGTAACTAAAGAAGTTAAATCTCCTAAAGTATCTGGTAATAAGTGTATGCGATTATCATTTAATTTAAGGCTTTCCAAAGTTGTTATTTCCGCTAATTCCGGAGGGAAACTTTCCAAACGGTTATAAGACAGGTCCATAATCTCTAAAGATTCAAGAGCGTCTATTTCTAAGGGAAGCTTTCGTAGACTATTTCTAGAGCCTAGCAGCTGCTTTAAATTTGATAATAACCCAATCTCTTTAGGTAATTCTGCCAGTTGATTATAAGAAATATTCAGTACTGCTAACTCATGCAAAGTACCGACACTTGTACCTAGAGTAGTGATCTTGTTCATCCCCACATTCAATTCGGTCAAACCAGAAAGTTGGGCGATAGCATTAGGAAATTCTTGAAAGTTATTAGCGGAGATATCTAAATATTTTAGATTCTGCCAGACGGAAATATTATCAGGCAGGCTAGTCAAACGGTTATTATTAATATGTAGTTCTTCCAATCTAGTCAGAGCTAACAACTCTACCGGTATTTCAGTCAGTTCATTATCATTAAGATACAGAACTCTAACCTGCGTTAACAGCGCAAAGTCATCCGGCAGCTCGCTAATAAAAGAAGATGATAATCGTAGGTCACACACTTCCAAGGGTTCAGCCAGAGCTTCACTCAAAGAAGTGAATACCTTTGTACCAGAACACACATTAGAAATCTCCTCATATTTAGGCGCTCTCTTCACAACCTCGGGAATATTCACTGGTCTAAGTTCTTGCTCTTCTCTACTACTACTTAAGTAAAAGAACAGAAAAGCACTCCCAAGCAAACCCATGACCAATAAAAGCAATGATCCCCCAACTAAAAAACGATAAGTTAAGGAAGAAGAATGAAAAGAAAACAAGGGCTTGGACATTTCTTTCAGTGTACCGATATCCCCTCAAGGTATCAAGTTCCGTCCCCATAGAAAAATAAAGCAAAAATACTAATCACGACTGGCAAAAAAAAATTACCTTTTCCTCACTGCCACTGATATCTAAAAACAGTACTCCTTGTCACAATTTCATCTGCACCAAAGCAAAACTTAATAGATAGCTACTATATGAAGAACCCTGTTTAGGTATCAGCTTAAAGTGTCTGCTTTCAAGAGCACACCGTAGCGAAATTTCCAGCCTAAAGGCTAACTTAATCTTGATTATTAGCATCTCAAGCAGAGGCAGTGTATGATTTGGCTAATGAAACCGCCTGTTTTAGCGACTGCCTTTCTAGCCTTGCTGACTTCAACCCTAGCTACATTAATGATTTTTTACGTCTCTCCAGCTTCCTGGCAAGAGATAGGATTATTTTTAGTATTATTTTTTTTCGCGCTTAGCTCAAGCTTGACCATCATTTTATACCAACGTACTTTAAGAAAATTAAATTACCACACCAACCAAAACCTAATTTTCACAGAAAGTTTTCGCCGTAGCACCTTATTTAGTAGTGGTGTCAGCCTCATCGCCTTTTTTAAGGTTACTCAGCTCATTAACGAAGCTACTATCTTGTTATTAATTACTATCTTAATCTGTTTAGAAGTTTATTTTAAGCGCTATCATTAAAGGTTGATATGCTAAAATAGCGGGGTTATGAGCAAAGATACCTATTATGTTACAACTCCAATTTATTATGTGAACGATCTACCACATATCGGACATGCCTACACTACCATAGCTGCTGATATCTTAAATAGATATCACACTCTGTTAAAACAAGATTCCTTTTTCTTAACAGGCACCGATGAACACGCTAAAAGCTCCCTGGAAACAGCCACAGAAAAGGGAGAAGAGGTGCAAGAGTATGTGCGTAAAATGTCTAACAATTGGCAGAAAACCTGGCAAGAACTAGACATCAGTAATTCTGCTTTTATCCGTACTTCGTCGCCACAACATAAACAGGGTGTTTTAGAATTCTTCTCCCGAGTATATGCGCAGGGGGATATTTATAAGGGTCACTATAAAGGTCTTTACTGTTCGCGCTGTGAAGAATTCAAAACAAAAAGAGACCTAGATGCGGATGATTACTGTCCGATCCATAAAATAAAGTGCCAAGCAATTGAAGAGGAAAATTACTTTTTCAGACTGACGAAATACAAAGAACAACTGCTACAACACTACCAAAACAATCCTCACTTTATTCAACCAAGCGGTCGCCGCAAAGAAGTACTGAATTATGTGCAGGATTATATGGAAGATATCAGCATCTCAAGACAAGGTTTAAGCTGGGGTATCAAACTACCTTTAGACCCAACACACACAATCTATGTTTGGTTTGATGCTTTAATCAATTACTTGACTGGTATTGGTTTTGGTCACGATGAAAAACACTTTAAACATTACTGGCCTGCTAATGTACATTTAGTTGGTCGCGATATCACTAAATTCCACTGTGCTTTGTGGCCAGCTATGTTAATGTCAGCCAAGTTAGAGCTACCCAAACAAATATTTGTGCACGGCTTCTTTACCTTAAATGGTGAGAAAATGAGCAAAACTCTAGGCAACACCATAAATCCCCTTGCTTTAAAAAATCAATTTACTTTTGATGCCATTCGTTATTATCTTTTTTCAGAAATACCTTTTGGTGCTGATGGTGATTTTTCGCTCTCCCAACTTAAAGAAAGATATAATGCTAAACTTGCCCATGGTCTTGGTAATTTATGTGCCCGGGTAGCTAAATTGGCTGAAAGAACTAACGCTGACTATAACCTAACACCGCCTTCCTTAAAAGAAAGGCAAACACCTGAATATCAAACATACATGGACTCTTTAAATTTTCAAAAAGCCTTAGAATATATTTGGAATAAAATCTCTTTGTTAGATAAAGAAATAAGTGAGAATAAAATTTGGGAACAAGACGATGTTGAATTGACCCTAACCCTAAAAGCGATAATTAAAGAATTACTCTGTATTGGTATTTTACTACAACCGTTATTACCCGCGACAGCAAACACTATTTTAAACCATTTTTCGCAACAGAAAATTACTGCCCTTAAACCACTCTATCCAAAAATGTTGTGATAGTCCTTATTGATACCCACACTCACCTATCACATTACCCTTTGAATCAAAACCCACCAGAACACCTTAAGCAGGCAAAAAAGGTGGGGGTAGAAAAACTGATTAGCGTTGGTACCTCTATAGCAGATTCACAACAAGCACTTAAGCTGGCGCAAGAACACCCCTCAATATTTTGTGCGGTAGGCATACATCCAACGGAAGCTTGTCGCACTAACGAAAGTCAATACCAATTGCTTAATTCGCTAGCTGAAAAAAATAAAGTGATAGCCATCGGAGAAACCGGACTTGATTATTCAACTCAATGTTCAAAACAAAATTATCCCGTTAAACAAAAAGAGCTCTTCCGAAGGCAATTGGGGCTAGCCGTAGATCTAAATTTACCAGTCATCATCCACAGTCGTAATGCCCATGAAGATATTTTAACTGAACTGCAAAGGTATAAAGGTACCAAATTGAAAGGAGTAATCCATTGTTTCAGTGGTGACTGGCAACTTGCGCAAAGTTACCTAAAAATAGGTATAATAATCTCCTTCACAGCAATAGTAACCTATAACAATACGGAAGCGCTACTTGACGTTGTGGAAAGGATTCCGGATGATAGTTATATGCTTGAAACCGACTGCCCGTTTTTACCACCTGCACCAGAAAGGAAATTGCCTAATACACCAGCCAATTTAATCAAGATAGCTGGCAAAATAGCCCAGCTTCGTAAACAAGAAATTGGCACAGTAGCGAAAAATACAACAATGACTGCCCAAAAGTTATTTTCCTTATGAAAGATTTTGTTGAACGTAACGAACCTAAAATACAGAGACTTCTAGAAATATTCCCCGGTTTTACGGTCTGGATGATCATTTTATTTCCCTTTTGGGCATCGCTTTTCTGGCCTACATTAGTAGCCTATACCGTATTAATCTTCATGGGATTTTGGGCTTACCGCTCCTTAACTTTAGGTATTTATTCCATTCAAGGTTTTTTAAAAATTAAAGAATATAAAAACACTAACTGGCAAAAATATTATCAGTTAATCCAGAAACAAGTTCCCTACCAATGGGAGGAAATTACGCACGTGGTCTTAATTCCAAATTATAATGAATCAGCCAATGTCTTAAGAAGATCTCTTTCGGCTTTAGCAGCTCAAGAAATAGCTCGAAGGCAACTATATGTAGTTTTAGCTATGGAAGAAAGAGCTCAAGACAGTCGAGAAAAAGCCGAACTACTAATTAAAGAATATCAACATCATTTTAAGAAGATGTGGGCGGAGTATCATCCCGACAACATTGTCGGTGAAGTCAAGGGCAAAGCCGCTAATGAGAGGTGGGCAGCAATCAAAGTCAAGGAGAAGTTGGTAGATAACCAAGGTCTGGACATTAAAAAAATAACTCTCTCCACTTGTGACGCCGACGCTAGATTCCACCCCAAATATTTTAGTGCCTTAACGGTAAAGTTTTTAGCCAATCCGAATAGGTACCGTCGTTTTTGGCAACCAATCATCCTCGAACACAACAATATTGAAAGAGTACCAGCTTTAGTTAGAGTCGTCAGCATCTTAGGCGGTTCTTTTCATCTTTTTGATGCCCAAGAACCTAGAAAGCTAGCCATAAACTATTCCACATATTCTACCAGCCTTAAATTACTAGAGGAAATCGATTATTGGGATCCTGACATCATACCGGAAGATTGGCATATTTTCCTAAAATCTTTTTTTAGTGTGAACGGTGAGGTTGAGGTTGAGCCAATTTATTTACCCACTACTATTGATGCTGCCGAAGCTAAAACTTATTTAGGTTCTTTAGTGAATCGTTACGAACAATGCACCAGACATGCTTGGGGGGTTACCCTGGTGCCTTATGTGATCATTCAATTTTTTAAGCATCCTGAAATTAACTTGGGCATTAGAAGCTTGCGTGTTTTTAAAGTAATTGAATCACAGTTGCTTTGGTCAACTAGCTGGTTTTTTGTTACTTTAGCAGCAACCATACCACCTTTAATTAACCCCGCCTTCGAACAAACAGTACTGGGTCAAAACCTACCTAGATTTGCTGGGCATATTTTGACCTTTAGCTTATTCACCTTATTAATCACCATCTTTATTGATACACAACTTAGACCACCCAACGTTACTAAAAAACCTCTTTGGCAAAAACCCCTTGTCTATTTACAATGGTTTCTTTTGCCAATTGCAACCTTATTTATGGCTGCGTTACCTGGGCTTCATTCACAAACACGTTTGATGTTTGGTAAGTACATGGAATATAAAGTCGCAGAAAAAGTATGACCGATAACAAGATTGCTTTTCTAAAACATCCCCCCACTTTACTTATTACTCTTTTATCCCTAGAAGTAATAGGTTTAGGTACTTATTTTTTATTAACCAATTTCAAGTTACTGACCCCCAAAATACCAATCTGGTACGCTCAATTCTTTTTAAGTGATCGCCTAGACACGCCACTCAATTTATTTCTACTACCTATCATTAGCTTGCTAATATTAATTCTTAATTTAGTTCTGGTGGAAAAATTTTTAGTTAGACAAGAAGAGTTACTAGCTGTTGCCAGTGCTATTTTTTCCTTAGGTACGGAGGTTTTTATCCAGTTAGCAATTGTGAGAATAATCCTGACTAGCACTCCTTCTCAAATTATTATTCCGGGCTACATTCTTAAAACTCTGTTAGCTTTTACTCTGGCATATGTGGTGGGTTTTTTAGCAACCCCTTTAGTGATAAATTTAGCCACAAAATGGAAAATAATTGATGATCCAGAGATCAGGAAATTCACGCATCCAGCCATTTTACATACCAAACCCATCCCACGAGCCGGAGCAGTATCCATTTATCTTGCTCTCTTACTCGTCGGGTTGGTTTTTTTAAACTTAAGTACTAAAATTATCGGAATTTATATTGGCGCCACAATCACTGTAATCATCGGGCTATTAGACGATAAGTATGATCTTAATCCTTACCTTAGATTGTTCACACAAGTACTAGCTGCCTTAATAGTTGTCGGAAGCGGAGCTGCCGTTATGTATCTAACTAACCCTTTCGGGGGATTAGTCTGGTTAAACCAGTACACTTTCTCAATAGGTGGTTTGTTTTCAATCACCTTATGGGCTGATCTTTTTGCCTGGCTATGGATAATTTGGGTAATGAATATGATCAATTGGTCTAATGGTGTGGATGGTCAGTTTCCAGGCATTGTATCTATAGCGGCAATCATTATCGGTCTGCTATCCCTAAGACTTGTTCCTTACGACCCCAACCAACTTGAGCTGGTTATTTTAGCTGCCATTATTGCCGGAGGAGTACTAGGCACACTGCCCTTCAATTGGCATCCCGCCAAAATATTTTACGGTTTTGGTAACACCATGGTTGGGCTGGTATTAGCCAGCATCGCTGTGCTTTCGGGGGCCAAGGTTGCTACAGCTTTACTAGTGCTGATTGTACCTACCTTTGACGCTGTCTTTACCATCTTGCGAAGAATAAAACAAAAAAAATCACCCGTCTGGGGAGACAAAAATCATTTACACCATCGCCTATTAAAGCTAGGCTGGTCACACCAAAGAGTAGCTTTATTTTATATTAGTACCACAGCTATTTTTGGTATTTTAGCCCTCTACGCTTCGGGTAAGTATAAATTGCTATCCATTATTGCTGCCGTTGGTATTTTGGCTTTTCTACTGGTAATTTTAAAAGGACAATTAAAAAAATCGCCCTTATCAACATGAACACCTTAAAAGCAATCTTAATAACCACCAGACCGATACAGTGGCTAAAAAATTTAAGCCTTTTTGCTGCCATAATATTTGCAGGGTCTTTTTTTGATCAAAAAATATTACTCACGGTAAGTAAGGCTTTTTTAGTATTCTGCGGATTATCCTCGGCTACTTACCTAATCAATGATTCTATTGATGCCCCCAAAGATAAAGAACACCCCTTAAAAAGAAAAAGGCCGATTCCCGCTGGGGATTTAAGTACTGATGCTGCTTTAATAACGGCGTTTTTACTCATTACCATTTTATTACCCACAGCCTTGTACCTTGATAAATTTTTTTTCTTACTTAGCCTAGCTTATATCAGCTTGCAATTTGCATATTCCCTGGTGCTAAGACAAGTCATTATTCTAGATGCCTTAGCAGTAGCCATTGGGTTCATTTTTCGAGTTTATGCCGGAGCGGTGATTGTCGATGCTCCTATTTCCTCATGGTTAATAGTTGCCACTATTGGTTTGGCCCTACTACTGGCTTTTGGAAAAAGAAGATGCGAAAGTACACTGCTGCATAAACACAAATTAAAAACTCAAACCAGACAAACTCTTGAACATTATCCTAACGCACTATTAGACGTAATGATTTCGGTTTCCGCGTCAATGACTATTTTGTCTTATGTTTTATTCACTTTTCAAATCTCACCTACTGAATCATTTTTAACTTTTTCTGGTTTTTTACCCACCACCCTACTAAAACCTAAATGGATGATGCTAACGATACCATTAGTTCTTTATGGGGTTGCCAGATACCTATATGTAATTTACGAAAAAAAAGAAGGAGAAAGCCCAGCCCGAGTAATGGTTTCTGACCAACCATTACTGACTACCATTTTACTCTGGTTTATGGCTACGATCACAATCCTATACGGATTAGGAGGTTAACTAAGTGTGGTTTACCATTATTATCACCGCCTTCAGCCTCACCCCGCTACTGTTATCCCCGGCTAGTTCCGAAGTATTTGAATTACCAAAATTGTTATTTTTATACTGCTCTGCCTTGATGATTATTGCCCTGTTACCTTTGTACCAACTTCCGAAAATTAAAAATCCATTTTTCTTCTGCCTACTCATCATTGTAATAGTCACTTTCTTTTCAGCCCTAGGTGCCCCAAATAAAAGCACTGCTTTTTTTGGCTATTACCCTAGATTCTTTGGTGGACTACTACCATTAATAGCCGTAATAATCATAGCTAATTCACTCATATTCCTAAAGCAAAAACAAATATATGCACTATTAGGGGCTATTTTTATCGCTGCCCTTATATCTTGTGTGTATGCTTTATTTCAATTTAGCGGTCTTGACCCACATCTTTGGACACTACCAGTTAAAGAGAGAGTATTTTCAACCCTGGGTCAACCTAATTGGCTGGCAGCCTACTTAGCCACGATAACCCCGGTCATAATTGGTTACCGTGAAGTAGTAAGTAATCAGTACTATCGCCAAGGTCTTACTTTAATAGCACTGGCTTGTGCCATCGTAATCCTATTAACTAAGTCAGTAACAGGAATTTTTGGTTTAGCCTGTGGCATACTCCTTAATTTTTTCTTAGGCAGACAGAAAAATAAAAGGCTAGTGCTCATAATCATGCTCGCTCTCTTGGCAGGCACCTTTCATTTTCAACACTCTCTACTGGAAAGAACAACAACTACCGCGCAAATTAGAATATTACTCTGGAAAGGTGCTTATCACACTTATCTTCAAGCCTCACCACTACAAAAAATAATTGGGTATGGACCAGACCATTTTGTCTATGCTTTCCTTCCACAACGACCACTTGCCCTTAATAACACCCCTGAATGGGATCTTCTCTTTAGTCGCGCCCACAACCAATTCTTGGATATCTTGATCAACACAGGAATCTTAGGTCTAACAGCTTATGCTTTATTCATCGTTTATTATTGCAAATGGTTTATTAAACACAAAGAAACAAGCCAACCCACAGCTTCTTTACTAACAGGTATTTTTGCGGGATGGTCCACACTGCTAATAACCTCTTTTTTTGGTTTTTGGGTCAGCTATAACCAACTACTATTTTTCTCCCTGCCCTTATTAAGTTATAGTTTAGTTGAAAAGCAACCAATACTAGATTTGGTCTCAAAGTTATCTAGAATAAAACTGTTTGGCCCCTTACTTATCTGCTTAAGCGGTCTAAGCCTTATCGCTAGATTCTTTGTGGCTGATATTTATTACCAACAAGGGCGCTCCTTACTCAACCAAAATCAAGCCTATTTAGCCGAGTACAAAATGAAAAAAGCCATTCACTTAATACAACTAGTACCTGATTATTATCGGGATTTAGCTTTTACACAAAGCCTCGTCGCTGCTAATTTAGAAAACCCTAAGGCAAAACAACAAAAGACCCAAGAAGCTGCATACAATGTTTATCAGGCCTTAAATAAAGCCCCGCAAAATTCAAAAACATACCGTACTGCGATTATCACTTTAGGTAACTTGAGCCAGCTAGAGCCCAGTTATGAAACAGCCAACCTTGCTCTTATAGAGCAAGCACTCACTTTAATCCCCACAGATAGCAGTTTGTGGCTACTTAAAGCTAATTTTTTAAACCAAATAGGTAGAACCAACGAAGCAATAAATGCCTGGCAGACAGTACTAAACCTCAAACCGGATCACCCAGAAGCGTCCAAAATCAGGTATTTAATTACTAATTCAGGTGGTAATTGAATTAATATTTATTTTTAGTAGGGTATGGTTTCTATATTTTTTCGGTAAATTGACTTGAGACCCAGCCTTCAACATCTTCAGCTACTTTGATCTTAACCCAACCAGATTGTTCTTCTAAAAGAGAATATTCTTCTCCTTCATTAACCTTTTGAACCTCCTCATAACCTAAACCAGGACCACTTCTAACCCGAAGCCAACCCATGCCAGTTGGTAAAATTTTAACCTTACTAGAAATAGCTACAACGGGTGGGGTGCTACCTTCTTTGCTTAACATTGCCGTAACGGCTGTCAGCGCTTCTGGGCTTATCTCCTCTTGCCCACTTTCACCCAAATACCCGATTACTAATGGTAAGGTATGCTTACCAGCATAGTTTTCTAAAGATAGCAGCTCACCTGTAAGAGAATAAACATTTCCAGAAGTAGACACAAAATAATCGGGTTTATGTTCAGAATTAAAACCGTAACTTTTGAAAAAGAAGGCTAAACCCTTTAACCATTCTTCCATGGCACCGTATAATCTTTGCTCTTCGGTTCTAAAATCATACCAAGTCAGGTTTTCTACGGCTGTTTCCATTAACTTAATCTCCTCCGGAAGAGGGCTCTTCATTAGGTTAGAACTAACATTAAGTTTACAATCCTCTTGTAAACGAATGCGGACTTCCCTGTCCACATACCCTTTTTTAGTAATTTCAACCTTATGCTCCCCAAGTGAAATATCAGACACCCTCAAGGGTGTTTCGCCTTTATCTTCCCCATCTATTTTGACAAAAGCACCATCTGGTTCGGAAATAAAAGCCACCGAGATCTCTCCGGGTGTCTTTTCAGGCCAAATAATATCTCCACCTGTATATAAAGCGGGACCCAAATCTTGATTGACCACAGTTAATGTGTTTGGTGGCAAATTGATGGTGCCCGCCCAATCACCTACTCTTAACTCAACATTACCAGCAGCCAAATCATCTCTATAAAAGGGCGTTGGACCTAAATACTCTTCACCAAAAAAGACACCAGCATCAGCATACGGGGTGTTAACTGATAAAGAAGCGTAATCTTTCTGATTTTTCTTAACATAAAGGTTGTTATAGATAAGATATGCTCCTGAAAGCAGAAGCACTAGGCTAAGCAAAACAAAAATTATTCTACGCATGGTTTAAAAACTACCACATTTCTGCTAGTATAACCACTGATCTCGCGGTTTTTTGATGTTTTATGGACTGGTGATGTGTATACAAAACCCGAACCGGTATTTAAGGAGATTACCCCGCTCTTTCTAGCACGAGCAGGGTAAATGCTCAACTATAAGTAGAGGGGTATTACAGATAACAAAACATCAAAATAATAAAGAAGGAGCGGGGCGCGGTGGCAGAATGGTAATGCAACGGTCTGCAAAACCGTTTTTCACGGGTTCAATTCCCGTCCGCGCCTCATCAATAATATACCCCCTTACGGAATTCGCCTGCTGGTAATATTACAGTTATGATAATCTTTAGGGTATAAAAACTGACTGACGCCAGGAAGGTATTAAGGTACGTAGTGGTATGTTAATGAAATTAGATAAAGATTTATTCACAAATAAGTACCATTATTTCTTTTCATTATTGGGACCAAGATTTGATGCTATGAATGAAATGATGGCTACGTCTCTTTCCTCTCTCTATAATGTCCCATTTAAACCTATAAATATATATTCGTTTACTCCAAACAAGTGGTTTTCTTCAGATAGCTACATTGTAATTAACCGCGGAGCAAGTGAGGTTGAAAGGTCATTGAAAAATCCTGTTGTGTATGTGCAGGAATACGAAGACCTCAATAAGGAATTTTTACACGAACCAATTATTAATGAAATAGCATCAAAATTAAGTAAAAAGCAAGGTATTATTCCTGTCTATCCTTTTACCACCTCTTTCTTAGACCTGAAAGAACCTTACTGGTTAACGTTAGGTCCTAACAATAAAATCGCTACCTTTCTTGATAATAAAATCGAACATTATAAGTTGTTTCGAAAATTAAAACTCCCATTCAACAAAGCGAAAATATATAAAGACTCCAATGAATTACTATCTAAAAATAACGTGTATCCGGGTTATATAACGGCATCCTATACCTCTGGAGGAGCAGAAAGTGGTTTAATATATAGCAAGGAGATGCTAAACACTTTCTTATCCAAATTGAGAAATGTTAATCAAGAAAAAGGTTTTGTTGTAGCTACAATTATGAACCATGTTAGAGCAATGCCTAATGTTAATGCAGTGGTAACAGGATTGAATAAAACATATCCATTAGTAGTTTCGGATCAGATTATGAGAGGCAACAAATACCTTGGAAATTATTATCCTACAAAAATTTCTAACAATCATCACAACCAGATCTTGGAAATAACTAATAAAATCGGTAACTACCTATCTAAGATGGGTTACAGGGGTCTTTTTGGTTGTGATTTTTTGATAGATAAAAAGGGGAGGTTAGTAATAGTGGATTTAAACCCACGTCGACAAGGAGGTTATGAATGTAATGCTCTAGCATTAAGCGCTTTAGGAGTTAACCTGACGGATATAGAACTCGCATGCGTTACTGATAATAAAATAGAACAAGACCTAGATTATGCAAAAATCCAATATCCTTCTTCCTGGGCACACGTAAAAATAAAACCTTACGAACCTGGTCAAATAATAATTAAGGAATTAGCTAAAGGAAATGTGCAAAAGATATTTAATCCTGGAAAAGGTAAATATCTATCAACATACCCAACAAAAGGCTCAATATTCATTGACGGATATATTGGGGCTGTGGTGGAAGTAGGGAGTGCGCAAGAGGATTTGAATAGAAAAGTCTTAGTAGAAGCAGATAATATTTCATCAAGTATTTTGAGTTGATTAATGCTTCTTGGAAAAAATAAGATTCTTTAACTACTCTTCGCGACTAGACTTTCTTGAAATTACTCTAAATTTATAGATATTTATTCTACTTTTGATTTTATATGGTCAGCTCGTGTAAATTACGCGACTGTAGTTTAATTATTTATTCTAATCACGATCACTTTCAATAATACTCGATAGAGAGGTTCGGGCTGATGCGGCTTAAATCCAAAGGCATATATCCAACAATCTAAAGCATCCCGAGACACAAATTACCAGCTAAGGAGATGGGTTAAAGATTATCAGAAACCTTATGATCCCGATTTCTATAATCTAACCACAGTAAAAAAGACCCTCTGATGAAAACTTCTGTAAACATACTTAATACGCTGTTTTTTTATTAGATATTTTTAACACCGCGGACATTTTGATACCCACCACCTGAAACAATATATAATCACCAATCGAGACTGAAAATGTACCCATCCCCAAGGTGGCAGATCTTAGATATGTTAAAAGGTTAATCTAATAAATTTATTCTATACAAAAGCTAACACCTAATAACTCGTAGTTATACAAAACTACTTCTAAACTAAATATTATTTCCCCTTTTGCTCAAATTCAATGTTCACAGCAATGCTTTATTACCCATTGCACCACAGACTAAGGACTAAAGCACCTTATAATAAATATCTCCCGATAGTCCCCTCACAACTTTTCCCAGAACAATTTTAGATAATAATCTAACATCAAAAAGCCACTCTTCTAATATTGAAACGGGACTCTTAGTGTTATTAATTTTCTAACAAGAACCTGCTTCCACCGGTATAAGCAGACTTGTCTGTAATAAATAGTTCAATTCAACCCCCCAACATTGTAAATATTCTCTCCTTTTGGAGCTAAAATAAATTCAAGTAAAGCCATTCTGGTGTATAAGCCCAACGCACTCTGCTTAAAATATTTTGAATAAGGTGTTTGGTCTAAGGTGGGATCAATTTCATCTACACGAGGAAGAGGACACATAATAATTGGGGGTTTAACTAGTGATAAAAAAGACTTTCCTCTTAAACTATATTTTTCTCTAATATCAGCATCATAGTCTCCTATAGGTGTCTTGGGGGCAAATCCTGCCATATACACTACATCAACACCCTGAAGATTCAAGTCATTTATCTCCTTGAGATTATTTGGTGTTTTTCCGTACACATTTTTATAGCGATCAGGCATTCTAAGCTCTTTAGGAGACACACATATCACCGAAATCCGATTAAATTTCGATAGACCAAGCAACAAGGAATGAGAAGTGCGCATATGCCGAAGATCTCCAACAAGAGCAATAGTCAGATTATCTATATTGCCTAGTGTATCCTTAATCATGTATAGATCGGTCAGGGTTTGGGTAGGATGCTCATCAAAACCATTACCACAGTTTACAACAGGCTTACTAATCGATCTAAACAGATCAGAAAATATACTGTCATCAAAATGCCTTATGCAGAGCACATCTGCATATGATTCTAATACCTTGATAGAATCCGCAAGACTTTCGGCTGACGACATGTTTGATTGATATTTCGTGTTTTTAAATGTAAAAACTTGACCCCCCAATCTATAAGCAGCTGCCTGAAAACCAATTTGCGTACGAGTAGACTCCTGAAAGAAAAACAAACCCATAATGAAAGGCGGGAGGTAGCGCCTGAAGCGCTCCTCCCGCAATTGATTTGCACGATCAATGAGTTGCTCTATCTCAACTCTATTTATATCGTTAATACTGATAATCTTGCTTGTTTTCAATGCTGCCATTCTCTGTCGGTTAGGCTCTCCTCCATAGGAACGTAAAAACCCAAGTCTTCGCAAAAAGCAACTACATTATGTTGGCAGGGGATACAACGAGGTCCAGGTCTAATACCTAATCCGCTCTTTTCACACAATTGAGTAGCCTCTATGTATACCTCTTTCATCTCCTCTATACTGGCAGGAGATTCCTTACCCATCGGTGTAGACTGGTTAGGTCTGAATGGGCTAAGCACGGGAATACATCCTCTGTCTACTAAAGCCCTAACACCCTCTAGAGTACTTTCTATGGGCTCCACAGCCTCACCAAAAACCAAAAGAGATTGGACAAAACCAACACCGAAAGACTCTACCGCTCTTTCAATAAAATCAA
This sequence comes from uncultured Candidatus Saccharibacteria bacterium, assembly GCA_964592525.1. Classification (GTDB taxonomy): domain Bacteria; phylum Patescibacteriota; class WWE3; order CAZQFB01; family CAZQFB01; genus CAZQFB01. Next base: position 51,181 of record CAZQFB010000001.1, on the reverse strand, counting down.
GGTAGCACCTTCTACCTAATATTCGCGCCTTATTATGAGTGATCTTTAAGCTCCGTGCAGTATCCCATACTTCCAAGTTTACTGAAAGCATGTTCACACCCACAGAACGCAACCAACGCGGTTCTCCCATATCCGTTCGAGCAGCCATCATCACATCTACTGGTAGGGGTGAATTCTGTGCGAGATATTCAACCACAGAATCCCACCATTTATAATCTTCTGGTTTGGGGGTACCCCCACTCACAAGAACATGTCTTGCAGGTGAAAAAGGATCGTCCTTAGCCAATTCAATAACCCTTAACAATTCTCTTTCTGGCTTCAATCTGTATCTATAGTTGTAAGGCATATCACAAAAGGTACAAACCCAAGAGCATCCCTCAACTGGAGATACCCTACAACGATCAGTATGAGTAACTCCTAAGTTAGTGTAGGAATAAACCCTACCCCCATCCGCATAAGTTTGTTGGTGGTACCCAGGAACAGGAATAACAGTGACAGGAAAACGCACAGCACCCATGAGAATAAAGAACTCTTCCTCATAGGAAAGAAGGGCTTTGGTAGCCTGTGTGAAGAACTCAATAAAAGGAGCGTTGATGTAATCACCCGAAGCCATTAGTAGACAAATACCGCTGGTGGAAGCATACTCACTCAAACTCAAGGGACCGCCATATCTTCTAAGCCATTCTTTCTCTGCTTTAGGGTCAATTTTGACCCCACACGCTAGCAGGTACAACTTGAGTTCTTGCTCGATTGTTAAAGAACGCATCTCGACCCACCCCTTTAGTTGGTAGTAACCTATTGCTTTGTTCCTAGAATAAATCAACCATAATAAAATGTAAAATTCTTTTCGGTATTAACTTCCTTAACACCCTTGACAACTGTCACTCTTACTAATATATTGCTAATAGGCTAATTTCTTGGCTGCCCCAATGAAAACGGAATAGCCTAAGAAGTTAAGCCTTTTAAGGAAGTTATGTTTATTGAGAAAGGAGGTGTCACATGGCACTTGTTCGATGGGAGCCTTTATCTTTAAGACCCTGGCAGCGCTTTCCGCTCTGGGACGACGCCGAATGGTGGGGGGGAACCAACGAGGCATTAAATCTCTACGAAACGGATAATGATATTGTCGTTGAGGCAAACGTTCCAGGAATTAAGGAGGAAGACATTGAAATTAATGTTGAGGGAGGAGTAATTACTATCCGAGGGGAAGTCACTGAAAAAGATGAGCAAAAAGAAAAAGGCAAGCAGTACTACAAAAAAATGGAACAACGCTCTTTCCACTACTCAACTACCTTACCTCGCAGCGTAAGGTCGGACCAGGCTACTGCCGAAGTGGAAAATGGAGTGGTTAAGGTAATTATCCCTAAAGCAGAAGAAGAGAAACCAAAGCGCATTGAAGTCAAGAGTAGAAATAAATAACTAAAGTTTTAGGCGCAAAGAAAAGAAAGCCCGTATTTTTCGGGCTTTCTTGTTTATAATTAATCCTTGAGATGAAAAAAATTATCTTCCTCACAGCCACAGTGATATTTACTATCGGCGTGGGGTTAGAATTAGCAGCTCAAAATAATGAGCAGCGCTCCCAAGAAATATTATCCCCTGAAGCTGAAACACTAGAAAAAGGTGAGGCTCTAACACAAGAGGTAATTGGTTTTCTACCCTATTGGATGTTAGCTAACTCTGAATTTATTAGATATCAAGCAGTAGATGAAATTGTCTATTTTGGTCTGCACATAGATGAAACAGGAGAATTTATTAAGCTCCAGGAAGACGGGACTAGTGAACTGGGCTGGTTGAACTGGAAAAAAAGCACTAATCTAGAAAGAGTAATCAGCAACGCAAAAAGACATGAGGTCAGGGTATCGCTAGCGGTCGTGATGCAAGATAACAACACCATTGAATCTTTCTTAAACTGCCCAACCTGTTGGAATACTCTTATCCGAAACACTTTAAACGAAATGGCGGAAAAGAAAGTCGCTAACCTCAACCTTGATTTTGAATGGAGCGGTATTACACCCAACTTGGTCAGAAGTAATTTTACCGAGTTTGTAACCCTTTTTACCCATCAAGTGCACAATGTTTACCCCCGAGGTATCGTCACCGTAGATGCTCACGCTAATTCTGCTCAAAGAAACCGCCTTCACAATATCGCCGAACTCTCCAGTGTAGTGGATAAACTCTTTATTATGTCCTATGACTTTCATCAGCTAAGCGAAGAGCAAACTGGTCCGCTAGCGCCAATTGGGGGAGCACCAGATAAATTTCGCTACGATTTAATTACCATGCTCAATGATTACGCTAGATTTATCGACAAGAATAAATTAATTCTGGGAGTCGCTTACTACGGTCATTACTGGATCACTGAAAATGACACGCTTGGAAGCTTCCGAGTCCCTGGTAACGAAGCAATAGGTTATTCCAATATTCAGTACTACAAAGGTTGCGCTTATCATCCAGAAAACAAGGGCGAGGCAAAAAGGTGGGATGAAGATGCTCAATCTCCTTGGTTTGTGTTTTACGATGAGGAAAAAGAAATCTACCGTCAATGTCATTACGAAGATGTAAAATCGCTTCAAAGCAAATACCATCTCGCTAAAGACTGGGGATTAGGGGGCATAGGTATCTGGGCCTTAGGCTACGATGGCGATCAAGATGAATTATGGAATCTGTTGGAGGAAGAGTTTTAATGTGTGGTCGCTATGTATTTATTCCCAACGATGATTTTGCGATGCGTTTTAATTTAAAAAAACTCCCGCCACTTGAAAAAAATTATAATGTCACCCCAACAATGCTCATGCCCATAATCACCAATACTATTGATCACAAAGTTAATTTCAAAAAATGGGGCTTAGCGGTATCCTGGGGAAACCAGCGCACTTTATTAATAAACATTAGAAGTGAAACAGTTTTAGAAAAAGAACACTTTAATAAATTGTTTGCTCACAACAGATGTCTAGTCCCAAACAATGGTTTTTATGAGTGGCAGAAAACAACCCACGGTAAGCAGCCTTATTATATTAGTCTGCCACAAAACAAACCTTGTTCCTTTGCCGGTATTTATGAACAAAATGAATTTAGTATTCTAACTTGCGCTGCTAACGATACCGTCAAGCCAATCCATAACCGAATGCCCATTATTCTTAAACCCAGCGATGAGTCGCTTTACCTTAACCCACAAACGTCGTTAAAAGTAGTTCACGACCTCTGTCAACCTTACAACGAGGCGCTCATTAGTTGTCGCGTGGGAAAGGCTACTCCAAATAATAATGCTGCAAAGCTTCTCAAGCGTAACCCTAATAATTAAATAAACATATGACTAATTATCTAAAAAGGCTATTTCCCCATAAAGTGCTTCAGCAAGCCCCAAGATATTATCTAATCTTGTTACTTTTTTTGGCAGTAACTTTTACATATTACGTTTTATTAAGAGCACCAACCGTAAAACTAGATTATATAGTACTTATGTGTCTATCCTGGTTAGTTACCATAAGGCTTATGTTAAAAAGTTTCAGCCACGAAGCGGCAAGTCAGATTTTTAAAAGATATTTCCAAGAAGAAAAACAGACTTCACAAAACATTAGAAGGGAACGGACAGGAATATTTAATACTTGCCAAATTATATTTGTCTTATTAATTATTTTAAGTGCTTTTCTGGTTGTGTATCAGTCGTACCTACTACTTAAATAATATTTATTTAACTAACAAACAGCAAAAGAACCCGTCGTCACGGGTCCTTTGCTCCAAGTGATTATTCTTTTTTTAGCGCTGGTTTTATCCTACAAATAAACCTTTATGGTTACATTCCCATCGCCGTTGGGTCCATTGCCGGAGCACCAGTTTTTTCTTCTGGTTCGTCAGTGACTAGCACTTCTGTAGTCAGAATAGCCGCTGCCACTGAAGCAGCATTTTGCAAAGCAGAACGAGAAACTTTAACTGGATCGATAATGCCTTTCTTGACTACGTCCACAAACTCCATATCCATCACATCAAAACCGATGCTATCTTCCTTTTGCTCAATTTCACGAACCACCCACCCAGCATCAACGCCAGCATTTTCCACAATCTTACTTAAGGGACAAGAGAGAGCGCTGTAGAGAAGCTCCGCACCTACTTTTTCGTCACCAGACAAAGATAGCTTTTTGATCACCTCTCGCGCCTTTAAAAAGACTACGCCACCACCTGGTACAATTCCCTCCTCAATAGCAGCGCGAGTGGCATTAACAGCATCTTCTACTCTATACTTGCGTTCTTTTAACTCAACTTCAGTCGCGGCACCAACATTAATTACCGCCACTCCACCAGCTAATTTGGCCAATCTTTCCTGTAATTTTTCCCGATCAAAATCAGAGTCCGTTTGTTCAATCTGGATGCGAATCTGATTAATGCGAGCTTCCAGATCACTCTTTTTACCTGCCCCACCGACAATCACAGTTTCATCTCTGCTACTTTTAACCTGTGTTGCCCTTCCTAAATCCGCCATCGTCACACTTTCTAACTTACGACCAGCGTCTTCGGAAACCACAGTAGCTCCTGTCAAAACAGCAATATCGCCCAGCATTGCCTTGCGACGATCACCAAAACCAGGCGCTTTTATGGCAATACAATTAAAGGTGCCTCTTAGTTTATTGACTACTAACGTAGCTAAAGCTTCACCCTCAACATCTTCGGCTATAATGACCAGGTTCTTAGACACTTTCACTAAATTCTCTAGCATGGGTAAGAGATCACTCATGGAAGTGATTTTCTGATCAGTAACGAGAATGTGTGGTTCTTGAATTACCGCTTCCATCCGTTCTTGATTAGTAACGAAATAAGCAGAGCTATACCCTTTATCAAAAACCATACCTTCTTTTTGTTCCCAAGTTGTCTCCAAGGATTTGCCTTCTTCAACAGTGATTACGCCGTTATCACCAACTGCTTCAAAGGCATCCGCAATTATTTTGCCAAGTTCCGGATCTCCCGAGGAAATAGTTGCCACTTGAGATTTTTCTTCTTTGCTTTTTACTGGTTTCGCTTTTTTCTTGATTTCAGTAACCACAGAAGCAGTCGCTTTTTCCAAACCACTTCTAATAATCATTGGATTTGCGCCCGCAGCAATATTACGAATACCACCCTTAACAATAGCTTGAGCGATAACTGTTGATGTAGTAGTGCCATCACCAGCAGTATCATTAGTTTTAGCAGCTGCTTCTTTTACTAATTGGGCGCCCATATTCTCAAAAGGATCTGCTAATTTTATATCTTTTGCGATAGTCACCCCATCATGTACCACATTAGGAGCACCCCAAGATTTATCTAACGCTACGTTACGTCCTTTTGGACCCAAAGTAGTGTTAACCGCAGCAGAAAGCTTATCAACTCCAGCTTGAAGTTTTTTGCGGGTGTCTTCTCCAAAAATAATTTGTTTCGCCATAATAATGTACCTCCGTAATTATTCAACAATAGCGAGGATATCTTCCTCTTTAACTACCATCATTTCCTTGTTCTGGACTTTAACTTCGTTGCCTCCCCATTTTCGGTAAATAACGACATCCCCTTTTTTAACCTGCATTTCAACTCTCTGTCCATCAGCGAAACGCCCAGGACCAACACTTAGTACTTTACCTTTCTGGGGCTTTTCTTTAGCTGTATCAGGAATCACTATACCCGAAGCGGTAGTAGTTTCAGTATCCAAAGGTTCTACTAAAATATTGTCGTTGAGCATTTTTAGATTCATGTTTTATCTCCTTGTAATATGTATATGTTCAGTTGTGTAGCAAAGCGAGGGCATTCTAGCAAACAGAATGGGAGAATGTCAACACCCCAAGCCCCCACACAAAAAAACAAGTCTTGGTTCTACAAATATTTAATAACCAAGGCTTCACGTTTACGTGCACAGATCCTTAATGACCCCGAAGAGTGTCTGCGTCTGCTCATACAAGACGAGGGGTGTTTCCGGTACGTAAAGGATAAGTCAGGAAAAGCTACCGCCAGCTTAGCTTGTTCCCCCAACGTCAAGCGCAAACGACTAGAACCTTTATTTTGGCTGTGCTACTTAAGCAAAGTAGTTAGTAATCTATTTTGCCAAGCACCCCAAAAATATTGCCTCATCCTGGAGGTCCCCCCAAACAGGGAAGTTTGAAACGAGGTGTGCAACAAAACTGCTACCAGCTCTTGGTATATCCCACCGTTGTCACAGTTGTAGGGCAGCAGAACAACCCTAGGGTCTTCCTGATCTTCTACACATGTGGTCAGCAACTTCCGGTGTAGCACAGAAACGCCCCACTGTTAATTTAACAAGTCGTTCGTCACCTTCAAAGCAAATATCACAGCTCAACACACAGTTAATTCCCCCTTAAGTTGGAGTGTTCATTAGCACTATCACAAAAATAACCGCGCACCAACCTACAAAAATGATTAAGAGAGTTTGGCAAATTTGACCGGATCACCTATCAAGAGTACAGTTGGCTGCATTAAAATATCTAGCACAAAAGAATCCCTTTTTTGTTTTCTAAACTCAAATTCATCATCACCCATAATAGAAAAATGAATGTCACGACCTAGTTTGGCTTCTTCCTGTTTAATAAACTGCTGTACATTTTCAACAGAAATAGTGCCCACAAACAAAATATCTACCTCATTGGGTTTGGGTATTCGGCCAAAAGCAAATTCCAGGTTCATCACCGCATAACTTATGCGCCCGAAACGCCGGTTTTCACCAATAATCCTCGCTCCCAAACCCTCCTCTTTAATAAGCATCGCCGTTAGCTCTGTTTTAAGCGGAAAGTCTTCCCGTAACCGATAATAAACTCGATTACCACGATCCTCTCGTTTGAGCATTTTAAGTTTTGTTAAGCGGGATAATTCACGCCGAACCGCATTAATTTCGGTCCCAACCTTCCTCGTAATTTCACGGACATGCAAGCCGCGTTCTTGGTCAACGCCTGAGAGCAAAAAAAGCTTGAGCATGTTAACCCTGACTTCAGAAATAAATAATTCTTTTAGCATTATGGATTCAACAGACCAACGCCTCAACGCTGAAGCCTGTCTCCTCAAACTACTTTCACAGGGCAGAAATAGACGCTTGTTAATTTGTCACTTGTATTAAGTTTTCCACTGGTACCACTGACACCCAGATCTGACCACGATTAAACTCAAGTTCCTCCCCAGTTATAGCGTCATAATACATTGTCCGAGAAGTACGGTCGGTCTTTTCCCAAGTCGCCTCAATTTTTTTACCATCCAAAAAGATTACCGCGTCACCCGTACCGATAGTATCAAATACTAAGTGGGGATGAGGAGTACCATCATCCACTACTTTCTGACCCATCTTCTGGACAATTATATTCTTAGCAGCTAGTTGCTGATTATAGTTCGCATCAAGATGAATATCAGTGATCAAACCACCATTTGTTCTTTTATATAGGTTTGTTTGGGGATCATATTCCCAACGTACAAGATAATCCGGATAATCCCAAAAATTGTAGGAGATATTTTGACTAAGCGGTCTTTCGGTTTCAACCAAATCCTCTTTAAATTTCCAAGACGCAAAGCTAACCGAATCATTAATGCCTTTCTCACTAGCTCTTTCCCATAAATAGGGAGTATTGCTCATGGAGTTGTGCGGGGCTTCTCTGCTTTCGTCTCTAGTGCAAAGATTATCTCCCGTAATGCAGTCCAGGTTATCAATACCATATTTTTCAATATTACCTAAGGCATCAGTACTAGCATCATCAGAGCTAGCGCCACCATGATGCACAAACAGAGCATCAAACTCACTTGACCAATGCAAAAAATACTCTCGGGCACTCCGAATAGGCTCTAATCTCGCGGTTTGATTAGCTAAAAATACAGCTACAAATCTGGTAATCCCTCCCTCGGCAACTGCTTCAAAAACAATCTCTGCATCAGCTAAACCATAAGGTGGTCTAGAGGCGATATGGTTTTCAATCACCACCGCCATAGGTCTTCTTTTTTTCCAAAAATCCGCTCTGTCCTTGGTGTACAACACACCGTTAATTGGGCTAGCTTCCGTTTTTTCGCCAGCATTAATGGTTGGGTCTAATTCCTTAGCAATAATTTCGTTGGCTTTAGCTTGATCAATTTTATTAGCAGTACCCTCTTCCGCCGCTTCTGGTGCTAACTCAACCCCACCCCGGTTCCAAGACCAAAAAGAATAAAGGCTAACCCCCAAAACCACTAAAATTGCGATAACCACCGAGCCTATAAGAATTTTTTTCTTTTTCTCGCTCACACCCATCCCCGCTTCAATTGTGGATTCTTCTACCCGACCTTGGTTAATCTCATTAAACGATGGTCCAGCGTTATCTTTTTCTTGAGCTATTTTTTTTAAATAAGCCATTTTTTTTACTCCTTAAATGCTTTTTGTATTGCTTCTTTTTCTTCCTCTGACAACGGGTGCGAGTCCTCTTTACGATCTTTGACAGGCTTAGCAAATATTCTTGTAGTATCCCGACCGTGAAGCGAGGAAAGAACAATGCCATCACCTTTACCGTCTAATAAAGCCACAGCAAAGCTCTGATCTCCACCTGTATCATTATACGGATTATAGCGAACAATGCCAACCTTCTGAACATACTTTTCACTCATTTTTAGTAATGCCCCATACTCTGATGATGCCAGCTGTTTAAGTGACAAAGCTTCGTTCTTTTTGACTCTTTTAGCCAAACGAAGAATTAATAACGAAAGAATTAAAGAATACAAAAACAAACCAGCTAACAAAATAAATAACAGCTTCATCTCCATTTCCATATTATAAAATAGTACACTACTAAAAGCAGGTTGAGGAGAGGCACGCATTAACTTAATATGGGAGACACGATGTCTAAAAGAAAAACTAAAAAACAAAAAATTAAAAGCCAAGCAAGGCGTTTAAATAAAGTTGTCCAACCGTGCACTAAGCCTATTAAACCAGGTACTAAAGAAGTGGTCACCCTTACTAACAACCGCCCTTCGCCACAAAACGAAACCTTTAAAAAGTATTTAAAACATGATCTGCAAAAAACCCTTATCGTGACGGTTTTAGTCATCGCTATTTTAATCGCCTTAGCCAGCACACAAAACCAATGGGTACAATACTTAACGAATTAATCTTTAGCGCGATATTGCAGAGCTTCAGAAACATGACACGCCGAAATCTCATCCTCCTCATCAAGATCAGCAATGGTCAAGGCTATTTTAATCACCTTATGGTAAGACCGTGCCGACAGAGCAAATTGACTGATAGCTTTATTTAAGATCACAGTGGCGTCAGTCGAGAAAGAACAGATGTTACTAATGATTTTAGCCGTAATATCGGCATTACAAAAATAAGCCAGCTGTTGATAGCGGTGTTGTTGTCTTTCCCGAGCCCGAATTACTTGAGCCCGAAGAGTAACTGAAGTTTCACGAGACTGAACTAAAGCGGAAGAAGAAAGTTTAGCTACTTCTACCGCAGGCACATAAACATGTAGGTCAATGCGATCCTGCATCGGACCGGAAATCTTCCGCTGGTAATTAAGAATCTGTTGAGGACTACAAGTACAATCTTTTTGGGCGTGACCATAATTCCCACATGGGCAGGGGTTTTGGGCAGTCACTAACATAAAATTGGCTGGGAAAGTCAGTGCCATGCGTGCCCGACTCACAGTAACCACACCATCTTCAAGCGGTTGTCGCAGCGCTTCTAAAACATGGCGGGGATATTCAGGAAACTCATCTAAAAATAAGACCCCACGATGAGCCATACTAATCTCACCTGGAAGAGGATGGGTACCACCACCAATTAAACCCGCGCGAGACACAGTATGATGAGGAGAACGAAAAGGTCTAAGGGTAATTAAAGCCGTATCTCGGGGCAAATTACCGGTAATTGATGCGATTTTAGTCACTTCTAAAGCCTCTGCTACTGATAAAGGCGGTAAAATAGAAGGCAGTGCTCTAGCTAGCAGTGTTTTACCGGAACCAGCAGGTCCAGTTAAGGAAATATTATGCCCACCCGCAGCAGCAATAATCATCGCCCTTTTAGCCTGATCTTGCCCAACAATATCAGCAAAATCAACTGGATATTCTTGCCCTGTCTGTCGCCATTCGTTTTTGCGCCGCAAAGATTCCAAAACTTTAGTACCTTGAAAATGATCAATTATTTCGGCAATAGAGTGAACCGGATAAACAGCAATACCTTCAACCAGAGACGCTTCGGAAGCATTAACTGACGGTAAAAATACTTTTCTGAAGCCTTGCTCCTTCGCCATCCCAACTAAAGAAATTACTCCAGGCGTAGTACGCAAAGTACCATCCAAAGAAACTTCCCCCAAAAAAAGAGAGTCCGTTATATCAACTGAAGGTAGTTGTTTATAAGCCAAAAGGATACCCAGCGAAATAGGAAAATCGTAAGCCGGACCACTCTTTGGCAAATCTGCTGGCGATAAGTTAACGGTAATTCTTCGATTCGGGAAAGGTGCGCTACTGTTAGTTAAAGCTGATCTAACTCGATCTTTAGCTTCTTCAATTGCCTTATCTGGCAAACCAACAATGGAAAAGGCCGGAAAGCCTTGTGAGGCAATATCTACCTCAACCTCAACTGGTACTGCCTCCAACCCAACCACAGCTCCCGACATCACTCTGGAAAGCATCACTACCTCCTATTATGCATGTGCTGAATTTATACCATAAAACAAAGGCCTCAAGCTAAATGATAGCTTGAGGTCTCCAACACCTCCTTTCCTTTCTCTCATAGCCACTATCTCCAGTATCGTCTATTATACTCATGCAAGAGCTAGTGTTTCCAAAAAGCACTGGTACACAAACATAATTAATAATTATCAAAGAGGCAAGTAAAAATAAATCCTCCCCAGCAGCTTTAATTGACATTAACCCTTTCAATGATAGAATGTTTGAGGTCCTGCTATGCAGGATCTTTGTTTATTTTACTTACTAATACAATGAGGATAAATTACCAACCATGTCAGAATACACTCTTGCAAGCGCACTCGTTGCGGTGCTGGCCATGGGCTATGCCGCATATCTCCATACCCAAAACAAAAAAAGACCTCCACAGCCACCTACCCTAAACACAGACGAAACGGAGTCTTCGGCTAAGGAAATACTAATCAACGCCAAAGATCAAGCTTTAAAGATTAAGGAAGAGGCCAAAGAAGAAGCCGAAATAATTCGTGTCACGAGCTTAAAAATTGAAGAACGCTTACACCAGAAAGAAGAGCGGTTAGAAAAAAACCTGGAAGAGCTTCGCCAACAAGAAAATTCTATCAAGGTCAAACTGGAAAAAATACAAACAGAAATGGCAGAAGTAGCTGATCTTAAAAACAGACAGCTTGAAAGGTTAGAGAAGGTAGCAACGCTTAGTAAAAAAGAAGCCGAACAACTAATCATGAAACGCGTTGAAGATAATCTCTCGCAAGAAATTGGTAAAAAAATCAAAGAGGCCGAGGAAAAAATTAAAGAAGTCAGTGACATCCGAGCGCGGGAAATTCTAGCAGACATCATGAAATACGGCGCTACCGAATATGTACCTGAATACACCACCTCCGTTATTGCCATGAAAGACCCAGAACTCAAAGGGCGCATCATTGGTAAGGAAGGTAGAAACATCAAAGCCTTTGAGAGAGCTACCGGGGTAAATGTGGAACTTGATGAAACACCTGGTGAAATAAGACTATCTTGCTTTGATCCAGTAAGAAGAGAAATCGCCAAAATAGCCTTAGAGCAACTGATTAAAGACGGTCGCATTCAACCCGCCCGAATCGAAGAAGTAGTCCAAAAAACTACTCGGGAAATTGAACAGATGATGTTTAAAGCGGGTGAAGAACTTTGTCACCAAGTCAACGTTTACAATCTTCCTAAAGAATTAGTTGCTTTACTTGGACGCTTCAAATATCGCTATTCTTATGGTCAAAACATGATTCAACACACTCTGGAGGAAACCCAGATAGGAATTAAGTTGGCCAAAGAATTAGGCGCTGATGCTGATATTGTTCGCTTAGCTTGTCTGCTCCATGATATTGGCAAAGTCATAGACGACAACGAAAAAACCCATGTCCAAGCTGGCGTAGAAATACTTAAAAAACACGAATTACCTGCGGAAGTAATTGCCTGCGTCGCGCAGCATCACGAAGATGAACCGCTTTCCTCCGTGGAAGCATTGATTGTCTATATCGCTGACGCTATTTCCGCCTCCCGCCCCGGCGCTCGACATGAAGATTATGATGCTTACATCAAACGCATGGAGGACTTAGAAAAAATAGCTTTATCCTTTACTGGGGTTGATCACGCCTATGCTATTTCCGCCGGGCGAGAAATCCGCGTCGTAGTCACTCCTGAAGAAATAGATGATCTTAGTGCTTATAAATTAGCCCAAGACATCGCCACCAAAATTGAACGAGAGTTGGTGTATCCCGGTCAAGTGAAAGTTACTGTCGTACGAGAAGTACGAGCCGAAGAAACAGCAAGATAAATGAACATTCTTTTTATTGGTGACATAGTAGCCAAACCAGGCGTTGCTGCCGTTACTGAAATATTGCCAAAAATAAGGGAAGTTGCTAGTATTGATTTTGTTCTAGCGAACATTGAGAATTCTGCAGGTGGTCGTGGCACCAATAGCACTATCCTAAAAGAGTTACTCGCAAGTGGGGTTGATTTCTTTACTTCGGGTAACCATATTTGGCATGGTCAGCATCACCTTCTCGATGATCCAACACTGCCCATTATTCGTCCTGCCAATTATTCTCACCCTGTCCCGGGGAGAGGTTTTAGTGTGTTAGAGACACCGAATGGCCTAAAGATATTAATCATTAATCTACTCGGACGCACTTTAATAAATCAACCTGTTGATTGTCCTTACAAAGCAATTGAAACCATCCTCCAAGAAGAACAATCCTCTGACGTGGCTATCACGCTAGTTGATTTTCACGCCGAAGTCACTTCCGAAAAAGTCGCCCTGGGGTGGTACGTAGACGGTCGGGTTTCTGCTGTTTTTGGCACCCACACCCATGTACCCACCGCTGATTGCTGGATAATGCCGCAAGGTACGGGGTACGTGACTGATGTCGGTATGGTTGGAACCCAACATTCGGTTTTGGGGGTTGATCCTTATTGCACTCTTAAGGCTTTAACCTTGCCGTTTCCAACCAAATTCACTTGGGTGGAAGAGGGCAGCCCAGTAGTGTTTAATAGTGTTTTGTTAAAGATTGATGACAAAAACGGAAAAACCGTTGCCATTGAACGGGTTGATCGTGTTATAAAGTAAATTGAGTCTTGTGCTAAAAGAACTTATGAAAGGGGGTGAATCTAAATGACAAAAGTCGATTTAGTTGATCGCGTAGCCAGCCAAGTTGGTTTGACCAAGGCTGATGCTGGACGTGCCCTAGAATCAATGCTGGATGCCATTGGTGCTGCTTTAGCCAAAGGTGACAAAGTAACCATCACTGGTTTCGGTACTTTTGAAGTCCGCAGTCGCCAGGCACGTATGGGTCGCAACCCCCAGACGGGAGAACCAATTCACATTCCTGCAACTAAAGTGCCCCACTTCAAAGCAGGTAAAGGTCTTAAGGACACTGTCCGTTAAAACCTTGATTTGTAAAGCACAAACCCCGCCTCTTGGCGGGGTTTTGTGTTAAAAAGCCTTGACACCGGAACACCTGGTGTGTGTTAATACATACAATGTCCAAACCACAAGAAGATCTCAACCACGAAAGATACATTAAAGAAACCTTCGTCTTTTTTGATCAACTAGCTAAGATCTGTCAAGATTCTCAAGACGGCAAAAAGTTCCTGGCAGAACTGCTCACCCCCTCGGAAATAAGGATGATTAAAAAAAGATGGTATATTGCTCGGTTATTACATTCGGGTATGGATGTACGAAGTGTCGCGGGAGAAGCTGAAGTGAGCACCACTACAGTGGTGAGAGTGTCTCAAACACTAAAAAAAGATGGTAGCATTTTTAAACAATTACTTAATTCCTTAACCAGCAAAACCACAGAAGAACCAGACACCACCTTACCAGAAATAGATGCTGCACCTGACCAAGAATCTTCTAACCCTAGTCACCGTTACTCTTTTGGGTACGATGAATGATTAAGCTTTAACATTTCCACAGCCGGTAATTTTTTACCCGATAAAAACTCTAAGGTTGCTCCCCCAGCCAAGCTGACATGAGACACTTTCTCTTTATTGACCAACCCAATAGTATCGCCACCAGCGACTATCGTGGTGCCAGCTACTTGCTCAATTATTTGCGCTATTTGTCTTGAACCCTGATCAAAAGGCGGTTCTTCAATCAAACCCAAAGGACCATTCCAAAATATTGTCGCTGCACCTTTTAATAGCTGTTGGTAGTTCTTAACTGTTTCTGCACCAATGTCTACAATTTTGCCACCTGCTGGTATATTCCTATCTGTTGGCAATAGCTGCTGCTGGTGGGTGGCTGTTTTTACCACTACATCAGTAGGCAGGACAATCTTAGCTTCAGTAGAGAGCAATTCCTGCGCTTTCCTTAGCCAATCAACACTCCCCACCGTAGTCACATTCTTTTCTTCCCTAATTGAGTCCGCCACTTCTATCCCTTTAGCCTGCAGAAATATATTGGCTACCCCGCCACCCAGCAGAAAATAATCTACTTGGGTGTGCAAATTTTCAATCACCCCAATTTTTTCCGATAATTTCACGCCACCAATCACGATCACCAATGGATGAGCCACCACCTCAAATAAAGAAGACAAAGCCTTAACTTCCCGCAGAAAGTAATAACCAGCCAAACTAGGTAAGTGGCGCATTATACCGGTCACTGAAGCATGGGCTCGATGCGCTTGGGGAAAAGCATCAAACACCACCAGCTCCCCATTTTTAGCTAGTTCTTTGGCAAAATTATCATCATCAACCATCTCTTCAGGATGGAAACGAGTGTTTTCTAACATCACCACTTCCTTTTCCCCCTGCTGTTTAAGATATGCGGTTACGGTATCTCCCACACAATCGTCTAACTTAGTCACCTTAACTGCCAACATTTTTTCCAGAGCTAGCGCGTGTGGATTAGTTCTTAAACTAGCCACCACTTTACCTTCTGGTCGCCCCACATAGGTTAAAATAACCACTTGGCATTTTTGGGACAGCAAAAATCTTAGCGTTGGTAAACAAGCCTCTATCCGTGATAAGTCATTTAATTGGTACTCCCCTTTTTCTTCATGAACAGCGATATCAAAGGGAGCTCGGTAAAGCACTTTTTTCGCGGTTACCTTCTCCGTTAAAATTGATTTAAACTCCATCAATCCCATCATACACTACTTCTAGTAATTTCATCTTTAGCTGATTTAAAGCTATAATCCCCAAGTTAAGATCAGAGTATGCTTAAAAAATATCATCTTCTCACTTATGGTTGCCAAATGAATATCGCCGACAGTGAAAATATGGCGGGGATACTTGAAGGTGTGGGTATGTCGAGAACTACTCATCTGCTAGAGTGTGACCTCTTGCTTATCAATACTTGTTCTGTCCGGCAAGCTGCTGAAGATAAGGTCTATGGTTTAGCTCCTAAAATAAAACTATTAAAGAACAACAACCCCCAAGCGGTAGTAGTACTCACTGGCTGTTTAGTTGGTAGTGTTAGAGGAGAAAGACGAAGATGGTCAGAAAAGGCTCTGCTAAAAAAAATACCTTGGGTTGATTATCTGGTAGAAACTAATGATTTTGCCTGTTTTATTAATCAATTAGGTCAGAAGGGGATTTTGAAATTGCCAGCTTTGGTTATGCAACACTCCTTTAGACCGAAGCGGGATATGGATGAGCATGCCTATCTGCCCATTTCTAATGGTTGTGATAATTTTTGTACCTATTGTGTGGTTCCATACGCGCGCGGTCCAGAAATATCAAGGAGTCAAACCGCCATTCTTAAAAAAGCTACCCAGTTAACGAAAGAGGGTTATAGCCATCTAACCTTACTGGGTCAAAATGTTAATTCGTGGGGTATTAAAGACTTAAAGCAAAAACTCGCGATTAGGGCTAATTCAAACGAGAGCCTACCTTTTGCTGCGTTATTGCGAGAGCTTCACCAGCTTGAAAAACTTAACAAGATTAGTTTCCTTTCCAGCAATCCTTTTGATTTCACGATGGATTTAGTCCGCACGTTGGCCTGGCCCAAAATTGATCGCCAACTTCATCTAGCCGTGCAATCAGGTGATAACACAATTTTAAAAAAAATGAATCGTCGGCACACTAAACAGGATTTTTTAACGCTCGTTGAAAATATCAAGCGCGAAGTACCAGATATCCAAATTAGTACGGATATTATTGTTGGTTTTCCGGGAGAAGATGAAAGGGCTTTCCAAAATACAGTGGCACTATGCAAAAAAGTTCATTTCACCTTAGCTTATATTTCCATGTACTCACCCAGAATAGGTACAAATGCTTACAAATTTGAGAAAGACAATATCCCTTTAAAGATTAAAAAACAACGGCATGCTATGCTAAGTGACATAATTAAACAATATAGGCTATAAATATTTTTAATGATGAAACCTTTAGTGGTTATCTGTGGACCAACGGCTACCGGTAAAACAACCACAGCGATTAAACTAGCGCAGCAATTCAACGGTGAAATTATTTCCGCCGACAGCAGACAAATCTACACAGAGCTAGATATCGGTTCTGGTAGAGGTGCCATCAATAAAAGTAATGTGGTTATAGAAGGTAGCATCTGGCTTGAGGAAGGCATCCCCATTCACCTCTACAATATCCTGAAACCAAGTGAACAAATCACGGTTATTAAGTACCGAGATATGGCTATCCAGATCATTAATCAGGTTTGGGCAAGAAACAAACTACCTTTACTAGTTGGCGGCACCGGATTCTATATTAGTGCTGTTTTGGAAGATAAAATGATCGAACAAATACCACCCAACCCCAATTTAAGAGAAGGTTTAGAGTTACTCTCACTGGAAAAGCTGGGGCAGATTCTAAAAAATATTGACATCAAGTCTTATAAAACCATTGACCAAAAAAACAAGAGAAGGTTAGTACGGGCAATTGAAAGAGCCGAATATAAAAAAAAGGTGGGTATACCTACCGCGCCGGAGGGATTAAACACCAAACCGCTCATGATAGGACTATCATCAGACAAAGAAACCTTAGACAAACTAATAGATGAACGAACAGATTATATGTTGGAAGAGGGTTTGTTGGACGAAGTACGATTATTATTACTTAAGTACGGCCCGGAAGCGCCTGCTCTTGATGCCATTGGTTATAGGCAATTTATCCCACATATTCTTGGGGAACAAGCCTTAGAGGAAGCTGTGGAGAATAAAAACATCGCCGAACACCAGTATGCCAAAAGACAAATGACTTGGTTTAAAAGAGATACACGCATCAAGTGGTTTGATATCGCGGACCAAGAAGATAACCCAAAAGAGTTTGGTCAAAAAATCAAGGTACTGGTAGAATCATATTTAGGAGAATTTAAAAAACCATGGACAAACAAATAGTAGTTACCGGTCAGACATTAGTTGCATTGCTTTTGATAGTTTTGGGGGTGTGGGTAACCATTCAAGTTTTCCCGGTTATTTTCGCGCTGTTTGTCTCTTTGCTGCTAACCTTAATGCTCACGCCAATTATTGATTGGGCGCAGGAGAGAAAAATCCCACGAGGCATGAGCACAGCCATACTTTATCTAGTCATACTCTCTTTTCTGGGATCGGTTGGAGTCGCGGGTATTAAACCGATTACCTCGCAAATGAATAAGCTTTTGGATTATCTCCCCATCTTTATTGAAGAACAGTTAGGTGTAAAAGAAGATCCCTTCCAAGGACAACTCCAAGATTTTTTTAGTGGTCAGCTAAACGCCAATTCCAACAATGTGATCAGTGCCACTTTGGGAATATTTTCTAATTTTCTGTTTGTGCTTTCGATCTTTGTTTTTACTTTTTACCTTTTAGTTGAATTTGATGCGGTCAAGAAGCTTTTTATTAGTCTGTTTCCTATGAGTAAAAAGGTGTTAGCGGAAAATTTAGTCGGTTCCATTGAAAACATTTTAGGTGCTTATATTAGAGGTCAGTTATTATTAGGCATGATTATCGGCGTCTTAACTTATCTTGGTCTGGTCATGTTAAAGGTGGAATATGCCTTATCCTTAGCTTTGGTTGCTGGGGTACTAGAAATAGTACCGGTCATCGGACCAATTCTGTCTGCAATTCCCGCTTTAATTGTGGCGCTTTCCAGTGGTCCCTGGACCGTCTTGGGAGTGGCTTTGTTATACACCATTATCCAGCAAACCGAAAATAATATTTTAGTACCCACAGTGATGAAAAAAACAGTCGGTCTGAACCCTTTAGTAACTTTAATCCTGCTACTTGTTGGGGGTGCGTTATTTGGGATAATTGGCGTTATCCTAGCCGTGCCTTCTGCTCTAATTGCCTATTTAGTTTTTACGGAACTATATGGAGAAATGTTTGGTTTAAAACCAAGAGCTAAAAAAGCCAACCAAGTTAGGTAGTATCAGCTGCCTAAGAAAACATCCCCTCTAAAACAAGCTAAATAACTTTTTCCTGAAAATTTTTAATACCGGGGACAAAGGGTCAGCGCACTAATTTGACCAGAGGCTCCCCGCCAATTCGGCGGGGAGCCTGGTCTTCATTGAGCGGGAAGAGTAAGCCAGATTCTGTTTAGCAACTCTTGAACGCAAGGCGTTCTTAGCGGTGCTTAACCTCTTCAAAGTTCGCCAAAGGCGAACGAAGTGGGGTGTCAGCTACCAAGAGCTGGGTAACGGTCATCTATCTAATGCTCCAACTTTCTACCGATTGATCACAAAAGCGATCCCATGACGAGCAGCCTTTCATCGGCAGGGTCGTGGATTGCAGCGGGTGGGATTCCCTTAACTAGAACCTGATGTGGTTCATGGCTTTTCACCTTTTGACCATAGCTAATGCCTTAGGTCTCGTATTGTCTCTGTGGGTCTTAGAAAGGGTTGATGCCCTCTCTATCCTCTTTTCCTTTCGGAAAAGAGACACCAGTGCTTACGCATCGGGACTTACGGCCCGACCCCTTGCTCTATGCTGTCTGGACTTTCCTCCATCCTTCGCCACCCCTTCTTCGCAAAAACTAAGGAGGGTGAAAGGCTTCACATGGCAGGTCCCTTAATTTAGGAAATCCTACTAGAACCTAACCACTAAAACCTAATGACAAAAAACAGCGACCGTGCATCTTCCTGCAAAGGTGAATATACCATATAAAAAGGATGATTACTACTATGGGGTTTGAGGAACAAAGGCCCGACTGGCTTGTGCCAATCGGGCCTGAAACTACAGAGGAAAGAGCTGGAAGTTACAGCCCGGTCTTGGCCACGCTTCAACCAAGACTCGTCCTGTGGCTTCTCCCATATATTCCAACAATTCGGGTGCTTTGAATAGCACCCGTAGGGCCCTTAAACAGGAGTCTCTCCTTCGGGCGATCTGGTCCCAATCATCCTGACTCCGAGGCCATGGTGTAGACCAGAGCACTATCACATTCAGCGGCATCGCTCCAAGTGAGAAGACTGGGGTGGCAAGGAAGCTAACCTCCATATCTTCTGCACAGTGTCCTAGCTCCGGCGCCGCCGTGCGACGAATGAAGTCTGCCAACACCCCCTGGGAGAGATCAGTCAGACCATCAACCATAACACCATAAACATAGGCGACGGGCATTGCTTCTTCTCCTTTGGCTAGGTATCAGAGCACAGAGTGGTAGAAATTACCCTCTAGAGTTGCCTCGCACTTTTGGCGCTCATCTTGGGCCAAACCACGGCACAAATGAGACACCAAAGCCCCACACATCTCGTCAAACCAGGGCTGTACGCCACTGCAACCGACAATGGGGATGCCGTGGTAGGCACTCCCCCAGCGGGTATCACCTACTTGGATCAAGGGGGCTGCCTCCGCCAACATCCGACCATTGGGCATTCCCTCACGCCAAGTAGCTTCTGCCTTCTCGCGAGCGATCATCCGATAGGGATGCTCCCAAAGCACCCTATCCCCAAAGGAGCGCTCACAGAGGACAGCCTCATCAAAGGTGTGAGCGCTTGGCTTAATGGTCGGATCCAGAATGACCACATGCAGATCCGAGCGCTTCGGCCTACCAGAAGCCACAAAGGACTCCCAGAAAGCCGCGAAAAGATCCAACGCCTCTTCCGCCACGTCCTTAGTGAGAAACAAGCTTGCCACGGAATACTCCTTATCAAGGCTTTTCAGCCGAACGCTGAATTGATCAAGACTATAACACACCGCAACCCCTTTGACAACACTATGGGTCTATGATATGGTGTCTTCTAGCCTAAGGCGGTTGGATACGGACCACCGCCATCAATTCCATCCTTACGGGGCAGACCCCCCGAAGGAGAGAGAAAGGAAAACGCAAATGTCCGTACGGGTGTTGTTGACAGAAGCGGGAGTAAAGTATAGGAAGTCATCGGGCAGAGGGGGGGACGTGAGATATGATGAATTCGGTCGCCCCTACCTCCAGGCAGCCAGTCTGGATGATATCCCGCCGGAGTGGCGGGAAGATTTCAGCTATGATCCAATCAAGCGGTGGCTTGAAGTCATAGACCCATACAACCAAGAGGTGGCGCTGACTCTTGGCGTCACCTTGGATTTTGAGGTCTCCAGAATTGTTGGTCTGGAGGCCCTGCTAAAACAAGACGAGTATGCTGTGCGGATTGGGGATAAGGAAGGAAACACCCTCCCCTATACGTACATGCAAATTCGTCTCCAGACGCCTCGGGGAACCACCGAGAGGGTTCTGACCTGGGTAGTCCAGGTCCATCAACCCATACCCTGGGTGGTAGCGTCGGGGATCGTCTCCGACATACTCAACGGAACGAAGTACGCGTACCCGCTAAATGAGGAACAGCGGGAAGAGGTATAGCTAGCAACGCACAACCCCGCCTTTCGGCACTATGCCAAAGGCGGGGTTGCTTCATTTTCCCGTTATTTATCACTCCAGACTTAACAGCAAATAACTAAAACATGTAGCGAGGAAAAGCTGAAGTAACCATGTTTGCTTGCTAGGGAAAGGACTGGATGGTGCTATTTATTGTGTGTCGTGGTGATATTGGGAGGGGAACCGTACACTGGCGTAATCGTTTCCTCTTTTAGCCCAAGGGCATAATTAAGGGCATTGGTCACAGCCACACCGATCCTTAACGAAGTGAACGATCCTGGTCCTTTGTTAACCTCAATTTCGGTAATGTCGTGCACGTCTTTACCTATTTCGTTTAAAAGAGAATCAATCTCCAGGAGCAAGTCACCATCAAAACCACGTTGGTGGTCGCCAATTTTTATTACCTTGTTATCCCTATCTGATGTATCAATAAATAACTTCATAATCTTATCTAAAAAATAATTGCCAATAAGCAATAAGTATAACTTACTAACCTTTAGATATTGCTTTTAGCTTTTGAATTTTAAGTTAAACGCCCTTTATTTTTAACTTTCTTCCACCCTTTTCCAGGTATTCAAACTCAATTTTGATCAAGCTATCCTGGGGCAACCAAGCCAACACCTTGTCTGCCCATTCAACTACCAAAACAGATTTCTGATCTACCAGTTCTTCTATATTAATGCCTTCCTCAAAATCCTGATTGGCTCCTAACCGATAAGCATCCAAATGATGGACTTTTACAATAGAACCACTGTGCACGGGGTATATCCGATGAAGCACAAACGTTGGGCTCATCACTCTAGCCGTACCTCCCAAACACGCCACCAAATACCTAGTAAAAGTAGTTTTACCCGTACCCAATTCTCCACTAAGAGCAATAACCTCACCACCCTGGAGGTTATTAGCTATCTCTTGGGCTAAATTTTTAGTATCTTCTTCACTTGATAAATGAATCCACTTGTCCATATTTGATAACTCCCGCTCCCGCTAAAGCCCCCGTAGTATCCAGCCACCAATCAGTCAGGTTACCAGAGCGGGTAGGCACTAACGACTGGTGATACTCATCACTCGCGGCGTAAATAGCTGTTAAAAACAAAGCCACCCATAACCGATATCTAGAAAACAACGCGTGTCTAGCTAATAGCCGATAAATAAGCAGACACAGTACGAGATATTCAACAAAATGAGCCCCTTTACGCAGCATAAAATCAGTCCAGCCCGTACTAACCGCTAATCCAGGTAAGCTAGAAAGGTAATAAATCACGCCTAACCAGCCAAGCAACGGTAAGTAATATAACAACATTAAACGCATACTTTGCATTATAACAAGCTTGGGGGTTTGCTAAGCATCATAAGATACTTGATAATTATGCTATGCTTGGGCTGCAACTAGGTTTGTTTATTACGGTGTTAGTCATCTTGATCAAAAGTGCGACTTCCGCTATCCAAACCTTAACCAAGCTAGCTGTATTTTTTAAGCTTTCGGAATTTACTGCCGCTTTCATCTTAATGGCTATAGCCACCTCCCTACCGGAACTCACCGTGGGAATTAATTCAGCCTTAGAAAATAAACCCAACCTGGCTTTGGGAATGGTTCTGGGGGCCAATATTATTAACTTAACTTTAGTTATTGGGCTGCCCGCACTACTCGCCAATGGCTTGAGAATTGAAAGTAAAATACGCAATCGTGATCTTTTCTATACCATTATCCTAAGCATGATGCCTATTATTCTACTAGCTGATGCTACACTTTCCCGCTCCGACGGCATCGCCTTATTAATACTCTTCCTTCTTTATCTCTATCGCTTAATGTCACAAAGGGAAAGCTTTTCCAAAAAATTCAACCACGAAGAAAACATTCATTCACTCGGCTACTATCTTATTAAATTCGGTCTGGAAATGGTGGTCCTGGTTTTTAGCGCCCATTACTTAGTCCTAGCCGCCTCAAATATGGCGGAGCTGTTACAAATACCAATCGTTGTAATTGGCGCAGCCATTGTGGCTTTTGGTACCACCTTACCTGAACTAACGTTTGAACTTTACGCCGTGAGAAAAAGAGAAAGTGGCCTAGCGCTAGGTAATATTTTAGGCAGTGTGGTCACTAATTCCTGCCTAGTACTCGGAATGGTAGCGTTAATTAGCCCCATCACCCCCACCAATCCGGGGTATATTGCTTTTATTTCCATTACTTGGACCCTAGTACTGATTGTGTTCAGTTTATTTTTAAGAAGCCAGTACAAGCTAACCGCCAGCGAGGGTTTTATTTTGGTTATGTTTTATAGCGTGTTAATCCTACTGCAATATAGCTATATCAGCGCTTTTCCCGCCATTTAAGGTACCCCAAAGCCCCCACAATACCAACCAAAAACACGGTCAATATCATAACTCTCTTCGTTGAAAGTTTTTCATTGGTTGGTGGTTTGTCACCTATCTGGTAGGTTTGCGCTCCTTTGACCAAATCGTGAGTTAACAATTCAATATTATCCCAAGAAGCCGGCTGGACTACTTTAGCCTTCACTGTGGGCTTAGCCACAGTGGTCGTTGTCACTTCATCTTTTGCTGCCTCCCTCTCACTTTCTTCATTGAGAGTGTTGGTTTCCTCTTCTTCCTCAAACACCATCTCATTTACCTGACCGGGGGTAGGTGCCAGGGACACTAACCATGAAAAACCATCATAAGCATAAGCTTGCCCTTCAGCGACATCTTGATAGCTCACCTCATCTACCACCTCTCCCCCAGGACCAAATAGATAGACCTTATCCCCATCGTTATTAAGACTTATACTTCCTTGGGATCTATAAAGAACAAGATAATCCCCCGCCGCACACTTCTGTTCTGCAGTTATAGCATCCAAGCGTTTGGTACTACTTTCATCCCCAATCGCCCAACCAACCAATTTAACCACCTCATTCCCGTAGTTAAAAAGCTCAATATATTCAGCTGAATCATCCCCTGTAGGATTTGGCATAAGCTCGTTAAGGCGAAGGGTTTCAGACGAAGCTTCTGTGTCTGCTTCGTCATCTTCTTCAGATTCAGCCTCTATCTCTTCTTCTTCCCCCTCATCTTGATTAACCACGCCACTGGAGTTGGCTTTGCCAGGAGTGCCATAAATGGGGTTGCCTTCAGCATCCTTACCCACAGTACCGCTACTCTCCTGCCAGGCAGAAGATTCTGCAGAGGAATAATCCACCCTTTCCATAGAGGTTTTAGTAGTATTGCTCCCGGCAAACCAACCCTCTGACGCATCCACCCGATCAACTATGTTGCCTTCGTTATCTTTAATTACCAAATCTTCGCCGTCGTTAGCCAAACCACCCCCACCCCAACCGGAAGGTTCCTGACTAGCAGAAATATCTGATACTGTATCGTTGTTCGTTCTTTCCACCAGGTAAAAGGATCCACCCCCAATCTCACCATGTAAATCTTCAACCAACACCTCGCCACCCGACTCGTAGATTCCCCAGCCTTCAAGAGACACTGTTTCCGAGGAGCTATTATAAAGCTCAAGCCACTCATCAGAGGAAGAAGCATTGGTACCCATCCAGGCAATTTCTGAAAATTTGACAGAATATTGATGGGCTAAAACAGGATTTACTTGTAAAGCAATCAGCAATACAGCAATCAACAAACTTTTCATTTTATTGTTCTTGGACAGGGAAATAAATGCTTTACTCTCTCTTAAATCCTAATTCCTAGTTCATTATTATTGTTACCGTATGTGCCACATAAGGCTCATTAAAGCTTCATCATGATATACCAAAACACCCTTACCACCAACACTATCTTGGCTATAAACCGCTACACCATCCGCTGGCGCTAGCACCGAACAGCCAATCGGACCATAAATATCAATACCATTATGAAAATTGTTTGCGTAAAAACCCGAAGTTCGAGCAAATTCAGTTTCGCCATATTCTTGGCTAATTTCAAAACTAGCTAAAGGCCACTTTAGCCTGCCAGAGTCAATATAAGATTGAGGATTAGTATGACACCAATTATCGCCACAAGGAACATAAACAGCAAAGTGAACATGATCTCCCGTAGATTGACCAGTACTACCCTGAACAGCAATAACATCACCTCTTTTCACCTCGGAACCATCTGGCACACCGTTATTTATTAACGATGAGGTGAACCGAGAAATAGCACTCTCAATAGCCTGTTGTTCAGCTAAGATCGCTTCTAACTGGCGTTGATAAATAGCTTCGTCACTTTTGGTAACTTCCAGCAAATCACTTTTAGCCTGTTTCTGACCAGATAGGCTATCTTTCTTCTGCACCATGGAGCCTTTACTTAGCTCAATATCTTCCTTAACATCCTCCACCTGCTGTTTTTTAGCCTGCAGTAAATCTTTTTGGTTGTTATAAACCTTGGAAATATCCCGCATCTCCCAGAGGAGATAACGGTCTTGAGTTTCAAACCTCTGGAGGTACTTAGCGTAAGATAACAGCTCCCCTGGCGTCCCCGAGGTTAAGAATATCTCCAGCGGGGTTAACCTTAAAGCTTTATAGCTAGCAGTGGCTCTACTCTTAAATATAGCCGTCTGATAATCTAACGCCTCTCCCAAACGGTTAATTCTCTCTTCCAAAGTACCAATGTCGGTTTCCAAAGCACCCAGTTCTTTTTCTTTTTCAGCAATTTGGTATTGAAGACGATTAATCTCTACCGTAGTTAGCTGGATAGAACCATCAATATACTCCACCTGATTTTCTAAAGAGACCTTCTCCTGCCCTACTTCCTCCAACTTCTGCCGTAAACGCTGTTCTTCTTCAATTAAACCTTGGAAATCTTCCTGCAAGTCCTCAAGATCATCACTAGCACCCACTCTAAACGCTGCCGTAGCAATACTTGGAGAAAAGGCCACCAAGACCACCCCAATTAAAAATAAAGGTAAAAAGACCCGTTTGTTAAATCTCATGGTGATAGCTTACTTCAAAAAACGCCAAGTTGCTAGAAACCCCCCCAAAGCACCCAAACTCAACCCTAGTACGATATTGCCAACCATAACCCACACTAATAAGTAGGGGGTAACTATCTCTAACAGAGGCGCACTCAAAAAAGTAATTTCAAATGTTGGCATCACTTGTGGCAAAGCCGGCACAATCACCGCTGCCGAAAACAACGCCCCCAATAAACCGTAAAAAATGGCCTGCAAAATAAAGGGCAAAGCGACTTGGCGACGAGTAGCACCAACTAACCGCATAATTTCAATCTCATCACGCCGGTACTGAATAACCAAAGCAATAGTTATCAATACCATAAAAGTGGTGGAAAAGAGCTGCAAGATGACTAAGATGACCTGAATCAACTGGGCACCTTTGGTGATCTTAAGGAGTTTCTCCAAAATATCCTCACGGAAGGAAACATCCTCTACCAACACCTCGGCTTTCAACAGCTGTGCAATTTGCGGTAAATCCTCTGAATCCTTCGCCCGGATATCTAAGCTGGCTGGCAAAATATTAGCTGCGATTGATTCCAATAAAGCAGGGTCTTCATTAAACCGGTTGACATAAATATTAAGAGCTTCTTCCTTTGAAACGTAAGTTGCTGTTTCCACCAAGCCAGTCGCTTCAATACTACTTTTGATACTCAAAATATCCGCTTCTGTCGCCTCATCCTTAAAAAAGCCGGTCACTTGGGCTTGAGACTCAAAATAATCAAGCAACCGATATGAACCATAAGAGGCAACCGCAAACACAGAAGTAACAAAAAAAGCAGAAGCCATAACCACAACGGCAACGAACGATAAACCTTTATTGCGTAAAATATATTGAAACGCTCTTCTTAAAGAAATCATTTTTTACTTTTTTCCTTCTGATCAGCAATGATCCGTCCTTTATCTATGGAAACCACTCTTTTATTTAACTTCTCAACTATTTCTGGGTCATGGGTTGTCAATACCACCGTAGTACCCAAATCATTAATTTTTGTCAGTAGCTCAATTACCGCCCAAGTAGAATCATAATCTATATTGCCAGTGGGCTCATCCGCAACCAAAATACTCGGTTCGGTGGAAATCGCTCGCGCAATGGAAAGTTTTTGTTTTTCGCCTCCCGATAAATGTTTGGGGAAAACATGAGACCGGTCAATCAAACCAACCAGATCCAACACTTCGGGCACAATTTCCTCAATTTCAGGTTTAGCTTTACCCATCACCTGAAGGGGGAAGGCAATATTTTCCGAAACCGTTAAACTAGGTAACAACTTAAAATCCTGGAAAATCATACCTACCTCTCTCCTTAATTTCGGTAAGTGCCTTTCTTTAAGATCAGTAACCACTAAATCCCCCAGATAAATCTCCCCCACGGTAGGCAATTCCTCCCGAACCAACAACTTAAACAAAGTAGATTTGCCAGCACCAGAAGGACCAACTATCAAAACAAACTCCCCCTCATCAATCTCTAAATTGATATCCTGAAGCGCAATTGTTCCATCTGGATACTCTTTGCTAATATTATAATAAGTAATCATTTTTCCTTAGGTGGTCCGCTTTTCACAAAACCAACCAGATCAGCTAACGCATAATTATACACTTTAACAAATACTACTTCCCCACTCGGACATTCACAACCAGAACAATCAATTATTTTTGCCAAATCATCTGCCACGACTTTTTTTTCTAAAACCTCTACTCCCAAGCTTTTAACATATTTATCAAAGGTTGTGCCTTTAGAGTGCCAACTTTCATTACATTTGGATAACCTTCTACTTGCCCACACCAGTTCTTCTTCCCCACCCATTTTTGAGGCTTGCTTTGACTCGGCCCCAAGTCGGTTAAAAATAACTGCCCCCAGTAAATAAAAGATACCAACTAAAGCTGTTACCGCCACAACAGCTGCCAAGATCATAAACGGTTTGTAAAAAAGACCACCGGAATCCTGTTCAGGCATCATCGGTAAACCACCTCTACTACTTTTACCAACGGCAGTCCTTCCACCTGATTAACTCTGGTACCGACAATCTCTACTTTAGTACCCTCAATTAATTGCAGTTTAGCATCATCAGCCACCAAGTAAGCCTGGGTTTGCCCAGCTTCGTCTAAAATAATATGAGAAGCAGTGCCGGCACTGCCCACTACTTTCTCAACTAAACCAGAAAGCACCAAATCACCCACAACCTCACTTGGTTCATTAGTAAGTGCCACTTTTTCTACCCTGGGCGCAGCAACCTCTGTTTGAAGAAGTTCTGCCGTGTCATTAATAAAAAGGAGACCCGCAGACAAACCCAAAAAAGAAAAAAGGACACCAATAATAAATAAAAGCAACAGCACCTGACCCATAGACAAGGCTTCTAAACGATAGTAAAGGTTTTTAAAAGGACTAATTGGTTGGGTCTTGTTAGCAGGCACGTAGATATTATAGCGGGTTAAGCTAGGTTTTTCACTCAATCTCTAGATTAAACCACCGCAGATAAGCATCAATAAAGATCTGTAGATCTCCGGCTAAAACCGCCTCCGGCTGGGACGATTCACAACCCGTGCGCAAATCTTTGACCAATTTATAAGGATGGAGCACATAAGAGCGAATTTGGTTACCCCAACCAGCAATTTTATACTCACCCTTAAGTTCTTTTTCTTTCGCCCGAGATTCCAGTTCTCGTAAGGCAAATAACTTACCTTTTAACAGAGCCATCGCTAGAGCACGGTTTCGTTGTTGGGTTCTTTCTTTTTGCGAACTGACAACAATACCAGTTGGTAGATGTTTAAGTCGTACTGCCGTTTCCACTTTATTAACATTCTGACCACCAGGACCAGACGAACGAAAAGTGTCCAGTTCAATCTCTTCATCGGCAATCTCAACTATTTTACTGGTTTCTTCCAGCTCCGGGATGACTTCAACCCCAGCAAAAGAGGTCTGCCTTAACTTATCAGCATTAAAGGGAGATTGTCGTACTAAGCGGTGGGTACCTGATTCCCCTTTAAGGTAACCATAAGCAGGAGTACCCTTAATCTTTAATGAGATTGATTTCACACCTGCTTCTTCGCCTTTAATCTCCTCTAAGACCTCAACTTGCCAAGCCATTTTTTCGGCATACCGCCAATACATTCTCTTTAACATTTCCGCCCAATCCATCGCTTCTGTTCCACCTTGACCCGCATGAATAGAAAGCACCGCAGAACCCCTATCGTAAGGACCGCCTAATAATAACCGCCCCTCTAAACGCTTACATTCCCGCTCCAACTCCACCCAGTCTTCTTCACTTATAAGTAATGATAGTAATTCGGCTTCGTCTAAATCATTCTTAATCGCCCCAAGCTGTTTCATTGTGTTTTGGGCATATTCCCAATCATTCCAAAAATTTGGTTTAAGGGCTTCTGTCTCCAAGGATTTTAATTCCTTAAGCAGAGCGGCAATATCAAAACTATTCAGCAACCGTTCCGCTCGTTGTTTTATCTCCAGCATACGAGGTTTATATCAGCCAGAACTGATTAATGCAAAAGGCTTTAATCAACTAATAATTCTGCACCCAACACAATAACACCACCCGGTTGAACTTCTTTAGCTAATAACACTTTAGCCAGATAAGCTTCAACTTTATCCTGGATCAAGCGCCTTAAAGGTCGTGCCCCCAACTCCGGAGCATATCCTTTTTTAGCTAACGCCACAATAAACTCTGGCTGATACTGCAACTGAATGTCATACTTTTCTTTGAGTCTGTCTGCTAATTTAGTCAGCATCATAATGGCAATTTCTTCCATTTCCCTATTGGATAATGCTTTCATATAGACAATACCGTCAAACCGATTCAGAAATTCTGGTCTAAATGCTTGATTTAATAAACTTTCTAAACGTAACTTAATACTCTCTAGGCTTAAACCACTCCGCACCGTCCGCAGAATTAAATCGGCACCCACATTAGAGGTCGCAATAATCAAAGCGTTGGTAAAATCAACCACCACACCCGAACCGCTACTCAAGCGACCATCTTCTAAAACCTGCAAAAAGATATCGAGCACATGCCTCTCGGCTTTTTCAAGCTCATCAAGCAAGACTAAAGAATGAGGGCGACGCCTAATAGCTTCAGTCAAAAATCCTTCCGTTTCACCCTTACCCAAAGGCGCCCCAATCAACCGATAAACACTACTAGGCTCTTGATATTCAGACATATCCAAACGGATCATCACCTCTTCACTACCATAGTATTCACGGGCTAAAGCACGGGCAATTTCTGTTTTACCCACCCCAGTTGGTCCCACCAGTAACAAAGACCCAATTGGTCTACTACTGTCAACAATACCGACCCGAGCACGACGCAAGATATCAGCCACTTTGGCAATAGCCTCTCGCTGATCCACTACCCTTTTGTGTAAAGCTTTTTCCAACGACAGCAAAGTGGCCGACTCATCAGCCGAGATAACCCCTAAGGGGATATGTGCTCTTTCGGCGGCAGCTTCCATGAGCTGGGCTTTGGTAATAAGCACGTGGGGTTTACTTTTTTCTACTTGAACCACTGCCGACTCCAGCAAATCAATAGCTTTATCCGGGAAAACTCGTTCATGGATATAGCGATCGGAAAGAGTAATGGCTTCTTCTAAGGCAGGATAACTAATCTGAACCGGGTATTCTTTTTCTAATAATAAAGCCTTGTACTTTAATAACTCGGCAGTTTGTTCTTCAGTTGCATCTGCTAACTCCACTAAATGAAAGTGCCGAGCAAATGCATTGTTCGCTTCAATATATTTATGATATTGCACATAAGAACTAGTACCAATAATACTCAAATTCTTATCTTCTAGGTAAGCTTCCAAGACCGAAAAGACAGGGGATAATTCCGCCTGTTCACCAGTACTTAAAAAGGTATGAATTTCTTCAATAGCTAAAATCACATTACCCGCTTGCTTAATTTCTGACACCACGGTTTTCACCCTCGCCTCTACCTCCCCCCGACTTCTGGTTCCTGCACTAAGAGAAGCTGAATTCAAAACGACAATCCTTTTATCCCACAGTTCGGGCGGGGGATCACCGTCAATAATCATCTCGGCTAAACCAAGCAACACCGAGCTTTTACCACTCCCAGCGTTACCTAAAACTAAAGCATTAGCATCAGTCGCCCGTGATAAAACCTTAACAATATCCCCGATCACTTTTTCTTTAGCAATTATGGGTGGGTGATACCCCAGCTCAACTTTTTTCGTTAAATCCTCACTATACTTATCAAGCACTGGGGTAGGTCGCGCACACCAAGATTTATTCACCCCACCGCGAGTCCTTAGTTCATACCTCCCGCTAAAAATAGAGGGGGGGTGGAAATAACTTTCTTCTTGAATCAGCCAGCGCGCAACCTCCTTTAACAAAGCTAAATCTAGCTCTTTGGTCTGCAAAAAATCGCCTAAAGCTTCATCATGAAGCACTAAAGCGGCTAATAATTCAGCAATCCCAATGTACTCACTCTCCCAATCCCGACTAATTTCCAGTAGTTGGGGGCTAATCTTTGAGGGATCAAACTGCCTTTGACCGATCTCACTTTCCACTAGCTCTTGAAGCAACTCACTTGTTATGGACAAACGTGTTAACACCTTACGACCCGTACTACTTCCAGGTAATTGCTTAAAAACCGCACCGACTGTCTGACTGCGGTTGAGTATTTGCCGAACAGGTAAAACACAGGCAACATACAAATTATGAGGTTGGGAGCTTACTGGCTCAAAGTGGTGTCTTAGATAATAATGTAGTTGGAAAATAAACCCCCCTAACATTACTCCAAGTGATAAAACTAAAAGAAAGGGTTTATCTGCCATTATAGCGAGCAGAGCTAATAACGGTTGGGCTAACCACAGATAATAGATAAAGGTTAAGCCAGATAAAACCACTGCCAAAGCCAAACTACTCACCACCAGCCTCAAAAAGCGAATAATCGGACCAATCACCACCCCCACTACAGTGTAATCTCGGTAAAGGGGCTTTAAAAGTAATCGTGCGGTTGTTCTGATAGCCCATTTATCAGCAACGACAATGGTCACCCTAAGTAAAAAGGCAAAAAACCAAAAAGAGCCACTGAAATACCACCAATAAGGAAAGTTAATTAACCCTAAAAACAAACGGTATATTAATGGCGGTTGGTAGTATCGCATGGGCAGTTCCTGCGGCTATTTTACCATTGTTCTGCTAGGTCGTTTAGATGAGAAGGATTAGTGATGATTTCAGGCATAATCACAAGAGCTGCCAGCGCCATTTATTAACGAGCACTATATAATTAGCAAGGTTAACCAGTAACTGTAAACTTAGACTACAATTAAAGCGTAATGAAAATTAAAATTATTAAATCCCGTAAACGGAAAAAGATTTTAACGGCTTGTTACGATGGGATCACGTTAACTATTAATTCACCCGCGTACCTGACGAAACCGGTTTTACGGCAACAAGCAAAATTACTGGAAAATAAAATTCGCGCCGCCGAGGAAGCTAAAATAAATCACTTAAGAACTAGAGCGGAAAACCTCAATCAGAGGTATTTTCAAGGACAAGCATTGCTAAACACCATTAAGTTTTCAGCTAGACAAAACAAACGCTACGGCAGCTGTACCCCCAAGCGAAGAACCATACGTTTAAGTTACCAATTATTGCATATGCCTGCTTGGGTCTTAGATTATGTTATTGTCCACGAGCTAGCCCACCTGCTTGAACCTAACCACTCAAAACAATTTTGGCAGTTGGTCAACCAATATCCTTACACAGAAAAGGCACGGGGTTACTTACAGGCTCACGCTAAATATAGCCTAAGTAGCTCAAATTAGAAACTTGGTGTTAAAATTAAGACATGCTGCCCCTAGCTGGAAACAAAACCGCCGCTAATGTTACGCTTTCAAATGACAATGATTTAATAGCTCCAAACGAGTCCCACCCTACCGGCATAAAAAAACACCTGCTGCTAATATTTTTATTCCTTGGCGCGCTGTTGGTATTAACACTTGGCGCTTTTGCAGTTATCGCTAAAGTAAGCAAAAACCCAGCGCAAATAATGTCGCTACCAACCCCCCTGCTCACCCTTTTAAACAGCAACGCTCTCACCCGCACCCCGCAAACTATGATCGTAGCTTCACTAAAAGCAACAGAAAGGCTAACTACTTTTAACGAAGTTAGCGAAGTATCTTTAAAAATAGAAGACCCTAAGGGTACTAACCTAGGTTCATTAACTATTAAAATCCAATCCCCAGTGAAAGTCTCAACGGAAACTGATAGTGACGTCGAGTTCAGTGCAAAAGCGAAAGTATTTATGGAGTATGTCTATGATGAGCAAATCTGGAAAGATGGTCTGGATATATTCTATCCGGGCATGGGGGAAGGGCTCGTGCCTAATTCGCCTGCTGTAATTGGGGGTGAAATCATCGTGATGAACAATAAAACCTACTTCCTCTTAGAAAGAGGACCTAAAATTAAATTATTTAATCTCGACTTACTAACAAATATTTGGTGGAGTATGGATAACCAGTGGACCGATCAAGATATTGCTGAACAAGTAACTAATTTGAACAAAAACCATACCACACTTAAAAATGAACTC
The DNA here is from genome assembly GCA_964592525.1 of uncultured Candidatus Saccharibacteria bacterium. GTDB lineage: Bacteria > Patescibacteriota > WWE3 > CAZQFB01 > CAZQFB01 > CAZQFB01. Next base: position 17,788 of record CAZQFB010000001.1, on the reverse strand, counting down.
TCTAAGTTATTACAATCCGCCAAAGCAATTGAGTTAGAAGCAGCAACAGAAAAGGAACAAGGCGATTATCTAACCTTAATTAAACTAGAAAAAGAGGCCGTCAAATCATTCTTAGTAGCTTTAATGACCGACGAAGATGATTTTTATAGTTCCAGTTATACGAAGCAGCAAGTAGAACAAAATATTGATGAGCTTTTTCGCTACTTTGGTTCTCCCGGCAGTAGCACCATTGACTTGCAGTACGGTATTGATCGCGAGACCAAATTTCCAGTCAAAATCAAGGCCGAATATGAAATAGCTGATTTTAGTGCTATCGGTCAAGCTTATCTTTTACCAAACCACACTAATGTGTTGGGAGCCAGATACCTTCAGTCATATCCTGATTATTATGTATCAGCCGAAGAAGCACTGGTGCCTGATAGAGTTGTCTTTTCTCTGGAAACAACGTTATCCGAGCACAATCAACCTATTCATATTGTAGAACCTGCCAGCACTCAAGATGTTAGCAACATACCATTAGCAGAGATCATAAAACCCTTCAATGAATATTTAGACCAATTAGCGGAAGCAGAAGCAGCTACGCCAATGCTCCTTGATCCAGTTGAACAATTAGACCAAGCAACAGATATGCAACTTTTAAGTGATGCCACATTACTCATCAATGCCTTGGAAAGGTACTACACTACCTTCCAAAAATACCCTTGGGGAGAAGTGCCCCCTCAAGCCCAGTGTCCGCTAATGAGGGGCAACCCATTAACCTGTGATTCACTCAACGGACTGGTTGATGTAAACAGCTTAATAGACGAAGGTGAAGTAAGAGAAGATTTTGCCACTAAAGAACTTAATCGGTTACTCATAACCGAAGATGGCGAAAAGTATATCCATATCTGCTTTGAACCCCAATCTCAAGAATGGTTTGATTATCAAAATCAGATTTATAACGAGCGCGGCGAACCTTGGTCAGAAGGCAAGCAGTACACCTGTATCCCTTACTAAAGGGTAGCCCACAATGAAAAACAACCACATTGGTTAACCCGTTTGGTTTATTTGGCTACTCATAACCAAATATACTCTATCAGTATATTAGCGCAGCGGGTCTGTTTGAACGGTTAGCACTACCGGGGAAGGCCAAACCAGGCGCTGTTTCTGGCGCTGTTGGTCTGGGGGGAACAGCTTCTTGCGGCAAAATAATAGTCAAGTCATTACCAACGTTAATTCTACCGTTGACATCAAAAGTATTAGCTAAGCCTACACCAGGATTAGAAAGCAGCAAACCAACTTGATGGTGATTCATACCCAATTCATAATTATAGATACCACCAAAAAGAAGCATAAACCATGGGGGTGGGTTTAAACCTCTCTTCGCAAATATGCCAGATAAAGAAGTGCTGACCCGACTATCACTCCGATCTTCATGCCAATCATAGCTATCATAAATTGAGACTTGCGGGTCAGCGATGCTAAGCTGCCACACAGGTAAACCGCTACTTTGCTTGTTAGCAACCTGATAGAGAGAACCGTGTACAGAAACGGTATGTCGGTTAAGCGCATAGTGCAAATCCTCGGAAGGATGGCTTGCCACCACTGATATATTAACCTGTTGGCATTCGCTAAAATTAGCTAATTGCTCTGTAGCCAAGTTAGTCACTGTAGGAGGATATAGTACTTCAACATCATAACGAGCATCCGCAACGGAACTTATTTGCACAGGACCATCCGGGGTCATTTCCCAGAGTTGTGGTGCAAAGGCAGCAGCTAATTGGCTGTTAATCCGTGCCATCCTTTGTTGATCAGTAAGCAAGGAATAATCACCCGTAGAACTGGTATAAATTTCAAACAGAGCTTGTTCATATTCTGTGGAAATATCAATAGGGTTACCGTGACCATACAGAAAATGTTGAGCCAGCTTAGCAGCCAAAGGTTTCTCACTAGCATAACCATAAGCCAAACCTGCATTCCACATTAACCAGTTAGCAATAGCTTGGCGACAAGTACTGCCATCAACACCCTCACAGATATTACCAGTAGGATCAGAGTTAGTAACGGGATTATTTGCTGCGTACACATACTTATCTCCTTGTACAGTATCCGGCTGGACAAAGATTCCCAAAGAAGACGAATAAAACCTAGCCCCAATTTGATAAGTAGATATTCCAGACAGCTTGCGGTGGTTAGTAAATAATTTATCGGTTTCAAGATCCGAACTATTCAATCTCTCACCACCATAAGGGTAATAGGACGCTACTTGATCATGACTTAATCTGGTAGAAGCTAGATAATCTTTAACTAATACTGTCTTATCCATTTTACCGTTGGTTATTGTTAAGTGTAGGGTAATGTGGGCAGTTAAAGGGTGGTAAGAAGAAGAGCTTTTCTTTTTTAATAGTGTTGTGCTAACCGTGGGGGAAAGGCTGGCGGCTTTAACTGAAAAAGCAGGTGCTGCTAAGTTACTAAAGACTATAGTTAAAAGTAAAAACCCCAGTTTAAAGCGCATATATACAATTCTAGCAAAAAAAGCACTAGCAAAGGATGGAAAGTAAATTTAGGTGTGCTATTAATTATAGCTTCGGTAGCTAATATCATTTGGCTTTTAAAAAACAGCGCCAAGCTAATCTTTCTGACCGCAACATTTTTTATATTTCTTACCACTCCCACAAGGACAAGGATCATTACGACCTACTTTAGCCTCTTTTCTAATCGTCACCGGTTTTTGAGAAGCTTTCCCCCCACTATTAGCATTGCTAGCAGGGTGCAAAAAGGTTAGTCCAGAGGGTTTTGCTGTCCTTTCCACCCGAGAAACATTAGCCGTTAATTTAGTGAGCCGATCGGCTACCGTAGTAAAAATATCAGTGATTAATCGATCAAACAAAGCGCGGGCTTCTTTTTTATACTCAACCACTGGATCTCTTTGAGCATAACCTTGCAAACTAACGTCTTCACGCAAGTTAGACAGCACATCAATCGTGTCCATCCACAAAACATCTATTGTATCCAGAGTGATTTGTTGGACGATAGCTAAAAACAATTCCGACCCCAACTCTTTTTCTTTTTCCTCCCAAACCGTGTTAATATTTGGCGCGTAAGCCGATAACTTGGCTAGCATCCAAGTCTTAAAATCTAAATCGGCAGCATCAACGGTAGCGGTCTCTTCTAAAGCTAAAAGTATTTTTTGCCTCATGGCGTAAATAATTTCCCGTTGAATATTATTAACATCATCAAAATCAACTAAGTACTTGCGCTGATCAAAGTGGAAGCCTTCTACCTTTTTCTGCGATGATTCAATAGTTTTACTAATCAAACCAACTTCAATCGGCGTGTTTTCGTCAATTTTAAAAGTACTCATCATGCTAGCTATTTTTTCCCCGCCAAAAATACGCATTAAATCATCCTGCAAAGACACGTAAAAACGACTTGAGCCAGGGTCACCCTGTCGCCCACTGCGACCTCTAAGCTGATTGTCAATCCGTCTTGATTCATGTCTTTCGGTACCAATGACATGAAGACCTCCCAGTTCCAACACTTGACCATGTTCTTGCTGCCACATCGCCACGCGTTCTGCGGACCATTCCTCACCTTCATATTTCTTAGGACCAGCTCCCCCTAACTCTATATCCACCCCACGACCAGCGATATTAGTAGCCACGGTCACCGCCCCCAAACGCCCTGCTTCGGCAATAATGGACGCTTCTTCTAAGTGGTTTTTGGCATTAAGCAGTTTATGGGGTACGCCTTTGCGCTTAAGCAAACCATGCATCAGTTCGTTTTTCTCAATAGAGGTGGTGCCAATTAAAACTGGTTGTCCTTTTTCATAACAAGTCGCAATTTCATTTACAATGGCACGATATTTAGCAGTTTCTGTTTTATAAACCACATCATGATAATCTTTTCGGCAAACTGATTTATTAGTTGGCAAAACCACTACTTCTAAGCCGTAAATCTTAAAAAATTCTTCTTCTTCTGTCTTTGCTGTACCCGTCATACCCGATAATTTTTCATACATGCGGAAATAGTTCTGGATAGTAATGGTGGCTAAGGTCCGGGATTCCCTTTGGATGGAGAGTTTTTCTTTAGCTTCCAATGCCTGATGCAACCCCTCACTATAACGCCTGCCGATCATTAAGCGACCGGTATATTCATCCACAATGATGAGCTCCCCTTCCCGCACAACATAATCCTTATCTTTAACAAAAACAGCATTAGCTCTTAACGCATTTTCAATATGATGCAAGGTTTCAAAATCTTTTTCGTATAAATTATCTACCCCCAACCATCTTTCTAGCTTACGCACCCCTATCTCTGTTAAACTAGCAGCTTTCCTTTTCTCGTCAACTTCGTAATCTGTTTTAGCAGTTAATTTTGAGGCTAACTCCGCAAATTGGTAATACTTATCCACCGCTTCCTCTGCCGGAGCGGAAATAATCAAAGGCGTGCGGGCTTCGTCAATCAAAACTGAATCCACCTCGTCAATCAAAGCAAAATAATAATCACGCTGTACTCTCTGCCTTAAATCTTTAACCATATTATCTCGTAGGTAATCAAAACCAAACTCGCTATTGGTGCCATAAAGAATATCGGCTGCATAAGCCTCTCGCCGCGTAATCGGTTTTAAATGTACTAGCCTAGCATCTTTAGCTGTCTCGTTAACATAATCGGGATCATATAGTACAGCACCATCGTGCACTAAAGCAGCCACACTTACTCCTAAATAAGAATAAATTGGACCATTCCAACCTGTATGAAGTTGCGCTAAAAAATCGTTAACAGTGACCAAGTGCACCGATCTACCAGACAAGGAGTTAAGGTACAGCGGTGAAGTTGAAGTTAGCGTCTTACCCTCTCCAGTTTTCTGCTCAAAGATTTTACCTTGGTGACCAACTATCCCCGCCATAATTTGGACATCAAAATGACGCATGCCTACGGTGCGACCCGCCGCTTCTCTCACCATGGCATAAGCTAAAGGTAAAACCGTATCTAAACTGCTAGCCAAGTCGGAAGCCGAACCAACTTCTTCTTTGAACAAAGTAGTTTGCTGCTTAAACTTCGCTTCTGACCAAGATGCAACTTCTGCTTCTAAAGCATTAATTTGATCCACCAGAGGGGTGAGTTTTTTTAACTCTCGCTCATTAAGATCAATGATTTTATTTAAAAATGAAGCCATTAAAGTCCAATTAGTGTTCGGATTATAGCATTAATAGTAACCACCTTAGCTAAATAACCACAGCACAATAATCCCCAAGATAATTCTGTAGACAATAAAGATTTTCAAAGAATGACTACCCAAATACTTAAGTAGCAATCTAATAGTAAGCAAACCAACCACCGCCGCACTAGCAATACCAACCGCCATCAAGCCGAAGTCAGTCTTACTCAAACCAGCACTCAAATATAAAGCAATCACTTTAAACAAAGCCGCCCCAGCAATTACAGGTAAACCAAGCAAAAAAGCAAAAGAAGCAGCTTCGGGCAGTGTCAAGCCCCGCTGTAAACCACCAATAATAGTTGAACCCGAGCGAGATACCCCCGGCACAAGAGCCAACGCCTGATAAAGACCAATGACGAGACCATCAATTTTGGTAAGTTTTGTCTGATCTCGATTTGACTGCGCACGTTTCTGCACAAACCACATAACTAGAGCTATTAAAATTAGATTAACTCCCACCACCACAGGAGAGCGAAGCACCGTGTCTAGATAATCATTCAAAAGCAAACCCAACCCCACTGCTGGTAAAGTACCAATTAAGATCACCTGTAAAAAAAGGGGGTTGCGTAACTGGTTCTTTAACTGCGCAGAAAAATAAAGCAACAACGCACCAAGGGTCCCTAAATGAAGCGCTGCATCAAAAGCTAGACTTTGAACTTCCCAACCCAAAAAAATAGAAACCAAAATCAAATGCCCCGAAGAAGAAATCGGTAAAAACTCCGTTAACCCTTGTATTACACCAAGTATAATAGCCTGAAAGATGGTCATGTTTTAAATATATAACTGCACTAAGTGGATGAACCACGCTGCCACCACCCCAATCAAAACCCCCACCAAAACATCCAGCGTGTAATGAACATTAGCTAATACTCGAGCTACACTCACCATCCCTGCTAATAAAATTAGAACCGTGCCATATTTTCGGTGTTGGAGAAAAATTGAAACTGCTACCGCTGTAGCCATCGCTGCATGTAAAGACGGGAAAGAAGAACCGGGAGCTTCCAGCATACTAACCCCACCTACCGGTCGCGCCACCGGAAAAAAATATTTGATTATTGAACCAATAAAATAAGCCGAAGCTAAAGAATAAAAACCCCGTAAAGCTAACTTCAATTCGCCACGCCAAATAACAACTGGTAACGCTAACACAATTAAGTAAATTAAATACTCCGCCACAATAAAGATCAGCCAATCAGTCATGCAAATAAATATAACCTATCACTAATAACAAAGGTGCTTGTATAAGACCAAAGATTAAAGGATATAGATCCATAAATTGAGGAATCAGATATAAGCTAAGAGTGAGCAAAGAAATTAATAATGAGATTAATAGCGTCGTATCCTTAAATATTTTGACGATCGTGGCATACCCCATAGTCATGACCAAATGCCATAAAGCATAAACAAAAGAAGGCTGTAACAATTGCGTCATTTGGGGTAAGACCAAATACAGCAGTGAAAAAAGAAAGGTAAAACCCATACAAAGCACCAGTATGTTATGATAAGACTGCATTTTGGAGGTAAGGTGGTTTTTTAAACTATGGGTGATAGTAATTACCGTTGAAAATAAAAGACCCCAGATTGCTAACATAGATAGATCAGAAAAGCCGCCAAATTGAGCTAGCACTGAACCAGTATAGATAGCCACTACCCAAACCAATAAATATTTTTTACTGGGGGTAGCTTTTAAAGGTAATTTCCGTTTTATCTTCACTTTTTTCCTGTTATGACCTCATAACCAATATACTCTTGTAACACTTCTGGTATTAATACCGAACCATCTGCTTGCTGGTAATTCTCAATTATGGCAATGGGTAAACGAGACATCGCCGCAGCCGTGTTATTAAGAGTATGCACGTATTCAGTTGTTCCCGGAGCAGTACGATATTTAATATTTAGGCGTCGTGCTTGATAATCAGTAGTGTTAGTCCCACTTCCCAACTCGCGATAAGTGTTATCAACCGGTGAATAATAATTTAGATCATATTTTAGATGACCGGGACCATTCATTTCCCCCGCGCAAATATTAACCACCTGATAAGGTATTTTTAAGCCTTGCACAATCTCTTCAGCCAACTCAATTATTTCTTTAAAGGCTAACATTGATTGGTCAGGAGTGGTAAAAACAAACATCTCCAACTTATCAAACTGATGCATCCGAAATATGCCACGACGATACTTCCCGTAAGTACCCGATTCTTTGCGAAAGCAAGAAGAAAAGCCAATGTACTTTAGGGGTAGCTCTTCCTGGCTAAGTAATTCTCCCGCATGCATAGCGGCCAAAGGTATCTCGGCCGTGGCAATGAGGTATAAATCTTCGTTATCTAGTTTATAAATATCCGGTTCTTCTCTCTTGGGCAAATAACCCGTGCCTTCAATATAATCTTGCCGGACCAATTCGGGGGTGATAACTGGGATAAACCCCTTTGCTTGCGACAGTTTAAGCACATACTGGATTAACGCTAATTCTAACCATACCGCTTCTCTCGTTAGGTAAAAAAAACCACTCCCGCTGACTTTGGCCCCGCGCTCTAAATCCAACCAACCCAGATTAGTCATTAGTTCTTCATGACTCTTAGCTTTAAATGACAAGGTCTGGGGTGTTTCCCCAGTAGGAAACCAATTACGTACCAACGTATTATCTGCCTCACTCGTACCTTCGGGCACATCTGGATGCAGCAAATTTGGAATGCTTTCGTGCAACGCCAGGACTTCTTGGGACAAGGCTTTAAGTTTTGGCTCTAACTCTTTTAATTGTGCCCTTAACGCCACACCCTGTGCACGGTCATTTTGCGTTAGCACGTTGCGTTGCGCCCGAATTGCCTCAATTTCTTGCAGTACTTTTAAACGCTCATTGTCCAAAGCAATTAAACGTTCAATATCCACCACTACCCCTCTTAAAGCGAGCATCTGTTTTACTTCTGCCGGATGTTCTTTCAACCATTTAAGATCAATCATAAATCGTAAATCCTTTTGGTCACCTCTTCTAAATCAGTTTTTAATTGGGGAAAAGGAACCCCCTCACGAGCTGGGATATCCTCCAGAAACCAAAATACCCTCTCGCTATGCCCATAACCAAAAGTGGGAGGCATGCCATACTCTAGCATTTCTACAAAATCAATATCCATAAACTGGGCTTCTGTATCCCCCGAATCACGCAAACTTTGTTGCTCTTTAAACCGCACCAACTGATCAAGAGGGTCGTTCAGCTCACTAAAACCATTTCCTAGTTCAGAACCAGCAATCACTGGCTGAAATCGCTGCGTTAACCGAACATCGGCTGGAGATGCTTTTGCTAAAGGACTTAAAAACTTGGGGATATTAATCACAAAAGCCGGTCCCACAATCTCCTTCCGCAACTCTTTGAACAATTTATCAATACAACGGGGCAACGATTCCTGCTGCTCCACCTTTATGTCCTGTTTCTCAAGCACTGGGTGGACTTGTTTTAAAGAGGTATCTAAGATATCAATACCATAGACTTCTTTCATTTTTTGCGTATAGTCAATCATTTCCCACTCTTTGCCAAAATCAACGGCAACACCACGGATAGTAAACTGCCGACGATCGTCGTAAACGGTCGCAATAATTTGCTGAAATAAATCTTTAATGATGTGGATACCTTCCGTCATGGAAGTATAAGCAGAATAAAATTCCATTGCTATATGCTCGGGGAGGTGTTCTTCGGAAATACCTTCATTACGAAAACGGGGTCCAATCTCATATACTTTTTCGTAACCACCCCCAATTAATCTTTTCAAATAAAGTTCTTGTGAAATACGGAGATAGAAATCTTGGTCAAGCGCCGCCATATGAGTAACAAAAGGAGTAGCATCCGCCCCACCAGGAATGTGCTCTAACACGGGAATATTAATTTCCCAAAACCCCCTCTCCTGAAAAAACTGACGGTGCGCCTGCCAAAACCGGCTCCGGCGAATAAACCGCTGGTAAACATCCTCATTTACGTTCAGATCCAGATAACGACGGCGGAGCCTTGTTTCGGTATCCTTCAAACCGTGCCAATTATTAGGTAGGGGTCGCAGTGACTTAGTTAGTATTTTAATACTAGTAACTGCTAACGAAATTTCTCCGGTTTTGGTCCGGGTTACTGAACCGGTACTTTCAACAAAATCCCCCCGATCTAACAAATGAAGGTCTGCAAATCCCAATTGGGATAGAGCATAATCAGGTGGTACCAAATTATCAGCCTTAAGGTAAAGCTGGAGGGTGCCTGACGCGTCCTTAAGGTCCATAAACAATAACTGACCGTGAGTACGGATGGCTGTAATCCGACCACACACCGTGACCGTTTTATTTTCCAAATCTTGATAACTTCTGGATATTTCAGCTAAAGGATGTGTCCGCGTTGCTTCCGCTGGATAGGGATCAATACCTTTTTCACGAAGCTGGGCTAATTTTTGTAATCTTTCCTTACGGAGTTCTTCCAACGTGGTCATAGCCTTTAGTATAACGAAGACATAAGACCTCGACCAGTTAGTAAGTACAAGGAGCGTAACTTTATCTTATTCAACCTTATTGATTTTATAAATCAATTTACCCACCGGAGCCTCAACTTCAATCTCGTCACCAACTTTACGACCAATCAAAGATTGACCAATAGGTGATTCATGGGAAATTTTACCCTTAGCCGGATCAGCTTCGTGTGCGCCCACAATCCAAAAAACTTCATCACTGCCTTCAATATGAACATGAACCTTAGAGCCAATGCCAATTTCACCTTTCTTACATTTACCCGAAACGACATCGGCACTCCGAAAAATATCTTCAAGTTCGGCTATGCGACCTTCAATATAAGCATGTTCTTCTTTTGCCGTATGGTAGGCTGCATTCTCTGATAAATCACCCATTTCTCGAGCAGACTGAATTTTTTCAGCTACTTCTGATCTTTTCACGCCAACTAAATTTTGGTACTCATCTTTAAGCTTTTGGTAACCTTCCTTGGTCAGAAGGATACGTGCTTGTTTATCTATCATCTTCTTTAAGGTGTGTTAATAAAAAATAAAACCCCCTCATTAGGGGACTCATAAGCTGAAGCACTATGTCTCGCTTGGTGTCATTTTGACACCAATGATTTATAGCACGACATAACTCTCTTGTCAATTACCCCTTTGCGGCAGATCCGCGTAAATAAAGCCATAATAGCTTATAACTCCTGCTCTAAAACCTGCTTTATTTGCTCCCAGGGATAACCTCTGCGCATCAGAAAAGCCGCTAATTTTTGATGTTGTTCTTTTCGGGGTAAACTCTGCAACTGCTGCTTTTTCTTACGTACTAATGAGGATATATCCGTAAGCACATCACCGCCAACCTCCCCAAACATTTCCCGAACATCCCTCTCCTTAATTCCTTTGAGAGCTAGTTCCCTGATAATGACATATTCTCCTTTTTTCTGGTTGGTTCGTTGTTCCACCCACCACTTCGTAAAAGCTCGGTCATCAATTAAACCAAGCTTAGTTAATTTGGCTACGAGTGCTTTAGTTGTAGTAGCACTAACTTTTTTACGATACTGAAGGTAGTCTTCTATTTCTTTCTGGCTTCTTGGTCTTAACCCCACGTAGCGCAATAAGGAATTAAATAATTTAGTCTGCGCAGCTAGTTTCTTTAATTTAGTTATGGCAGCAGCACTCAACTCATCTCCTTTACTGATACCTGAACTTAAAAGACCAACTTCATCTAGAGAAAAAGCATACTCACCAGCAATAAAGACATTAAAATAACCGGCTTTTGTCTGCGGTTTGATGGCGGTAATTTGGGGCATGTTAATTAGTCGCGTGTTGGGAAAGCACCTTGTCTTTTATTTTTTCAGTTAGTTCCTTAGCCAATTTATGATCCTCACGCAAGAGAGCTTTTACTGCTTCGCGACCCTGACCCAATTTCTGCTCGCCGTGTTGGTACCAAGAACCACTTTTCTGCAAAACTTCAAACTCTACACCCAGATCCACAATCTCACCTTCTTTGGAAATACCCTCATTGTACATAAGATCAAATTCAGCAATACGAAAAGGAGGTGCTACTTTGTTCTTAACCACTTTTACTCGTCGCCGACCACCCAGTTCCTCATCACCTTCTTTGATTTTAGAGATGGCGCGAATATCCATACGCACGGAAGAATAAAATTTTAGCGCCATTCCACCAGCCGTAGTTTCGGGATTACCAAACATAACCCCTATCTTCATTCGGAGTTGATTAAGAAAAATTACCGTTGCACCTGAACGACCTATCACCGCAGTGAGTTTACGAAGTGCTTGGGACATTAAGCGAGCTTGCAGTCCAATATGAGCATCGCCCATTTCCCCCTCAATTTCAGCTCGAGGCACCAACGCCGCCACCGAATCAATCACCAACACATCCACCCCACCCGAGCGGACTAAGGTTTCAGCAATTTCTAAAGCCTGCTCACCAGTATCCGGTTGAGAAACGAGCAAATCATCCACCTTAACCCCAATTCTTTCCGCATAAAGGGGGTCTAGAGCATGTTCGGCATCAATAAAGGCTGCTATTCCTCCCTGCTTTTGAGCTTCCGCCACCACGTGCAATGCCAAAGTGCTCTTGCCAGAAGATTCGGGTCCGTAAATCTCAATCACCCTACCGCGAGGGACTCCCCCCACACCTAAGGCTAAATCAAGCGCCAATGAGCCAGTTGGAATTACCCTGATCCCCTCCCTAATATAATCCTGACCCATCCGCATAATGGAACCTTTACCATACTGTTTTTCAATTTGATCCAAAGCCATTTCCACAGCTTTTTTGCGATCACCTTGGGTATCTGTCGGTTCGTTTTTAGGCATGGTTATAACCTTTCTTGGGCAAGTAGGTACGTGGTAATACACTAAACTACAGCGCTTGTTACCAGTATTAGTGTATGAATTGTAGCAGATTAAAACCATTATTTACACTCCCCTCTTAAAATAATGACCAGTAAAAAACGTCCTTTTAACATCGCTATCACGTAATGTTGAGGGAGGAGGAATAATATGTTTATAATTAAGCTTGTTATGAACGCACCTGCCAAGGTTGTAGCTTTTTTAAAAAACTATAACCGTTTGCTAATTCTTTTTATCGTGCTCTTTGCCCTACCCTTCTCTTTAGTGTTCCTCCGCTCCACACAACAATATGTAAACCGAGCAGCAGAGGTACCTTCTGGCAGTATCAGCGATGATGCTTCTCCGACAGGTTTACCTTACAAAAGCATCTTTAACATCTCCCTGAACAGTGAGGAAGCTGAGCCTTTAGTACCTGTAGTAGGTAATGTGGATAACACACCCGAACTTGAAGTGGTTGTAGCTACATCAAATCGCGTTCAGGTTGTTAACCACGAGGGTTACTTGATAAAGGAGCTGGAAAGGGAGCGCGCAACCAGCCAAGGCGCTGCTGCGAGAATTGAAAATATAGAATTACCAGCCATAGCCCCCTCCAATGCTTCCTGTCAGGATTGTGAGAAATATATAGCATATGGTGAATACTCTAACTATAGTGATTGGGGAAAGATACATCTTTATAACCAAGGCTATGAGAACCAGTACCAACGCTCACTCGGTGCTGCTAGATTAAATCAAAATCTAGTGGTTGAAGATTTAGATGGTAACAACGAATACGAATGTATAATTTTCAACTCCTTGTGGGATTGGGGTCGAAGCAGAGGCTACCCCAGCTTCGAGATACTAACCAATAAACTAAACACTGTTACAGACGATGACGTTTCACTCATGTACCAATCAATCGACAACACGCTTCCTGAAACACCGAATATTCTGGCAGGAGACTTAGATGGAGGCGTGGATAAAGAGGTAGTAATTTCCAACGGTTGGCCAGCAAACCGAGGCACTCGGCTAGGAACAGGAGGTATGTATGGAGCAATCTATGTCTACAAAAGTGGCTCTGGCTACTTGCCCGGATGGCCAAAGATAATAACTAACCACACAAAGGGTAATGTTCTCCTGGCAAATATTGATGATGACTCTAATCTTGAAATTATCACTGACACCAGAGAAACCACCTCCTCCGAAGTTTATGTGCAAGCATATAAAGTAGATGGAACAAAAATCACAGATTACGCTACAGGCACAAGTAAAAGAGTCTATTTGTCGGTAGCAGACTTCAATAATGATGGTCAAGCAGAAATTTTAATTGATAGTGAAAACAACCTAAGAATTATCGATGCACAGGGCACTATAGTTGCCAGTGGGAATAATTCTTTTAGAAGAGCTCCTAGTGCAGAAGTTGAGATATCTATTCTACCTAATAATCCTGCTAATATAACAGGCAACTTATTCTATGAAACTGGGATTGCGGATACTGTAATAGGAGATATAGACAGTGATGGTTACAAAGAGTTTATTAAGTATGGTAATTCAGATAACGAACCGGCCTATCATTTCTACAGAGTAGAGGGTAAAACAATTAGAGAAGATGTCTATCCACCAATACCTACTCTGAAACAAACCGACGCAAATGAAACCATCGTGCATCACGCTGCTATTGCTGATATAAACCAAGATGGTCTGACCGACTTAGTCTTTTTATCTTACCTAGACAGAAAAACATCGACTTTACATGCTTATTCACTGGAATTAGCCATGGGATACCTAGACTGGCCTCAACATCTGCATGATGAGAGGCATACCGGCGCTTTTGATTCTGAAGGTTATATACCGCCACTGACAGAATACAAAACTTGTGTCGATATGACCTGTGTGAATGTTCCTGGAAATAAAGCCGATGACTGCAAGTTTGATGCGGACTGTTACCAAAGGTATTGCACACCGGACAACACTTGTGAGATAAGACCAGATACCCTTGATGCTCCAGATCTTTGCACAGAAAACGCGGATTGTGAAACGACTTGTGCTTACACCGTACTGCCGTTTGACCCAATCATGGGTGGCGTCTATAGGCAAGCTCGAATTAGCTGTGAAGACAGTAGTAAGGTGCTCTACCCCACTTACAGAACATATCGCGCAACTAAATTTGGAAGAATCGCCTATTATAGAGAGGAGTGGGAAGAAATTGCCCGAGAGAGGATCTGCTGTCCTGAATAATTCTATATCACACTTGCTACAGCACTATAAAAACATTAAAATCTAAAGGAATTTTGGGGTGTGACCCTTCAATATTAACCTCAAAGGAAACAATTGAAGGTACGGTTTTAGCGGTTGGTCGCTCTCCTTTACTACTTATCTTGTGGTATGGGGCTTACCCGAAAAGGCAGTCTAAAGGAGTTAACAGACGGGGTGTGGCGCAGTTGGCAGCGCGCGCGCATGGGGTGCGTGAGGTCGCAGGTTCGAATCCTGTCACCCCGACCAATCTAAACATTGCGAATTTTGCGGGCAGTTTGTTGGCTCGCTCGCCCCGCCTGCGGCGGGGCTTCGCTCGCATTTTTCCATATATTTCGGCACAAAATCAAACGGACGGACAAAATCAAAAATCAGTTTTCTGTCCAGTAGGCGGCGGTTCGTTCCAATTTTTTCCGCAAACGATTTGATTTCATCAAAATCGTTTGACGAAGCCAGTTTTTCGGCGTGGTGAGCGGATAAAATCCAATCTTTCAATGGTTCAATCCAATTGTTTCCCTTTCGCCCAAAATCAGCCTTTCTTTTGTTAAGGTCTGTTTTTGTTTTAATGAGTTCGTCCTTTTTGGCAAGGTAAGTTTCTTTTTCAATACTTCCGTCCAAAAAGGCGTTAACGAGCTTGTCTAATTTTTGCTCGGTTTCCTTGATTTCCTTTTCCAGATTTTGGGCGAAAGATTGCGAAGACTGGATATTTTCCTTTTCCCACATTTCCACTTTTGCCAGCATTTTTTCTTTCCAGTCTTCGCAAAGAGCGACTTTTGAGATTTTGTCTTTCAACTGCTCAACCAGCAAATCCTCTCTCAAATATCTTTGCGAACACGAGCCAAGCCGCTTGGTACAACGATAATAGCGGTAAGTCCCGCCGTTGCCGTGCGTCCATTGGGCGGTAATAGCCGCGCCGCATTCGCCGCAAGTTAAAAGTCCGGTGAATGGAAAATAATGTCGCTTTTTGGAATGGCGCGGCTTGGCTCGGTTTTTCAAAACTTCCTGTACTTTCTCAAAAGTCGCTCTGGAAACAATTGCCGGAAAACCGCCCTCGTAAGTTTCACCATTATGGACGATTAAGCCGAGATAAACTTTATTTGTCAGCATTCGTTGCAGGGTTGCTTTGCAAAGCGGTTTTCCGGTCCCGCTCACCACGCCCCAAAAACTCAGGCGTTCGCCGAGTGAAAGCAAGGTGTGGCGGCCTTGCGCGTATTCCTCAAACGCTTTTTTGATAACCCTTGCTTTCATTTGGTCTGGCTCAATCGTTCGCGTTTTCGGATTATTCACATAACCAAACGGCGCAAGGCCGGGCCATTCGCCGCGCCTGAGTTTTTGGCGAATCCCGCGCTTAACATTTTCCGACAAATTGTCGGAATAATATTTTGATTGGCCAAAGGCGACTTGAAGCATAAAAAGCCCTTGCGGAGTTGGCTCAAACCAAAATGTCGGAAAGCGCAAAGAAGCGATCTTGCCGATGTCTATCAAGTAAATCACTTGCCCACCGTCAACGCTGTTTCTCGCCAATCTGTCAGGGTGCCACGCCAAAATTCCTACTAGCTCTTTACTCTCGTAGATTTTCTGTATCATCTCGTTAAAAATTTCTCGGCCCGGCTTCTTTGCGCTTTTGCTTTCAATAAATTGCTCGGCAATATCAAGGCTTTCTCTTTTAGCAAAGTCCGCCAACTCCGCAAGTTGTGCTTCAATACTCATCACTTGTCTTTCTTCATCTTCGGTTGATTTGCGGGCGTAGAGAAAATATTTTGTCTTCATAGGTTTTTACTTCTTAATGTTAATAAAGTCGCCTTTGGCCATTCCGCCTTCGGCGGAAAAAGCGCGGGATTTAAAAACTGGCTTCGTAGTGCCGCTTTGCGGCACGCGGAAAAAATTGGAAAGCAAAAACATTTCAATAAATTTCTTAAAGGTGTGTTTTTGCTCTGGCGGCTTTGCCGCCCCGAACCGCCGCCTACTGGACAGAAAACTGATTTTTGATTTTGTCCGTCCGTTTGATTTTGTGCCGAAATATATGGAAAAATGCGAGCGAAGCCCCGCCGCAGGCGGGGCGAGCGAGCCAACAAACTGCCCGCAAAATTCGCAATGTTTAGATTGGTCGCAATTACTGAACGAAGCGCGAACCTTTTTTGAACAAAATCCCGATTGATTGCCGCGCAAAGCGCGGCAGAAACCAAAACAGAACGCTCGGGCGGGGCGGGCAGAAAAGGGGGTTGGGGGGAAATGAATGCCCGCCCCGCCCTCGCTTTCGCCGCCGCCGAATTTCGTATTTCGCTTTGCGAAATGCGCCGCCAGAAATGGAGTTGTGTTTGCCCCACCCACCCGTGCGCACACAACAGATTTACTCCCTATATTTTGCTTGCCAAGTTTAATATAATTTAGTATCATTGTAGTAATGATGAGGACTTAATCCCAAAACATAACCTTATAACAATAATACTATTCTATGGCAAGCAAGTCAAACGAAATATCAACAATATCGGAAAACATAAAGAAGGCCCGGAATAAAAAGGGTGTTTCGCAGGATAGGTTATCAAAAATGGCAGATGTCGCCTACAACACCATTATTAAAATTGAATCGGGAACAATTCAAAACCCGACTATTGAAACATTGGCAAAAATCGCTAAAGCGTTAGATGTTAAAGTGGACGATTTAATCAAATAATCTTATGCAAAACACAATGGCCACAAAACAAAATATAAAATCAGTTGGCGATATAAAATCTCCACAGCCATATTTTGGTAATGACAAAATTTCAATTTTCAATGAAGATATTTTGAAAATTACCGCTATCCCCGAAAATTCTGTTGATTTAATTATTACCTCGCCGCCTTATAATGTTGATATCCATTATAATTCGCATGCAGACAATTTGACTTACGATGATTATTTGGAATTTACCCAAAAATGGATTAAAAAATGTTTTGATTTAGCGAAGAAAGAGGGGCGATTTTTACTAAACATTCCGCTTGATAAAAACAAAGGTGGTCAAAAATCAGTTGGCGCGGATATCACAAAAATCGCAAAAGATATTGGCTGGAAATATCACTCAACAATTATTTGGAATGAAGGAAACATTTCTCGCCGCACAGCTTGGGGTTCGTATATGTCCGCTTCCGCCCCCTATGTTATAGCACCGGTAGAATTGATTTTAGTACTATACAAAGATAGTTGGAAAAAAACGGGCGGAAGCAGAAAAAACGATATAACAAAACAGGAATTTATGGATTGGACAAATGGAGTTTGGACTTTCCCCGGCCAAAGCAAAAAGGGGGCGGGCGGACATCCCGCGCCGTTCCCGACTGAATTACCAAGGCGATGTATAAAATTATTTAGTTTTATTGGCGATACAATTTTGGACCCATTTTTGGGTAGCGGTTCAACGCTTATTGCATCATATTTACACAATAGAAAAGGGCTTGGCGTTGATATTGATAAAGATTATTGTGATATAGCAATAAGACGCTTACAACAAGAAGCAAAAATGAATCAATCAAGTTTATT